>NZ_JBWHZP010000017.1:0-141158 GCF_056323165.1 Streptomyces sp. 3-6
AAAGCCACTACAACGGCAGAAATATGACAGCCACACCCGATGCCCCTGGGTGTCCCGATCCTACGAATGACCGTGAGCAACCCACGAAGAAAGGTATGGACCTATGAACACGGAAGACGCGAGCCGTCAGCCCCGCTCGGACCTGTGCTGGTTCACGAGTAGCTATAGCAGTGGTGCGGGCGGCGAGTGCGTTGAGGTTGCGCTGGACGCGGCTGCTGTCCATGTGCGCGACTCGAAGTGCCGGGCACACGACGGACCTGTATTGCAGGTTGGCTCGGCGGCTTGGACGGCCCTGCTCAGGACGATGTGAGCCTGCATGGTTCCCCGCGACGGTCGGCGCTTCTCTCAGATGCGCCGACCGTTGTCCGAGGGGCGGCACTCAGACCGCACTCTTCGCGGGAGGAGTCCAGCGGCCGGCGGCGATCTCCGCGTCCAGGCGACCTTGAAAGTGCGCGTGCGCGGCGCGCATCTCGGACTCGCGGTCCGCCTTGTAAAAGGGAGCGGTGTAGCCGGCCGGAGGTGGGGTTGTCTCAGGGTTCTCCAGGTGGGCCAGGAGGTCGATGTAGTCCTGCTTGGTCTGGCCGTGACCGTAGGTGTTGTGATGGCCCGCGATCTTGCGGCCGTTGGCGTCGAAGTAGGTCTGCGCCTCGTAGTCGTACAGAACTGGGTAGCGAGACTTGTAGATTGCCACGAGTTCGTCAGCAGTAATGCCGAGGCAGACGGAGACGAGTGCGTCGAGTTCGACGAGCGCGGCACGGCGTTCGTACTCGGTTCGAAGGGGGATATTGTACTGCCAGGTGGCGGTGAGCCCGGCGGCGAGCGGCTTCATGTGGGGCCAGTCGGGATTTGCCCAGTCCTCGTAGCCGGCCCAGCGCGGATCGTAGAGCTCCTCCCACAAGGGGGAGTAGTGCTCGGTGAGGGCGTTCAGGCGCAGCGTACGGAGAAGAATGGCCGGGGCGAGGGGATGGGACGGGTCGGCGGCGGGCATCTTGCGAGCCTCGGCCACTTGCAGATCAGAACGGCCTGTGACACGCAGCAGGTAGTCCAAAGGTAGGGAAGCCCAGAAGCCTGCCGTGAGGGTGGTCAGCCGGTTATTCGGCAGAGCCATCGATTGTACGGCGTGAATGTGCGCAGGACCCGGCGGGATCAGAGCGGCAAAAAGGCTGCGCTCGTTGGTCAGCGGGATCATCTTGCGCCAGGCGACTCGGAAGTACTGCGTGTAGCGTCGAGTCCCGGACAATTCCCAGATATCTTGCGCAGTGGTGAAGTCAGCCTCGGAGCAGGCGCGGACGTAGTTTGTGCGAGGAACGACGCCGGCCGAGATGGTGAGCAAGTCAAAGGCGGACCAGTCTCCCTTGCTGCGACAGTTTTCGTTGGGTTGCTTGAAAAGGGGTGTCGCGGGGGCCAGGTGAGGCCCTTGTAGGATCAGGTCATCCAAGGCGTCGGGGTCCTGCGTCGACCATCGGATGTGTCCCTCTTCTTTTCCGTTCTTCTCGTGGTATCCGGATGTGATTCTGGGGTTCTGGTCACCCAAGCGTAGGTTTACGTTGGCGAGCGCTGAGATGGCTTTCTGTTCACTACTTGTGACTGGGTACAACAGAGCCGCGGATTCATGGCCATCTAGGTCTTCGCCGGCGAGCCGATGCCACTGCTGCAACCTGACTGCGTCGACTTGGGTGAGGCGCGAAAGGTGAGGGCGAAGATCCCACGTTTGATTGTGCTTCATTCCGGGTGTCGGGCCGGTGCCATCATGGATTAGCGAGGCAGGCAGGGTTTCAGGTGAAAAGAGCCAACTGATGTGCGTGAAATTGACCGATTGGGATTGGCCGTAAATGTGTACGCCGAACTCGAACCGATGGGCGATTTCGAAAAGTGTGAGAGCGTTTGCGAAATGAGCGTGCAGTCGTAGATGTCTATACGTGGCGGCGCGCAGGTTGAGCTCCCTGGTGCCACTGAAATGCGTGTCCGGGTGGATCAGGCCAGCGATTCCAAGTTCTGCTGTTGAGTTCCAGACGCGGCACATGAAGGCGCGATATAGATCTGGCTGGGTCCCGACCAGCAGCGGGTAAGTCGCAGTACTCGCGAGTGATGAAACGAGTCCAGCGTTGCCTGCCAGCTCGCTGAGGAAGTACGGTCGCGCTGGGGAACCTTCCCGCAACAGCTCTGCCTTTCGCGACCGCCACTCGGTTACTCCCGGCCTCTCGGTCAGTATGAACCACGGTTCATACTCGGCAAGAACCCCGTCCTCCAGCCATCGAGGTCGAACCCAAGGTGGATTCCCCACCTGCAAATCGAATCCACCCCGCGCCGCGAAGATAGCCGCGTACTCAAGCTCCCAGTGGAAAAATCCGTGTTGCTCAGCCACGTCCCTCGCAACCCCCGCCCACGGATACCGAGACTCCAGCGACGTGAAACGCTCCATGCCCATCCACTCGGGCAAGTCGTCCTCGTACCGCTCCAGTTCATCCAGCGTGTCGAAGTGGGCCACCAACGAATCCGCAGCTACATCCTGCGTCCCCAACAACGACTCGGCGAAGTCCAGCCAGTCGTCCAGTGAGGCCAGCGAAATCACAGCCCGCCGCTCACCGCGAATCTGCTCCTTGCGACTACCACCCCGCGCAGCCTTCGCCTTGACCTCGACGACCTGAACGTCACCGAACAGGTCCTCCGACTCATACGTCTCCCGCGCAGGCGCCCCCGCCTGACTCGGAACCGCATCCGAAGCCGAAGCCGGCGCCGCCGACACCGTCCACCCCGCCGACTGCGAAGTAACCTCCGCCGCCCGCGCGTACACCTCCGCCGACCCGTCCAGCAGCGCCGCACTCTGCACGGGCCAGAACCACAGCGCACACCACGCGTCCATCAGCGTCTTCAGCCGCCAGTACGGCGTGTCGACGGCCTCCAGGTCCGCCTTGACCTTCTCCCTCGGCACCGCGACCTCGGGCGACCGCAGCCACCCGTCCTCCGCCCCCCACACATCCACCCGCCGCGAAATCTCCCGCTCGGAGATCTCCAGCCGCCGCACGACCAGCCCCCACAGGTACTCAGCCCGCCGGGCCAACCCCTGCAACCGCTTTGTCTGCGTGGCGTTCGGCGACTTGGTGATCGCCTTCCGCCAAGCACCCAGCGCCTTCGCCTCCTCCGGGGCCAGCGCCTTCGCTTCCTTCTCGGCGGCGACCGCGCCCCACTCCTTCGCCGGAAGCAGGAAGTGATGCACAGCCCCTTCAGGCAGCGCGGCCCCCGCCACCGCCTCCGACAACGGGAAACGCTCCGGAGTCGTCCCCAGCCAGCCGCCCTTCTTCAGGCGCTCAGCGGAGTAGATCTCCCGACGCCCGCCGATCAGCGAGTTGCCCCGCCGCAGATGCAGCCCGAACCACGGCGCCTCCATCCCCGGATGCATCGTGTTGAGCCACAACGACACCTCCGCCAGCTCCACCGCCGTGTTGTTGAGGTCGACGCCGTAGGCGTTGTGCAGCGCGATGTACGCCTTGGCCTTCTGAAGCTCGACCGCGTACTTCTCCGTGTCGATGGCGACGCCCAACTCGTCCTGCCGCCGCCGCAGATACTCCGCCGCGACCTGGTTGATCGCCTCGTTCAAGAACGCACCGGAACCGAGCGCCGGCTCGCAGATCTTCCAGTCAAGGAGCTCACGCGCCTCGGTGACCGTGTCGTCCTGGTCCAACCGGTGCTGCAACGCCAACTGCACGGTGACCCGCGTCAGGGACTCCGGCGTGTAGTACGACGCCGACGTCTGCCGGTCACGCCCCGACAGCCGGTACACGAACGCACCCGGCGCATACCGGACCCGCCGCTCCTCGCCCGTGACCTCGTCCTTGTGCCGGACGAACACCTCGTCCGGGTACTCGTCGGCCTTCGTCGCCGGAACGAGCCACGAACCGTCCTTCGGGTCCCCGTTCTTCGCGACCTCGTACAGCTCCTCGCCCGCCACGAAGCCCGAGTAGGACATCAGCCCCTCGTACACGGCCCCCAACTGGTTGATTCCGAGCTGCGCATACGAGATGAACCCACCGCGCTCCCGCTTCTTGCCCCGCGTGAGCATCAGCAGCCGCAGCACCCGGTACAGCGTCTCGTTGCGCAGCCGGGTGTCGATGAACCGCTCCCCTCCCTCGACCTCGCTGTCGACACGCGGGTCGGGAACCGCACGCGCGCCGATCAGCCGGATCGCCTCCGGCTCGAACAGCTTGGAGTGCAGCGGCTCGAACCGCAGCCCCACGTCCTCCGAGGCCTTCTCGTCCACCACTCCATGCGTACGGCGCGGCCGGTAGCCCTCCTGCACCTTGCTGAAGAGCAGATCCAGCGACTCGTACAGGTAGAACCCCTTGCGGGACTTCTCGTCGACGAGATCCCGCTCGGCGATCAGCTCGCCCAGCCGGCCAAGGCCGTACCCCATCTGGTACTCGGGGTAGTCCGACGGCAGGATACCCAGCTCCGGGCGGGCCTCCGCGTACAGCAGGAACAGGATCCGGTACAGATAGCGCAGCGATTCCCGCGTCAACTGGCGGCCCAGCTCGGGGAGTTCCTTGACCTCCTCCGGACGGACACCGCCCTCCCGGATCCGGTCCAGCACCTCGTTGGCGATCAGCTCGACGCTCAGCCGCAGCCCGTCGCGCAGCTCACTCGACACGCCCACCGCATGCTTCGTCGACTTGTCGACCAGCGTGGCGAGCGGGTTCTCCCCACCCTCCTCCGGCGTACGCAGCGAGTCCGCGCCGAACAGCGCGGCCACCGTGTCGAGTTCGCCGCCCGCCTTCGTGTCGTTGCGCTCCAGCGCCGTGTCCAGCGACACCGCGAGGTACCGGCCCTCACCCCACACCGCCCGGTCCGCGAGCACGACGACACCGCCGACCAGCAGCAGCACATAGCGCGGCGCGTCCTCGCACGCGAACAGGAACGACGCGAGCTTGGACCCCGTGGCGACCGTGTGCTGGCCGTCCAGACGCAGCTCCTCCAGCAGCCGCCCGGCCCCGTCCGGGTCCAGCGCGTCATCCGGTTCGGCCGACCAGCCGCAGTCCAGGGCGACGAGATCCTTCTCCGTGTGCGCGACCGTCACCTCGTACGACTGGTCCGCCCGCACCACGGTCAGCGTGCCCGGCTTGGCGTCGAAGCCGAGCGCGCGCAGCACCTCCCCGTTCAGCGTGCGCACCCGCTCGCGCCACTCGGGTGCGTCGTACGTGACGGCATCGTCGCCGGTCGCCGCGTGCTCCTCGTCCATCGTGAAGTAGGAGCGCGCCGCGAAGTACGTGCGGCGCAGCGCCCGCAGGCCCGCGCGGGGGGTGACCGGCAGCGCACCCTCGGGCCGCTCGGCGTCGGCGGCGTCCTCCTCGCGTTGCTTCCACTGGGCGAGCAGGCCGGACTTGAGGTCCTTGGGCAGGACCTCGGCGAGGTAGTGCGCGGAGAAGTAGTCGCCGCGGTTGACCAGGGAGTCGAACGTCATCGTGAGCAACCTCTGGGTGTGTCGGTCAGGCGGCGGTGTGGGCCGGGGCGAGGACGGCGAGGACGCGGAGCATCGGGCGGCCGGTGGTGAGCAGGGAGTCCGCGAGTGAGGCGAGCCGGTCGCGCGTGGCGGTCGGTGCGGAGGAACCCCTGCCCGCGGTCAGCCTCGGCTGCTCCCACGTGCCCAGGCGGGCCTTGTACTCCTCGATGGGCGCCCGCAGCGGCTCGTCCCACGCCTCACGGTGCTGCTCCAGGAACGCCTCGGCCCGGTCCAGAACGGTGGGGATCGCCTGGGCCAGGGCGTCCGTGTCGTGGGCGAGGCCCGGGTTCGCCATCGTCGGGCCGACCTGGGCGCGACGCAGCACGGCCACCATGTCGTCGTCGACCTCTCCGTCCGTGGTGACGGCCATCCACTTCACGACGGTCGGACGGCCGAGCGCGTTGGAGTAGATGCCCTGCACGAGGTACGTGGGCCGCTGCACCTCGGCGGTCAGCACCGGCGCCTCCTGTCGGTCCAGGCGGACCAGGACCTTGTCCGTCAGCCACTCCATGACCGGGTGGAGGTCGGTCAGCAGGGAGATGTCGGGCCAGCTCGACGTCGCCGAGGCGCGGGCGCGGGCCAGGCTGCTGTCGGCGAGGCGCCGGTTGAAGGTGACCTTCAGCCGGTCGCGCAGGCCCTGCTCACGGACGTAGTCCGGGGGGAGCGCTTTGAGGCGGTGAATCAAGTCGGAGGGCGGGACGAAGGACAGCAGACCGGTGTCCGGGTCGGCGGACAGGTCCAGCCGGTCGTGGGCGTCCGGGTAGACCTCGCGCAGCGCCTCGTCGAGGAACTCGCGGGCGGAGCCGAACAGCCGGGGCACTTTCGCCCGGGGCACCGCTCCGGTGCCGTCCGTGTCGGCTGACGCACCCGAGTCCTCCTCCGGGGCGTCGTTCACGGCGCCGAAGAAGTCGGCGAGGAAGTCGTCCACGCCCTCGTCCGAACCGGCACCGGAGGTACGGTCCGCGTCGAGGGACTCGTCCACGTCTCGCCCCCGCAGCAGATCCTGGATGAGGGACTTCTCCTCGGCCTCCGCCCGGTACAGGCCGGACACCGCTTCCGCCGTGCCCAGCGACCGGTGTGCCTCCGCCTCCCGCTCAAGGAGGCGTTCGGAGACGAGCGTGTCGTCCTTGGCGCCGTCCACCGAACTGGTCAGGATCAGCGCCCGGAACTGCGGCTGGTGGGACTGCCCGTAGCGGTCGATGCGGCCGTTGCGCTGCTCGATGCGGATCAGGGACCAGGGGACGTCGTAGTGGACGAGCTGGTGGCACTGGCGGTGCAGGTTGACGCCCTCGGAGGCGACGTCGCCCGTGAACAGGATGCGTACCGGCGTGTCCGCGAGGCCGAAGTCCTCCACGCACTGCATCTGTTGCTCGTCGGAAAGGCCGCCGTGCATGACCCGCGCCGCCTTCTCTGCGGCCTTCCCCTTGAAGCCGAGCGCCGCCGGTACCGTCCGCGCCAGCCACTCCAGCGTCTGCACCCGCTCGGAGAACACCACGACCCGGGTGTCCGACTTCGGCCCGACCCCGATCTCACGGAGCTGCTCGACCAGCGCGCCGAACTTGCCGGAGTCCGCCTCCGTCATGCCCGACGCCAGCTCCAGCAGCCGCTCAAGGGCCGCCCGTTCGGCCGCGGTCGCCTGCGGTGCGTTCTTCTTGTCCAGCGTCCTGATCCGCGTGGAGACCGTGGCCTTCAGCGCCGCGTGGGAGGAGAGGAACGACTTCAGCAGCGTGTACGGGAACAGGGGCACGTCGCTGACCGACTTCGACCCGTCGGACGGCAGCCAGACCGCTGCCAGCTCCTCGAAGATCTTCTCCTCGGCCGGCGTGGCCGTCACCCGGATCGAACGCGACGGGCCCCGGTCCGCCCATTGCCCCTTCATCTGCTCCCGCACCTCGGGGCTGACCTTCGTACGGCGGATGAACAGGTGCTTGATGTCGTCGGCGCGGTAGTGCTCCGGGTCGCGGATCGCGGCCGGGTCGAGCAGCGAGATCAGCTCGGCGAAGGAGCGGGCGTCGCCGTTGTGCGGGGTCGCGGACGCCAGCAGCAGCGCGTCGGTGTGCGGGGCGAGGGTGCGGGCCAACTGGTTGCGCAGGGAACCCTTGTTGATGAGGTTGTGCGATTCGTCGATGACGACCGCGTCCCAGTTGATGCGCTCCAGGTGATGCTTGTACTGGTCGGTGTTCTTCAGGGTGTCGATGGAGACGATGACGCGCTTGAAGTAGGTGAACGGGTTGCGGCCCGCCGGGATCTCCCGCTGGATCCGCTCGATGCCCACGGAGTCCAGGCGCACCAGAGGGATCGCGAACCGGGTCCACAGCTCGTGCTGGAACTGCTCCAGGACGTGCTGCGGGGTGACGACCAGGAGGCGCTCGCCCCGGCCCCGGCGGATCAGCTCGGCCAGCGTGAGGCCGATCTCCAGGGTCTTGCCGAGACCGACGACGTCCGCGATGAGCAGGCGCGGGCGCAGATTGCGGCCCGACAGGGCGAGCTGTGCCGGACGCTGCTGGTAGGGGAGGGCGTCCAGGAGGAAGGAGTCCGCGAGCGCCAGGCCGCGCTCGGCCTGCGGCAGCGGCGTCTTGCGCAGCACCGCCTCCAGGAACAGCCGCGAGCGTCGGAAGTTCGGCGAGTCGTCCCGGACCAGACGGGTCAGCTTCGGGTCGAGCAGTTCGATGCGGTCCAGGCCGGTGAAGAACACCGCCTCCTGGTCGCGCACGAAGTCCGAGGCGCCGACCGCCTCGACCCGGGCCCCGTCGTGCTCGGTCCGGGTCGCGTTGCGCACCAGCCACACCTCGTCCCGCACGAGGATCTGGGCGCCCGGCGGGAACTGGGCGTCCTCGCCGCTGGTCGCGGGAGCGGTGCTCACGTCGGCGGTCACGCGGGTGCCTCCTGGGCGTTCGGGTCGAGGGGACGGACGGTGGTGGGACGGGCTGCCGGCAGGCGCACGGCCTGACCGCGGGACAGGGGGTGGGGGAGCGGACGCGGGGGCCGGTCCCGGCCGACCCGCCGGGGTCTCAGAACGGGGCCTTCGCCGCGTACGCGGTACGCAGCCGTTGCGCCGTCCTGCGGGCCTGGACGGAATGCCGCAGCGTGTGCGTCGGCTCCGGGGCCCGTGGGCGATCCGTGGGCGGGCGATGCCCCGGCCCCGGCCGGTCATGCCGGGCACCGGCGGGGCCATCCCCCGGCTCGGCGGGCGTGACACCGGGGGCGTCCGCGTGCGCCGGGGCGGAAGAGGCCGCGGCGGAGGACCCGGGGGCGGTCTCGGCCAGAGACGGAGAGACCGTCGGCACGTCGGCCGGTGTCTCCAACTGGGCCGGGCTGATCTCCATGACCGCCGTGTCGTTCGCGGGGGCGGGCCAGGCGACCGTGGGGACGCTGTCGGCGGGCGCCGGCCTGTGCTGCCGCCGCTCCACCGTGTGGGCGGTGAGCCTGCGACGCGCCTGGGCGATCTTCATGCCCTGCGCCTCGATCACCGAGCGGCACTGCTGCACCACCTCCGTCAGCGACGGCCGGTCCTCGGCGCCGTGCGCGAGCATGCCGGTGAGGAGGGGGGCCAGATCGTCCGGTACGCCGGACAGGTCCGGTGCCGTGCCGGGGTCGGTGACCAGGTGGAACACCATGTACGGGGTGGCCGCCTGATGGGGGTAGTGACCCGCCACCGCGAACAGCATCAGGGCCCCCAGCGCGTACACGTCCACCGCCGCCGTCAGCGGCTTCACACCGGCGGCCTGCTCCGGGGCCATGCAGATCGGGGTGCCGACGACCTGGTGCGGGGCGGTGAGGGACAAGGACGACTCGGTGAACGCCGCCAGGCCGAAGTCGATGATCTTCGGGCCGTTCGGCCCCAGCAGGACGTTGGCCGGCTTGAGGTCGCGGTGCAGCAGCCCTTGGGTGTGCACCCCGGACAACGCCTCGGCGAGGATCGCGCCGAGCGCCGCCGTGAGGACCGATGGCAGCGGGCCGTGTGTCTTCACGTGCCGCGCGAGGTCCGGGCCGTCCACGTACTCCGTGGCCAGCCACGGCTGCTCCGCCTCCGAATCGGCCCCCAGGAAGGCCGCGATGCGCGGACCCCAGATGGTCTTGAGCACCTCGATCTCCTGCGCGAACCGCTGTCGGGACTGGGAGTCCACCACCGAGGGTTTGATCACCTTGACCGCGGCGGGCTCACCGCCGAGCGACTCGCCCAGGAAGACCTGGCCCATGCCGCCCTGGCCGATCCGGCCGAGGAGTTCGAAATCGCCCAGCGAGAGCGGATCCTCGGGGTTCAGAGGCGTGATCTGCACGTGTGTCCTCGACATTCGGTCCTGGCGCGCGCCCGATCAGCGGCGACGCATGCCTGGGGACACGGTAGTGGATGTCGGAGGGCTCAGGGACGGGAGTTGCAGAACGGAGATGTCAACCATCACGGGTGAGGAAGTTGTGGAGAGTTCGGGCCGGTGATGGCCTGCCGGTCATGGCGCGGGGTGCTGTTCCCCGACGGAGGCGGGCGACTGCCCCGGTCAGCCCGGCGGCGGCAGCCGCTCGCCGCCTCCACCGCCCGCGGGGGCTGCCTGCCGTGCCTCCGGCAGGAGCGAGCGGCCACGCGACACTTTCGGGAGCGTCCCCGTGGGTAGCCGCCCTCGGCGGGAGCGACGGCACCCGGAAGAAGAACGGGTCCGCGCCGTAACTCGGAGCCGTACGGCCCGTGGACGCGGCCGCGGTCGGTCACCTCCGCGCCCAGCAGCCCGGCGAGGAACTGGACGTCCACGTGCTTCGGGTACGGACGGGACCCTGGAGGCGGGGAGACCGGGCAGCGGGTCGGCGTCCGCCTCACCCCGCCGTGCGGTGCCACGGGCCCCGGCTTGAGGACGGTCCGTACGAACCGGCCGCAGTCCCCACGGGTGCCGTCATGCCGGACGGTTCCGGCCCGGCGGCACCCGTGATGCGCGTGGAGCACAGGAGCACCGTCGGTGACGCACGGTGCTCCTTGGTGCCTCAGAGGATCGCCACCGCACGTCCCGGGACCTCGCCCTTGGCCAGCTTGTCGACGTACTCCGGGATCTGCTCGAACGTGATGGGCACGATCTTCGACTCGATGTTGCCGCCGGCCATGAGGCGGAGCACCTCCTCGGCCTCGGACTTCTCGCCGTTCGAGGCGCCGACGAGGGTGACCTCCTTGAGGATGAGTTGCTGCATGGACAGGGTGGACTCCTCGCGGGCCAGCCCGATCTGCACGATCCGGCCGCCGTGCTTGACGGCGTCGAGGGCGGAGGCGGTGGTGGTGCCGAAGCCGGCGAAGTCGACGATCACGTCGAGGCCCCGGTCCTCGAAGTCGCGGATGTCCTGGGACACGCCCGCCACCCCGAGATCCTTGGCCGTCTCCCAGACCTTTTCGTTGATCTCGGCGACGTAGACGTGGGCGCCCAGTTCCTTGGCGATCTGCGCGCCGAGGGAGCCGAGTCCGCCGAACCCGATGATGCCGACGTTCTGCCCGGCCTCGACCCGTCCGAACGTCACGAGGGCGCGGTAGGCCGTGCGCGCGGCGTCCATCGCCGGGGCCGCCTGGGAGAAGTCGACCTCGTCGGGTACGCGCACGACGAGGTCGGCCTTGACGACCACCTTGTCGGCGAACCCGCCGTCGACCGCGGTCCGGGGCCCTCGGTGACCGCCGGTACCCCCACCCGGTCGCCCACGGCGAACCCGCTCACGTCCGCACCGACGGCGCTGACGACGCCGGCGGTCTCGTGGCCCAGGATGATCGGCCTGTAACCCAGGATGGGAGTCAGGGTGCCGTCGACGAAGCTCACGTCGCTGTGGCACAGACCGGACGCCTTGACGTCGATGACGATCTCGTCGGCGCCGGGCTTCGGGTCCTCGCACTCGACCAACGTGAACGGTTCGTTGACCTCGTTGAACTGCCATGCCCTCATGCCGACTCCTTCCTGCGACGATCACCCGTGTCCGGGTGCTTATAGTTCAACCGTAAACGATTTTTGTTGAAAGTCGAACATGTCGCCGGGTGGGTGGAAGCCGGGGCAGGTGGACGGGCGGCGGATGTGGAAGACGGTGTCCGCTCGCGATCCGTTCCGTACGAGCCAACCAGCCCCCGTTGTCTCAGTTGCTTCACGGTGCTGTCCCGGTTGGGATCTTGAGGCGCGGACGTCGCGGGAGCCCGGTTAACGTTCCTGCTCGCAGGGGCCTGCGGCCGTCGGTCCGGCACGGAGGCGCGGCGGGGCCGGTGCCTTCCCGCTCACTCCGCGGAGGTCGCACACGTCCCTGCTCCGACGACTCGAACAACTCAAACGACGCAAGCGATTCAACGACTCAACGACTCAACGGGGGTACGCGCATGACCATGCGAGACAGCACGCCGAACGGCAGATCGCCCGGCAGCGGCAGGTCCCCGTCCCGCCGGCGTCTGCTGCGGCTGGCCGGCGGAGGTCTCGTGCTGGCCGCCCTGGGCGCGGGTGCGGTCGGCTGCGACGACGACGCCGTGGACGTCGAGGAGCCGGGACGTGCCGCCGGTGACCGGCCGAAGGGCGGCGGCAAGGCCTCCGGCGACGGCGGCGACGGATCCGCCACCGACGGCCGGGCGCCGAAGCCCCTGTGGACGAAGTCGACCTCTGCCGAGACCTTCGGGGACAACGACGAACTCCTGGTCGCGGGCGGCGTCGTCCTCGCCTCCGGCAGCCCACTGGCGGCCCTCGACATCGCCACCGGCAGCCAGAAGTGGTCCCTGCCGGGCGGCACCGTCCCCGGGGCACCACTGTTGCTCGGCAAGGACACCCTGTACCTGGCCGCCAACACCTACGACGGCACCGTCACCGGATACGACCCGGCCACCGGCAAGGAGACCTGGCGCAGCCGCCTGGGGGAGGGTTACCGGCAGCCCCGGCCGATCGCGGTGGACGACGGGCAGGTGTACGTCGTCGCCGAGGTCCTCGAGGACGACGGCTCCTCGAAGACCAACGTCATCGCCGCCCTGGACAGCACCACCGGCAAGGTCGCCTGGAAGGAGCAGCGCGACCTGGGCACGATGCAGAACGGCATCCACGCCGCCGTCCGCGGACGCCACCTCGTCTACACCGACTTCAAGAAGAACCTCACGGTGCGCGACACCGCCACCGGCAGCCAGGTGTGGACGCAGAAGACGACGAAGACGAACTACGGCTTCTTCGCCGTCCACGAGGAGTTGGTGATCGTCCCGCAGGGCCGCACCCTCCAGGCGTTCACCCTCTCCGACGGCAAGGAGAAGTGGTCCCTGGAGACGTCGGAGGCGGCTCTCTTCAAGGAGCCGTCCGTCGTGGAGGACGTGCTCTACATCGCCGACAGCGCCAGGACGGTGCGCGCCCTCGACCCGCGGACCGGCAAGCAGCTCTGGACGTCCACGGCCCTCGCGTCGGCGGGGCTGCAGGTGCCGCGCCAGTACGTCAGGGCGGGCGACACCCTCTACGGCGCCACCGACCTGGACAAGCAGGGCGGCATCATCGCCATGGACGCGAAGACCGGCGACGTGCGCTGGACGTTCAACGACGGGACCGGCGACCACCACGCCTGGCTGGTGGCCACCGACGGCAAGCGCGTCTTCGCCCTGCACGGCACGGAGCTGCACGCGCTGCCGGTGTGAGGGTTCGGCCGGACCGGAGGTGAGGTCCGCGCGCCGGGACGCCGGGAGTTGCAGGGGCGGGGAGGAAGCATGACCACTCGCGTGGACGGCCCCGGATCGCTCCGCCCTGAGCAGACCAGGGTGTTCGCCCAGGCTCACCGCGCCCCGGCCGTCCGTCGAACGAACCTGACCCTCGGGCGGCTCGGCCCGAGACGACCTGGCCATCCGTCAAGTACGGACGAGGGCAGCCCAGTTGGCGGCTTCCGGTCCGGTGGTGCCGGCTGCTGGAGTCACGCGGCCGACGGCCTTGTACCCTGTCCCTCTCCGCGGAGCAGGACGGTCGATCCGGGGCCGGCGTTCGTTGACGTCGTCAACACCGGCCCTTTATTGTCGCCGAACAGTGACGTGTGTACCTTTACCGGTATGGCCAAGACCCCTGCCAGTTCAACGAACCCGTTGGTGACCGGCTCCGAGATCGCCCGCATCGCGGGTGTCACGCGTGCTGCCGTGTCGAACTGGCGACGGCGGTACGACGACTTCCCGGCACCCGCCGGAGGCGGAGCGAACAGTCCCCTCTACGACCTCGCCGAGGTCCAGGACTGGCTGGACAAGCAGCGCAAGGGCCAGGACGTCACCGACGAGGTCCAGCTGTGGCAGGTACTGCGCGGCGCCTACGGCGACGACATCCTCAGCGGGCTCGCCGACCTCGCCCAGGTGCTCGCCGCTCCTGACGAGGGGACGCCGCCCGCACTCCCCGGTCAGGCGGTCGAGCTGGCGGGTCGCATGGCGGCGGCGGGCGGCCCGGCCGAGGTGGTGAACGACCTGGTCGAGCGGTTCACGGAGTCGGTGCGGCGTGCCGGGTCGGACCAGGTCACGTCGCCTCGCGTGGTCCGTGCGGTCCGCCGGGCGGCGGCCGACGTCGCCAAGGGCGCGACGGTGATCTTCGACCCCGCGTGCGGCCTGGGCACGCTCCTGCTCACCGTCGGCGCCGGGAAGTCCGCCCGACGCTACGGCCAGGAGGTGGACGCCCGCAGCGCACGGCTGGCCCAGTGGCGGGCCCGGCTCGCGGAACCCGCCCACCTGGAAGTCGCCCACGGCGATTCCCTCCGGTCCGACCGGTGGCCGGACTGTCGGGCCGACCTGGTCGTGTGCGACCCGCCGGTCAGCGACTCCGACTGGGGCAGGGAGGAACTGCTGCTCGACCCCCGCTGGGAGCTGGGCACCCCGTCGCGGGCCGAGGGAGAGCTGGCCTGGCTCCAGCACGCCTACGCGCACACCGCGCCCGGCGGCCACGTCATCATGGTCATGCCCGCGTCGGTGGCGTACCGCAAGGCGGGGCGACGCATCCGTGCCGAACTCGTCCGCCGGGGGATCCTCACCCAGGTGACCGCACTGGCGCCCGGCACCGCCGCCGCGCACGCGCTCCCGGTCCACCTGTGGCACCTGCGCCGGCCGCGCACGCCCGACGACACGACCGGCACCGTCCGCATGGTCGACCTCACCAGCAATGAGCCGGACGGGCCGCTTGAGCCGAGGCCCGAACAGACCCGGGACGTGGCGCAGATCGACCTGCTGGACGATCTGGTGGACCTGACCCCGAGCCGCCACGTCGAGGAGTACCACCGCGACTACGTCGCCGAGTACGGGGCACTGAGCCGGGAACTGGCCGAGCACGCGCGCCGCGTCGGTGAACTCCTCCCGTCCCTGGCGGCCGGCGCGGGCACGGGTGCCCTGGACGGTCCCAGCGTCAGCGTGTCCGATCTGATGCGTGCCGGCCTGGTCGAGAACGCCGACCCGGAGCCCGTCTCGGTGAGCGACCAGCTCGACACCGACTTCCTGCGCGGCTTCCTGCACAGTGCGGCGAACAGTCGCCGCTCGACCAGCGCGAGTGGAACGTTTCGGCTGGACGGCAAGGGCGCGCGGATCCCACAGATGGACATCACCACGCAGCGTCGGTACGGCGCGGCGTTCCGTGCGCTCCGGGAGTTCGAGGAGCGGGCCCGCCGCATCGCGGAGCTGAGCCGACAGATCGCCGCTCTCGCGCAGGACGGACTGAGCAACGGCGCACTCGCTCCCGAGGAACGGAGCGGGTGAGCAGGACCCGCCCGGCGCGGAACAGCGGATGACGGCCTCGGTCGACGACCGGACGTCGGGCGACCGCGTCGCGGAGCTGGTCGATCACCGGCGCTCGGCCCCCTCGGAGTAGGCCGCTTCGCGCCGCAGCGTGGACGAGGGGAAGACGCCGCTGCCGGCCTCAGGAGCGGGACGCCGCGCGCGCCGGAAGGTGTTGATGCGGACGGTCTGGCGTGTGGATCGCGGGCCTTCTCGACGGCCTCCGGACGCAGCCCCGTGTCCGCCCACAGCCTGGCAAGGGCCACCCTGTCTTGCCGGAACCCCGCATGGTCTTGCGTACGCCTGCTCGTACGGCTGGCCCGGAGGTCCGCAGCCCTCCCAGAAGCTGCAGGCGAACGCGAACCGGCACGGAGTCGCCCCCACCCGGAAAGCGACGATGCGCCCCGACCGCACCCTCCGTAGTCCTCCTCTCGCCCGCACGACAACCACATGACACTGCGGGTAGCCTGTTGACATCGTCAACGAGCTATCAGTACGTTAACGCCAGTCCTTGCGAGTTGTTGCTCCGCAAGGGCCCCACGTGAACCGTCAGACCAGTCCTTGGGGGGACCATGTACGCCCGCACCCGCACCGCCATCGCCGTTCTCGCCGCCCTCGGCGCGCTCACTCTGACGGCCTGTGACACCGGAAGCACCGTTGTGGACAAGCCGAAGAGCGGCGCCGCGGACGAGGGAAGCGCCAAGGGGACGTCGAAGGAGAAGGAGAAGGAAGACAGTGCCCCCGAGGTCGCCGAAGTGGGGGACACCCTGACCCTGCGCGGAATGGAGAACGGCAGCCGGATGGACGTCACCGTCGTCAAGGTCGCCGACCCCGCGAAGTCGGCCGACCAGTTCCTGGAGCCGGACGCGGGCAAGCGATGGGTCGGCGTGCAGTTCAAGCTCGTCAACACGGGCGAGGCGGCCTACAGCGACAGTCCGTCCAACGGCGCCCAGGTCGCCGACAGCGAGGGGCAGCAGTTCGACGCCGGCTTCGGCGACATCACGGCCGGTCCCACCATGGCGTCCAGCCTGAAGCTCAAGCCCGGTGCCCAGGGCCTCGGCTGGATCGTCTTCGAGGTCCCCGAGGCGGCGAAGCTCTCCACCGTGCAGTTCACCATGGACTCGGGCTTCGCCGACCAGACCGGCGAGTGGAAGCTGTCCTAGCCGGAGTGACCGTAGGAGGTCGCGTCAGTCGACCGTCATGCGCTGCGCGACCTCCTCGACATCGGCTTGCAGCGCAGCGGGTTCCTGTTCCAGGTCGAGAGCGTGCTGGTGGATCACCGGGCCCGCATGGCGTACCCGATGGGCGGCGTGCGGGGCTTCGCCCTTCGCGTACACCAGGTGTCCCGCGCCCAGTCCCAGCGCAGTGCAGTACGCCAGCATCTGGTACAGGTCCGTCTCCGGACAGCCGTTCCGCTTCTCCGTCTTGTACTTGGCGTCCGCGACGGCGCACGGGGAGCCGTCCGGCCCGTACAGCACGAGATCCGGCCGCAGCCGGATGGCGGCGGCCTCGTCGAGGTGGTGACCGTCCTGGAAGCGCACGGTGTGGTATGTCCCGTGCAGGGCGTCACGCAGGGCGGCCGTCACGAAATCCTCGAACAGCCGGTTCATGTCCAGCAGGAAGCCCTGGGTGCGCAACCCGCCGGGCCCGTGCTCCGGAGAGGCGTCGTCGAGGACGGCCCGCGCGAGGTGCAGGGCCTGGTGGTACCGGGCGTTGAGGCGGCTCGGCCGCCAGCCGGGCACGGGCCGACCGCGTCCGAGTACCGTGACGTCCGCCAGCCGTGTCTGCTGGAAAACGTGTACGTGTGTGGTGTTGTTCGACGGAAGCGGCCCCTGCATGGCGGCAGGGCCGAGAACGAGCAACGACAGCAGTCCGGCCAGCCCGGCCGGCTTGCGCGCCGGGTCACCACCCGATCGGGCCGCACGGCGGTGTCCATGGCGATGGCCCATGTCGTGGAGCGCGTTCCGTGCGGCCCACGGGTCTCCAGCGACCAGTGGCCGGCTCCCCCGAACTGCGGGTGAATGAACGATGAGAACGGCACCGGCCCGACTGCCGGGGCGGCGGCCCTCGGCGTACGTGAGCAGTCGGTGCCCGTCGGCAGCGTTCAGGCGGTGGCGGTCGGTGGCGCGGCGGTGTGACGGACGCGCGCGCCGGCCCCAGGGATCATGCATCGCGTCGTCGAGGCGGTGAGGACTCTGCCCCGGCGGTCGGTGGCCCCGGGGCAGAGCCCGCTACTGCACCGGGCCCCGCAGCCGGATCGGTGTCCGGTTGCGCGCCCCGTCCAGAACCGTGTGATCGATGGCAGGCCGGACCCGGGGCCTGGCAGCGTTCAGGGTGATGACACCACGATCGCTCAGCGCTGTCTGCCACTCGCCCGGTCGCGGCCGCGTGCCGCGCTCGCCGGCGGCCTGCTCGAAGAGCCTCCGCACGCCGTCGGCCTGCCGGTCGTCGAGACAGCCGGGAACGAACTGCAGGGCCTGGCCGGGTAGCACGTAAGGCCGTTGGGCGACGATGCGTCCGGCCACCAGAGCGGTCTTGTAGGCGTCCGTGTCCACCGTCGCGTCGGTGGACGGAGCCATCGGGTCGTTCCAGTCCGGGGTGCCGGCCTGAGCCTGGACAGCCGCGCGTCCCAGCCGGCGGAAGCCGTCGCAGTCCAGGAAGTGGACGGCGGGCCGGGGGGAGAGGGACCACAGGACGTTGGCCTGCGAGATGTCGCCGATCACCAGACCGGCGTCGTGGAACCAGCCGATGGCCTCGACGCAGGCCAGGGCCAGGGCCCGGCGTTGCTCCGGATCGGGCTGGACGACCTCCTGCCAGGCGGCCTTCGGCGGCCGGATCAAGTACTGCAGTTCGAGCAGTTTCGTCGCCCCCGCGGCGGTACGCCACGTCATGTGGGCGGGGGCGTGCCGCATGAGGAAGCCGAGCGTGCGTCCGCCCTCGACGACGCGACACAGCGGCCAGGCTGCCAGGCCGTCGAGACGGTCCCTGTCCGTCCGGCCCAAGCCCTGCCGCAGCCCGACCAGCTCGGACAGGGCCGTGCCGTTGACAGCGGCGGGGCCCTTGTACTCCTTGAACAGCAGCGGACCGCCCAAGACCGCGTGTACGTCGCCCTGCCCGCCACTGCCGACGCGATCCCCCAGGGTGAGGGACGAGCGTGTGATGTCCTTGCCGTCCTCGGCGCTCACCCGGCGCCCTCCCAGACACAGATGACCGTTCGGTCGTCGTCATAGGACTTGGCCCGCGTCTGGGCCTGCCAGAGGAAGTCGGAGAGCGAGGGTACTGCGGAACCGCCCCACGCGTCCGCGAGGTGCCGCGCGAAGTGGGGGTCGCGCTGAGTGAGCGGACCGGTGATGCCGTCCGTGCCCAGGAGGAGTACCTCCCCCGGTTCGCTGGACACCACCATCGCGCTGACGCTGCGGTACGCGTGGGGAAGCGCCTCGGTACGGGTGTCCAGCAGAGTCCCGTCGTCCGAGGGCTCGGCCTGGTGCCACTGACCGGCCCGCAGGACGAACAGTCCGCCGTCCCCCACGCTGAACAGGACCCGTTCGCGGATGCGGGAGTCGGTCGGGACCAGCAGGACGTGCAGGGTGGTGGCATGCTCAGGGCCCAGCCGCAGCTCGCCGACCGCCCCTGCGATCGCCTTGTTGGCGATCACCCGGAGTTCACCCTCGTCCCGTGCGTTCAAGGACGCGTGGATGCTCGCAGCTTCCCTGTCCAGGTGAACGGCCGCCTGGCGTGTGACGCGGTACGAGCCGATGTGCGACCTCGGTGCAGAGCCGACTCCGTCGGCGACCGCCAGCAGCAGCAACTCCGCCTCGGGTGGCCCGATGCGCGCCACCGTCATGGCGTCCTGACGGCAGCTGCCCTCCCAGTTGTGGGAGTCCCCGCGCAGGGACGCCGCGCGTACCGTCAGCCGTCCGACCTGAGCCCCGTCGAGCAGCACCGACGGTGTGAAGGCCGCGAAGACGTCACCGTCCCGGACGGAGGGGCACTGCAGGGGGTGGGGCGGATAGCTCGGCGGGCGCACGCCGACGTGTACCGGGACCCCACGCGGCAGCCGAGCGTCTCCCGGTGACGTGGGGGAGGGCACCGGGCGCTCCACAGCCGGGGGCACAGTCTGCTGAGGCGGACCTGCCGGCCCGGGAACGCGCGCACCGTGGACCACGACGCCGTCCGGCAGGCCCTCGAAGTGCGCGTCGAGATTCTCCCGGTCGACGTGGGTCCCGGGACCCCGCATTGCCTCGTCTACCTCGTCCGGCCCGTGGGCTCCTCCGTACGGCATCGGGCCGTTCACAGCTTGTCCAGGGAGAGGCTGGTGAATCCGGGAACCTGCTCGTCCACCTGGAGCTGGAAGCCTTCCCCGCCCTGGGCGGCCATACTGGTGGCCGAACTGACGATGGACCGGGTGAGGCTCGAAGCGAATTCGCGCAGTGCCACGGCCGGTGAGATGGAGTCGTTCTGCTGGATGAACGCCTTGAAGTTGGCGACTTCGGTGATGGTCGCCGCGTCGGCGTCGCTGATGCCGAAGGCGATGATCTTCGGCGCGTAGCGGAAGGCGTTCAGCTCCTTGAGCGCGGTGCGCCAGCCCTCGTCCGTGGGGATGCCGTCGGAGAGGAAGAAGACCACCGGACGGTACACCTCGTGGCCCTGCGCCTTCAGCGCGGCGACGTCCTGTTCGATGGTGTCCTTCAGCAGCCGAAAAGCGGCACCGAACGATGTCACCCCACCCGCTGACAGGGAGGGAAGCTGCGTCAGTTCGCTCAGATCGGCGAGCGGCTGCAGCACGGAGGCCTTCGTGGAGAAGCCGATGAGAGCGAAGCGGGTCTTGTCCGCGACACTCGGGTTGGTGCTGATCTCCTGGTGCAGTTCGGGCAACGCCGTGTTGATGGCGCCCACACCGCCGCCGGCCATGGAACCGGACTCGTCGCACACCATGTAGAAGGGAAGAAGCTGCATGGAATGGGTTCTCCTGAGTTCTGACAACGGCGGGGCCGTCAACGGGTGTAGAAGTAGATCTCCAGGTCGGCCGCGCCCGAGGAGCCACCGGCCCAGAAGTCCCGTGTCCTCGCGTCGGTGAACATGTCGGGCCGCGCTTTTCGCAGGGCCTCGTTCACCTCCCGTGCGTAAGCCTGACCCTCACCGGGTTCCGAGGCCTGCCCGAAGGTCAGCACGAAGGCGGCTTCACGTCCCCGGTACGTGGCGGTGGAGGCACGGAGTTGCTGCACCATCCGCTGGTTGTCGCCGGGAGCTGCGGTCAGATGGATCCTCACCGGCTTGCGTGCCACCGACCGAGGTCCGGTCGGTGTCGGACTGGGCTCGGAGGACGGTGTGGCATCCGCCGACGTGGTGGGGTCGGTCGCGGCTCGCGCGGCCAGCGGATCACCACGGTCTCCCATGGACACCAGGGCGAGGACGAGCAGCATGTCGGCGAAGAGCCAACCTGCCAGGTGAAGAGGTGCGAAGCGGTAGCGCCTCTTCAGCGCGCTCACTGTTCCGTTCCGATCCCGGCAGGCAGCGTACCGGCCTGTCGCAGCTCGCTCTCCGCGCGCCGCTGGGCAGCCTCGGCACCCGCGCGTGCCCTCTCCGCCTGGGTCCGTGCGGCTTCCGTCTCCCGGAGGGCCCGTTCCAGGACGTCGGCGACGGCGACGAAGCGGTCCGTCGTCTGCTGAACGGCACGGCTGCGCGCTTCGACACCGATCAGGGCTGCCCGTGAAGCCTCGGCGGCCTCGCCCGTCCGGTGGGCCGCTGTGTTGAGGTCGTCGAGCAAGCGGCCGTTGAGATCCGCCACCCCCTCGACGCCGGTGGTGAAGGCACGTTGCGAGGCGGCAAGAACGGTCAGCGATTCCTCGACCTGCTGCGCCGCGTCGGACAGGGCACCGCGAACATGGTTGCCGTTGTCACCGACCGCCGTCTCCAGCCGGTCGGCGGCACGGAACAGCACGTCGCGCATGTCGTCACCCGCCGCCTTCAGCTCCACCAATGCCTTGTCCAGCACACCGGTCTGCCCACTCACGGCATCGGCCAGTTGCCGGCCCGCCCGGGTCAGTGGACCGTCCAGTCCCTGGACAGCGGCCTGGACGGACGTGCCGCTCTCCCGGACGGTCTCCTCGATCCGCAGCACCACGTTCTCGATCGGCCGCACGTACTGCTCGACCTGGGAGAGACGCTGCTCCGCCTTGTCGGCAGCCTTGTTGACCAACTCAGCGGCCCGACTGAGCGCCTCCTGGGTCGTGATGGCCTCGGTGTGCAGCCGCTGCAGTCGTCCGGCCGCCGAGTTCAGCTCTGCGGCGAAACGCTGCGGGGAGGCGAACCGGTGCTCGTTCAGCGCAAGCTGAGCGTGCGTCAGAACGGGTACCAGCCGGGACAGGGCTGCCGTGGCACGGTCACGTGCCTGCTCCTCGCGACGGTCCGCGCTGGTGCGCCGGTAACCGTGCACGGCCGTGAGGACGACCAGCATCACCAGTGCCAGGCACCCGCCCACGGCCACGTGACCGAAGCGATACGCCTCGCTCAGGTGCCCGTCGAACCCGGACTGCCACAGTTGCAGGAAGGGGCGCCCGGCGGCTTCGGGGTCGTCGCCGGTGAGTGCTCCGTACGCACTCGACGCCTGCCACAGGCCGAACCAGGTGAAGAGCAGGGGCAGGAAGACCAACGCTCCCAGCACCCAGTCCAGTCCCGAGTCGAGGCGGGCCCCTCGGCGGGACTCCCCGGGCTCGGCGATGCTGTCGGGCCGCCCGAAGTGGCTCATCAGGTCCAGATCGGCCCAGGCATCGAGGGCGTCCGCGTCGGTGGAGTCCAGGGCCCGTGCCAGTAAGCGCAGTTCATCGGCGCGTGGGGCGAATGCGGGGGCTCGCGCCGCGTCTTCCAGGTGACGTGCCGCCACCACCCTGTCCGGATGTGTCTCCGTGGTCATTCCTCACCCTCGCCCGGGGGAACCGGGACTTTGTGCAGAGCCGAGTGAACGAGGAGCAGGGCGACGGCGCGTCCTGTGTGCCCCCGCCGCATGAACGAAGTGACGAGAATCTTCACGTTTCCTTCACTGGAAGCGCAACAATAGACGACAAGGGGAGAGTTATGGGCCGCTTTGCGTAGCAAAGGTGCGCAGTCGGCTGCGGTACGTGGCGTACGTCGAGCGATGACGGCCGACGGCGAACGGGCGTCGATCCGACCGCCGGTCCCAGGCCCAGGGTGCGCAGGTCGCTGAGCGCGACGCCTGGTCCTGGCGGGGGCGCTTCGCGGGCCTGGTGGGAGCCGCACGGTGATGAAGGCCGGTCGTGTGGAGCACGGTCGGTGACTCGACCGCTCGTGACGTGTGCCCGGTCGATGCTCATCCATTGCTCGCGTCGGGCCCCTTGTCGTCCCCGCGCAGGCGGCGTGCTCGCTCGGCGATCTCGCTGGAGATCCTGATCCTGGCCGAGTTGGCCCGGTCGAGGCTCTCGGTGCTGAGATTCCTCGCCGTACTGACGCCCTTCACTCCGGTTCGGAGAGCCTTGGTCCTCACCTCGGTTGCGGCTTCCACCCATCGCCTGGCCTGCGATGACCGGCGACCGGACTCGATCCCGAGTCGTGCGTGGAAGTCATGGACGCCGGTCACCACCTGGTTGCTCGACTGAACCACAGCAGGGGACTGGGCCGGATGCAGCAACACCTTCGCGTTGGCCGCCTCGGCGGCCGCGTTCATCCGTGTCACCAGGTGCTCGGTGCTGCGCGAGATGAGATTCAGCCGGTTCTGCCGGGCAGCCCGGAGGCCGAGGTGATGTCGGTCCAGCTGATCGGGATGAGTGGCCAGCACCCGGTCGAGTTCGAGTACGGAGATCGCGTCCTGCAGTTGGAAGCAGCGGGCCAGTACAGCCAACCACTCCCGAACTCTGGGCTCCATCTCTCTGACCGTCGCGGCGAGGTCACCGATCTTGGTTGTGTTGTCCAAGGCGTCGGCGAGGTGGTCGAGTTGACGCAATGCGTACACCTGGGTCTCCCCGACCGTGGTGGGCGCGGTCTGCACCTTGGACCAGGTGACCTCGCAGACTCCGCCCACCCGCTCCCGAATGGTCATGGTCTCCTCGATCACGAGGTCCATCCCGATCATGCGGGACAACGCGGCGTCCTTCTGGGCGCGGAGCACGTCGTCGACCTTCGCGTCGATCGTGGCGAGATAGTCGGTGATCTCGTCCATCGTCTGCTGCATCGCGAGCTGGGCCATGAGCCCTGCGGCGCCGGCCAGCCGCGCAGGGTTGGTCAGGAAGGAGCCGGCCCCCTTGTCGACCTGGAGCCAGTTCTTGATCGATCCGGGCCTCCCCACCATCGCATGGGTGACGCCTGGCGACTTGCCTTCCATCAGCCCGAACTTCCGGACACGCTCCGCGGACTCCTTGGTCAGCTTCACCCAGCGTCCGGACTCGGTGACGAAGTCCGAGCCCACCTGCGCGAAGGCGGCGCCGGTGCCGAACCCGGACGTCAGTCGCTGCAGTCCGAGGTCCTTCGACGGCAGACCTTCCGAGGTGAGGAAGCGGTCCACGTCCGTCGGGTTCCCGATGGCCGCCAGTCCGTCGCCGTCGCTGATGAGCTGGATCTCGTTGTCCATCGCTGCTCCTGTGTGGCTTGCCGTGGGGGAAGTGGTCGGGATGGGGGTGACGGACACGGGGAGCGGTCGGTGACCGCTGTTCGGATCCTGCGAGTGCATGCGTAGAGGTCCGGTGACGTCGCCTCGGGACATGGGCCCGGCCCAGGGCGACAGGGATGTCGAGGACCGTGGTCGCGGGACAGGGAGCGTCATGCGCGTTCCGCGACCTGTCGGGCCCGGGTGGACGGAACGTCCTCATGCGTCGCCGGATCCACCCGTCACGACCGGGGCGATCAGCGGCACGACCAAGGTACACGAAAGCCGCTCAGTGCGTAGTTACATACTCGTTGACATTATCAACGCATGCCCTCTACGTTGGCTCGCGAAGGGGTGGGAGGGAGAGGCGTGGCGCGTGGATGTGTGGACGGCTCCGGGGCCTCGGGGTTGCGTACGGCGCTCGGTGACTTGCTGGTCCGACTGCGGAGGGCGGCCATGGACGGCGTAGTGCCGGAAGCCGCCTTCAACGAGGGCGTGCGGAGCCTTGCGCTGGGGGAAGCCGAACGCGAGCGGCTGCGTCACGAGCTGGCCCGGATGGGGCTGCCCGTGGAGGAAACACACATGCATGCAGAAACCGACAACCCTGATGGTGAAAAGGTTGCAGGGGATGGCGGGGAAAGTGTGTTCCCCTGGCTGGGCCCGCTCCGTGCGCTGCTGGCCCGGTACGCCGATGACGAGGGTCGCGTGACGTCACGCGTCGTGGAGGGCGTGGTTCGGCTGGCGGGACTCAACCAGCTCGAAGCCGCACATCTACGGGCGACCACGCCGGTGCGTACCGCCCGAGGAGATCCGGGTACCGACGCATCGGTCTCCGCCCTGGAACCGCACCCGTCCGCGCCCGACGGACACGCCGACGGTCCGACCGGCCCCGAAACCGACGTCTCACCAGCCGGTGATGCCCAGGACCCACAGGCCTCCGATCCCCCGAACTCGGCCGGCTACGAGGGCAACGGCCCCGTACCGCAAGGCGACGGGGCCACCGACCTCGTGGACTGGGACAACCTCGCGGAAGCGGTGGCCGCAGCACACACAGTGCTGGAAACCGACCGACGGGTGCGTGGCTCCGGAAGGCGGCTGCTGAGCGCGCAGGCTGAGGTGGGCCTGGCCGTGCTCCTGCGGGGCGGGCCGGACCGCATCGCACAGGAGCCGACCGAGGACGAGTTGAAGGCCCTCCCGGCGGACGACCTCAGGATGCGGGCACGCACCTGCCTCGTGGAGCACAATCAGCGACTCGTCCACTCCCTGGTGCGGTCCCACCTCGACCAGGGGCTCGACTACGAGGACCTCCTCCAGCACGGCTACCTCGGTCTGCTCCGGGCTGTCCGGAAGTTCGATCCCACCAAGGGCTTCAAGTTCTCCACGTACGCGACCTGGTGGATCAGGCAGTCCATCAGTCGCGGCATCGCCGATGAGGGCGCGCTGATCCGGATCCCCGTGCACATGCATGAGCAGATGCGGAAGGTGGCCAAGGCCGAGCGTGAACTGCTGTCCGAAGGGCGCCGGGCGGGCGACGCCGAGGTTGCCGTGCGGTGTGACATGACCTTGCAGAAGGTGCGCGAGATCCGACGCCTCACCCGTCGCACCGACTCCCTGGACCGTGTCATCGGCGACGGGGCGACCCTGGCCGACTTCGTGGCAGAGACCCACGTCGCACCGTCAGTGGAGCAGCAGGTGATCGGTGCCCTGTACGTGGACGACGTACTGAACCTCGTGGCCACGTTCCCCGAGCGGGAGGCACGCATCCTGGTACGGCGTCTCGGCCTCGACGGGGACGAACCCTCGACGCTGGACGACCTCGGTCGTGAGTTCGGCGTGACCAGGGAGCGCATCCGGCAAATCGAGAGCAAGGCGAAGCCCGCGCTGAGAGTGCGGCTGCGTGAGGCGGGCCTTGTCGGTCTGGACGCCGCCTGCGCGAGGGCGGAGCGTGAGGCGGTCCGCGCGGCCGAGGCCAAGAAGGCCGCGCGGATCGCCCGGGCCACCCGCGCCGCCCGGACGGCCCGGGCTCGGTTGGCCCTGCGTCGGGCGAGGGCCGAACGCCTGGCCCGGGAGAGACTGGTGCGGTCGGCGGACGACCGACCCGCGGCGGGGGCCGTCGAGGTGGAGGAGCTGCTGGACACAGAGTCCGGGACGCAGGAACGGCAAGCACCGCAGGAACAGTGGCACCCGCGGGAACCGCAGGAATCACCGTCACCGCAGACCTCCACCGCGACGAACGTCCCGGAGTCGCCGTGCGCGCGGCCCGGGGCCCGTCCTCCGGTGGAGCAACAGGCCGTCGACGCCGACTGGGGCCGGGCCTGCCGCCTGGCAGAGGCGCCCGTCGACCAGATCTCATGGCTCGTCGACTTTGCTCGGGCCGGACTGGGCGACAACGACCTCACGGCATTTCTGGGAGAACCGGCGGGCGAGCCGGCCACGCGCGTCAGCGGCAGCACACGCCTGTCGCGGCCCGTGATGACGGCACTCGAAGTGCTGCGTCGCGTCCTCGACGCCCTGGTGGCCGTAGGAGGGCGGCCGGGTGACTTCTTCGATCGCCCCGCCGAGGTGCTCGTGGGTGTGACGCCCCGCGACTACCTCCTGCGCCGCCCCTTGGTGAACAGGGAGTCGCGCCTGGCCGTGCGGGACGCCCTGCGGGAGTTCCTCGCTGTCGAGGGCACCGCGCCTGTCGCGACTGGGGTCACGGACGCGCAGGAGGCCGAGTTCCGCAGTCCCGAGCTGGTTCCGGCGGGCCCCGAGGCGGGTCCCTCGGGCAGGGGTGCGGAACTCGAAACGGTGAGGGACATGCCGGTGGCCGCCCCGCCCGTCGACCGCGGCGACACGGACGGGGACACCACCGGCCCCGCGCAGACCACTGCCGACTGGGACAAGGCCACGGCACTCAGGGAGCCCCCGCTCGGCGGCGGAGTGGCCTGGCGCGCCGAGTACGCTCTACTTGCTCTCGGGCAGCTGCAACTGTCCATCCTCCTCGGCCCGTCGGCCGCCGCCTCCGTGGCCCGGGCCGCGCGGCACCGGGGGACTCTGGACCGCCCCGTCGTCCTGGCCCTCGAGACACTCGTCGACATCTTCACCGCGGTCAGGGCGCGGGGCCTTCGGCCGGAGCACTTCTTCGAGTCGCCCGCGGACAGGCTGGCGGGAGAGACACCCCGGCGGTACCTCGCCGCGACCCCGCTCGTGGACGCGCGAGCACGCCTCGCCATCAGCGATACGCTACGGGAGTTCAAGGCCGCACGCGCAGCTCTGACGGCGGACACCGCAGCCGGGGACGACGACGGCTCCACCGTGACCACGGCGCCCAACCGGAAGGCAGCGGAGCGCCCCGGACCGGCTTCCGCTCCGTCCGACCCCGCCGTCCGGCGGCCGAATGCCGGCGAGCCGCCCACCACCGGCGACCACGCCGCATGCGAGGCCCGACGTGCCTCCGCGCACCGCGCATACGAGCGACGGCTGGGCGAGGAACGGAGCGCCGCCGACGAACGGGTCGCAGCCGTCCGAGCCGCCGCCGAGCAGCAAATCGGTGCGTGGGAAGAGGTATTGCTCGCCCGCATGGACGTCCTGATGCTCCGGCGGGAGCGGCGTGTCCGAGCCGCTGCGGAGGAGCAAGCCGCGCGACTGAAGGCACAGCACCACGATGCCCGCAGAGCGCTGCTGAACAGAGCGGAGAGGGCCGAGGAGGCCGCACGGTCGGCACAGGAACAACGGGAGAGGGCCGGTGCCCTCGAACGGCGGTTGCGTGAATACCGGGAAGGTGCTGAGACCCGCATCGCGCAGCTCGAACAGCAGCTGAGCCAGACCCGTGAGGCCGCCGCCGAACGCGAACGAGCCGCCCAGGCGCTGATCGCCGAGCTGATCGACCGGGCGCAGCAGACCGAAGCGGCCCTCACCGAGCAGGTGAACGCCGCACGCTCCGCGCGGGAGGAGTACCGACAGGGCGCCCGGCTGCGTGTCATGGAGCTGGAAACCCGATTGAGGGATGCCGAAGCGGCTCTCGAGCAGCGTGACAGGACGGTCCAGGCGGCCCGTCGGCGCGTGGACGAGGCCGAGCAGCAGGCGGCACGGCGCATAGCGGAGCACGAGCACAACGCCTGGCTACGCATCACCGACCTCCAGACACGGCTCAGCGAGACACAGGCACAGCTGGCAGCGGCTCAGGAAGCCGATCGGAGTCGAGGCATCCTCCGCGACCGCTGGCGCCGGTCACCCTGATGCCGGCCACGTCCCTTTGCCTTTCTTCCCTTCTCGATCACCAGGAATGTCATGGACGTCAGACAGGAACTCGTCTCCTACCTGCGGCGGCAACTCGTCGGCCCGGTCAACGGAGACTACGAGACGCTCGACGCGCCCCCCGACCGGCAGTACCTCATGGGCACCCTCTATCCGCAGGAAGCCGACCTGTTCGGCCAACTGGATGCCTCCAAAGAGGAGTTCGAAGGTTCCGGCACGGAACGCGGAGCCGAGGACACCGCACCCGCGGACGATCCCATACCAGAGTCCAACTCGTGGCTGCCGTCATCTCTCGGGTTCAGCTTCTACACCGACGCCAGGACCCTGGAGGTCGAGTGCTCCGCCGCCCGCTACGAGACCCGGTCCCCCAGCGGCCGGGGACGCACGTGGCAGCGGGCCCCGCTGCCGGACGGGACGCACCTGATTGGTCCTGGCACCGGCTCCGTCTCCGTTCTGGACGGACGCGCCGAACTCCGCGTCACGCGGCGCCCTTTCGGAAACGGTGAGCTCGTCACGGTCGCCCTGGTCAACTCCGCCCGGGAGGACCTCGCCCTCGGCAGGAAGGCCCACTGGGACCGCATGCTGTTCCAGGTGGAGCTGAAGGCCCGCCCCGTGGACGGAACCGTGCTCCAGTACCCGAGTGTGCGCCTGGCCAGCCGAGACCTGGAGGAACAGGAACTGCGCCTCCAGTACCGGCACGTGCGCACCCACGCCGTCGGACACGGGTGCGCCGTCGAAGAACTGCGGGACGGGGACGGTCGGGCGGTGACCGGGCTCCGGGCCGCCGTGATGCCGGAGGCCGAGGTCACCGGTGTACAGGCCGCCGGGCTCACCGAAACACCGGTGCTCGACCTGGTCCACCTCGCCGACCCCGCCGTACCGATGGAGCAATTGCGAGAGGAACTGGAGGAGTTCGCTGCTGCCTACCGCGCCTGGTACGTCGGACAGCTGAACACGGAGATACCCGAATGGGGGCGAGCGGCAGCCGACCGTGTCCTCGGACGGATCGCCACCGCCGTGTCCCGCATCGAATCCGGCGTGCGCACGCTGTGCGATCCCGCGCGCCCCGAACTGCTGAACGCCTTCAGAGCCGCCAACCACGCCATGGCGCTGCAGATGCGTCACACGGCCGCCGACCTCGCCGGCTCCCGACGTCCCCGACATGACAACGGCGTGCCGCCGGACCCGGAGCCGTATCCGGATGGCGCATGGCGCCCCTTCCAGCTGGCGTTCTTCCTGCTCGCCGTCGAAGGAGCCGCAGATCCCTGCCACCCCGACCGCGAAGTGACGGACCTCATCTGGTTCCCGACCGGTGGGGGAAAGACCGAGGCGTACCTGCTGCTGGCCGCGTTCGTGATGGTGCTGCGCCGGAGCACGCCCGACGGCGGGGGCACCGCCGTGCTCAGCCGCTACACCCTGAGTCTGCTGACCACCCAGCAGTTCCAGCGCGCAGCCACCACCGTGTGTGCCCTGGAGTCCATGCGCCGCGCCGACCCGGCCACCTACGGCGACGAACCCTTCTCCATCGGCCTGTGGGTCGGTGAGGCCACCACCGCGAACAGCTACGAGAAGGCGCGCCGCGACTTCGAAACCGCGCGGGCGGCCGCCACCCCGGACGACGTGTTCATCCTCGACCGCTGCCCGTGGTGCGGCACACGGATCCTGCCCGCGCGCAAGTCGCCCGACATCGGCGACTACGGCGTGCGCGCCGCGGCGGATTCCTTCGCCTTCTTCTGCCCAAGGGACGAATGCCTCTTCCACGACGAGTTGCCCGTCGCCGTCGTGGACGAGCACCTGTACGACCGGCCGCCGACCTTCGTCCTCGGCACGGTGGACAAGTTCGCCCGACTGGCCTGGGAATCCCGCGCGGGACGACTCTTCGGAGGTGGCAGCACGCACCGGCCCCCATCCCTGGTCATCCAGGACGAACTGCACCTGCTCACCGGCCCGCTCGGTACCACCGTCGGTCTCTACGAGGCTGCTGTGCTCGGCCTGTGCACCGCACCGGACGGCACCGGACCGAAGGTGGTGGCGTCCACCGCCACCATCCGCCGCTCCGGCGAACAGGTCCGCGCCCTGTACGGCGGAGACGTCCAGCTGTTCCCACCCGCCGGACTCGACGCACGCCACTCCTATTTCGCCGAGCCTGACACGAGCCGGCCGGGACGGCGCTACGTCGGCGTCATGGCGCAGGGACACACAGCCGGCCGTGCCTCCGTGGCCACCTCCGCCGCCCTGCTCCAAGGCACGTGGGAGCTGCCGGAAGAACACCGTGACGCCTACTGGACACTCGTCGCCTACCACCACAGCCTGCGCGAACTCGGCCGCACCGTCACGGCAGCCGCCGACGACATTCCCGCGCAACTCGCCGGACTGGACTCCGGCAGCGGCGTCCGTCCCCTCCCGGACCACCAGGTCGAGGAACTCACCAGCAACCTTCCGCGCTCCGAGCAGCCCGTGCTGCTGGACCGGCTGGAGAAGCCCTGGGACGACGCGAAGTCAGTGTCCTTCCTGCCCTGCACCAACATGCTCTCCGTCGGCGTCGACGTGAAGCGTCTCGCACTGATGCTGATGCAGGGCCAGCCCAAGACGACGGCGGAGTACATCCAGGCCACCAGTCGAGTGGGACGGCACTCCGTACCGGGTCTCGTGGTGACCTTCTTCAACGCCACCCGCCCCAGGGACCGTTCCCACTACGAGACCTTCGACGTCTACCACCGGGCCCTCTACCGGCAGGTCGAGCCGACCAGCGTCACCCCTTGGTCGGTGCCCTCCCGCCGCCGTGCCCTGCACGCGGTGCTCGTCGTCCTCGTACGCCACCGGCTTGGCCTCGCCGCCGAGAACCGGGCAGGGGACATCCTCGACCGGAGGCCGGAGGCCGAGGCACTGATCATGGAGTTGGCAGCACGGGCGGGGACCGCCGAGCCGGGCATCGGTGACGTGGTGCACAAGGAACTCGCCGGGCTGCTCGCCGAGTGGGAGGACCTGGCGCGCCAGGCCCGCAGGGACGGCCGCGAGCTCTACTACCGCAGCCAAGGCAAGGGCCAGTCCCACCTCCTGAAGAATTTCGAGCAGGTCCACGGCCTGTGGGAGACCCCCAACTCCATGCGCAACGTCGACCGTGAATGCCAGGTGACAGTGAAGGGAGCCGACCTGTGAGCCGCACGCTCCGGGTACGTCAGTCGCAGACCGTGGTGCCCTTCGGGGTCGGGGCCGTCTTCGACATCCAGGGAGAGTCGTTCGTCGCGACCGGCATCGGTGACTGGCCGACGCGCGGCCGGCAGCCGATCGAATCGGCGCGGCTCGCCGACCGTCTGGGCGTGTCCGGTTTCTACGCCGCACCGGCCGTCTCCAACGACCGATTCGACATCGCCGACGCGCCGGGAGCGCCGTACATCCGCTTCCCCTCCTGGCTGTTCTGCGGGGCGTGCCGACGGATGAAGCGGTGGCGGATCGCCGACGAGAAGCACGGTCAGGCGCCGCGTTGCCCATCCTGCTCTCCCGCGCGCACGCTGGCGCCGATGCGGTTCGTGCAAATCTGCCAAGCGGGGCATCTCAGCGACGTCGACTGGTGGTTCTGGGCGCACACCCGAAGGGACGGGGGTGAACGTGGAGACTGCGTCGAGCGCGAGAAGCTGGCGTTCCGTGTCTCGGAGCGCGCCTCCGGGCTCGAAGCGCTCTCCGTCGCCTGTACTGCCAAGGGCTGTGGAGCTGCGCGCGATCTGCTCGACGTGCTGGGTACCCACGGCCTGCGCTGTTCCGGGCGCAACCCGTGGCAGCGCGCGAACGAGTCCGTGCCGTGCGCGAGGCCCGTACAGATCGTGCAGCGCACCGCGGGCAATCTCTACTACCCCGTCGTGCACTCGGCGCTCGACATCCCCGAGACGGACACGCCCGTGCACGCCGACGACCCCGTCGCCGACCAGGTGCGGGAACACCACCTGTGGGTGTCCCTGTGCCGGGACACCGCATCCCCCCGCGCCGCACTCTTCCGGCAGATGATCCAGGAGGACACCGGAGCCGACGACACCCTCCTGGACGCTCTGCTGACCGAGGAGACCGGCGGCGCCGGCCCCACGGCCCCGGCCACCGGCCCCGCGGAACCGGCTCGGCCCGACCTGAGCCGCGAGGAGTGGGCGGCCTTCATGGCACCCGCGCCACCGGCCACCCGTGACTTCGCCCTGCGCGAGACGACACTCGGACTGGCCGGTGAGAAGGCTCCACCATGGTCCGTCCTCGCCGGCAGCTTCGGCCGGATCGTCCTCGCGGACCGGTTGCGCGAGGTCCGTGCCCTGTCCGGCTTCACCCGCGTCTCACCGGACGCCACCGTCGTGCCTGCCGACACCTCGCGGAGGCTGAAGTGGCTCCCCGCCGTCGAGGTATTCGGAGAGGGCCTCTTCCTCACCCTCGACAAGCGCACGTTGACGGAGTGGGAGGAGAACCCGGAAGTGCGCCGGCGGGTCGGAGGGATGCGAGCCGACCTCGCGCGCTCGTTCCAGAAGGACAGGCTCCAGGGTGTCACGGGACCCCGACTTGCCCCCAGGTTCGTGCTCCTGCACACCCTCGCCCACCTCCTCATCCGCCAGCTGTCGTTCGAGTCCGGCTACACGACGGCGAGTCTGCGCGAACGGATCTATGCCCGCCCGGACCAGGATCAGTACGGCATTCTCGTGTACACCGCCGCCGGGGACGCTGAGGGAACTCTGGGCGGACTCGTCCGTCAGGGCGAGCCACCGCGACTCGCCGAGACGCTGCTGCGGATGACCGAGGCCGCCGCCTGGTGTTCCGCCGACCCGCTGTGCGTCGAACACACCGGGCAGGGCTTCGGCAATCTCAACCGGGCCGCCTGCCACGCCTGCGCCCTGCTCCCGGAGACCAGCTGCGAGGCCGGCAACAGCCTGCTGGACCGGACCCTGGTCATCGGCGGCGAACACGTCCCCGGCTATCTGGCTTCCGTCGTCACTGCGGCCCGCGCCGCCGCGGCCACCGCTCTGGAGCACCCATGACCGTCACCTACCTGGACCTGGCTCCCGAGCAGAGAGCCCGCCTCGACGCCCTGTCCTTCGAGGGCCATCACCTGGTCAGCGGCCCGCCCGGCAGCGGCAAGAGCATCCTGGCGGCCCAACGAGCGGTCATGCTCGCCCTCACCGGCACACCCGTGATCGTGCTGACCTACTCGAACCTGCTGCGCCAGACACTCGCGGCCACCGTGCACGCGCTGGGCCCGGCGGACGGGTCGGTCCGGGTCACGACCGCCCACCGCTGGCTCGCCGAGTGGTACGGCGCCACACCACCCCGCGGTGGCGACGGCTGGTACGACTGGGACGCTCTCTTCAACCGGGCCGCCGAACCCGCGTCCACCCACGCGCCCACGCTGGTCGTCGACGAAGGCCAGGACCTGCCGCCCGAGTTCTACCTGCTCTGCCGCATGATCGGGGCCCGGACCACCGTCTTCGCCGACGAATGCCAACGGCTCACCGACACCAACTCCACCCTCGACGAGATCGCCCGCAACCTGGGCCGGTGCACCCGGGACGAACTCGACGGCAATCACCGCAACACCCAGCAGATCGCCGAACTGGCCGCGCACTTCCACCCCGGAAGCGGCGCACCGGTCCCGCCGGCCCGGCAGGGACCGCCACCGCGCCTGCACCGTTTCCACGAGCGGGGAGCCGCGGACCTGCTCATCCTGCTCGCGCAGGCCCAGCCGCGGAAGAGCATCGGTGTGATAGCAGGCTCGAAGCACACCCAGTTCTCACTGCTGGGAAGCATCCAGAAGCGCGCCCCTCGTCTCAAACCCCAGCTCTACACGTCGGAGGCGAAAGGACCTCTCTATCGAAGACTCGACCTCGACCGTCCCGGCATCGTGATCGTGCACCGTGCCAGCGCGAAGGGACTCGGTTTCGACACGGTCGTCATCCCGGACACGCACCGCGACGCCGCGACCGACCCCACCTCAGCGGCCCTGCGCATGTCGTACTACGTCATGGCGACACGGGCCCGGCAGGAACTCCACCTCGGCTACGAGGGGGAGTCGGAGCCGCCACTTCTCGCCCAGGTGCACCGGACCGTGCTGCAGCGAGGGTGACGCGGCACACCGTCCACGGCGCGAGGGGAGCCGTGGCGCATGTGGATGCCGGTCGCGCGGGCCGTTCGGTCCGCTGCCAGGAGGCTCTCCGGAGCGACGCCTGAGCGGGCCCGCATGCCACGCCACGAGCTGGGGCCGTTCACCCACCCGGGTCACCCCACCACCCGCACGCAACAGTGACCGCGCGCCCCCGCGCTCCCCACCGCACCATGGGCCTGTCACCGACCGGCCGAGCGAACCGATCGGTACCGGTCGGACGAGAAGGAGGAGCCGGATGGGTGAGCTGTACATCGACGGCCAGTGGGTGAGCGCGGAGGCCGGCGGCAGGCGGGACGTCGTCAACCCGTACGACGCCTCCGTCGTCACCACCGTCGACGAGGCGGACGCCGCCGACGTGGACCGTGCCGTGCGCGCCGCGCGGCGGGCCTTCATCGAGGAGGACTGGGCGAACGCACCCACCCGTCGGCGCGCCGACGTGCTGATGCGCGTCCACGACCTGCTGCTGCGCGACCGGGACGAGATCGCCCGCACCGAGACCCTGGACACCGGCAAGACGCTGACCGAGGCCCGGATCGACGTGGAGGACGTGGCGAACGCCTTCCGGTACTTCGCGGAACTGGCGGGCAAGGACGGCGGCCGGGTCGTGGACGTCGGACCGGACGTGCTCAGCCGGGTCGTCTACCAGCCCGTCGGGGTGTGCGCGCTGATCGCGCCCTGGAACTACCCGCTGCTCCAGGCGTCCTGGAAGGTGGCGCCCGCCCTGGCCGCCGGGAACACCTTCGTGCTCAAGCCGAGCGAGACCACACCGCTCACCACGATCGCCATGATCCGGCTGATCGAGGAGGCCGGCGCCCCGCCCGGTGTCGCCAACCTGGTGCTGGGCTCCGGGGCGACCGTCGGCGCGGCCATGACCTCCCACCCGGAGGTCGACCTGGTGTCCTTCACCGGGGGCCTGGCCACCGGTCGCGCCATCATGGCGGCCGCCGCCGAGGGGCCGAAGAACATCGCCCTCGAACTGGGCGGCAAGAACCCCAACATCGTGTTCGAGGACGCCGACTTCGACGCCGCCGTGGACTACGCGCTGGACGCGGCCTTCCTGCACGCCGGGCAGGTGTGCTCCGCCGGTTCGCGGCTGCTGGTGCAGGACTTCCTGCACGACCGGTTCGTCGAGGCCCTCGCCGAGCGGGCGCGGGCGATCCGTCTCGGCAACGGCCTGGAGGAGGGCACGGAGAGCGGGCCGCTGAGTTCCGCCGAGCACCGGGACAAGGTCGAGCGGCACATCGCCGCCGCGCTTCAGGAAGGCGCGCGGCTCGTCACCGGCGGCACCCGCCCCGACGACCCCGCCCTCAGCAACGGCTTCTTCCTGCTGCCCACCATTTTCGCCGACTGCGACCGCACCATGAGCATCGTCCAGGACGAGGTCTTCGGTCCGGTCGTCACCGTCGAGCGCTTCCGCACCGAGGACGAGGCCGTGGAACTGGCCAACGACACCCGTTACGGACTGGCCGGCGGCGTCTGGACCTCCGAGGCGAGCCGTGCCCAGCGCGTCGCCCAGCGGCTCCGGCACGGCACCGTGTGGATCAACGACTTCCACCCCTACGTCCCCCAGGCCGAATGGGGCGGTTTCGGCCGCTCCGGTGTCGGACGCGAGCTGGGACCCACGGGCCTGCGCGAGTACCAGGAGGCCAAGCACATCTACCAGAACCTCGCCCCGGGACCCTCCGGCTGGTTCAAGGGCTGAGCCCGCGCAGCCCCGGCACTCCCGAAGGCACGCCAGTACTCCGGTACTCCAGCACTCCAGAGCACGCGAACAGCCCCGAAGAAAGGCACCCCATGGCCGCCCCCACCACCCCGCACGGCGCAGAGTCCTCGTACGACTACGTCATCGTCGGCGGCGGCACCGCCGGCTGTGTCCTCGCCGCCCGGCTGAGTGAGGACCGCGACTGCCGCGTCTGCGTGATCGAGGGCGGCCCCAGCGACGTCGGGGACGAGCAGGTCCTGCGCCTGCGCAACTGGATCAACCTGCTGGGGACCGAGTACGACTACGGGTACACCACGGTCGAGCAGCCCCGCGGCAACTCGCACATCCTCCACTCACGTGCCCGTGTCCTCGGCGGCTGTTCCTCGCACAACACCCTGATCAGTTTCATGCCGCTGCCGCAGGACCTCGACGACTGGGTGGCCGCGGGCTGCACCGGCTGGGACCCGGCGACGATCCTGCCGTACCGGGACCGCCTGCTCACCAAGATCGTCCCGGTGGCCGAAGCCGACCGGAACCCGATCGCGAAGGACTTCGTCACCGCCGCCTCCCGCGCCACCGGCGTCCCCGTCATCGACGACTTCAACGCCGAACCCTTCGCCGACGGCACCGGCTTCTTCTCGCTGGCCTACGAACCGGAGGGCAACCTGCGGTCCTCCGCCTCCGTGGCCTACCTCCACCCCGTCCTGGACCGGCCCAACCTCACCCTCCTCCTGGAGACCTGGGCCCACCGACTCCTCACCGACGAGTCGGGCCGGCTCACCCGCGTCGCCGTCCGGGGGGCCGACGGGGAGCCCGCCACCGTGCGCGCCGAGCGCGAACTGGTGCTGTGCGCCGGGGCCATCGACACTCCGCGCCTGCTCATGCTGTCCGGCATCGGCCCCGCCGACGACCTGCGCAGCCTGGGCATCGACGTCCACGTCGACCTGCCCGGCGTGGGGGAGAACCTGCTGGACCACCCCGAGTCCATCATCCTCTGGGAGACGGACGGCCCGCTGCCGCCCAACTCCGCCATGGACTCGGACGCCGGTCTGTTCCTCCGGCTCGACAAGGGGCAGCCGCGACCGGACCTGATGTTCCATTTCTACCAGGTGCCGTTCACGGTCAACACCGAGCGCCTGGGCTACCCCGTCCCGGAGCACGGCGTCTGCATGACGCCCAACGTGCCCCGGGCGCGCTCCACCGGCCGCATGTGGCTGCGCAGTTCCAACCCCTCCGAGCACCCCGCACTGGACTTCCGGTACTTCACCGACCCCGACGGCCACGACGAACGCACCATCGTCGAAGGGCTGAAGCTGGCCCGCGAGGTCGCCGCGACCGACCCGCTCAAGGACTGGCTCGTCCGCGAGGTCGCCCCCGGCCCGACCGTCACCTCCGACGCCGACCTCTCGGAGTACGGGCGCCGCGCAGCCCACACCGTCTACCACCCGGCGGGCACCTGCCGCATGGGGGCGGCCGACGACCCGATGGCCGTCTGCGACCCGGAGATGCGGCTGCGCGGCGTCGAGGGCGTGCGGGTCGTCGACGCGTCGGTGTTCCCGACGATGCCGACGATCAACCCCATGGTCACCGTGCTGCTCGCCGCCGAACGCGCCGCCGATCTCCTCACCGGCAAGCAGGGGCCGAACGCCGGGAGCGGGACGCGGTGACGGGGCCGCGACGGGCCGGCGGCGCACTCGGGCTTCCGGTCTCCGGGACCCGCCCCGCCGGGCGGCCGACCCCGCCCGCACGTGTCGCACCGCCATCGCCCGCGTGTATCGCACCGTCACCGCCCACGTGTGCCGCGCAGGGACTGCCATCGCGCGCACGTGTCGCGCAGGGACTGCCATCGCCCCCGTGTGCCGCGCAAGGACTGCCACCGACCGCGCGGACCGATCGGGGCACAGCACCTCGTGCGCGTGTCGTCCAGGGCCCGGCATCCCGCCTGCGTGGCGGACCGCCGCCCGTCCAGGCGGGTGTCTGCCGCTCGCCGGGCACCGTCCGTGCTGGTCGCACAGGCCCGGGCCCCGGCGGCCTCGGCCGCGTGCCAGGCAGCACACCGGCCCCATCCGCCACGGGGCCGAGTGGGTTTCCAGCCGGTCCGGCCGGTTCGATCCGCTGCCACCGGGGCATCAGGACTCTGCCTCGCCCCACGTGCCCCGTTCCCCGGGGCGTTCGAGCAATGACCTGAGGCCCTGCGAGGCCCGTGGACAGCGGCAGTTGCCGCCCGCACGGGATGGCACGTCCCGGGCCTCAGCGAAGGAGGAATGCGACCATGTCGAGCGCTGGAGACAAGGATCCCGCGGCGGTACCGGACGACCTGCAGGCGGACGAGGAGGCGGCGGGACCGGCCCGGCTCAAGCCGGTCGTCTTCTTCGGCGCCGCCGGTCTGGTCCTCGCCATCTCGATCTGGGCGATCATCACGCCGAGCGGTGCGGAGACGGTCATCGGTGTGGCGGTCGGCAAGATCTCCAGTTGGTTCGGCTGGTACTACTTCGTCGCGGCGACCCTCTACCTGGTCTTCGTGGTGTTCATCGCGCTGTCCAAGTACGGCACCGTCAAGCTGGGCCCCAAGCACTCCAAGCCGGACTACGGCCTCTTCACCTGGGGCTCGATGCTGTTCGCGGCCGGCATCGGCATCGACCTGATGTTCTTCTCCGTCTCCGGGCCGGTCAGCCACTACCTCGCCCCGCCGCAGGGCGACCCGGAGACGCTCGAAGCCGCGCGTCAGGCCGTCGTGTGGACCCTGTTCCACTACGGCATCACGGGCTGGGCGATGTACGCGCTGATGGGCATGGCCCTCGGCTACTTCTCCTTCCGCTACAAGCTGCCGCTCGCGATCCGCTCGGCGATCTATCCGATCATCGGCCGCCGCATCCACGGCCGGATCGGTGACACCGTCGACCTGGCGGCCATCATCGGCACGGTCTTCGGCATCGGCGTGACCCTCGGCATCGGTGTCGTCCAGCTCAACTACGGTCTGAAGGTCCTCTTCGACGTGCCGGAGGGGCTGGCCGCGCAGATCGCGCTGATCGTCGTCGCCGTGGGCATGGCCACCGCGTCGGCCGCGTCCGGCGTGGACAAGGGCATCCGCCGGCTGTCGCAGCTCAACGTCCTCCTCGCCGCCCTGCTGATGTTCTACATCCTCGTCGTCGGCGAACCGTTCCGGCTGCTGAACGCCGTCGTCCAGAACGTCGGGGACTACGTCAGCGGCTTCCCCTCGATGACGCTCAACACCTTCGCCTACGACCAGCCCACCGAGTGGCTGGACGCGTGGACGCTGTTCTTCTGGGCCTGGTGGATCGCCTGGGCGCCGTTCGTCGGACTCTTCCTGGCCCGCATCTCGCGCGGCCGGACCCTGCGCGAGTTCATCGCCGCCACGCTGATCATCCCGTTCCTGTTCACCGGTGCCTTCCTGGCCATCTTCGGCAACAGCGCCCTGTTCCTGGTGCGCGACGGGAACAAGGGATTCGGCGAAACCGCCATGAACGTCCCCGAGCAGGGCTTCTACACCCTGCTGGACCAGTACCCGGGCTTCCTCTTCAGCGCCGGACTGGCGACGTTCGTCGGCCTTCTGCTCTACGTCACCTCCGCCGACTCCGGCGCCCTGGTCATGGGCAACCTCAGCGCGGAGCTGCCCACCCCGGTGACCGACGCGCCCACCTATCTGCGCATCTTCTGGGCCGTGGCGACGGGACTGCTCACCCTCGCGATGCTCATCGTGGGCGGCGTGCAGGCGCTCACCAACGCCACCATCATCATGGGCCTGCCGTTCTCCTTCGTGATGTTCCTGATCATGGCCGGCCTCTTCCTGGCGTTGCGAACCGAACGCATGCGCGCCGAAGCGACGGTCACCACGCTCCCGGGATCGCTCTCCGGGCGCACGGTGACGCAGCACGGCCTGCCGGGAGCCCCCAGTTGGCGGCACCGGCTGGCCCGGACCATGGCCTTCCCCGGCCGACGGGCCGCCGGACGCTTCGTGGACCAGGTGTGCCGCCCGGCCTTCGAGGAGGTCGCCCAGGAACTGCGGGAGCAGGGAACGGACGCCGAGGTGGTGGAAGGAACCGTCGAGGCCACCGGCCTTCCCCACGTGGGCCTGCGCGTGCCGATCGGCACCAGCGACGAGTTCCTCTACCAGGTCTGGCCCGTCGAACGCACGACACCTGCCTTCGCCACCCGGTCCGTCAGCACGCACGACACCTACGTCCGGTTCGAGGTCCGGCTCGCCGAGGGCAACCAGGACTACGACGTGATGGGCTACACCAAGGAGCAGCTCATCGCCGACAGCCTCGACCAGTACGAACGGCACCTGGAGTTCCTGCGCGTACGCGACGAGGCGACCAGCCGGTCCGGCTTCCCGAGCCACCGCCCGGACGCCCCGGACGCCCACTTGCCGGAGGAGTGAGGGACGGCGCCTCGGGCGGGGGTCGGGCGCCCGGGGGCCCGGGCGCCCGGCTGGACGGCTGGTGGAGACGGCCGGGCGGCCCGCGGGGACGGTCTGAGGTTGTCTGGAGACGGCCGGGCGTCTGCTGGGAGCGGGCGGGCGCATCTCCGGGGAGGGCGGGGCGTCTCGGGGGAGGGCGGGCCGTCTCGGGGGACGGCCGGGCGCCTGTCGAGAGGAGGCGGGCGTTCCTCCGATGGGGCAGGGGTGCCTCCGCGACCGGAATCCGTGCGGGAGGAGCCGGAGAGCGCTCGAGGCCGGATCGGACAACCTGCGGCTTCATGTCACACGAACAGGTGAAGCTGCGGGGAACGGGCACGCGACGGCCGGGCGGGCCGTTCGAGCAAGTGACGGGAACCGCTCCCGTCACTGCGAACAACCACGGAAGCCGGAAGCAACGGGGGCACACAGATGGGTCTGCAATTCCACCGCAATCCCGACGGGACGACGACCGGGCGCAACGAGGCCAACGGCTTCACGGTGACGCTCCCCGACGAGGAGGAGGTGAAGCGGCAGTTGTACGAGGACGCCGGGTGGACGTACACACCCCCGCCGCCACCGGTCCCGCGGGGATACCACCGGTTTCCGTTGGTGCACGAGGAGTTCGAGACCACCGGGTTCGAGGACGAGCGGTACGCGGAGGTGCGGAGGCGACCGCCGGAGGGCTGCGTCCCGGTCGACTGGGGGTGCTTCGCCCTCGAGTGCGAGCGGCCGGGGAGGACGCTGATGGACGCGGTGGCCGGTACGGTCGCGGAGATCCGGCGCGAGCACGGGCTGGTCATGACCAGCCTCGGTGTGGAGAAACCGCACGAGTGGCTCGGCTGCGATCGCGACGGCCCCGCGGCGCACACCGTGGCGCACTTGGTACTGATGGCGGCCCACCGGGCCCGCTTGCTCGGGTACGGACGCAAGGACCTGGTCCGGCTGCTCGACGCGACGGGAATCGCTTAGGCGGGATCGGGCCGCTCCCCTGCCGACGGGCCCGGAGTTCGAGGACGAGGTGAGGGCTTCGCGGCCCGTGATTGATGGGGACGAGAAGCCTCGAACCCGGTGATCCCCTGTCCCGGGCCCTCACTTGCCGGCCTCTGACCCCCACCTGCACGCCCTGGGCCCGGCGACCGTGGACGGGGCGGCGGCAGGCGAGGCGGCAGCAGGCAGCACTACTGCCGCGGGCTCGGCGGCACCCCGGCTTCCGGCGTCAGCCGGCGACCAGTTCCCGTCGGCCGGCCGGCTCGGACGGCTGCTGCCGTGCGGGCTGCTCCGCCACCGCCGCCTGGGCCCGCGACGTCCGCCACAGCCACAGCACGTCCCGGCCGAACGACCACAGCAGCAGCCCCAGCGCCAGCGCGACCACCGCGACATTGGCCGCGTGCGGCAGCAGGGCCGCGCCCGCCAGCAGCAACAGCACGCCCTGCAGCGCGGCCACGGTCTTGCGGGCCGTACTCGGCGGCAGAGGGGCGGTCAGCCAGGGCCAGACGCGTGCCGCGGCGACGAAGCCGTACCGCATGCCGCCGATCAGCAGCACCCACGGCCCCATCGCCAGCGACAGGTACACGCTCAACACCAGGATCAGAAAGGCATCCACTTCCATGTCGAACCGAGCCCCCAGCGCAGTCGACGTACCCGTCCTGCGCGCCACCTTGCCGTCGACGCCGTCCAGGAACAGCGCCACGGCGGTCAGGCCCACGAAGAGGGAGACGGGCGGCGAGTCGTGGAAGGAGTCGGCCACCAGGGCAGTGACGCCGCCGACGAGAATGGTGCGGCCGAGCGTGACACGGTTGGCGGCGCCGAAGGAACGTGACCCGGCCCGGTGCAGCGCCCGGGAGAGGACCGCCCAGGTCGCGAGGGCGAACGCGAGACCGGTGAGCCAGCCCGCCGGCCCCATGCCGATCGCCGAGCCGACCAGCACCAGCAGCAGGACCTGTATGCCCGCTCCCACGGCGGCCTCCTGCTGTACGAGCCTCGCGTCGTAACTGTTGTTCAGGGCCACCGAACACCCTCCGGCCGAGTGACAGATTTGATCAACGCCGCTACCTTGTGCGCGGCCTGTGCACCCCTCGGTACGCGTGCAGGTTCCCGATCGTTCAGGAGGATTTCGATGGACCGCACTGCTCGCGCGTTCTGGCTCGCCTCGCCCGGACGGGGCGAGATCCGCGAGGTGCAGCTGCCTCGGCCGGGCGACGACGACGTGCTGGTGCGGTCGTTGTACACCGGAGTGAGCCGGGGGACGGAGACCCTCGTGTTCCGCGGCGGGGTGCCCGAGAGCCAGCACGCGGCCATGCGGGCGCCGTTCCAGGAGGGCGACTTCCCGGGGCCGGTGAAGTACGGATACCTCAACGTCGGGGTCGTCGAGGAGGGGCCGTCGCACCTCAGGGGCCGGACCGTCTTCAGCCTCTACCCGCACCAGACGCGGTACGTCGTGCCGGCCGCCGCGGTGACCCCGGTGCCCGACGGGATGCCGGCCGGCCGGGCGGTGCTGGCCGGGACCGTGGAGACCGCGGTGAACGCCCTGTGGGACGCGGCTCCTCTCATCGGTGACCGGATCGCGGTGATCGGCGGGGGAATGGTCGGCTGTTCGGTGGCCGCCCTGCTGGCCCGCTTCCCCGGTGTCCGTGTGCAGCTCGTCGACAGCGATCCGGCACGGGAGGCCACCGCTCGCGCCCTCGGCGTCGACTTCGCCCTCCCGGAGGACGCCGTCGGCGCGTGCGATCTCGTCGTGCACGCCAGCGCCACCGAGCAAGGGCTCGGCCGGGCCCTGGAACTGCTGACCGCCGAGGGCACGGTCATCGAGCTGAGCTGGTACGGAGACCGCCGGGTCGCGCTGCCGCTCGGCGAGGCCTTCCACTCGCGGCGGCTGGTCATCCGCAGCAGTCAGGTCGGTACCGTCTCCCCGGCTCGCGCGGGCCGCACCTATGCCGACCGGCTGGCCCTCGCCCTGGACCTGCTGGTCGATCCGGCGCTCGACGCCCTGATCACGGGGGAGTCCGCATTCGAGGAACTGCCGGACGTCATGCCCCGGTTGGCCTCCGGCGACATCCCCGCCCTGTGCCACCGCGTGCGCTACGACAACGACTGACCCGGCGCGCGAACCGCCCCGACCGACCTGCTCACTCCGGCCGAAGGGCCCACCCGACCGCCCCACCACCCGACCGAACCGCCCGCCCTGACCGACACGCCCGACCACGTACTGCTCCCACGGCGTCCACTCCCGGGGGCTTCCACCGGAACGGGGGCAGGGCACCGCGGACCACGCACCCGCCCCACTTGCACCGGCTCCCGGCGGGGCCGCAGCCCGGCTGACCGCTGGAGCCGAGCGGGCGTACGAGGCGCCCCACGGGAAACCCTGCCGATCTCCGGTTCTGCCGCCCGGCCGCCCTGCCGTTCCGCTGCTTTGCCGTCGCTGCCGTCCCCGGCCCCCTCGGCCGCCGCCCGCGTCACCTGTGTCGGTGCGCCTCTCCCGGACCACCCGGGGGTATCGCTCCAGAACCGAGCCGCCCCGGTGCCGGCCACCCGAGGTGTCGGGGCGTTCACCCACGGTTCCCGTCGTCGGACGGGCCGCCTCGTTCCGCCCGCCACGACACCACCGCCCGCCCCGCCCGGCCCCACCGTCGGGCACCCACGCCCGCTTGGCGGCCCCCCGGCCCGCCCCCACCACGCCGGCGACCGCATGGAACCGGCCGCCCCGCTGACCTGAGAAAAGAGGTACCGGAGGCTGAACACGGGAAGGGAGTCAGCCGTACTACACGACATCCCCGGCGGACTTCGGCCGGGGAGCAGACGCGCCGCACCTGGAGGGTCGTCCGTTGTTCAGCATCACCGTCCGCGATCACATCATGATCGCCCACAGTTTCCGCGGCGAGGTCTTCGGACCGGCCCAGCGCCTGCACGGGGCCACGTTCCTCGTGGACGCCACGTTCCGGCGTGAACAGCTGGACCAGGACAACATCGTCGTCGACATCGGTCTCGCCACGCAGGAACTCGGGGCCCTCGTCAGCGAGCTGAACTATCGCAATCTCGACAACGAGCCGGACTTCGCGGGAATCAACACGTCGACCGAGTACCTGGCCAAGGTCATCGCCGACCGGCTGGCGGAGCGCATCCACAAGGGCGCCCTAGGGGAGGGCGCCAAGGGCCTCTCGGGGCTCACCGTCACGCTGCACGAGTCGCACATCGCGTGGGCGAGTTACGAGCGTGCGCTGTGACCGACACGACCCTGCACACCGCGGACCCGGCCACAGCAGCCGCAGCCGCACCCACGACCGACGCCACCGCCGCCGGAACCGCTGCCACGGTCACCGAAGTCGGCCACACGGGCACCGAGACCGGTGGCGCCGCCGCCGGCACCACCGCTGAACGGGCGAGGACCACCCGTCTGGGTTATGTTCCCCGACAGGCGTCCTCTCCCAGGAACGACGGGATCATCCCCATGTCCCTGCGCATGGTCCACTTCGTGATGCCGGGCGGTGTCGACGACCCGTCCGCGCCCAGCGGCGGCAATGCCTACGACCGCCGGGTCTGCCTCGACCTGCCAGGATTCGGGTGGGGCGTCCACAAGCACGCCGTGGCCGGTTCCTGGCCCCGCCCCGACTCCGCCGCCCGTGCGCACCTGGCCCGCACGCTGCGTCAGCTCCCCGACGGCACCGCCGTCCTCCTCGACGGGCTGGTCGCCTGCGGTGTCCCGGACATCATCGTGCCCGAGGCGGAGCGCCTGCGGCTGGCCGTGCTGGTCCACCTTCCACTCGGTGACGAGACCGGGCTGGAGCCCGCCATGGCCGCGGAGCTGGACACCCGCGAGCGGACGGTGCTCCGCGCGGTGCACGCGGTCGTCGCCACCAGCGACTGGGCGGTCCGCCGCCTCGTCTCCCACCACGGCCTCGACCCCGAGCGGGTCCACGTGGCCGCGCCCGGAGCCGACATCGCGCCCCTCGCCCCCGGCACCGACGGGGTCTCCCGGCTGCTGTGCGTGGCGGCCGTGACCCCGCGCAAGGGCCAGCACCGTCTGGTGGAGGCCCTGGCGACGGTGGCCGACCTGCCGTGGACGTGCAGTCTCGTGGGCGGGACCGCCCACGACCCCGAGTACGTGGCCCACCTGCGGTCCCTGATCCGCACACACGGACTGGAGGACCGGCTGGAACTGGCCGGACCGCGGTCCGGCGCCGAGCTCGACGCCAGCTACGCCGCCGCCGACCTGATGGTCCTCACCTCGTACGCCGAGACGTACGGGATGGCGGTCACCGAGGCCCTGGCCCGTGGCATCCCGGTCCTGGCGACCGATGTGGGCGGGCTGCCGGAGGCGGTCGGACGCGCACCGGACGGCGGAGTGCCGGGCATCCTGGTTCCGCCGGAGGACCCGGCCGCCATCGCCGCAGAGCTGCGCGGCTGGTTCGGCGAGCCGGACGTCCGGCGTCGGCTGAAGGCCGCCGCGCGCGGACGGCGTGCCGCGCTCGGTGGCTGGGCGAGTACCGCCCAGAGTCTGGCGGGCGTCCTGCGCCGGCTGCCGGCCGAGTCCCGGAGGGCCGCATGACCGAGCAGGTGACGACACCGCACGCCGGGGTGATCCCGGCCCAGCCCGGACCCCGGCAGGCCGCGGACGCGGCCACCGGTCCGCGAGGGAGCACCATGCACGCCGGGAACCACACCACAGGGACCCCTGCCGGATCGGCCGGGCCGGCCGGGTCCTCCGTCATCCCCGGCGCCGGCCCCGTCGCGCCGCCGGCGGCAGCCGCGGCCACTGCCCCGACGGAGTCACCCGCCGACGACGCGGCGGCCCGGCCCGCTGCCCCCGGCGCGCTCCGGCCCGGCGAGCGGGCGACCGTGAAGCTGCGCGACACCGGAGCCGAGGAACCGGCGCGGTACGCGCCCGAGTGGCTGCAGCTGCGGGAGCCCGCCGACGCGGTCGCCCGCTCCCACGACCTCCTCGACCCGCTGCGCATCCGGCTGGCGAACCTGCCGCAACGGGCCGACGGTCTGGTCATCCACGACATCGGCTGCGGCACCGGTTCGATGGGCCGCTGGCTCGCCCCGCACCTGGACGGTGCCCAGCACTGGATCCTGTACGACCGTGACCCCTACCTGCTGCACTTCGCGGCCGTGGGCTCTCCCCGTTCCTCCGCCGACGGCAGCCGGGTGTCCGTCGAGACCCGGCGCGGCGACGTCGCCCGGCTCACCCCGGACGCCCTGTCCGGCGCGTCCCTCGTCACGGCCTCCGCGTTGCTGGACGTCCTGACCCGAGAAGAGGTCGGCGCTCTCGCCGCAGCCTGCGCGGGTGCGGGCTGCCCGGCCCTGCTCACGTTGTCGGTCGCCGGACGCGTCGAACTGACCGCCCCGCATCCGATGGACCAGGAGATCACCGAGGCGTTCAACGCCCACCAATGCCGGGGCGGTCTGCTCGGTCCCGACGCGGCGACGGCTGCCGCCGACGCGTTCGCGGAGCACGGCGCGACCGTGCGGCTGACGCCGAGCCCTTGGCGGCTGGGCCCGGAGCAGGCCGCCCTGACCGAGCAGTGGCTGCGCGGCTGGGTCGGCGCAGCGGTCGAGGAGCGTCCGGCCCTGGCGGAGCGCGCCGGGCAGTACCTGAAAGAGCGCCTGGAAGCCTGCGCGGCAGGGGAGTTGCGAGTGGTCGTCCACCACACCGACCTGCTGGCCCTCTGCCGGCCGTCGGGCAGCACCGCATGAGCACGCGGCTCGCACCCGCCCCCGCTCCCGCGGCCGGGCCGTCGGCCACCCCGGCCGACGCGCCGCGGACAGCAGCGGGCCGGCAGGAGACGGGGGAGGGGGCGGTGCGTCGGCCCGGTTCCGGGGGCCGGGCCCGTGTCCTGCTCGCGCAGCTCAACACCCCGGTGGTACGCACCCGTCTCGGCACCCTCGCGGGGGTCGCCATCCTGGCGGTGCTGATGTGGCGTCTGGGCACCGGGGTCCTCCTGGACGGGCTGCGCCGGATCGACGGCCCGGCCCTGCTCGCCGCGCTCGTGGTCGGACTGGTGACGACCGTGTTCAGCGCCTGGCGCTGGTCCCTCGTGTCCCGGGGCCTCGGCATCCGGCTGCCGCTCGTCCGCGCCGTCGCGGACTACTACCGGGCCCTCTTCCTCAACGCGGCCCTGCCCGGCGGCGTGGTGGGCGACGTCCACCGGGCCGTGGACCATGGGCGCAGCAGCGGTGACCTGGGACGCGGCGTGCGGGCCGTGGTCCTGGAACGGGCGGCCGGGCAGCTCGCGCTGTTCGCCGCCGGTGCCGCCGTGCTGCTCACCGTGCCCTCCCCGGTGCTCGACGAGGTCCGGCACGCCGCTCCGCTCGTGGGCCTCGGTGCGCTGGGCGCCTGCGCGGTCGCCCTCGCCCTGCGTATGAACCGGGCCACACCGTCACGGCGCGGCCGTGCCCTGCGCCGGATGCTCGCCGAAGCCCGGGAGGGCCTGCTCTCCCGCAGCAACGGTCCCGGGGTGCTGGTGTCCTCGCTCGTCGTCCTGACGGGACACGTCGCGATGTTCGTGCTCGCCGCCCGGGTCACCGGGACGGACGCGGCGGTGAGCCGCCTGCTGCCGCTGGCCGTGCTGGCCCTGCTCGCGATGAGCCTGCCGCTGAACGTCGGCGGGTGGGGGCCCCGGGAGGGCGTCACCGCGTGGGCGTTCGGCGCCGCGGGACTCGGCGCGGGGCAGGGACTGGCCGTCGCGGTGGTGTACGGAGTGCTGTGCCTGGTGGCCAGCCTGCCGGGGCTCCTCGTCCTCGCCGCCCGCTGGTACGCGGGACTGCGTGGTGCCCGGCGGGCCGTCGCCGACCCCGACGCGCGGAAGGGGAGCGGCCTCGGCCACCCGTGCGCCTCGCCGCGCACCGCGGTGCCGGACGCGTCAGGGCCGTCCGGCACCCAGGTCCCCGCACCCGCCCAGGCCGGACTGCCCGCCCAGGCCGAAGCGCCTGCCCAGGTGCCGACCTTGGCCGAACTGCCCGTCCCGGCCGGAGTGCCGGCCCCGGCCCCAGCACCTGCCTCAGCGCCGGCACCTGCCCCGGCCGCGACGTCCGCTTCGGCCGCGACGCCTCCCTCGGCCGCGACGCCTCCCTCGGCCGCGACGCCTTCGGCGGCAGCAGTCGCACCGGAAACAACACCGATCCCGGCCACCCTGTCGACCTCTGTCGCAGCGGCCGGCCCGACGCCGGACTCCGCGCCGGACTCCACGCCGGAATCCGAGCCGGTCTGTGGGCCGGTCTGTGCGCCGGACAGACAGACGACCCCGGCGCCCGCCACGTCCCCGTCCGTACCGGCGCCCGCCGCGGTCACGTCCGTACCGGCCTCCGCCGTACCACCGTCAGGAGTCCCCCCGGTCCCGACAGGTGTCCCGGCGACAGCTCACTCCGTGACGCTTGCGTCGCCTCCCGGAGCGCCGGGGCCGCCGCCAGGGATGCGGCCGGGGGCGCCGCCTGAGAGACCGTGCGGGGCCTCGCCCGTCAGGAGGGTGAAGTATGCGCCGAAGGAATCCGCGAAGGCGGCGAGGAGTTCCTTCCCCTTTTCCGCGGAACCCAGAGAAGGGCGTCCGATGACACCGGAATCGGTATAGGCGGACATGCCGAGGGTGAGCAGATGACGCCGGTCGTCCGCGACGAAATCGGCGTTCTCGTATCCGGGACGGAGCAATTCGGGATGAGCGTGCAGAAGAATGGACGTCTCGATTTCCCCCGCGTGCATGTCCGTGAGCAGCGAGGTGGCCACCCCGGCCCGTTCGAGGGCGGCCTCCCAGTCCTCCACGGCCGGGAAGAGCGCCATGCGTTCGCCCCGCGCGGACGCCTCCTGCACGACGTTGCCGAGGACGTAGTTGCCTCCGTGCCCGTTGACCAGCACCAACGTGTCCACGCCGGACCGGCGCAACGAGTCGGCGATGTCCCGTACGACGGCGTGCAGGGTCACGGAGGAGATCGAGACGGTCCCCGGCCAGGCAGCGTGCTCGTGCGAGCAGGAGATCGTCACCGGAGGAAGGAGGTGCACCGGATACGCGTCGGCGATCTCCCGCGCGACGGCACAGGCCACCAGCGTGTCCGTCGCCAACGGCAGGTGGGCGCCGTGCTGTTCGTAGCTCCCCACCGGAAGAATCGCGATCTGCCGTGAGACGACGGAGCCCCGCTTGCGTACATCCTCTGTAGTATCCGCCGGCAACAGACCGTGCACCGGGCCGGATGCCGCCGACCGCTTTGGTGAACCACTCATATCGTCACGGCCTTTCGTCTCTGCTTAGGAACCCGAGAATCATGACAGAAAACGTAGGCGTACTCGGCACGAAGCCCTCGCGGCGGACCGGCGTGGAACGCGTCGTCAACGCCCCCCTGCCCACCGTGTACGGGCCCTTCCAGGCGATCGGTTATCTGGACCACGACCGCGGGGACGAGCAAGTCGCCCTCGTGCACGGTGACATCGGAGCGGAGGGCGTCCTGGTCCGGCTGCACTCGGAGTGCCTGACCGGGGACGCCTTCGGCTCGCAGCACTGCGAGTGCGGTGACCAGCTGGACGCCGCGATGCGTGCCGTGGTCGCCGAAGGGGCCGGAGTCGTCGTCTACTTGAGAGGGCACGAGGGCCGGGGCATCGGTCTGCTGGCGAAGCTGCGGGCGATGGCCCTGCAGGCCGAGGGGCTGGACACCGTCGAGGCGAACCTCGCCCTCGGTCTGCCGGTGGACGCCCGCGACTACGCCGTCGCCGCCGGCATGCTGCAGGACCTGGGCGTGCGCTCGGTGCGGCTGATGTCCAACAACCCCCGCAAGCGCGAGGCGCTGGTCCGCCACGGTGTGCAGGTCGCCGAGCAGGTCCCGCTGCTCATCCCGCCGTGCGAGAGCAACATCACCTACCTGCGCACCAAGCGCGAGCGCCTGGACCACCACCTGCCGCACCTGGACGCGGTGGCGGCCCACCCGTCCTGACCGGCGGCGCCGGCCGGGACCGCCGCGTCCCGGCCGCGGCCGCAATCGGCAAGGCTCCGGTCAGGTGACCGCCTCGTGCACCAGCCGCCTGAGGTCACGGAAGACCGTGTGCGAGGACCTGGGCCGCACCTGCGTGTAGAACTGCACGGTGAGATCGCGGCCCGGGTCCACCCAGAACGCGGTGGTGGCGACCCCGGTCCAGCCGAACGTGCCCGCGGACGACGGCTCCCGCGTCCGGGACGGATCGATCACCACGGACACGCCGAGACCGAAGCCGACGCCGTCGTTGCCGGGGTCGTCGTGCGCCGGGCGGCTGCCGAACGCCCGCAGGTCGCCCCCGCCGGGCAGGTGGTTACGGGTCATCAGGTCCACCGTGTCCGCATCGAGCAGCCGCACGCCGTCGAGTTCCCCGCGCCGTCGCAGCATCTCCGTGAAGCGGTGCATGTCGTACGCGGTCGCCACCATCCCGCCGCTGCCCGACAGCAACCGCGGCCGTCCCCGCAGCGGCAGCCCGGCGACGGGAGCGATACCGCCGTCCTCCGTCTCCCCGTACAGCTCGGCGAGCCGCTCCGCCTGCTGTCCGCTCACCTCGAACCCGGCGTCCGTCATGCCCAGCGGCCGGAACACCCGCTCGGTCAGGAACACGTCCAGCGGCTGCCCGGACACCACCTCGATCACCCGGCCCAGCACGTTCGAGGCGACCGAGTAGTTCCACTGGGTGCCCGGATCGAACTGCAACGGCAGCCGCGCGTAGGCGTCGACGGTCCCCGCGAGGTCCGACCCCGGCAGCACCGAGGACTCCAGCCCGGCCTCCCGGTACAGGGCGTCCACGGGATGGGTGCCGTAGAAGGCGAAGGTGAGGCCCGCGGTGTGCGTCATCAGGTGCCGCACGAGCATCGGTCCGGCCGCCGGCCGGGTCCGCACATGCGGGCCCGACCCGCCGTCGTGGACGCGGGGCTCGGCGAACGCCGGCAGGTGGCGCCCCACCGGGTCGTCCAGCGAGAGCAGGCCTTCCTGCACCAGCAGCAGCGCGCCCACCGTCGTCACCGGCTTGGTCATGGAGTAGATCCGCCACAGCGTGTCCGCGCGCACCGGCAGCCCGGCCGCCACGTCGCGCTGCCCGTACGCCGTCAGGTGGGCGACGCGTCCGCTCCGCGCCACCGCCACCAGGAACCCCGGCAGCCGCCCCTCGTCCACCTGCCGGGCGAAGTGCCGGTCCAGACGCTCCAGCGCCCCCGCGTCCAGCCCGGCCCGCTCCGGCCCGGTCTCTTGCTCCAGCACGGCTTCCTGCTCCAGCACGGTCATCGTTCTCCTCGGTCGTCCGCCGCACGCGCCGTGATCATGCGTGCGGTGCCTGCGGACTACCCCGCCGGACGGCCGGGGGAACGCGCGCCCCCGGCGAACCGTTGACCGAGGTATGACCCAGGACACCGCTCAGCACGCACTGCTCGCCCTGCTCGCCGAGGGCAACAGCGGGGTGCTCGTCACCCTCAAGGGCGACGGACGGCCGCAACTGTCGAACGTCAACCACGCCTACGACCCCGACGAACGGATCGTCCGCGTCTCCGTCACCGACGACCGGGCCAAGACCCGCAACCTGCGGCGGGACCCCCGGGCCTCCTACCACGTCACCACCGACGACCGCTGGGCGTACACGGTCGCGGAGGGCACCGCCGACCTCTCACCCGTCGCCCGCGACCCCTACGACGCCACCGTGGAGGAACTGATCCGGCTCTACCGCGACGTGCAGGGCGAGCACCCCGACTGGGACGACTACCGCGCCGCCATGGTCCGCGACCGGCGACTCGTGCTGCGCCTGCACGTGCAGCGGGCCTACGGCATCCCCAGACGCCCCGCGTCCTGACCGGGCCGGCCGCGGGTGTTCCACTCGGCGATCACCGGACGCCCGTGCTCCAGCGACAGCCGGCTCAGCGTGCCCGTCTCCAGCCGGAACAGCCGCCCGTACGCGGCGGACAGCCCCAGCCGGCGGGCCGTGAGGACCCGCAGCAGATGGCCGTGCGCCACCAGCATCACGTCACCGTCGTCGAGGGACCGCGCCGCCCGGGCCAGCACCCGGTCGGCGCGCGCGCCGACCGCGTCCGGCGACTCACCGGGCAGCTCAGGACCGGGCGGCACCCCGTCGGTCCACAGGTCCCAGTCGGGGCGGGTCCGGCGGATCGTCGCGGTGGTGACGCCCTCGTAGGCGCCGTAGTCCCACTCCCGCAGATCGGGCTCCGGCTCCGCCCCGGTCAGGCCCGCCAGCTCGGCGGTGCGGCGCGCCCTCTCCAGCGGACTGGTCAGCACCAGGGCGAAGTCCCGGCCCGCCAGCAGCGGCGCCAGCGAGCGGGCCTGTTCCTCGCCGTGCGCGGTGAGCGGCAGGTCGGTGCGGCCGGTGTGCCGTCCCGACCTGCTCCACTCCGTCTCACCGTGCCGCGCCAGCAGCAGGTCCCCCACGCCCTACGGTTCCTTCCGCGACGCCTCGACGGCGTGCCCGCCGAACTGGTTGCGCAGGGCCGCGATCATCTTCATCTGGGGGGAGTCCTCCTGACGCGAGGAGAACCGCGCGAACAGCGACGCGGTGATCGCGGGCAGCGGCACCGCGTTGTCGATGGCCGCCTCCACGGTCCAGCGGCCCTCGCCCGAGTCGTCGGCGTAGCCGCGCAGGTTCCGCAGGTGCTCGTCGTCGTCCAGCGCGTCCACCGCGAGGTCCAGCAGCCACGAGCGGATGACGGTGCCGTCCTGCCAGGAGCGGAACACCTCGCGGACGTTGTCCACCGAGTCCACGGCCTCCAGCAGCTCCCAGCCCTCCGCGTACGCCTGCATCATGGCGTACTCGATGCCGTTGTGGACCATCTTCGCGAAGTGCCCGGCGCCCACCTTGCCGGCGTGCACGAACCCGTAGGGGCCCTCCGGCTTCAGGGCCTCGAACACCGGCCGCAGCCGGTCCACGTGCTCCTTGTCGCCGCCGACCATCAGCGCGTAGCCGTTCTTCAGCCCCCACACACCGCCCGAGACGCCCGCGTCGACGAAACCGATGCCGCGCGTGCCCAGCTCCCGGGCGTGCCGCTCGTCGTCCGTCCAGCGGGAGTTGCCCCCGTCGACGACGGTGTCGCCGGGCTTGAGGAGACTGGCCAGCTGGTCGATGACGTGCTGGGTCACCTCACCGGCGGGCACCATCACCCACACCGTGCGCGGGGCGTCCAGCGCGTCCACCAGGTCCGCCAGGTTGGCGACGTCCGACCGTGCGGGGTCGGTGTCGAAACCGACGACGGTGTGCCCGGCGTTGCGCAGCCGTTCGCGCATGTTGCCGCCCATTTTCCCGAGGCCGACAAGACCGATCTGCATGTCTGTTCCACTTCCTGGAGTTCACGGCGGGCGGCCGGCGGCACGCCCGTGGGACGGGGAACGGGACCCCGGCCGGGCCGCCCCGGCCCGGGTCCCGTGGTGGCTGTCAGGCGGGGACGGCGGCCCCCTCCGCGTCGTCGCCCCGCAGGGCGATCGCGTACATCTCGTCCGCGTCGAGCCTGCGCAGCTCCTCGGCGATGAGTTCGGAGGTCGGCCGGATCTTCAGCGCCAGGCGCCGCGACGGCTGCCCCGGCAAGGACAGCGTGGCCAGCGGGCCCTCCGGGCGGTCGATGACGATCTCGCCGTCCGCGGTGCCCAGCCGCACCCCCGTCACCACGGGGCCGGCCGTCTCCACCCGCTCCACCGGCACCCCCAGCCGGGCGTGCAGCCAGCGGGCCAGGAGCTCGGCGCTGGGATTGTCCGCCTCGCTCTCCACGGCCGCCGAGGTCACGGTGAGCCGGGCCTGGTCCAGGGCGGCGGCCAGCATCGAACGCCACGGCGTCAGCCGCGTCCACGCCAGGTCGGTGTCGCCCGGCGCGTACGACCGCACCCGGGTCTCCAGCATCTCCAGGGCGTGCTCGGCCGCGTACAGGTCGGTGATCCTGCGCTGGGCCAGCGCGCCCAGCGGGTCCTTCGAGGGCACGTCGGGTGCCTCCACCGGCCACCACACCACCACGGGCGCGTCCGGCAGCAGCAGCGGCAGCACCACCGAGTCGGCGTGGTCGGACACCTCCCCGTAGGTCCGCAGCACCACGGTCTCACCGGCTCCGGCCTCCGAGCCCACCCGTACCTCGGCGTCCAGCCGGGGATGCGTACGGTCGCGGGGGGTGCGGGCGTGCCGCTTGATGACGACCAGGGTGCGCGAGGGGTGCTCGTGCGAGGCTTCCTCGGCCGCCTTGATCGAGTCGTAGGCGTTCTCCTCGTCCGTGACGATCACCATCGTCAGCACCATGCCGACGGCCGGGGTGCCGATGGCGCGGCGGCCCTTCACCAGTGCCTTGTTGATGTTGCTTGCCGTGGTGTCGGTCAGGTCGATCTTCATGGCCTGCGCCAGCTCCGTCCGTCTCGTGCGAGCATCTCGTCGGCTTCCACGGGGCCCCAGCTGCCCGATGCGTACCTGGCTGGCCTGCCGTGGGACGCCCAGTACGCCTCAACCGGGTCGAGGATCCTCCAGGACTCTTCCACCTCCTGGTGACGGGGGAACAGGTTCGCGTCCCCCAGCAGCACGTCGAGGAGCAGCCGTTCGTACGCCTCGGGGCTGGACTCGGTGAACGACTCGCCGTAGGCGAAGTCCATCGACACGTCCCGGATCTCCATCGAGGTGCCCGGCACCTTGGAGCCGAACCGGACGGTCATGCCCTCCTCCGGCTGCACCCGGATGACGATCGCGTTCTCGCACAGCTCCTCGGTCGCGGTCGCGTCGAAGGGGGAGTGCGGGGCGCGTTTGAAGACCACCGCGATCTCGGTGACCCGGCGGCCCAGCCGCTTGCCGGTGCGCAGGTAGAAGGGCACGCCCGCCCAGCGGCGGTTGTCGATGCCCAGCTTGATGGCCGCGTAGGTGTCGGTCTTCGAGGAGGCGTCGATGCCGTCCTCCTCCAGGTAGCCGCGCACCTGCGTCCCGCCCTGCCAGGCCCCGGTGTACTGGCCGCGCACGGTGTGCAGGCCCAGGTCGTCCGGCAGCCGCACCGCCCGGAACACCTTCAGCTTCTCGGTGAGCAGCGAGCGCGCGTCGAACGCGGCGGGCTCCTCCATCGCGGTCAGCGCCAGCAGTTGCAGCAGGTGGTTCTGGATGACGTCGCGGGCGGCGCCGATGCCGTCGTAGTAGCCCGCCCGGCCGCCGATGCCGATGTCCTCGGCCATGGTGATCTGCACGTGGTCGACGAACGACCGGTTCCACACCGGTTCGAACATGGTGTTGGCGAAGCGCAGCGCCAGGATGTTCTGGACCGTCTCCTTGCCCAGGTAGTGGTCGATCCGGAAGACCTGCTCGGGCTCGAACACGTCGTGCACGATCGCGTTCAGCTCCTCGGCCGACCTCAGGTCGTGCCCGAACGGCTTCTCGATGACCGCCCGACGCCAGGAACCGTCGGGCGCGTCCGCCAGACCGTGCTTCTTCAGCTGCTGGACCACCTTGGGGAAGAACTTCGGCGGCACCGACAGGTAGAAGGCGTGGTTGCCGCCGGTGCCCCGGGAGGCGTCCACCTCCTCCACGGCGGCGCGCAGCTGCTTGAACGCCGAGTCGTCGTCGAAGTCGCCCGGCACGAAGCGCATGCCTTCGGCGAGCTGCTGCCACACCTCCTCCCGGAAGGGGGTGCGGGCGTGCTCCTTGACGGCGTCGTGGACCTCCTGTGCGAAGTCCTGGTTCTCCCAGTCGCGGCGGGCGAAGCCCACCAGTGAGAAACCGGGTGGCAGCAGACCCCGGTTGGCCAGGTCGTACACGGCCGGCATCAGTTTCCTGCGGGACAGGTCGCCCGTCACCCCGAAGATGATCAGCCCGGACGGGCCGGCGATCCGGGGGAGGCGCCGGTCTCGCGGGTCGCGCAGCGGGTTCGACCAGCCGGCCGCCGTGGACCCCGCGTCGGCGTCGCCCGGGTCGGTGGCGCCGCCGGTGGTGTCCGCCTCGGTCGTCTCGTGGGCCATTCCGCGTCAACTCCCTGGTCGTGAAGCCGCTTCCGCACCGCGTCGGGCAGGCCCCGCCGGCTGCCGCGCACACCGCGCCGCCCCGACGGTGCCGGGCCCGGCCGGTTCCGCCGGGTACCGGGTGTCCCGGCACGCCGGGTCCGTCACCTGCGTGGACGAAAAGACCCGCGAGTCGCCTCGTCTGTGTGAACCGGTACCACGTCCGCCGTGTTCCCCGGCCGACCGCAACGCGGACCGGCACGGACGGCGGCACGGTGCGGGTGAATGTCCGGCGGGACGGGCGCGTACCGCGCGCTCGCGCCGAACACGCGGAAAGGGGCTCCACGGACGCGTGGAGCCCCTTTCGGCGGGGAGCCGGGTGCGGTGGCCGGGGGGACGGTGGGGGTGTGGGCCGGTGGGGTGACCGGAGGGGGCGGGGGCCGACAGGGGCGGACCGCGGGTGGGCGCGCCCGCGACCGGTGGCCCGCGGGGCCGTTCCCGGCCGGCGTTCTCCCGGCAGCGAGCGTCTGAGGGCGGCTCAGGAGCGGCTCACGGCTCCTGAGAAGGGGTCCTGAGAAGGGCTCCTGGGGTGTGGGACGGCTCTCGGAACGGCGTGCTGGGCGGTCCTGGAGGCGGTCCCTGAGGTGGTCACCCCAGGGGGACCCTCAACGGGACGGCCCCGGAAACGGTCGTGGGACGGGCTCCGGGGCCGGTGGCCGCGTCGGCTGCGGACAAGCCGCCACCCCGTCGACCGGTCGGTCGGCGTCAGCGGCCGAACGTGAACCAGTTGACGTTCACGAAGTCGGCCGGCTGGCCGCTGGTGAACGTCAGGTACACGTCGTGCGTGCCCGTCACGGGGCTGATGTTCGCCGGGACGGTCCGCCACGACTGCCAGCCGCCCGTGTTGCCGACCGCGAAACTCCCGATGGGCGCGTTGCTCCGGCTGTCCAGCCGGACCTCGACCAGGCCGCTGACGCCGTTGGCCGCGCCGCTGGCCACCCGGGCGGAGAACTGCCGGGCCGGGGACGAACCGAAGTCCACGCCCTTGAAGTGCAGCCAGTCGCCGTTGGCCACCGCCCCGACGTTCTGGCCGCCGCCGGAGTCGGAGGTGGACTCGGTCGTCACGCCGGACTGGCCGTCGTAGGACTCGGCCTGGATGGTGCCGTAGGCGTTCCGGTCGCCGGGCGGCGGGGGAGTGGTGCCGCCGCCACCGGAGGTCAGCACCTGCACGTAGTCGACGAGCATCGAGTGGCCGGGCTGCGTGCCGGCGTCCGGACCGCCGCCGAAGGCGTCGGGGAAGCCGCCGCCCATGGCCACGTTCAGGATGATGAAGTAGCCGTGGTTGGTGGCGTTGGCCCAGGTCGTGGCGTCCACCTGGTTGGCCCGCACGGTGTGGAAGTGACGGTCGTCCAGGTAGAAGCGGATCTCCTCCACGCTCGTCGAGCGGTCCCACTCCATCCGGTAGCGGTGGAAACCGGCCTGGCAGGTGGTGCCCTGACAGGTCGTGGAGCTGCCGATGCCGCTGTGCTCGTTGCAGGGGCCGCCCGGGGCGGTGCCGCAGTGCATGGTGGCGAACACCGTGTTCTGGCCCTGCGTGTTCTCCATGATGTCCAGCTCACCGACCGAGGGCCAGTTCCACCAGTTGCCGCGGTAGGGGGCGCCCAGCATCCAGAACGCCGGCCAGTAGCCCTTCGCGGCGGCGCCGGTGACGTTCGGCACCTGGATGCGGGCCTCGACGCGGAGCTTGCCGCCCGCCGGGGGCTGGAAGTCGGAGCGGTTGGTCTCGATGCGGCCGGACGTCCAGTTGCCGGCGGCGTCGCGGCGGGGGGTGATGCGGAGGTTGCCGCTGCCGTCGAGCGAGACGTTCTGGGTGCTGGAGGTCATCGTCTCGATCTCACCGGTGCCCCAGTTGGCGGGACCACCGGGGTAGCCCGTGCCGGTCGCGTAGCGCCAGTGGGTGGTGTTGACGCCGCTGCCGGCGGGCCCGTCGAAGTCGTCGAGGAACACCTGGTTCCAGCCGGACGGAGGCGGTGGGGCGGACGCGCTCGCGGACGGGGTGGCGGCTGTCGCGGCAGCCGCCGCGAGACCGAGCGTGCTGACGACGGCGACCAGCGCCCGCCGCACGCGCCGGGTCCGGGGTCTGCGGGGGGTGGGGAGGATGCCGGAGGTGGCACTCATGTGGGGAGCCCTCTCGGGTACGGATGCGGGTGGGGATGGGGGGGACTGCGGAGGTGGGGAGGAGACGGGTGGGATGTGCGGGTCGGGGGAGGGTCGCCGACAGCGGTCCCGGGACCGGTCGGGGCGCGGAGTGTGGGTCTGTGGGGGTGTGGGGTGGTACCGGGGCACGGGCGGCCGACCCAGACTGAGAGCGCTCTCAGGCTGACGACAATGTGCTCTGCGGCCCCTCTGCCGTCAAGAGGTCGCACCGAGAAAGTCCGCGCGCCCGGGCCGAGTTGCCGAACTGCCGAGTTGCCGAGTTGCCGAGTTCGGTTCGTGGAGACGCGCGCCGCACCGGCCCGCCCGTCCGCGTCCAGGGTCGTCCGGGTCCGCAGCCGGTCCCGTCCCCGTGCGCGTGAGCCGGGACCCCGGGGCCCGTCCCGGTTAGGTTGGCCCGGTGGGAAGGGTGCGGACGTGAAGCTGACGATTCTGGGCGGCGGTGGATTCCGGGTGCCGCTGGTGTACGGGGCGCTCCTCGGGGACCGGGGGGAGGGCCGGGTGACGCGGGTGGTGCTGCACGACGTGGACGACCGTCGGCTGCACGCGATCGGCCGGGTGCTGGCCGCGCAGGCGTCCGGCGTCCCCGACGCGCCGGAGGTGACCGGCACCACCGACCTCGACGAGGCCCTGCGCGGCGCCGACTTCGTCTTCTCCGCGATCCGCGTCGGCGGACTGGAGGGCAGGGCGCACGACGAGCGGATCGCCTTCGCCGAGGGGGTCCTCGGACAGGAGACGGTTGGTGCCGGCGGCATCGCCTACGGCCTGCGCACGGTCCCGGTCGCCGTCGACATCGCCCGGCGCACGGCCCGTCTCGCCCCCGACGCGTGGGTCATCAACTTCACCAACCCGGCCGGCCTGGTCACCGAGGCCATGTCCCACCACCTCGGCGACCGCGTGATCGGCATCTGCGACTCGCCCGTGGGCCTGGGCCGCCGTATCGCCCGGGTGCTGGACGCCGCCCCGGAGGAGGCCCGGATCGACTACGCGGGCCTCAACCACCTCGGCTGGGTGCAGGGCCTGTGGGTCGACGGCCACGACCGGCTGCCGCGACTGCTCGCCGATCCCGCTCTGCTCGGATCCTTCGAGGAGGGCCGCCTCTTCGGCGCCGACTGGCTCCGCTCCCTGGGGGCCGTGCCCAACGAGTACCTGCACTACTACTACTTCCACCGCGAGGCGGTCCGCGCCCACGGCACCGGACCCAACCGGGGTGCCTTCCTGCACGACCAGCAGGCCGGCTTCTACACCCGCGTGTCCGACCCGCACGCCCCCGCGCTGGACCTGTGGAACCGCACCCGCGCCGAACGCGAGGCCACCTACATGGCCGAGAACCGGGAGACCGCCGGCGCGGGCGAGCGCGCGGAGGAGGACCTGTCGGGCGGCTACGAGAAGGTCGCGCTCGCCCTGATGCGGGCCATCGCCCGCGACGAACGCAGCCGGCTCATCCTCAACGTCCGCAACCGCGGCACCCTCGCCGGCCTGGACACCGAGGCCGTGGTGGAGGTGCCCTGCCTGGTGGACGCCCGCGGGGCGCACCCCGAGTCCGTCAGCCCGCTCCCGGACCACGCGGTCGGCCTGGTCCACGCCGTCAAGGCGGTCGACCGCGCGGTGCTCGCCGCCGCCGGAACGGGATCCCGCGCCCAGGCGGTCAAGGCCTTCGCGCTGCACCCGCTCGTCGACTCGGTGAACGTGGCCCGGCGGCTCGTCGACGCCTACCGGGGCGTGCATCCGGGGCTGGCGTACCTGGGGTAGGCGGGGGCGTCTCGTCCCGGGGCGCAGGGCGGGGCCGTCCTCCCGTCCGGGCGAGGCCGGGAGCGGTCGAAGGCGGTCGAAGGCGGTCGACGGCGGTCGACCGCGGTCGCCCCCGGGTGACAGGGTGGGGTGATGAGACCCTGGAGCACCTCCACCGAGAACGGCCTGCGGCTCCTGCTCGACGAGTGGGACCCGGTGGGCGTCGCCGACGAGGCGCCCGACGAGTACGACTGCCTGCTCGCTCCTCTCCTGCACCGGCTCGGGTCCGGTGCCGACGAGGAGCAGATCGGTCGCTCCCTGCGCCACGAGTTGGAGGACCACTTCGGTCTCGACCCGCAGGCCCTGCGTCCCGAAGCCATGGCCGGCCGCGTCATGGCCTGGTGGGCTGCGCACCGTCCGACGGACGCAGTGTCCCGGGCGTAGCCGTGGCCGCTCGTCCCGATCGTCCGGCCGATGTCTCCGTGGGCCGTCGGAGGAGGCGCAGGATGGGGGCGTGAGGCGGGGCGCAGGCATTGCCGTCGCAGTGACATCGAGCCTCCTGTACGGGCTCACGGGGCGCCGCGACGCGACAGCGTGGAGCGGCGCCCGAGGGGCTCGTGGCTGCGGGGTCTTGATCGGTAGGGTGCCGAGATAACCAGAAGCGAGCGCATCGCGGAACAGTTGGCCTGGCACTGGCGCCAGAACCTCCGGCCGAGGTTGGACGGTCTCACCGACGACGAGTACCTCTGGGAACCGGTGCGCGACTGCTGGAGCATCCGCCCACGCGGCACGGCGACCGCGCCCCTGTCGCTGGGCTCGGGTGCCTGGACCATGGACTCGGCGTCGACCGAGCCGGTGCCGGCGCCGGTGACCACGATCGCCTGGCGGCTCGCCCACGTCATCGTTGCGTGCCTGGGGTACCGGGTGGCATGGCACTTCGGCGGCAAGGACGTCGACGAGCGGACCCACCCCTACGCGGGGACCGCCGACGAGGCGCTGCGGCAGCTCGACGAGATGTACGGGAGGTGGGACGCGGGTGTCCGCGGGCTCTCGGACGCCGAGTTGGACCGTGAGCCCGCCGTGGGCTCCGAGCGACGTGCCATGGAGATCATCGTCCTGCACGTGAACCGCGAGTTGATCCATCACGGCGCCGAGATGGCCCTGCTGCGCGACCTCTACCGTCGACGGGACGGAGCCGGGCCGCGCCTCGGGTGACATGTCGCCCACGGCGTGGTGCGTCCGGGGTTCCGCGGTCGCGCGCGTCCCCGCGCCGATCAGGGCGCAGGACGGGAGCGCGCGGCCGGTACGCCGGTCAGTACCGGCGGTGCGGTCCTCCCGCGGGGGCTCCGGCTCCCACGCCGGGCGCGGGTACCGGCTCCGAGGCGGACGGCACGGGGTCCGGGGAGACGGCCGCGGTGGACGGCTGCGGAGGGAGGTCGGTGCGGACCGGCAGGCCGGCAGGCCGCAGGGGACGGGGCCCGGACACCACGCTGTAGTCCTGGCCCAGGAAGGGCGGGGTCAGCACGCCCGGGTCGTCGCCCAGAGCCAGCCGGACCGCGGCCCACGGGGCGTTGATCCCGCACAGCGACAGCTGGTGCAGCCCGCCCGCCGGGCGGGTGTTGACGTCCATCAGCACGGGCCGCTCGCCGAACATCCGGAACTGGATGTTGGACAGGTGGTGCAGGCCGAAGCCCTCAGCGATCCGCCGGGCCGGCTCCAGCCACTGCTCGTGCAGGGTGAAGCCCCGGCGGCGCCCGTTCTTCGTCCGGCCGACCGCCAGACGGACCCCGTTGTCGGTGCCGGTGAGGCAGTCCACCGACACCTCGGGCTGGCCCAGGTGCGGCATCACCAGCCAGTCCACCGGCTCCTCCGCCTGACGCACCGCGTCCATCACGAGGTCGTAGGGCACGTACGGGCTGGGGAAGCCGTTCAACTGGGCGAGCGAGTAGGGGGCGCGGGTGATCACGCGGAAGCCGACCCCGCCCGCACCGGACGCCGGCTTGAAGCACGCCCGATGCCCCTGCTCTTCCAACTCCGCGACCGCGAGAGCGAGTTCGTCGGCCGAGCGGACCCGCCACCACGGCGGCACCGGAACGCCGATCGCCTGGACGGCCTCGTAGGCGATCACCTTGTCCTGGAAGACGGCCACCGCCTCGGGCGGCGGTGCCAGCAGGGCCGTGCCGACGGCCTCGAACTCCGCGCGGTGCGCCACGACCGCGGCCTGGTGCAGCCGGGGCACGAACACGTCGATGCCGCGCCGCTCGCACTGCGCGAGGGCGTACTCCACGTAAGCGGCCGGGGACAGACCCTCGGGTTCCAGCTCGGCGGTGTCGGCCGCGGCCAGCACGGGCGAGTCGGGATCACCGTGGGTGGCGTGGATCTCGACGGCCCGGTCGGATGGATTCCGCCTCAGCTGATCGATGAAGAACACGTTCTCCGCGTACGTGCGGTTGAGCCAGACGCGTACGCAGGAGACCATGCATGCCGCCTTTCACGGTTCGCGGGCAGGGCCGAGCGGCCCGTGCCCGGGCAGGAGGTATGGAGGGTCACCGAACCGCTCAGCGCGAAGGACCGTTCGCGGCGGTGGTGTCGCGGCCGATCATACGTCTTCGGCGGCCGCAAACGTGCAATGTGTGGGTCACGGCCCCGGCGGGTGCCCGCGCCCGGCGCGCCCTCATGCGGAAAGCGCCGGTCAGCGCCCTCGCGCGGGGACATGCCGGTCTTGTCCCGCGCAAACGGATGTGATCTCGTGGAGGGCGACCGGGGGTTCGCGGGGAGGGCCGGAGGAACCGGCCGAGGGGGGAGCACGGGTGAGGTCGGCCGACAGCGGCGGGGGACGGGTGTGGGCCATCAGCGACCTGCACGTCGGGTACGCGGAGAACCGCGCGCTGGTGGAGGGGATGCGTCCGGAATCGGACGAGGACTGGCTGCTGGTGGCCGGGGACGTGGCGGAGACCGTCGACGACGTCGAATGGGCGCTCAGGACGCTCGCCGGCCGGTTCGCGAAGGTCGTGTGGGCACCCGGCAACCACGAGTTGTGGACCCACCCGAAGGACACGGTGAGCCTGCGCGGTGTCGCCCGGTACGAGCATCTCGTCGACCGTTGCCGCGCCATCGGCGTGGTGACGCCCGAGGACCCCTACCCGGTGTGGCGGGGCCCCGGCGGACCGGTCGCCGTCGCCCCGCTGTTCCTGCTCTACGACTACTCGTTCCTGCCCGCCGGCTGTGCCACCGCGGCCGAGGGCCTCGCCTACGCACACGGTACCGGTGTCGTGTGCACTGACGAGTACCTGCTGCACCCCGACCCGTACGACGGACGGGCCGAGTGGTGCCGGGCACGCGTCGCCACGACCGAACGGCGGCTCGCACGGCTGCCCGCCGATCTGCCCGTGGTCCTCGTCAACCACTACCCGCTGCACCGGCACCCCACGGACGTGCTGCGGCACCCCGAGTTCGCGATGTGGTGCGGCACCACGCTGACGGACGACTGGCACCGCCGTTTCCCGGTGCACACCATGGTCTACGGCCACCTCCACATCCCCCGGAGCACTCGGCGCGACGGCGTCCCCTTCGAGGAGGTGTCGGTGGGCTACCCCCGGGAGTGGCGCACCCGGGACCGCCCACCGGGCCGGCTCCGCGCGATCGTCCCGGCCGCGGAGGACGAGCGGTGACCGGGGTGATCGAGCAGCTGCTGCCGCCCGCCGTGGCCGTCGAGGAAGCCTACGGGGAGGAGGGCGCCGACGCCCCGCTGTACCCGCAGGAGGCCGCCTGCGTGGCGCGCGCGGTCGACAAGCGGCGCCGGGAGTTCACCGCCGTACGGCACTGTGCCCGCCGTGCCATGGAGCGGCTGGGGGTGCCCGCGCAGCCCGTGGTGCCGGGGGAGCGGGGTGCCCCCCGCTGGCCCTCCGGGCTGACCGGCAGCATGACCCACTGCGCCGGGTACTGTGCGGCGGCCCTGGTCCGGGCCGACGACCTGGCCTCCGTCGGCATCGACGCCGAGGTGCACGGGCCGCTGCCCGAGGGAGTGCTGCCCTCGGTGTCCCTGCCGCAGGAGGCGGAACGGATCGGGCGGCTCGGCCGGGACCGGCCCGAAGTGCACTGGGACCGGCTGCTGTTCAGCGCGAAGGAGTCCGTCTACAAGGCGTGGTTCCCGCTCACCGGCACGTGGCTCGACTTCATGGAGGCCGACATCGAGCTGTTCCCGGATCCCGGTGAGGTCACCCGCGGCGGGTTCCGGGCCGAACTGCTCGTCCCCGGGCCCCGGGTGGGGGGACGCACCGTGGGCTCCTTCGACGGGCGCTGGACGGCCGCCCGCGGCCTGGTCGCCACAGCGGTGGCGGTGCCGCACGGCTGACACCGGGGCACGGCCGCCCCGCAGGTCACTGAGTGGCGTGCCACCGAGTCGAGTGCCGCTGAGCGGCCGGGTCGTGCCGCCGCGTGCCGCTGAGCGGCTGCGCCGTGGAGCCGTCGGAGGGCGCGTCGTCGGTCGGAGTCTGTCGGAGTCGGGCGGCCGTGCGCGGCCCCGGCGACGGAACCGGGGCCGCGCACGCTGTCGCGCCCGCACCAGTGGCGTCGGCGCCACGGCGGCCGGGACGTGAGGGCCGGGTGCCGAGTACCGAGCCGAGGCCTCGTCACCGGTGGGGCCGCACCGGGACGGGGGTCACGCTGAGGGGCACCACGCGCGCAGCATGTGGAAGAACTCCTCCTCGTTGCCGCTCAGTCCGGCCCGCGCGAGCGCGGTCTCCGCCTCCGCCAGGACGGACGGCGGGACGACGGAAGGCGGCACCGGTCCGGTCGGTCCGCTCGGCGTGTCGAAGGTGGCGCGCACCGTGTGCAGCAGGCGCAGATAGGCCTGGACGGCGGTGCGCTCGCGGTCGGTCAGTACGGCGGACGGCATCGCTCGGCTCTCCCCGTGTCGTGATCGTCGGTCCGGTGCTCCGCACAGCGGGAGCACCCCTCCAGCTTGCCGCCCACCACTGACAACAGGGCGGCGCCGCACGCCGATTCGCCCACCCGGCGGAGACCCTCACGCCCAGCACAGCGGACGCCGGGGGCTCACGCGCCGGAGTGCACGACCGCTCACGCCCCGCCGGGCTGCCCCGTCGACCGGAAGTCACGGCCCCCACGAACCGCACGGCGTCCACGGCCCCCACGGCGTCCACGGCCCCCACGGCGGTGCGACGGCACCGAGGTGACATCGGCACCCGGATGAGGTCTGCGTACCGGCGGCACGGAGGGTCCCGGGGCCGTGGGCAGGAGGGAGCGCGTTCCACCCTCGTCAGCCTGGGCCTGGGCCTGGGCCGGAGCCGCTACGGCGGGCCGGAGCCGGAGCCGGAGCCGGAGCCGGAGTCGCAGCGCCGGCCGCGCCCTGGGCCGGTCCGGAGGGGGCGGACGGCCGGCCCGCGCACCGTGCTCAGCCCTGCGGACCCAGGTACCCCAGGGACGCCTCGATCCGCCCCGCCAGGTGGTCCCGCTGCACCGGGCCGCGCAGCGACGAACCCGCCAGCCAGGTACGGCACTTGCTGGCCAGGAGGAGGCCGAACGCCTCCGCCTCCTTCTCGTCGGCCAGATCGAAACGGGTGCGGGCCGCGACCTTCACCACCGTCGCGCGGAGGGCGTCCTCGTCGGGGTCCTCACCGAGCAGCCGGGTGGCGACCTCGGCGCCCGCCACGTGGTGCCCGCAGTGTCCGGCCTTCATGTGCCACAGCTCGTGGCCGAGGATCACCAACTGGTGGGCGGGGGCGGTGCGTTCCTCGATCACGACGAGGTCCCGGTCGGCCATGTCGAGCCACAGCCCGCTCGCGGTGCCGGGCGGGAACGCGACCATGCGGAACTGCACCGGACGTCCGCGCCGCCTGCTCATCGCCGCGCACAGCGCGCCGTAGAGGTCGGCGGGCCGAGCCGGGACAGGGAGCGTCAGCTCCGCGACCAACTCGCCGCACAGGCGGCGCATTTCCCTACCGATGCCCACAGTTCTCCCCAGATCACGACTCGGGTCGCTTGACGCTTTCCAGGAGCATGTCCAGCCACTCCGCGACCTTGTCCCGGTGCTGGTCGGTGGGCAGTTGCGCGGCCCGCCACGCGATCCCGCGCACCCCGTGGTCCTGCAACAGCCGCTCCAACGGGTCGTCGTCGGCGGCGGCCGACTCGCGCTCCCGGTCGGCCAGCTTCTGGAGCAGTTCCTGCTCGGTGTGCTGAAGGGTGCCCGCCAGCGCCTCCGGGTCCTCTGCCGTGAGAAAACCGGCGTGGACCCGGAAGAACCGCTGGATGGCGTCGCAGTGCTCCATGGTGGGGCGCCGGTCCCCGTTGATGAGGGCACCGGCCTGTTGACGGGACATGCCGGCGCCGTCGGCGATCTCCTGCTGGGTGTACTTCCGGCCGTTCGGCTTGAGCCGGGTGCGGCGCAACAGGTCCAGCCGCTGCAGGAAGCGCGCCTGCACGTCGCGTTCCCCGGCCGGACGGCCGCTCAGCAGGGCTTTGACCACGGACTCCGGTACCCCGGAGGCGGTGGACAGCCGGCAGGTGTCGAAGACTTCGGCGTGGGGAACACCGAGCCGGTCGGCGAGTGCGGCGACGCGGGCGACGACGGCCGGCAGCGCGGTCGTCGGCGCGGTGTCCGGACCCTCGAAGCCACCCGTCACCGGCAGATCTCCTACGTCTCTCACAGGCTTCTCACAACCCGTCGCCGTGAACTTCACGGAGACTAGCCGGTGCTTCGAACTCACATCCAGGTCTCGCCACAACTGTGGCCAATTTCAGCCGTCAACCGGCACGGAATGCCACGATAGTTGACATGCTCGGGCGGCGGGCAGCAGGATCGGGGCGCCGCGTCAGGGCCGCACAGGCAAGAGGGGTGACCTCCCGATGGCACATCAGGCAGCAGGAGGGCGGCGGCAGGCACCGCGGCTCGTCCCCGGCACGTCCGAGGCACGCGCGTACCTCGCGGACTACGCCGCGTACCTCGAAGCAGTCCCCTTCCCGTCCCTCGTGGTCGACCGGCGGTGGGACGTGCTCCTGACCAACGGCCCCTTCCGGTCACTGTTCCGGCAGGTCGAGGCGCACCCGACCGCTATGCCCGACGACAACTTCCTTCGCTTCGTCCTCTTCCACCCGGACGCCGCCACGGTGCTGGGGGAGCACGAGGCGAGCTGGTGCCTGCCGATGCTGGCCCACTTCGCGCGGACCGTCGAACACGGCGCCCCCGACCCCGGTCTCCAGGCCATCCGCCGCGACATCGCGGAGGACCCGATCATGGAGGTCGCCTACCGGCACGGCGTGCCGCACTGGCTGCGGGTGGTGGGTGAGGGCGCCGCCGAGCAGGACGGCGCGGTGCGTCCGCTGATCCATCCCGATCCGCGCTGGGGTGCCACCGACTGCCGGATCGTCGTCGAGACGACCCCGGCCCTGGAGGAGTTGGACTGCACCCGGCTCACCCTGGTCCTGCGGGACGCCCGCCGTCCGTCCGCCGCCACGACGGGGCGCGGCCCCCGGCGCGGTGCGGCCCACCTGAGGGTCGTGCCCGCCGCGGACTGACGGTGCTCCCGGGTCCGCCGCCTCTCGGAGGGCGCCACCGGTCGGACGGTCGGACGGTCGGGCGGGGGCCGGTTCGGTCGCATCACCTCCCGGGGTCCGCGGGGACGAGCCAGGGCGGGGCGGGCTGGAGCGGGCGAGTCGGCGTGAGGTGAGTCGGGTCGGGACGGGGCGTGCCGGGTCGTGATTTCTCCATGTAGAATTCGGAGAAATTCCGGAGGAGGTCGCCGTGACCTACGTGATCGCCCAGCCCTGCGTCGACGTGAAGGACAAGGCGTGCGTCGAGGAGTGCCCCGTCGACTGCATCTACGAGGGCCGGCGCTCCCTCTACATCCACCCGGACGAATGCGTCGACTGCGGGGCCTGTGAGCCCGTCTGCCCGGTCGAGGCGATCTTCTACGAGGACGACACCCCCGCCGAGTGGCGGGACTACCACCGGGCCAACATCGAGTTCTTCGACGAGCTCGGGTCGCCCGGCGGCGCCGGCAAGCTGGGGCTGATCGAACGCGACCACCCACTGATCGCCGCACTGCCCCCGCAGAACGGACAGGGGTGAGCCGTCGTGGCGCACGACCGCGCGGACGACCCGGCGACTCCCCGTCGTCGCGCCCTGCTGGCAGTGCTGCGTGAGGCCGAGGGGCCGCTCGGCGTCGGGGAGATCGCCCAGCGGATGGGGGTCCACACCAACACGGTCCGCTTCCACCTGGACGCCCTCGTGACCGCTGGGGCGGTGGAAGGCATCGTGGAACCCGCCTCCGGCCGGGGCCGCCCCCGCACCGTCTACGCGCCCCGACGCGGCATGGACCGGGGCGGGCACCGCGAGTACCTGTTGCTCGCCCGGATCCTGCTCAGCCGTCTGGCCGCGGACGAGGAGGGCGCCGCACCGGCCGCCGTCGAGGCGGGCCGGGCCTGGGGCAGTCACCTCGTGCCCTCCGCCCCGCCCTTCCGCGCCGTGGACGCCCATGAGGCCGTCGACCGCCTCACCGGCCTCCTCGCCGACCTCGGCTTCGCCCCGGAGCCCGGGAGTGCCGGACCGGACCACCGGCCCGCGGCCGCGTCCCCCGACGGGCCGGAACCCGACCGGGTGCTGCTGCGGCACTGCCCCTTCCTGGAACTCGCCGAGGAGTACGGGGACGTCGTCTGCCCGCTCCACCTCGGCCTCATGCAGGGCGCGTTGGAGCAGCTGCGGGCCCCGGTGGCGGCCGTCCGGCTGGAGCCGTTCGCCGAACCGGACGTCTGCGTCGCCCACCTCGCGGCCGCCCCCCTGGCCAGCCCCTAGCCAGCCCCTGTCGTCGTCACCTTCCGGTCCGCCGTGCGGCGTCGTGCCCGCACTCCCGGACCAGGACCTGTCGCAGTTCGCCGCGAACCGCCACACATCGCCATCAACCGTCATCAGCAGTCATGGGCCGTCATGGACCGGTGGAGAGTAGAAGGAGCGTTACGGACGTGAACACCACATCAGCGGCGGTGGCCGGGGCCGCCGTCTTCGTCTGGCTCGGCATGGTGCTGGCGATCTCCTTCCTGGAGGCCCCGCTCAAGTTCCGCGCCCCCGAAGTGACCGTCCCGCTCGGGCTCGGCATCGGCCGGATCGTCTTCCGGGCCCTCAACATGGCCGAGGCCCTCCTCGCGGCCGTCGTGCTGGTGGCGGTGGCGGCGGGGGGTCCGGGGACCGGGGTGGTCGTGGCGACGGCCGCGGTGGTGGCGGTGCTGGCCGTGCAGCTCGGTGTCGTGCGGCCGAGGCTCAACCGGCGCTCGGACCGGGTGCTCGCCGGCGAGCAGGTTCCCCGGTCCACCGCGCACTGGTACTACGTGGCGCTCGAAGTCATCAAGGTGGTGGGCCTCCTGATCCTCGGCGTCCTCCTGCTCAGCGCCTGAGTCCGCCTGCCGCGGTGAACGGCGCGGCACGGCCGCGGGTCCCGTCCCGCCGTACGGCCGGGGGCGGGACCCGTCGTCGTCGTACCGCTCCCACGGCCGGTGTCAGGGGTACCCGCCACCGGATACGGCGCCCTGGCCGGTGTCCCTTGGCCCGGGTCCCGTGGCGGGTGCCGTCGGACCGGGCGACGTCCTGCCCGCGTACCGGTATGTCCGCGTGTCGACATAGCCACGTACCGACGCGCCCGCGTGCCTGACGCGCCCGCGCACTGAGACGCCGCGCGCCGAGACGCCGGGCACCGATACGCCGGGGACCGATACGGCCGCGTTCCGGTACACTTGCGTTTCGATGGTGCGAACCGGGCTTCGGGCCCGGGAACCGCATCCGTGCACGGACCGGTGCACACGAGGGCGAACGCACTGACGCACGACCGCACGAACGCACGGAACGAGAGGCGCACGACCGGGGCGCAGGTCACCCCAGGTAGGGCCGGAGGAGTCGAACCCATGACGTCGCAGGCCCTGCCCCCGGCGGGATCGGCCGGTGCCGAGCGGCGTTCCAAGATCACGCCGGAGCGTGAGCAGGAGTTCTTCGACGCGGTGCTGGAGCAGATCCGGGAGTCCGGCTACGACGCGGTGACCATGGAAGGCGTCGCGGCGCGCACCCGGTCCAGCAAGTCCACGCTCTACCGGCAGTGGGGGACCAAACCCCGGTTCGTCGCGGCCGCCCTGCGCTCCAGCCCACGGGCGCGGCTGGCCGGCATCGACACCGGGACGCTCGCCGGGGACCTGCGCGAGGCCGCGCGGCTGGCCGGTGAGTGGTCGACGCGGGACACCCCGCTGCTCCAGGCGCTCGCCCACGCGGTCACCCGGGACCGGGAACTGGCCCGGGCGTTGCGCGAGGCCCTGGTCGACCCGGAGGTCGCCGCCCTGGAGGAGATCCTGCGCCGCGGCGTCGAGCGGGGCGAGGTCGAGGCCGGCAACCCGGCCCTGGCCCACGTGCCGGCGCAGATCTTCGGCGTGCTGAGGGGCCGGCCCCTGCTCGAGGGCCGCCATGCCGACCCGGAGTACCTGCTCGCTTTCGTGGAGGCGTCCGTGCTGCCGGTCCTGGGCCTCACTCCGGGCGGGCTCCGGAAGTAGCGTCGCCCGGCGGGCGGGACGTCCGACACAGCTCCAGACCCGGGGCGCCGTCATCGGGATGACCGGACGGCGGCCCGACCGCGCCGCACCGTGGGGACGGGGGCGGCGCGCACCCCCCGGCCGGGTGGGTGCCCTTTGAGCGGAGGGGCACCCACCCGGCCGTCGTGGGCCGGGGAGCCCACGGGCACGGGGTCAGACCTCCTGCCCCGTTCCGCCGCCGCCCTTCGCCGCCTCGATGCCCCGGGTGATCTCGTCGATGACGCTCGGCTTCTGGTCGGCGTCGACCCCGGCCCGCACCACGACGATCTGCCGGGGCCGCGTGGGGGAGGGGAAGGCCAGCGACTGGACGTACCCGTCGGACCCCTTGCTGGTGACCGCCTTCCAGCGCACCAGATAGCCCTTCTGCCCGGCCACGGTGACCGCCTTCGACTCGAGCACGTCGTGCGAGGTGATCTTCCCGTACGACGACCCGCCGTAGGACTCCTCGGCGTTCACGGCGATGTCGGCCTTGGCGACCTCCTCGGCCGTGGAACCCCGGGTCCCGAGAGCCACCGCGGGAGCCGAGTAGGCGCCGCCCTTGACGCAGGTCCTGGAGGTGTCGCCGGGGCAGTCGTAGGAGTCCTTCGAGGACACCTGGGCGCCGGCCCCCATCTCCTGGCCGTACCAGCCGTCCGGGATGGGCAGGCTGATGCCGCTCAGCGCGTCGGTCACCGACCCGCTCTCGATGCGGGGCGGCTCGCCCCCGTCCGGCCCGGGCCCCTCCCCGTCGGAGCCGCCCGATCCGCCGTCCTCCCGGTCGCCCGGCGCGCGCTCCCGGTCTCCGGGGCCCTGCGAGGTCGTCGGACCGCCGCGCCCGTTGTCGGTGAGGACCCACACGCCGACGCCGACGCTCGCGAGCAACGCCACCGCCGCGGCCATGGCTATGCCGATCCGCAGGCCGCGCCCGCGGCGGGGCGGCGGCGCGACCGGGTACGCCGGGTAGCCCGGGTGCATCGGGTAGGGCGCGGTGGCCGGGGCGTGAGGCCCCGCGACCGGTCCGCCCGCAGGGCCCGGCCCTCCGGCCGGCGGGGGCGCCGGGGCCGCAGCGAGCGGGGTCGGCGGGGTCCAGCCGCCGGCCTGCTCCGCCGGGCGGACCCGGTCCGTCCAGGCACTGCCGTCCCACCAGCGTTCGGTGGTTGGTCCGTTTTGCGTCTGCCCGGGGTCGGGATACCAGCCGGGGGGAGTCACCTGCGTCATGTCCCCACCGTATGAGGCGTCGGTGAAAGCGGGATGAGAGACGCCCCCGGGAACCTCCGGGCTCCGTCCTGTGCGGTCGCCCTCGGCGCACGGCCGGCCGCCCTCCGTCTCCACTCCGCCTGCCGTTCCCTTCCTCCCCACCTGGTCAGCCGCCCCCGATCCATCGCTCGCCCGCCGGTCCCGCCCTGGTGCGGAACACCTCACCGACCGCTGCACCATGGACCCCGCCACCATCCCGGACGGACGCCCCGCCGGCTCCGGTCGGGACGCCGCCCCGGCCGGCCCCGCGGCACCTCCGCCGGCTGCCCACCCCCCCGGCACCCGTGCCGGAACTCCCGATCGCCGTCGCGCTCGCCGCCCCCCGCCGCCGACTCGCAGAAGTGCCCGCACCCGCCGTCGCGAACGCTCCCGGTCAACAGGTCATGGCTCCCTTCGCCCGCACCGGGACCGGAGGAACCCGGACCCGGTACCGCCGCCGGAGACGCGGCAGGCCACCGGCGGGCCACCGGCGTGCCGGACGGCCCCGGTGGGCCCGCGCAGCCGATCAGGGGAGCCCACCACGACCGAGGCCGCACGCGGGCAGTGCGGCGATGGGCCCCGGTGATGAGTTTTCGCGCCCGCCCCCGTCATACCTGTGTCAGGACACGCGAGCCGGAAGGATGACGTCATGGGCGCGGACACGCGGCGGGAGGAAACGGGCGTGAGCGGTCCGGGCGGGGTCGACGAGCCGGCGTTCTCGGCACGCGCGGAGCGGCACCGGCGGGAACTGCACGTGCACTGCTACCGGATGCTCGGGTCGTTCGAGGACGCCGAGGACGCCGTGCAGGAGACGTTCCTGCGTGCCTGGCGGCGGCGGGAGACCTTCGAGGGCCGGTCGACGTTCCGGGCCTGGTTGTACCGGATCGCCACCCGCGTCTGCCTGGATCTGCTCGCCGCGCGCCGCCCGGAGCCCGCGACCGGCGGTGAGGTGCCGTGGCTCCAGCCCTACCCGGACCGACTGCTCGACGAGCTGCCCGATGACGACGCGGACGAGCCGGAGGCCGTCGCCGTCGCGCGGGAGACGATCGAGCTGGCTTTCCTGGTCGCGGTCCAGCACCTCGCGCCGCGCCCGCGGGGTGTGTTGATCCTGCGGGACGTGCTCGGCCGGCCGGCGAAGGAGGTCGCGGAGATCCTGGGGGACTCCGTCCACTCCGTGAACAGCGCCCTGCAGCGGGCCCGCGCCGGCATGCGGGAGCACCTGCCCGCCGAGCGGCAGGACTGGACCGGCGGCGACGAGGACGCCGCAACGCGTGAGCTGGTGCGCCGCTACACCGAGGCCGGCGTGGCCGCGGACGTCGAGGCGCTCGCCGTGCTGCTGCGTGACGACGTCCGCTGCTCGATGCCGCCCACGCCGGGGCTGTACGTCGGCCGCGACACCGTGGTGAACTACCTGGTCGAGAGCGGCTTCGAGGGCATGCGGGGCCTGCGTGCCGTCCGGACGGCGGTGAACCGGCAACCCGCCCTCGCGTTCTACCAGTGGAGGCAGCGGCAGGGCGCGTACCTGCCGCTGACGATCGACGTCCTGCACGTCACCGGCGGCGCGATCACCGAGATCATCACGTTCCACGACGACCGGTTCCCGCCGCTCGGGCTGCCGGAGCACCTGCCGGGCCGACGGCACGGAGTAGTCCCGGTGCGTACGCCCGCGCTGGGCGGCGGTACGCGCGGCCCCGTGCTCGTGGCGGGACGGCACGCGGTGTTCCGCCACGTCCCCTCGGCCGGGTACGGCAGGAGCGCACGACCCACGACTCCCGGACGCACCCCGTCCCACGCTCGTCGTGGAACGCCACGCCCTGGCCCGGGCCGGAGCCGACACCCGCCGATCCACGCGACGACACGCACCAACCAGCCCCGACACGCGCCGGAACGCGCCGCCACCCGCCGACACGCCCGGGCGGACGACCGCGACGGGGAGGGCGGCGCCCGGCGCACGGACGGAACCGCGCGAGCCCGTGACCGGGCGCCCGGCACGCCGGCCGGGGTGCCGGCCCCTGCACCGGGACGCCGTCGCCCACCGCTTCCCGCGCACATCTGTCGGATCGTCACCATCCGTCCCCTTGACAGAAGTTGATGTTGTGCACCACTGGTGGCGGGCCCGGGCGTCGACCCCTGTACCCCGGACTCACCCGTCCCGGCAACACGTGCCCGGTCCCGCCTCCGTGACGGCGACCGGCCCGCTACGCTCGAGTTGCGTACGTCGTTCGGGCGACTTGGGGAGGTAGCGGGATGACGGAGGTACGGCGGACGGCCGCCGCCTCGGCGTCCCTGTGGGAGCGCGACGAGGAAGTCGCCGCTCTCGCGGAGGCGGTCGACAGCCTGTGCGCGGACCGCTCCTCGTCCGGCAGCCTGCTCGTGCTCCGGGGCGAGGCCGGCCTGGGCAAGACGGCCCTGCTGGCGGAGACCCGGCGCATCGCCGAGCAGCGCGGCTGCACGGTGTGGTCCGCCCGTGGTGGCGAGACGCTGCGGTCGGTGCCCTTCAACGTGGTGCGCCAGCTCCTCCAGCCCGCCCTGGTGTCGATGCTGCCGGAGGAGGCGCGGGAGTACCTCGGCGACTGGTACGACATCGCGGGACCCGCGCTCGGCATAGCGGAGCCCGGTGAGGGCCACGCCGACCCGCAGAGCGTCTGCGACGGACTGGTCGCCGCGGTGACCCGCCTGGCCCGGCGCGACTGGCCGCTGGTGCTGCTGATCGACGACGCGCACTGGGCGGACCAGGAGACGCTGCACTGGCTCGCCGCGTTCGCCGAATGCCTCCAGGACCTGTCCGTGCTGGTCGTCGTCGCCCGCAGGCCCGGTGAGATCTCCGGCGTGGCGGCCCGTCACCTGGACGCCGTCGCCGCCGCGGCCGACCGCCCCACCACCGTCCTCAGCGCCCTCACCCCCGCCGCCGCGGCCGGGCTCACCCGCGCCACCCTGGGCGAGACCGCCGACGCCGCCTTCTGCCGCGAGGTGTGGGCCGTCACCGGCGGCAACCCCTACGAGACCGTCGAACTCCTCGCCAAGGTGCAGGACAGCGAACTGGAGCCGGTCGAGAGCCACGCCGGCGAGCTGCGCGACCTCAACCGGTCGGCCCGCGGCGGCGGCCTCGTCGCCCGCCTGGAGCAGCTCGGCATCGATGTCACCCGCTTCGCCTGGGCGGCCGCCATCCTCGGCACCGACATCACCGTCGACCTGGTGGCCCGCCTCGCCACCCTCGACCCCGACGACGCGACCCGCTGCGCCGAGCGGCTGCGCGCCGCCCGCATCCTCACCACGCCCGACCCGGCGACCGGCCGCTCCGGCCCCGCCGACCTCGAGTTCGTCCACCCGCTGATCGCCACCGCCGTTTACAACTCGATCCCCGACGCGCTGCGGCGCGCGATGCACGGCATCGCCGCCCGCCTCGTCACCGACTCCGCGCTCGGCGCGGCGGCTGCCGCCCGCCACCTGCTCGAAGTGCACCCGGACGACGACGAGGAACTGGTCGCGCAACTGCGGGAGGCCGCCCGCGAACACCTCGCCGTCGGTGCCCCCGACGCCGCCCGCCGCTGCCTGGAACGCGCCCTGGAGGAACCGCCGCGCCCCGAGGTCCACGCGAGCGTCCTCTACGAACTCGGGTGCGCCACCTTCCTCACCGCCCCCGCGCGCACCATCGGCCACCTGCGCACCGCGCTCGGCATGACCGGGCTGGACGACGACCAGCGCGTGGACGCCGTGGTCCGCCTCTCCCAGGCACTGCTCCACAACGACCAGATGGAGGAGGCCGTCCGCACCGTCGAGGCGGAGGCCGCCCGGATGGAGCCCGGCCCCGCCCGGGTGCGGCTGCAGGCCGTGCAGTACATGTGGGAGGGCCTCCACGCCGGGGAGACCACCTCCCCCGACCGCTCCGAACGGCTGGCCGAACTCGCCGCCACCTGCACCGGACGGGACAACTCCGAACGCGCGCTGCTCATCCTGCGCGGATTCGACGCCATGATGCGCGGCGAGAACGCCGAGGAGATCCTGGAACTCGTCGACCGCGCCCTCGTCAACGGCCGCCTCGCACCCGGCATGGGCTGGACCGACTCCGAGTGGGGCGTCGAACTGCTCCTGATGCTGGCCGGTGTCTACGCCTACACCGACCGCCTCGACCGCGCCGAGAGCATGTACAACGAGGCCATGCGCTCCTACGAGTCGGCCGGCTGGAGCGGCGGCCACCTCGCCCTCGCGCACGCGTACGTGGGGCTCGGGCACCGCAGGCGGGGCCGTCTGGTGGCGGCGGAGACGTCCCTGCGGGCGGCCCTGCGCATCGCCGAACGCGTGGGCCGCGGACTGCCCCTGTACTGGACGGCGACCTGCAACCTCGTCGACACGCTCCTCGCCCGCGGCCACGTCGAGGCGGCGCGGCAGGTCGCCGAACGGCACGCCTTCGCCCCGCCCTACCCGTCCACCATCGCGCTCCCCGACCCGCGCTCCGTGCGCGGACGCCTGCTCCTCGCGATGGGCCGCACGAAGGAGGGCATCAACGAACTGGACGCCGCCGGAAAGGCGGCCACCGCCCGCGGCCACCACAATCCCGTGCACGTGTTCTGGGCCGCCGACCTCGCCCGCGCCCTGGCCACCGAGGACCCGGCCCGCGCCGCCCGGCTCGCGGTGGACCTCCGCCGCCGGGCCGAACGCTTCGGCACCGACACCGCGATAGGGGAGGCGCTGCGGGTGGCCGCCGCCCTGGAGACCGGTCAGCGCGCGGTGCGTCTCGCCGGGCAGGCCGTCGCCTACCTGGAGTCCTCCCCCTGCCAGTACGAACACGCCGCGGCGCGCATCGAGTTCGGCGCTCTGGCCCGTTCGGAGGCCGACCTCACCCGGGGGCTGGCGCTGGCGCGCTCCTGCGGCGCGGACGGCCTGACCGCCCGCGCGGAGGCCGAACTGCGCACCGTGACCGCCCGGGTGCCCTCCGGCTGAGGCGGACGACCGACGCCCGCAGAGCAACGCCCGTACGGGCCACCGCGCGTGCCCTTCACCGCCCGCACGGCCCCCTGCACGCACGGCCCCCTCCGCGCACGGCCACCGCGCGCAGAGCCACCGCTCGTACGGCGACCGCTCGTACGGTGAGCGCTCGTAGGGCCACCGGGCCCACGGCCCGCGACGGACAGCGAACGGTCGACTGCCGGGCAGACGGGGGCCGGGGAGGGAACCAAAACCCGTCGGCCCGCCCGCCGCCCGCCCTCCCGCCACGCTCCCGTCCGCCGGCCGCCGGGCCCGGCGCGGGTTCAAGGGCCCTCCGACTGCTCCTCCAGAACCCGCTGCGCCGTCGCGAACGCCGCGTTGGCCGCCGGCACCCCACAGTAGACCGCGGTCTGCAACAGCACCGCGCCGATCTCGTCGGGTGTCAGCCCGTTGCGCAGGGCCGCCCGGACGTGGAGGGCCAGTTCGTCGTGGTGGCCGTGGGCGACCAGCGCCGTGAGGGTGATCATGCTGCGTTCGCGGCGGGTGAGCGTCGGGTCGGTCCAGATCTCGCCCCAGGCGTAGCGGGAGATGAAGTCCTGGAAGCGGGCCGTGAACGGCGTCTGACGCGCCTGCGCCCGGTCCACGTGCGCGTCGCCCAGCACCTCGCGCCGCACGGCCGTGCCCCGGCCGGCGTCGCCGGTGAGGTGGGTGCGCAGGGCGGTGAGCACCGCGTCCGGACGTTCGGCCGGGGCGAGGTGGGACGCGTCGGGCAGCTCGACCAGGGTCGCGCCGGGCACCGCGTCCGCGATCTGGCGCAGGTGCGCGGGCGGGGTCGCCGGGTCCTGCCGGCCCGCGACCAGCAGGGTGGGCGCGGTGATCGAGGCGAGGCGGTCCCGCAGGTCGAAGGCGGCCAGCGCGTCGCAGCAGGCGGCGTACGCGCCGGGGTCGGCCGCGCGGTGGTCCCGGACCAGGCCGGGCACCGTGAAGCCGGGGGTGAACCAGCGGGCGTCGGCGCCGTCGGCGAGTCCGTCCAGTCCCTCGCGCCGAACCAGGGCCGCCCGCTCCCGCCACGGCCGGGCGCCACCGAAGTGCGCCGAGGAGCAGATCACGGCGAGCGTGCTCAGCCGCTCGGGGTGGTGCACGGCCAGGTGCAGTCCCACCGCGCCGCCGAGCGAGACGCCCGCGTACCCGAACCGCTCGATGCCGAGCGCGTCGGCGAGCGCCAGGACCAGCCCGGCCAGGTCGCCGACGGTCGCGCCCGGACCGATCAACTCCGCGGCCGAACCGCCGTGTCCGGGCCAGTCCCAGCGCACCACCCGGCGGAAGGCCGCGAGTTCGGGCGCCACCCGGTCCCACAGCGCGTACGAGGTGCCGAGGGAGGGGCCGAGCAGCAGCGGGGGAGCCGAAGCCGGTCCCTCGGCACGGTGGTGGAGGAGGGGGCCGGTCACGCCCGCTCCAGGGCCTGGTCGGTGAGGACGCCGGCCGCACCGACGGCGTCCTCGGGGTCGGTGGCCCCGGACAGGTCGACGCCCGTCAACTCCGGCTCCTCGGAGAGTAGTTCGCCGAGATCACGGTGCTCCTCGTGGACGCGGCGGGCCAGGCGCGCCAGCAGGTCCCGCGCACGGGCCCGGCCGAGCACCGGGGTCAGTCGGGCGGCCGACCGCTCGGAGGTGATCAGTCCCCGGGTGAGCCCGAGGTTCCGGCGCATGGCCTCCGGGTGGACGCGCAGGCCCTCGGCGAGGTCGGCGGTGTCCCGGGCGGCGCCCCCGGTGAGGCGCAGCAGGTCCCGCAGCGGCTCCCACTCGGCGTGCCAGGCGCCCGCCGGGCGCTCGTCCTCGGCGGCCAGCGACCCGTACAGGGTGGCCGCGAGCTGCGGTGCGCGCCGGGCCGCCGCCGCGACCAGCGTGGCGCGCACCGGGTTCATCTTGTGCGGCATCGCGGACGAGCCGCCGCCGTTGCCCTCGGAGACCTCCGCGATCTCCGTGCGGGACAGCGTGAGCACGTCCGCCGCGGTCTTGCCCAGCGCCCCGGCCGTGAACGCCAGACAGCCCGCCAGGTCGGCGACCGGGGTGCGCAGCGTGTGCCACGGCAGGGCGGGGGCCCGCAGGCCCAGTTCACGGGCGTAGGCGGCGGGCAGGTCGGTCGCGTTCCGTGCCCCGAACGCCGCGAAGGCCGCCAGGGTTCCCGCCGCGCCGCCGAGTTGGGCGGGCAGGGAGTCGCGGGCCGCCGTCACCCGGTCCCGGGCGTCGAGCACCAGCGAGCGCCAGCCGGCGGCCTTGAGGCCGAACGTGGTCGGCACCGCGTGCTGGGTGAGGGTGCGGCCGGGCAGCACGGTGTTCCGGTGCTCGACCGCGAGCCGGGCCAGCGCCCGCTGGGTGCGGCCCAGGTCGTCCAGGACCGGGCCCAGGGCCCGGTGCGCGACCAGCATCATCGCGGTGTCCATGATGTCCTGACTGGTGGCGCCCCGGTGCACGTACGGACCGTGCTCCTCCCCGACGGCCCGGGTGAGGTCCGCGACCAGGGGAATCACCGGGTTGCCGCCGCCGCGGGCCCGTTCGGCGAGCGAGGCGGGGTCGAAGCCGCAGGTGCCGGCCGCCGCCCGGGTCACCGCCGCGGCGGCCTCGGCCGGGGCCAGGCCCAGCGCCGCCTGCGCCCGGGTCAGTGCCGCCTCCGCGTCGAGCAGCGCCCGCAGGAACGCGTCGTCACCGGTCGCGGCGGCGGCCGGCGAGCCGGCCCACCCAGGGCCGAGCAGCCCCGTACCGGACGTGGCACCGGATGCGCTTGATGTCACGAGAACTCCAGGAAGACCGTCTCGCCCTCGCCCTGAAGGCGGATGTCGAAACGGTACGTGCCGTGGCCCTCGTCCACCGCGATCAGCGTGTCGCGGCGGTCCGCGTCGAGCCGGGACAGCAGCGGGTCGGCGGCGAGCGCGGTCGGGTCGCCGGGCAGGTGGATCCGGGTGAACAGGTGGACCAGCAGGCCGCGCGCGAACACGCAGACGCTCAGGTACGGCGCGTTCCGGCCGCGGGCGCCGGGGCGCAGGGTCCGCACGTACCAGTGGCCGTCGGCGTCCGTCTGGGCGCGGCCGAAACCGGTGAACTCCACGCCGTTGCGCCCCAGATGGCCACCGCTCGCCGGGTCCCTGCGCATCGAGCCGTCGACCGAGGGCAGCACGCCCCGCGGGTCCGGCCCCCACACCTCCAGCAGGGCGTCCGGCACGGGCCGGCCCGCGCCGTCGTACACGTACCCGTGCACGGTGACGGTGTCGGGGTGCCCGAGCGGTGCGACGTCCTCGCCGCCGCGGAAGGGCAGCGCGTAGCCGTAGAACGGGCCGACGGTGTGCGACGGGGTGGGCGGCACGGTCTCCGCGCCGCCGTCGGGGGCGTTCCGCGTCGTGGCCGGTGTCCTTGTCATGACCGGTGTCCTTCCTCGGTCCAGGTGGCCCGCGGTCCGTCGAGCACGATGTCCCAGCGGTAGCCGAGGGAGAACTCCGGCACGGACAGGCTGTGGTCGTAGGCCGCGACCAGCCGCTGCCGGGCCGCGTCGTCCGTCACCGACTGCAGGATCGGGTCGTACGGGAAGAGCGGGTCGTGCGGGAAGTACATCTGTGTCACCAGCCGCTGGGTGAAGGCGGTGCCGAACACGGAGAAGTGGATGTGCGCCGGCCGCCAGGCGTTGAGGTGGTTGCGCCACGGATAGGGGCCCGGCCGTACGGTCGTGAACCGGTAGGTGCCGTCCGCGTCGGTGAGGGTGCGGCCCACACCGGTGAAGTGGGGGTCCAGCGGCGCGTCGTGCTGCTCACGCCGGTGGGCGTACCGGCCGGCCGCGTTGGCCTGCCAGATCTCCACCAGCTGGCCGGCGACCGGGCGCCCGGCACGGTCCAGCAGGCGCCCGGAGACGGTGATGCGCTCCCCGACGGGCTCCCCGGTGTGCTGCACGGTGAGGTCGTTGTCGTGCTCGGTGACGTCCCGCTCACCGAAGGCGGGGGAGGACAGCTCGACGAGTTCCGGATCCCTCGCCGCGTCGATGGTGACCGGGGGCCGCAGCGGGTGGCGCAGGGCCGAGGAACGGTAGGGGGCGTAGTCCCGGCGCGGATGGTGCTCCACGGGCGCGCCGTCGGCGATCCGCTGCCGGTAGGCGGCGCGCTCGGCCGCGATCTCCCGGTCGATGTCGGCCTGGGTGAGGGTGTCGGTCATGGGCGGCGTCTCCCTGCGTCGGTCGGGCCGGTCGGCCGCGGCCGGGCGTCGTGGGCGGGGTGGACACGTGACCGAAGTGCTCAGTGCCGCCCGTGCGGGGCCTGCGTGGGGCACGGATGCTCTCCGGCAGATGCTCAGTGCACTGAGGATGTCGGCCGCCGCTCACGCTGCCATCCGGACGAGCGGGGCGTCAAGGGCCTTGTCCGGGAGGCTGGGATCCTCAGGACCGTGGACCATGGCGGCAGCAGGGCGCCCTCACGGGTTAATGTTCCGTGCACAGATCACGCAACGCACGGATCATCCGACGCGGATGATCCCAGTGGATCCGACCGTGGGAGCGCGCATGGCGGCCGTGGACCTCGCCACTCACCCCGGGCACCTGGCCCGGCGGCTCCAGCAGGCGCACCACCTGCTGTGGGCCACGATGGTCTCGGAGGAGATCACCTCGCCGCAGTACGCGGTCCTCAACGCCCTCGTCGCCGAACCGGGCCTGGACCAGCGCACCGTGGGGGAGAGGGTGGGGCTCGACCGGTCGACCATCGCCGACGTGGTCGCCCGGCTCGTGCGCCGCGGCCTGCTCGGCAAGGACCGCGACCCCAGCGACGGCCGCCGCTTCCTGCTGCGCCCGACCGGCGACGGTGAGCGTGTCCACCGCCGGCTGACGGTGCGCACCGCCCGCATGAACCACGTCTTCCTGGCGCCGCTCGACGCCGCCGAGCAGGCGCTCTTCCTCGACCTGCTCCGCCGGGTCGCCGACGCCGCCGAGAGCCTGCGCCACCCGGACGGAAACCACGGCACCGACGGCGACGCGGGCGGCACGGGCGGCGCCGACGGCGGATGACACGTGGGCGACCGGCGATCAGTGGCCGGCGACCGGTGGCTGATTCCGACGTACCCGGATGGTGCGGCCGGCTGCCGGCGGAACGTGCGAGGCACCGCCCGGTGCCGCCGACCGCGCCCGGTCAGGGCGCCGCCGCGTACACCACCCAGACCTGCCCCGGTGCGAAGTTCACCGGCTCGCCCCCGTCGGTGGTGAACGTGGTGCCGTCCTCGGGGGCCGGGCGGCTCCAGTCGACGTCGTGGGCCCGTCCGTCGCGCAGCACCGTGGCCCGGCCGGAGCCGGTGGTCTCGGTGTACGGGGTGTTGTTGCCCAGGAAGTCGCGGTAGTCCGACGGCCGGACGGTCACGTACTGCACCACGACGGTCGCCGGCGCCAGCGGACCGCCCCGCGCGGTGGTCGCCGGGGTGCCGTCCATGGCGACCAGCCAGCCGTCGCGGTCGTCGGACCAGGTGAAGGTGAAGCGGGCCGACGGATAGTCCACCGTCCGGGTCGGCTCCGGTCGGCCGCCGGCGGGGGGCGGGCCCTGCCGGAAGCCGGTGGTCAGGGCGTCCCGCCCGGGCTCCTCGGGCAGCAGGCGTGCCGACCGCAGGTAGAGGTTGTGCGGGGCGGCCCGGTCGGCGCGGCGGACGTACATCCCGGCGGCCGACTCGGGCGTCAGCGGGGTGAGCGGCGCGCTCTCGATCTCCGGCAGCAGTTTGCTCTGCGCTCCCGAGAAGGCCAGGACGGGCTGTTCGAACTGGCGCAGCAGTTCCAGGTCGGACTCCCGGGCGCTGCGCACCGGGCCCACGGACTCCGGGACGCGGGTGGCGTACACCGCCATCAGTCGGCTCAGCCCGCCCTCCACCTGTTCGACGTACACCACGTCGGCGTCCTCCAGGCCCGTGTGGGGCCGGGCCGTACGGGCGTTGTCGAGCTTCACGGCGAGGACCGGGGGGCCGTCCTCGCCGGTCACCGGCGGCTCCTGCCGGACCGGACTGCTGGGCGAGCCCCGGCCGTCGTCGGCGGGGCTGCCGCCGGTGCCCGTGCAGCCCGCCGCCAGACCGGCCGCCGCCGCCACCGCCACGAGCGCCCTGGCGGTCGTCCTGCGCAGTCCGCGCCGCCCGGCCCCTCCGCGCGGCCCGGGGCGTGCGCCTCGGCGTACGCCTGCCCGCGCGCTCCCCGGTGAGCTGCTTCGTGTGCTCCCGCTCGTGCTCACTGTGGCCACCCTGCCTGCCCGGATCCGTCGATGTCTCAATTGTGCGCTTTTCTGATCGTCGGGTGTCCTACCCGATCAGGAGCGATCCGGCGCGCCGCTTCCGCCGATCGGCGCAGCGGCTCACGGTTCGGGACGGGTCCTCTCGGGTACCCGGCCGCCACCGCACGCGGGACACACCGGAGCCGACGGAAGGAGCGGGCGGCCATGAAGGCAGTCACCTGGCAGGGAAAGCGGGACGTACGGGTGGAGACCGTGCCCGACCCCCGGATCGAGGAGCCCACCGACGCGATCATCCGCGTCACCTCGTCCGGGCTCTGTGGCTCCGACCTGCACCTGTACGAGGTGCTGACCCCGTTCATGACGCCGGGCGACATCCTCGGCCACGAACCGATGGGCATCGTCGAGGAGGTCGGCGCCGCCGTGCCGGACCTCCAGGTCGGGGACCGGGTGGTGGTCCCGTTCCAGATCGCCTGCGGCAACTGCTGGATGTGCCTCACCGGCCTGCCCACCCAGTGCGAGACCACCCAGGTGGGCGCCGAGGGCATGGGCGCCGCCCTGTTCGGCTACACCCGGCTGTACGGCGCCGTGCCGGGCGCCCAGGCCGAGTACCTGCGCGTCCCGCAGGCCCAGTACGGCCCGATCAAGGTGCCGGAGGGTCCCGCCGACGACCGCTTCCTCTACCTCTCCGACGTCCTGCCCACCGCCTGGCAGGCCGTCGCGTACGCCGGTGTGCCCAAGGGCGGCAGCGTGGCGGTGCTGGGGCTCGGCCCGATCGGGGACATGGCCTGCCGCGTCGCCCTGCTGCAGGGCGCCGGCACGGTCTTCGGCGTGGACCTCGTGCCCGAACGGCTGCGCCGGGCGCGGGAGCGCGGTGTGGAGACCTTCGACCTGCGTTCCTTCGACGACGAGAAGGAACTCGTCGCCGCCGTCCGGGACCGGACCGACGGCCGCGGCCCCGACGCGGTGATCGACGCCGTCGGCACCGAGGCGCACGGCAGCGGCGCCGCCCGCCTGGTGCAGAACGCCTCGGCGCTGCTGCCCCGCAAGCTGAGCGGGCCGATGGCGGAACGCTTCAGCGTCGACCGGCTCGCCGCCCTGTACACCGCCATCGACATGGTCCGCCGCGGCGGCACCATCTCGCTGTCCGGCGTGTACGGCGGCATGGCCGACCCGCTCCCGATGCTCACCCTCTTCGACAAGCAGATCCAGCTGCGCATGGGGCAGGCCAACGTCCGCCGCTGGTCCGACGAGATCATCCCGCACCTCACCGACGAGGACCCCCTCGGTGTCGACGACTTCGCCACCCACCACGTGCCGCTGACCGACGCGCCGCACGCCTACGACATGTTCCAGCGCAAGCAGGACGGCGCCGTCAAGGTCGTCATGCAGCCCTGAGCCGCCGCCCCGGCCGCCCGCGCCCCACCCCGAGGCCCTGAGGGGCACCACCGGTCTGCCGCGCCTCACCCTGAGGTGCGCCGGCCGGTCGCGCGCCTCGCCCTGCCACCGCCCCCGGTCTTGCCGCATCCGCCGGAAGGCCGGGGCGACGGCCGGTGCGGCCGCCCGGCTCGCCCCCCGTCACCCCCCGCCCAGGATCTCCCTGAGGTCGTAGCGCACCGGCTCCTCCAGCTGGGCGTAGGTGCAGCTGAGGGGGTCGCGGTCCGGGCGCCAGCGGCGGAAGCGGGCCGTGTGCCGGAAGCGCTGACCGTTCTCCATGTGGTCGTAGGCCACCTCGGCCACCCGGTCCGGCCGCAACGGCACCCAGGACAGGTCCTTCTTGCCCGACCAGCGGCTCGGCGCGCCCGGCAGCCGCGCCGTCTCGTGCGCCGACTCCTCGGCCCACGCCGCCCACGGGTGCCCCGACACGTCGTCCATCCGCAACGGGGCCAGCTCCTCCACCAGTTCCGCCCGGCGCTTCATCGTGAACGCCGCCGACACCCCCACGTGCTGCAGCACGCCCCGGTCGTCGTACAGCCCCAGCAGCAGCGACCCCACCACCGGACCGCTCTTGTGCAGGCGGTAGCCCGCCACCACCACGTCCGCCGTGCGCTCGTGCTTGATCTTGTACATCGCCCGCTCGTCCTGGCGGTAGCGCAGGTCCAGCGGCTTGGCGATCACCCCGTCCAGACCCGCCCCCTCGTACTGCTCGAACCACCCGCGGGCCACCTCGATGTCCGTGGTCGCCGGGGCCACGTGCACCGGGGGCGTCACCCCGTCCAGCGCCCGGGCCAGCAGGGCCCGGCGGTCGGAGAGGGGGACGTCCAGCAGCGACTCGTCGGCCAGGGCCAGCACGTCGAAGGCGACGAACGAGGCGGGGGTGCGCTCGGCCAGGGTGCGCACCCGTGAGTCCGCCGGATGGATCCGCTCGGTCAGCGCGTCGAAGTCGAGCCGCTCGCCGCGCGCGACCACGATCTCCCCGTCCAGCACGCACCGCTCGGGCAACCGCTCCCGCACGGCCGCCACCACCTCGGGGAAGTACCTGGTCAGCGGCTTGCCGGTGCGGCTGCCGAGCTCCACCTCGTCCCCGTCGCGGAACACGATCGCCCGGAAGCCGTCCCACTTCGCCTCGTACTGCATGCCCGGCGGGATCTTCGCCACGGACTTGGCGAGCATCGGCTTCACGGGCGGCATCACGGGAAGATCCATGCCCCGATTCTGCGCGCTCCGTCCCGTTGTCGCCCGGTGTGCGAGGTGTGCGTGCAGCCCTTAGCGTGGCTCGCATGGCGGAAGCGGTGGAACTGGACGTGGCCGGCCGGACCGTACGGGTGTCCAGCCCGGACAAGATCTTCTTCCCGGAGCCCGGCTACACCAAGCTGGACGTGGCCCGCTACTACCAGGCGGTCGCCCCCGGCCTGCTGCGCGCCCTGCGCAACCGACCGACCACGCTCCAGCGCTACCCGGACGGCATCGACGGCGAGTGGTTCTACCAGAAGCGCGCCCCCAAGGGCATGCCCGACTGGATCCCCACCGCGCACATCACCTTCCCCAGCGGCCGCAGCGCCGACGAGATGTGCCCCACCGAGGAGGGCGCCGTGGTCTGGGCGGCGCAGTACGGCACGCTCACCTTCCACCCCTGGCCGGTGCGCCGCGACGACGTGGACCACCCCGACGAACTGCGCATCGACCTCGACCCGCAGCCCGGCACCGACTACGACGACGCGGTCCGCGCCGCCCACGAACTGCGGGCCGTGCTGGAGGAGTCCGGCCTGCGCGGCTGGCCCAAGACCTCCGGTGGCCGGGGCCTGCACGTCTTCGTGCCGATCGAGCCGCGCTGGACCTTCACCCAGGTCCGCCGCGCGGCCATCGCGGTCGGCCGGGAGATGGAGCGCCGGATGCCGGAGCAGGTCACCATCAAGTGGTGGAAGGAGGAGCGCGGCGAACGCATCTTCATCGACTACAACCAGACCGCCCGCGACCGCACCATCGCCTCGGCCTACTCCGTGCGGCCCCGCCCGCACGCGCCCGTCTCGGCGCCGCTGCGCTGGGAGGAGGTCGGCACCGCGCGCCCGGAGGACTTCGACCTCGTGACGATGCCCGCGCGCTTCGCCGAACTGGGCGACGTGCACGCGGACATGGACGATCACGCGTTCTCGCTGGAGCCCCTGCTGGAACTCGCCCGGCGCGACGAGCAGGACCACGGGCTGGCCGACCTGCCGTACCCGCCGGAGTACCCGAAGATGCCGGGGGAGCCGAGCCGGGTCCAGCCGAGCCGGGCCAAGAAGCCGAAACCCTCGGCCACCTGACGCCGGCCCGGCCGGACCGGTGGATCAGGACAGGTCCTTGATCCTGATGTCGCGGTACGAGACCACGTCACCGGTGCCGTGCACCTGGAGCCCGATGTAGCCGGAGGCGAACCGACGCCCGTCGGTGCCCGGGTCGTCCGCACGCGGCGGGGTGAAGTCCTGGCCGCCGGTGTTGTGGAACTCGTTGATCAGCACACCGTTGCGGTAGACCGAGTAGTGCTGGTCCACCACGCGGATCTCGTAGTCGTTCCAGGTGCCCTTCTGCGTGACGCCCGCACCGGCCAGGCCCACCCGGTCGAAACCGTAGACCGAGCCCGTCTTGTACATGTCGCCGGTCGGGGAGTCGAACACCTGGATCTCGTGCCCGTACTTGATGGCCGCCCACTCGGGGCGCGGCTCCTCCGGGTGATCGTGGATCTGCGGGAACCGCACGAACACACCGGAGTTGGCGTTCTGGCTGCCGGGCGCGTCGTCACGCCACTGGAGCTTCAGCGAGAAGTCGCCGTACTTCCGCTCGGGGAACCACAGCATGCCGAGCCCGCCCCGGGAAGTGCCCGAGGTGATCGACCCGTCCTCGTTCAGCGCGAACGAACCGCCGCCCACGTGCTGCCACTTGGCGAAGGACGCTTCGGTGCCGTCGAGGATCGGGCGGTAGCCGTCGGTCTGGCCGGGCGTGCCGATGCCCGACTGCCGGGCGGCCTGGTTCACGGCCCGGTACTCCCGCTGGTCGACGACGCCTTCCTTCCTCAGGGCGTCCAGGACGGTCCGCACGTGCTTGAGGAACAGCGCCTGGGAGGTCCACTCCTTCTCGTCCTCGATCAGCTCGCCGATCCGGCACCGGTTGTCGGTGACCCGGTTGGGCACCCCGGTGTCGACCGTGCCGACGAACACCGTCCGCCGCTCGTCGTACTCCGGGCAGTTGGGCGCGGGCACGCCGCCGCCCGCCACCACCGTGAAGCCCACGGTGAGCGCCTCGGAGGTGTTGCCCGCCCGGTCGGTCGCCCGGTAGGCCACGGTGTGCCGGCCCGGCCGGTCGACCAGGACCGGCCGGGAGTAGGCGAGGTACGGGCCGCCGTCGAGCGAGTACGCGATCCCGGCGACGCCGGACCCGCCCTCGTCGGTGGCGCTCACCGTGACCCGCGCGCTGCCCACGTAGGCGCCGTCGGAGTTCCTGGTGCCGTCGACGCCCACCCCGGTCACCGGGGGCGTGGTGTCCTGCGGGGCGGCGGCGACGACCGTGAACCGCACGCTCTTCACGGCGGCCACGTTGCCCGCCCGGTCGGTGGCCCGGTAGCGGACGGTGTGCGTGCCGACCCGGTGCACCATGACCGGGCCGGTGTACGGCTGCCAGGCGCCCTCGCCGATCGCGTACTCGATGGTGTTGACGCCGGAACCGGTGTCGGAGGCGGTGACGGTCACCGTCGCCATGTCGACATAGGTGCCGTCCTCGTTCCGTTCGCCGTCCACGGTCGCCGACGTCTCGGGCGCCGTGGTGTCGTCGGTCGGCGGGGCGACGACGGTGAAGCCGACGCTCCTGGTCTCCGAGACGTTGCCCGCCTTGTCCAGTGCCCGGTAGCGCACGGTGTGGTCGCCGACCTGGTCGATCACCACCGGAGCGGTGTACGGCTGCCAGGTCTCGTCGTCGCCGAGGGCGTACTCGATGCGCTCGACGCCGGAGCCCTCGTCGGTGGCCTCCAGGACGACGCTCGCCGAACCGACGTACTGGCCCTCGGCGTTGCGCGTGCCGGTCACCTCGGCGGTGGCCTCGGGCGCGGTGGTGTCGTCCTCGCCGCCGCCCTCGGTCACCACCAGGATGCCCTGCATCTCGCCGTGGCCGGGGATCGTGCAGTGGTAGAAGTAGCGGCCCGGGGTGAGGGTCACCTCCGCGGTGTGCCGGCCGCCCTGGGCGTCGCCCGGGTTGGCCAGGATGTTCAGCTGGACGTCGTTGTTGAACTCCGGATCGGAGGTCACGAACGTCAGGGTGTGCGGCATGCCGGTGGTGTTGCCGGTGGCCGCGCTGTTCTCGAAGACGATCGTCGCCCTGCCCGCCACCGCGGTCGTCGGCGCCGACAGGTACCGGTCGATGTCGTTGCCGGCGGTCCAGGTGAGGACCTGCTCCGCGGCCCGCGCCCCGCTCGTGCCGCGGCCGTCTGCCACGGAGGCGCTCTGCAGGCCGAGCGCCATCAGCAGGGCGGCCAACAGGGCCGCCCACAGGCGCCGTTGTCGTGTCACCGGGGTCATCCGGTCCTCCTCGCGAGATCGCCGGCGGCCGGGGTCGGCCCGCCACCGGTGTAGGTGACCCGCCACAGCGCCGATTTGGCGTCCGAGGTGAAGAAGCCGCGGCCGTAGTCGAGGACGTACAGCGCGCCGTCCGGACCGAACTTCCAGTCCATGAGGTTCTTGATGCCGTCGTTGCCGACCGGCACGATCTTCTTCAGCGACTCCGCGTGCACCGGAAGCCCGCCGCTCCCTACCGTCTTCGGGTCCAGGAGCACCGCGTGGCGCGGCTGGTCGGCGTCGTAGAAGTCGCCGACGAACCACTTGCCGTCCCAGTACGCGGGCCACTTGACGGCGCTGTCGCTGCGGGCGTCGAAGCGGTACACCGGCCCGTTCATCGCGGCCTGGCCGCCGCCCTTCAGCCAGGGCAGCCCGTAGGTGGCCTCGCCGGCCTTGTAGGAGGGCACGCCGTTCGCGTCGCGCGGGAAGTCCGGGGCGCCGCCCTGCGGCGAGTACCAGATGGTGTTGGAGGTCACCGGCGGGAGGTTGACCAGGCCGTCGTTGTTCGGCGACTCGTTCTTCGGGGCGTCGCAGTCGTACCAGCCCAGCGGCTCGGACGGGTCGGGCAGGTTGCGGTCCCGGTAGGGCTGCTTGTTGCCCATGCAGTACGGCCAGCCGTGGTTGCCCGCCTTCGTGATGGCGGCGAAGGTGTCGTACTTGGCCGGCCCCCACGTCGTCGACGGCTGCCCGGCGTCCGGACCGACCCAGCCGGCGTACAGGACGTCGGTCGCCGGGTCGACGGAGATGCGCGCCGGGTTGCGCACGCCCATCACGTAGATCTCGCCGCGCGTCTTCCCGCCGCCCTCGGCGGTCTCCTCACCGGTGAACAGGTTACCCTCCGGCAGGGTGTACGTGCCGTCCGGCTCCGGGTGGATGCGCAGGATCTTGCCGTTGAGGTTGTTGGTGTTGCCCGCGGTGCGGCGCGCGTCCGCGAACGAGACGCCCCGGTAGTTCGGCTGCGGGTTGTTGCCCGAGTAACCGTCGCTGAAACCGCTGGAGTTGTTGTCGCCGGTGGCGATGTAGAGGTTGCCCTTCGAGTCCCAGGCCATGCCGCCGCCCGCGTGGCAGCAGCTGTGGATCTGCACCGGCCACTTCAGCAGCACCTTCTCGCTGCCGGGCAGCAGCTCGTCCGTCTCCCGGTCCAGCGTGAAACGGGAGACGCGCCGCTCGGCCATGCGGGTCTCGCGGTCGATCTCCGAGTGCGGCGTGTAGTGCAGGTACACCCACCCGTTGCGCGCGAACCCCGGGTCCAGCTCGATGCCGAGCAGGCCCTCCTCGTTCTTGCGCAGCTCGTCCCCGCCGCCCTTGTTGCCGAAGACGTCGAGCGCCCCGGCGAGGGTGACCTTCCCGGTTGTCGGGTCGTAGATGTGGATCTCGCCGCGGCCCTTGCCGATGTCCGGGTCGTTCCAGTCGGTGACGACCGGGCGGGAGGAGTCGGCGCCGCCGCGGCCGATGTAGAACACGCGGCCGTCGGGGGCGGTGACCAGGCCGTGCGGCTCGCCGATCTGGTCGTTCTGCCCCGGCGGGTTGGGCTCGGTGAGCCGCTCGGCCGTGTAGTTGCCGTTGATCGTCGCCTTGCAGTCGGCCTGCACCAGCCGGGTGGTCCACAGCAGGGCCCCGCGCAGGTGGTCGCGGAAGTCGGTCTCGTCGTAGGACGACACCGTGCCGCCCATGCCGGTGTAGAAGGACCGGCCGCCGTCGTAGTCCCGGCACCAGCTGACCGGGTGGTCCGCGCCGTGGGCGCCGGCCCCGGGCTGGTACGTCGACTCCCGTACGCGGGCGACCGTGTGGACGTCGCCCGAGGGGTTCTTCGCCCAGTTCAGCCACTTGTCCGGCCGCTTCCACTGCAGCGGCAGGTCCTTCGTCGCCGGGTGCCGGCGGTCGCCCACCTCGACGGTCGCCCGCTGCACCCGGTCCGGGGAGGCCGCCGGCCGGGCGCCGATCAGGCCGGTGAACCAGTCCGAGTACGGTTCGGCGCGCGCCGCGTCGTGGATGCCGAGGAACCCGCCGCCGGCCTCCATGTACGCCTCCAGGCCGGCCTCCTGGTCCGGGTCGAGGACGTCCCCGCCGCCGGTCAGGAACACGACGGCGTTGAAGCGGCTCAGCCGCTTGTCGTTGGTGAAGACGGCGGCGTTGTCGGTCGCGGTCACCGAGAAGCGCTGCTCGGCGGGGCCGGTCAGCCCGATCCGCTCGATCGCCGCGATCCCGGCGTTCACCACCGGCGACTCCTCACCGCCCGCGGCGGAGCCGTGGAACAGCAGCACCCGTACGTCGGCGCTGCCCGGGGGTGCCTTGATGGACATCGTTGTCATGGACGGATCCGTGTCCGGGCGCGCACTCGCCGCGGGGCCGGACATCAGCCCGGCGGCCACGATCCCTGCGGTGACGGTGGCCGCCCAGGCCCGCCGTCTCCTCCCGGCGGCCCGTGTCGTTCCCTGGCCTGTGGTGCTCAACCCGCTTGTTTCATCGGGTTGTTGGTGCGAGGGGAACCGCATGTGGTCACCCACCCCTCCTCGGTCGCAGCAACGGCGTCAAGGAAGCTAGACCTCTTTGCGTCACTCGCCAATACCTATGGCCGCAACGGAACGAACTTTGTCCTGAGTGTGGATGAACGGCGGGACGGTCGGTACCGTTTCACAGGTTCATGACAGCCACGGGCCCAACGTACGCCCGCATCCAGGGGAGTTCGGCATGGACAGACGCGGCTTCAACCGACGGGTACTGCTGGGCGGAGCGGCCGTCGCGACATCGTTGTCGCTGGCCCCCGAGGCGGTCAGCGCGGCCGGCCCGGTGCGCACCGCGCCCGCCGGGGGAGAGGTCCGGCGCATCAAGATGTACGCCGAGCGCCTGCCCGGCGGGCAGATGGGCTACGGCCTGACGAAGGGCAAGGCGTCCGTCCCCGGCCCGCTCATCGAGCTCAACGAGGGCGACACGCTGCACGTCGAGTTCGAGAACACCATGGACGTCCCCGTCAGCCTGCACGTCCACGGCCTGGACTACGAGATCTCCAGCGACGGCACCAAGCAGAACAAGAGCGACGTCCCGCCGGGTGGCACCCGCACCTACACCTGGCGCACCCACCGCCCCGGCCGGCGCTCCGACGGCACCTGGCGGTCCGGAAGCGCCGGCTACTGGCACTACCACGACCACGTCGTCGGCACCGAACACGGCACGGGCGGCATCCGCAACGGCCTCTACGGCGCGGTGATCGTGCGCCGCAAGGGCGACGTCCTGCCCGACCGGACGCACACCATCGTCTTCAACGACATGACCATCAACAACCGGCCCGCGCACACCGGTCCGGACTTCGAGGCCACCGTGGGCGACCGGGTGGAGATCGTCATGATCACGCACGGCGAGTTCTACCACACGTTCCACATGCACGGGCACCGCTGGGCCGACAACCGCACCGGCATCCTGACCGGCCCCGACGACCCCAGCCGGGTCATCGACAACAAGATCTGCGGACCGGCGGACTCCTTCGGCTTCCAGATCATCGCCGGGGAGGGCGTCGGGGCCGGGGCCTGGATGTACCACTGCCACGTCCAGAGCCACTCGGACATGGGCATGGTCGGCCTGTTCCTGGTGAAGAAGCCGGACGGCACCATCCCCGGGTACGACCCGGACCATCCCCACCACCACGGCTCGGGCTCGACGCGGCAGGGCGCCGACGGCTCCGGGTCCGGCGGCCCGGGAGCGGAGAAGTCCTCCGCGCGGGACGCGGACGGCGGGCAGCCGGCCGCCGGCTCCCCGGCCGCGGAGCGGACCGGGTCCGGGGCGAGCGCGGCCGAGGCGCCTCACCACCACTGACGGTTCCGCCGCTCCCCTCGCCGCCCTGGGTGGGCCCGGCATCGTCCGGGACGGGTCCGGTACCGCGCCGGACGGGTGCGGCGCCGAACCTGGCGGGTCCCAGCACCGTCCCGGACGGGTCCGGCACCGCCCCGGACGGGTGCTGCACCGCCCCTGGCGGGTCCGGCATCGTCCCGGACGGGCCCGGCATCGTCGCCGGCGGGTCCCGGCACCGTCCCGGGCGGGTCCCGGCGGCCCTCACCGCCGGTGTCCCACCCCACGGAAGCGCTCTCGCCCGCCCGCGCACCGGGGCTATCCTGTCCCGGAGCCGCAGGTGAGGAGCCCCAGACGTGACGGAGACTGTGCCGCGCCCCACGCTGGAGGCCGTGGCCGCGCGGGCCGGGGTCTCCCGGGCCACCGTGTCCCGGGTGGTCAACGGTGGCGACGGGGTCCGCGAGCCGCTGGCCGAACGGGTGCGGCAGGCCGTGGAGGAACTCGGCTACGTGCCCAACCAGGCCGCCCGGAGCCTGGTCACCAAACGCCACGACGCGGTCGCCGTGATCGTCGCCGAGCCCGAGTCCCGGGTGTTCTCCGACCCGTTCTTCGCCCGGCAGCTGCGCGGCATCAGCAAGGAGCTGACCGCCCACGACAACCAGTTGGTCCTGCTGCTCACCGAGGGCCGCCACGACCACGCCCGGGTCGGCCGCTACCTGGCGGGCGGACACGTCGACGGAGCGCTGGTGTTCTCCCTGCACCTGGCCGACCCGCTGCCGGAGCTGATCCAGCGCGCGGGCGTCCCCACCGTGTTCGGCGGCCGGCCCGGCTGGACCGGCGGGCGCGGCGCCGACGACGTGCGGTACGTGGACAGCGACAACCGCGGCGGGGCCCGGGACGCCGTGCGTCACCTGCTCGGCCTCGGCCGCGAGCACGTCGCGCACATCACCGGCCCCCTGGACCAGACCTCGGCGGCGGACCGGCTCGCCGGCTACCGGGACGTCATGGCCGGCGCCGACCCGCTCCTCGTCGCGGAGGGCGACTTCACGGCCGGCGGCGGTGAACGCGCGATGCGTGAGCTGCTGGACCGACGGCCCTCGCTGGACGCGGTGTTCGCCGCCAACGACCTCACCGCCGCCGGCGCCCTGCGGGCCCTGCGCGAGCACGGGCGCCGGGTGCCGGACGACGTCGCCGTGGTCGGCTTCGACGACATGCTCCCCGTGGCCGAACAGACCGACCCGCCGCTCACCACGGTCCGCCAGGACATCGAGGAGATGGGCCGCCTCATGGCCCGCCTGCTCCTGCGCGACCTGGACCGCGGGACCCCGGACCCGGAGGAGGAGGCCGGCGGTTCCGCCGCCGGCGTGGTCCTCCCGACCACCCTGGTCCGGCGGGCCTCGGCCTGAGTCCCGCCGGGGAGCGGCCTCGGACGGGCCGGAGGCCCGGCCTCCGACCGGCCCCTCCGCCCGGCCTCCGACCGGCCCCTCCGCCCGGCCTCCGACCGGCCCCTCCGCCCGGCCTCCGACGCGGACGCCACGGCCGGTGCCGGTGGGCGGGCCGGTGTCAGTGGGCGGTGGAAGACTCGGCGGAGTCGGGAACGAGACCGCCGGAGGAGACACCATGCTCACCACCCGCTTCGTCGACGGCGCCCCGGACTGGATCGAGGTCGGCACCCCCGACGTCGAGGGCGCCACGTCCTTCTACGGGCCGCTGTTCGGCTGGACGTACCGGTCGGCGGGGCCGGAGGGCGGTGGTTACGGGTTCTTCGAGCGGGACGGGCAGATCGTCGCCGCGTCGACCCGCGTCACGCCCGAGCAGGGGCCGCCCGCCTGGACCGTCTACTTCCAGACCTCCGACGCGGATGCCACGGCCGAGGTGGCCCGGGCCGCGGGCGGCGGTGTCACCTCCCCGCCCGAGCAGGTGAGGAGCCAGGGGCGGTCCGCGATCCTCACCGACACCGCCGGGGTCCCCTTCGGCGTCTGGGAGCCCGAGGGACGCACCGGCCTCGACCGGGCCGGGGACGTGGGCTCGCTGTGCTGGGCCGAACTGCACACCCCGGACGTCGCCCGCACCGCTGCCTTCTTCCGCCGGGTCCTCGGCTGGGAGACGACCGGGGTGACGTTCCCGGGTGGGGTCTACACGTCCCTCAACCCGGCGGGCACCGGTGAGGACGGCGCGTTCGGCGGCCTGGTCCCACTGGCCGACGATCCCGACGACGCGCGGGCCGGTGCCCGGCCCCACTGGCTGCCCTACTTCGGCGTCGACGACCCGGACGCGGTGGTCGCCGAGGCCGCCGCCCTGGGCGGCGGCGTACGGATGCCGGCCACCTCGATCGCCGGCGTCGGCCGCCTCGCCCGCTTGGAGGACCCGTACGGCGCCGTGTTCGCCGTGCTCCGGGGAGACCCGGAAGAGCAATGACCCGGTGGTGGGGCCGCCCGGCCCCCGCCACCCCCGGCGTTGATCCGGCGTTGAGCGAACGTTTCGCGCCGGGGGAGACGCTTCTGGCCATGCACACCGAAACGTTCCCGGCGCCCGACCTCACCTGGCAGGAGGAGGCGCTGTGCGCCCAGACCGGGGGAGACTTCTTCTTCCCCGAGCCCGGCAGCTCGGTCCGCGACGCCAAGCGGATCTGCGGGATGTGCCCCATCCGGGCCGCCTGCCTGGAGTACGCCCTGACGCACGACCTGCGCTTCGGGGTCTGGGGCGGGCTGTCGGAGAAGGAGCGGCTGGCGCTGCGCCGCACCTCCCGTTAGGTTGCCGCAGCCCCTTCCGGCTGGCCGCGCAGTGCCTGCCGGTGGGGCCGCCGCGCAAGCCGGGAGGCCCGGCGCGCGCCTGGCGGGAGGCGCACGCCGGGCCTCCCGACGGAACGTGGTGCGGCGGTCAGCCGGCGGCGCGGGCCGCCATGCGGGCCTTGCGGGCGGCCAGCTTCTCGTCGAACTTCGCGGCCTCGGCGTCCAGGCCGTTCATGAACAGGCCCAGCTCCTCCTGGGCCTTCAGGCCCTCCGGGCCCAGGCCGTCGATCTCCATGACCTTCAGGAAGCGCAGCACAGGCTGCAGGACGTCGTCGTGGTGGATGCGGAGGTTGTAGACCTCGCCGATCGCCATCTGCGCGGCGGCGCGCTCGAAACCGGGGATGCCGTGGCCGGGCATGCGGAAGTTCACGACCACGTCGCGGACCGCCATCATGGTCAGGTCGGGGGCGATCTCGAAGGCCGCTGCGAGCAGGTTGCGGTAGAAGACCATGTGCAGGTTCTCGTCGGTCGCGATGCGCGCCAGCATGCGGTCGCAGACCGGGTCCCCCGACTGGTGGCCGGTGTTGCGGTGGGAGATGCGGGTGGCCAGCTCCTGGAAGGAGACGTAGGCGACCGAGTGCAGCATCGAGTGCCGGTTGTCCGACTCGAAGCCCTCGCTCATGTGGGCCATGCGGAACTGCTCCAGCTTGTCCGGGTCCACCGCGCGCGAGGCGAGCAGGTAGTCCCGCATCACGATGCCGTGCCGGCCCTCCTCCGCGGTCCAGCGGTGCACCCAGGTGCCCCAGGCGCCGTCGCGGCCGAACAGGGTGGCGATCTCGTGGTGGTAGCTGGGGAGGTTGTCCTCGGTCAGCAGGTTCACCACCAGGGCGATGCGGCCGACCTCGGTGACCTTGGACTGCTCCTTGTCCCAGGCCTCGCCGTCCTCGAAGAAGCCGGGGAAGTTGCGGGCGTCGCTGAAGGGGACGTACTCGTGCGGCATCCAGTCCTTGGCGACCTTCAGATGCCGGTTGAGTTCCTTCTCGACCACTTCCTCCAGGGCGTACAGCAGCCGTGCGTCCGTCCAACCGGTCGAACTGGCGAGGTGGGGAGAAGCGAGCGTCACGAGAACTCCAGGGGGACGGGGGTGGGACGGGATCCGGCGAGCGGTGCCGGAACCTACGGCATCGTAGGCTACGAAACCGTAGGTTACGAAACCGTAGGTTAAGGGCGCCGTAAACCCCGAGGCCGGGAGGCAGAGGCGAACGGCCGCGGGCGCCCCTGGTCCCCCGCCCGGGTCCGTCGCCCGAGTCCCCTCGGCCGGGCGGCCCATGCGCGCGTCCCGGCGGGCCGGCCTCCGCGAGGGAGCGGCCCGTCAGGCGTACAACTCCCGCAACCGGACCGACAGGCAGGTCACGCAGCCCTCCAGCTTCTCGAACTCGCCGATGTCCACCAGCACCGGCTCGTACCCGAGGTCCGCGTACAGTTCGGCGGTCTTCGGGGCGCTGGCCGCCATCAGCAGCCGGTCCCCGCCGAGGAGCACGACGTGCGCCCCCGACGGCTCGGGAACGGGCAGGAAGCGGGGGAAGAGGGACGGCACGTCCACGGTCGGCAGGTGGCCGACGACCGTGCCGTCCGGCAGCGCCGTGACCGCCGACTTCAGGTGCAGCACGCTGCTCACCGGCACGGACACCACCCGTGCGCCGAGCGGTTCGAAGGCCGCCCGCAACTGCTGCACCCCGGCCGCGTTGGTCCGCCCGCCCCGGCCGACGTACACCGTGTCGCCGATCTTCAGCACGTCACCGCCGTCCAGGGTGCCCGGCTCCCAGACCCAGTTCACCGAGCAGCCCAGCGCGGCCACGGCCTCCTCGATGCCGGCGGTCTCGGGGCGCCGCGACTCGGCGCCGGGACGGGCGATCAGCGCCACGTTCCGGAACATCACCACGGTGTCCTCCACGAACACCGCGTCCGGGCAGTCGTCGGCCGGGTCCACCTCCACCGTCTCCCAGCCGTGATCGAGCAGCGCCTCGGTGTACGCCTCCCACTGCTCCAGCGCGCGGCCGGCGTCGACCGGCTCCCGTTCGATGTGCGTGACCAGCCCTTCGGCGAGCCGGGGGCCGGGACGGCGGACGAGGGCCTTCTTGCTGGACACGGGCGGGACTCCGAATCGGACGGGGCTGTCGGACCACGGGCCGGGGGGAATCGCGCGGTACACACGGAATCCCCCGGCCGTCGGCGGACCATCATGCAGGGCGAATCGGGACAGGACCACCCCCGGCGGCGATGAGATGTACCACCGGTAACGCGGCGTCCGCGCGGCCTCCCGCCGGCCGGGGACAGGCGGGTCAGCGCCCCCGGACGGCCCGCCGCAGGTGCTCCCCGGTGAACGTGCCGTCGGCGCGCAGGAGTTGCGCGGGCGTGCCCTCGAAGACCACCCGGCCGCCCTCCCGGCCGCCGCCCGGACCGAGGTCCACGACCCAGTCGGCGCGGGCGACGACGTCCAGGTGGTGTTCCACCACCACGACGGTGTTCCCCCGGTCCACCAGCCGGTCCAGCAGGGTGACGAGACCGTCCACGTCCGCCATGTGCAGGCCGGTCGTCGGCTCGTCCAGGACGTAGACCACGCCCGTGCGGTGCAGCCGGGTGGCCAGCTTGATCCGCTGGCGTTCCCCGCCGGACAGCGTGGACAGCGGCTGCCCGAGCGTGAGGTACGTCAGCCCGACGTCCCGCAGGGCGCCGAGGCGCCGTCCCACGGCCGGGTCGTCGAAGAAGCCGAGGGCCTCGTCGGCCGTCATGTCCAGCACGTCGGCCACGGACCGCCCGGCGACGGTGAGCGCGAGGATGTCGTCGCCGAAACGCCGTCCCGCGCAGTCCGGGCAGGTCGTGGTCACCGGGTCCATGAACGCCAGGTCCGTCCGGATCGTCCCCCGGCCCTCGCAGGCCGCGCACGCCCCGGCGGAGTTGAAGCTGAACAGTCCCGGGTCACGGCCGGTCTCCCGGGCGAAGATGCCGCGCACCGTGTCCATGATCCCGAGGTAGGTGGCCGGGGTGGACCGGGCCGAGATGCCGATCGAGGACTGGTCCACCACGACGGCGTCCTCGTGCGCCGCGGTGAACTCGGCGACCAGCGTGCTCTTGCCGGACCCGGCGACCCCGGTCACCGCGGTGAGGACCCCGGCGGGGAACCGTACGCTCAGGGAGCGCAGGTTGTGCCGGCCGGCGTCCCTCACCCACAGCGCGCCCGACGGTTCCCGCACCACGTCCTTGACCGTCGGCCGCCGCCCCAGGTACCGCCCGGTGACGGTGTCCGCGGCGGCCAGGGCGTCCGGGGTCCCCTCGAAGACCACCCGGCCGCCGCCCGCCCCCGCGCCCGGCCCCATGTCGACGACGTGGTCGGCCAGCGCGATCACGTCCGGGTCGTGCTCGACGACCAGCACCGTGTTGCCCCGGTCGCGCAGCCGCAGCAGCAGGTCGCCCAGTCGGTGCACGTCGCGAGGGTGCAGCCCGACGGTGGGCTCGTCGAAGATGTACGTCATCCCGGACAGGCTCGACCCCAGGTGCCGCACCGTCTTCAGCCGCTGGCCCTCGCCCCCGGACAGGGTGGCCGTCTCCCGGTCCAGGCTCAGGTAGCCGAGACCGATCGCCTCGATGCGCTCCAGCGCCGTGACGGCGGCCCGGGCGACCGGTGCGGCGACCGGGTCGTCGATCCCCCGCAGCGCGCCGATCAGGTCGGTGACCTGCATCCGGGCGCAGTCGGCGATCGACAGCCCGCCCACCCGGGTCGCCAGCGCCGCCGCGTTCAGCCGGGCGCCGCCGCAGTCCGGGCAGGTGTCCTCCGTCAGGAACCGCCGCACCGTGTCGCGGGTCCGGGCACTCATCGCGGCCAGGTCCCGCCTCAGGTACAGGCGCTCGAACCGGTCGGCGAGCCCCTCGTACTCGGTGGTCCACGTGCCGCCGGTGCCGTGCACGGTGACCTTGCTGCCCGGCCGTCCGCGCATCAGGAACTCCCGCTCGGCCGCGGTGAAGTCCCGCACCGGCTTGTGCGGGTCCAGGTCGTCGCTGTTGGTGTACGCCTGCCCCTGCCAGGTCCCCGGCGCGAACGGCGGGAAGCGGACCGCGCCGTCCGCGAGCGAGAGGTCCCGGTCGAGGACGCGGTCCCAGTCGGGCGCCACCGTCCGGCCCAGCCCGTCGCAGCGCGGGCACATCCCGGCCGGATCGTTGAACGAGTACGCCGTCGCCGGACCGGCGCTCGGTGTGCCGTGCCGGGAGAACAGCACCCGGATCACGGCGTACACGTCCGTCATGGTCCCCACCGTCGACCGGGAGTGGCCGCCGACCGGCCGCTGGTCGACGACGATCGCGGGCGTCAGGTCCTCCAGGGCGTCCGCGTGCGGCCGCTCGTACTTCGGCAGCCGGTTGCGGACGAACGAGGTGTACGTCTCGTTCAGCTGCCGCTGCGACTCGACCGCGAGGGTGTCGAAGACGACCGACGACTTCCCCGACCCCGAGACGCCGGTGAACACGGTCAGCCGGCCCTTCGGGATCCGGAGGGAGACGTCCTGGAGATTGTTCTCCCTGGCCCCGACGACCGTGAGGAAACCCCCGCAGTGACAGGACCCGGTGGAACGCTCAGGTGTGCTGTTCTGCCTCATGCCGACGACGCTAGGCAGGAAACCCGACAGCTTCCGGCGTGATTTCCCGCAGCTCTCCCTCCTCCATCAGCAACCACCGGGTGATGCCGACCGAGCGCAGGAAGCGCAGGTCGTGACTGGCCACGATCAGTGCCCCCTCGTACGACTCCAGCGCGGTGGTGAGCTGCCGGACGCTCGCCATGTCGAGGTTGTTGGTGGGCTCGTCCAGCATCAGCAGCTGCGGCGCGGGCTCCGCGAGCATCAGGGCGGCGAGGGCGGCACGGAACCGCTCGCCGCCGGACAGCGTGGACGCCGGCTGGTCGGCCCGGCCGCCCCGGAACAAGAAGCGGGCGAGCCGCGCCCGGATCCGGTTGTTGGTCGCCTCCGGGGCGAACCGGGCCACGTTCTGCGCGACCGTCAGCTCCCCGTCGAGGACGTCCAGCCGCTGCGGCAGGAACCGCAGCGGGACGTGGACCGTCGTCTCGCCCGCCACCGGGTCCAGCTCCCCGGCGACCGTGCGCAGCAGCGTCGTCTTGCCCGCCCCGTTGCGCCCGATCAGCGCCACCCGTTCCGGCCCGCGCAGCTGCACCTCGCCCCTCACCCGAGAGCCGTACGCCAGCTCCAGGTCCCGCAGGGTCAGCACGGTGCGCCCCGGTGGGACCGCCGTGTACGGCAGCTCCACCCGGATCTCGTCGTCGTCCCGGACGGCCTCCGCCGCCTCGTCGAGGCGCTCCTTCGCCTCGGCCAGCCGCTCCTCGTGCAGGATCCGGTGCTTGCCCGCCGACTCCTGCGCCGCCCGCTTGCGCGCCCCCATCACGATCTTCGGCTCGCGCTTGGTGTCCCACATCTTCTGCCCGTACCGTTTGCGGCGGGCCAGTTTGACCTGGGCGTCGGCCAGTTCGCGCTTCTGCTTGCGCACGTCCGACTCGGCGACCCGCATCATCCGTTCGGCCGCCTCCTGTTCCACGGCCAGCGCCTCCTGGTAGGCGGTGTGGTTGCCGCCGTACCAGACGATCCGGCCGGACCGCAGATCGGCGATCTGGTCGACCAGTTCGAGCAGTTCGCGGTCGTGGCTGACCACCACCATCACCCCGGACCAGTCCCGCACCGCCCCGTACAGCCGTCTGCGCGCGTACAGGTCCAGGTTGTTCGTCGGCTCGTCCAGCAGCAGCACGTCCGGCCGGCGCAGCAGCAGCGCGGCCAGCCGCAGCAGCACCGACTCGCCGCCGGACACCTCGCCGACGGTCCGGTCCAGGCCGAGGTGCCCCAGGCCCAGCTCGCCGAGGGTCGCCAGGGCGCGTTCCTCCACGTCCCAGTCGTCGCCGACGGTCTCGAAGTGCTCCTCGGCCGTGTCACCGGCCTCGATCGCGTGCAGCGCGGCCCGGCGCGTGGCGACACCGAGGGCCTCGTCGACCCGGAGCGTCGTGTCGAGGGTGACGTTCTGCGGCAGATGGCCCACCTCGCCGACGGTCCGGACGGTGCCGCCCATGGGGGTCAGTTCTCCGGCCAGCAGCTTCAACAGGGTGGACTTGCCGGAGCCGTTGACGCCGACCAGCCCGGTGCGGCCGGCGCCGAAGGCGGCGTCCAGGCCGTCGAAGACCGGGGTGCCGTCGGGCCAGGAGTAGGACAGGGAGGTGACAGTGACAGAAGAAGACATACGGGTCTCCACGGTTGCTCGATGCGGTCGGGGGCACACGCGTATCGAGACACCGCGGGGCGACGACCGGAACCACCGGACACCCGGGAGGAAGGACGGGCCGAGAAGGACAACCCGGTTCCCTGGGGACGGCTCGAACGCCGAGGTCGCACGCAGCGCACACCCGCACGGGGTGTGACGCGGTGTCCCAGAACCTCAGACGAGCAACGTCCCTCTCCCTTCGACGGCAACAGATCCACGTCACACCGTAGGAACGCCCGTGACGGCCGTCAACGCATTTTCCTCCGTCCCGCTGCCCGCTCCCCGCCGTCCGCCGTCCGCCGTCCGCCGTCCGCCGTCCGCCGTCCCGCTCGTCCCCGCCCGTCCGTCCCGAGGAGGCCCCGTGACCAACGGTCCGCTCACGTTGCCGGCCCGGCTGTTCCTGCTGGCCTGGGACACCGACCGGCTCACCGTCGACGAACCGGCCCGCCTGCCGCCCCTGGTCCGGGCCGGCGCCCTCGCGGAGCTGGCCCGGCGCGGACTGCTGGTCGACGACGACGGCATCGTCACGCCCGTCGGCCTGGACGCCCGCACGGGGGACGCCGTGCTCGACGGGCTCCTGGAACTGGTCAGCGAGTCCTGCCCGCACCGCTGGAGGGCCTGGGTGACGCTCCGGGCCCGCCACACCTGCGACGGGGTGCGCGAGCAGCTGGTGGCGGACGGCGTGCTGCGGGCCCGGCGGCGACGGGTGCTGGGGATCTTCCCGTCGGTCGAGTACGCCCTCGCCGGCGTCGCCCGCGCCGCCGCCCTGCAGGAACGGGTCCGGGCCGTGCTCGACGGCCGGGAACCGGCGGGGGACGTCCCGCGCGCGGACGCGGTCGCCGCCCTCCTGGGCGCCGCGGCCGGGCTGCGCACGCTCCGGACCGCCGACGACCGGGCCGCCCGGGAGCGGCGGGTGGACGACCTGCTGGCCGGGCTCACCGGGCCGGCGGCCGCTCAGGAGGGCACCGGGGCGGGCCCGGCCCTCGGTGAGATCGTCCGCGGCCTGCGATCGGCGGCGTCCACGGCCGCCGCTCCTTCCCTCGCATCGGGAGGCTGACAACGGCGCGCACCGGGGAGGTCGGCGCCCGGTGTGCGGTGGGCGGTGGGCGGCCCCGGCGGACGGCGGCTCCCCTTGCCTCCGGGCCGCCGTGCACCGGGGGCGCTGTCCACCGCGACCGGTGTCGGCTGGGGCGGCCGTCCGCCCTTGGCCCCGGGGCCCGCCATCCACCGGGGCGGGCGTTCGCCGAGTCGCAGGGGCGGCCCTCCGCCGACGCTCGCCGGGGGAGTTCACCGCCGGGGCGCCCGCTCCCGCCCACCACCTGCCCACCCGGAACGCCTCCGCTGGGCACCCGGACCGCCACCCGGGCTCACGCTCCCGCCGGGTCCGCCGGGTCCGCCGAGTCCGCCGGGCCTACCCGAACCGCCGGGCCTACCCGAACCGCCGGGCCTACCCGAACCGCCGGGCGCGTCTGACCCGCCGCCGACACCGGCCCTCCGCACCCACCCGGGCGACCCGCGACCGCGTCACAGGTCCGCGCGGCCGGCCGTCCGTCGCCCTCGGCGAACCGCAGCCGGGCGCACCCCGTGCGCAGGGCGGTGCGCACCCGGCCGCGGGACGGCACCCCGCCGCGAGGCTCGCGCCCCGGCCGCCTCCCGCCCGCCCCGGGCCCGGTGCCGCGAGCCGCGCCTCAGCAGGCGTCGCGCATCAGTTCCGCGAGGCCGTGGTCCAGGTCGAGCTGGAGGTGCTCCCGGCCGGCCGGCACGAGTTCGCTCGTGGCCTCCAGGAACCGCCGCACGTCACCCGAGCGCACATGCACCACGGCGGTGCCCTCCGGGGCGTGGAACTCCAGCACCGTGCGGTCGTAGCCGTAGGGCCGCACCCGGACGTCCCCGTGACCCTCCGGGCCCTGGAGCCCCGCGGTGAGGAGCTCGCGGGAGAAGGTCCAGCACACGTCGACGCCCTCCAGCGTGGCGGGCGCCGGGAAGGTCATCCGGACGGCGAACGGGTCGCTGCGGTCGTAGTGCAGCGTGGCGGGGATGTTCGGCATCCGTGGCGCGGCGGCGACGAGTCGGGCCTCGACGGGTTGCTCGATGACGGTGGACAACGCCTTGCTCCCTCGTGACGGCTGGACGGGCTTCCGGGGCGGATCGGGCCGGCTACTGGAAGAGACGACGGAATCAGCCAATCCGTGCACACCCGAACCGAGTGACCTCTGTCACCGCCTTCATGCACCCGAGTGACACGGCTCTCGCCCGCCGGGGCGCGCGCACGCCCGCGCCGGGCGGCCCGTCGGAGGTTTCCCGGGACTGTCCGCCCATCTCGGGGCCCGCCGCCCCCAGCCGACGGACCGGCCGTGACACCGTCGCGGAGCCGGACAGCCGTGACCCGGGCGGAGCGGGGTACCCGAGGCGCGACAGCGAAAGGACCCGATGGATTCGACGGACCCGACGGGACCCGACGGGACCCGACGGGACCTAAAGGGATCCGGAAGGACTCGACGGGACTCGACGGGGCTCGACGGGATGCCAAGGGGCCCGAGGAGACCGGACGGGACTCGGAGCGGGCCCGGAAGGAAGGGAGCGGACATGCCACGCGGTTCCAGCCCCAAGCGGGAGCGCCAGTACGAGCACATCAAGGAGAGCGCGAAGGACCGGGGCGAGAGCACCGGCCGCGCCAAGGAGATCGCCGCGCGGACGGTGAACAAGGAACGCGCCCGCTCCGGCGAGTCGAAGACCGCCAGCCGCACCTCGACCCAGGACATGTCGTCCGGCAAGCGGGGCGGTCAGCGGTCCGGGAAGGGCTCCCAGGGCCCCACCTACGACCAGCTGTACGAGGAGGCCAAGCGGCGCAACGTGGAAGGCCGTTCGAGCATGAACAAGAGCCAGTTGCAGCGGGCCCTCGACAAGTGACCCCTCGGGCCGGCCCCCGACCACCGACCCCTCGGGCCGGCCCCCGACCACCGACCCCTCGGGCCGGCCCCCGACCACCGACCCCTCGGACCGGCCCCCGACCCCTCGGCCGACTCTCGGCAGGTGACCCCGCGGCGGGGGTGCCCGGAGCCCTCCGGGCACCCCCGCCGCGTGCGGGCGACGGTCTAGGCTGACGCCCATCATGACGACCGTTCACCTCCCGCCCGGCTGGCCCGCCACCGAGAACGAGGCGCGCGCGGTCCAGGAGGCGCTGCGCACGCGGGTGGTGCGCGACGAGCCGGGCCCGCCGCCCGGCAGCGGCCGGGTCACCGGGGTGGACGTGGCCTACGACGACGCCCGGGACGTGGTCGCGGCGGCGGCCGTGGTCCTGGACGCCGCGACCCTCGACGTGGTCGCCGAGGCCACGGCCGTCGGCCGGGTCGCCTTCCCCTACGTTCCCGGCCTGTTGGCCTTCCGTGAACTCCCCGCGGTCCTCGCCGCGTTGGACGCCCTGCCCGGTCCGCCCGGCCTGGTGGTGTGCGACGGCTACGGCCTCGCCCACCCCCGCCGCTTCGGTCTCGCCGCCCACCTCGGCGTGCTCACCGGGCTGCCGGCCATCGGCGTCGCGAAGAACCCGTTCACCTTCACCCACGCCGACCCGGCAGCCCCGCGCGGCAGCAGCAGCCCCCTGCTCGACGGTGCCGAGGAGGTGGGCCGAGCCCTGCGCACCCGGGACGGCGTCAAACCGGTCTACGTCTCGGTCGGCCACCGCGTGGACCTGGACAACGCCTGCGCCCACACCCTCGCGCTGACCCCCGCCCACCGCCTCCCGGAGACCACCCGGCGGGCGGACGCGCTGTGCCGCCGGGCGCTGGCACGGGCGCGGGACGCCTCGGGCGCGTAGCGTTCCGGCCGGCGGCGGACCCCGGTGCGCGACCTCGGGCGGGACGATCCGAGGCCACCCTGCTGCCGGGGAGGGGCCGACGCGGGGCGCGGGGGACAACGGCGGTCGCCGCACGGTGGCGTCCGCCGCCGCCCCGTCCGCCCCGTCCGCCACCGCCCCGTCCCGTCCGTCCCGTCAGCGTGTGTCGGCGACGCGGAAGCGGATGCCCGCCGCGGTCAGCCGGTCGATCAGCGCGTCGCCCATCGCCACGGCCGTCGTGACCTGTCCCGACGTGGGCGGCAGGTCGTCCAGGGCCAGGCTGAGCGCGCCCTCGGCGAGCATCTTCGCCGTCTCGTCGTAGCCCGGGTCGCCGCCCGACACCTCGGTGCAGACCCGCCGTCCGCCGCCCTCGCCGACGAAGCGGACGCGGAACCAGCTGCGGGCCCGCTTCTGCTCGCTCGGCCCGTCGCCCGGTGCGAGCCGGGCGGACAGCAGCCGCCGCACCGGCGCCACCTGGGCCGCCGCGGCCAGCGCGCCCACCGCCGCCACCCCGCCCAGCGCGACGGGCAGGTGCCGCACCGCCGCGTAGTGCCGGTAGCGGAAGTCGGGGCCGTAGACGTCGAGGGCCTTGGCCGAACGGCGGACGACCTGTGCGTCGATGGTGGGCAGCGGCAGCGCCCACGCGTCCACCTCCGGGGCGTAGCGGGCCCCGCCCGTGGGGGCGGACACCCGGCGGCCGACCAGCCGGGGCTCGTGGCGCCGCCGGTCCCGGGCCGCCGCCCGCAGCTGCCGGTGCCGGGACATCTGGTGGAGGGCGGAGGCGAAGGTGCCGCCGGAGAAGGCCGCGTCGGCGGTCACGAAGCCGTCCACGGTCAGCGGCACCCCCTGCGGCAGCCTGCGCACGGTGAAGTACGCCCCCAGGTCGTGCGGCACGGAGTCGAAGCCGCAGGCGTGCACCAGCCGGGCCCCGGTCTCCCGGGCCCGCGTGTCGTACCGCACGTACATCAGGTCCACGAACTCGGGCTCGCCGGTCAGGTCGACGTAGTCGGTGCCCAGGTCCGCGCAGGCGGCGACCAGTTCCTCGCCGTACCGGATGTAGGGGCCGACCGTGGTGGCGACCACGTGCGCCTGCTCGGCGAGCGCGCGCAGCGAGGCCGGGTCGGACACGTCGGCCCGCAGCAGTCCCGGACGGGCGGCACCGGGCAGGCCGTCCCGCAGGCGTTCCAGCTTCTCCTCGCTGCGGCCGGCGACGGCCCAGCGCAGCCCGTCCGGGGCGTGGGCGGCGAGGTACTCCGCGGTCAGTCTCCCGACGAAGCCGGTGGCCCCGAAGAGGACGATGTCGTACGGACGGTCGGTCCTGTTCAGCCTGCTCATGACACCCCTTGGTCGTGCAGCACACCCCTTGCTCGTGCAGCCGCGCCGCTGTCGGTGGCCGAGGCTAGCGTGTGGAGGGCGGAAGACGACGACGAGCCCGGAGGAAGCCGATGGCCGTGTCCAGGAACGCCCTGAAGAAGTGGGAAGGTGCGTGCGTACGCCCTGGGGCTGCCGGAAGGCGGCCGAGGAGCACCCATGGGGGCAGAGCGTCGCCAAGGTCGACAAGAAGGTGTTCGTCTTCCTCGGGATGAACGACGGCAGCCACCCCTTCGGCGTGACCGTGAAGCTGACCGACGAGACGGCCCACGCGCACGCCCTGGCCTGTCCCGGTGCCGAGCCGGCCCGCTACGGCCTGGGCCGGTCCGGCTGGGTCCGGGTGCCGCTGGAGCCGGTGGGCGCCCCGTCGGCGGAGGTGCTCTGCGACTGGGTGGAGGAGAGCTACCGCACCATCGCGCCGAAGCGCCTGGCCGCGCTCCTGGACGACGGCCGGGCCGGGCGCGGGGGCGCCGCCCCGGCGTAAAGTGTCTAAGCGCTTGCTCGTCCGGTCTTGTGCCGGGTGGAACGTGTTCTTAACATCACGGGTGTTACATCGGTCGTGTCACGGACTGCTGGGGGCTCGATGACGGAGGCGACGACGCCGGGGCACGGCCCGCTCGCCGGGGTGCGCGTGGTCGAACTGGCCGGCATCGGCCCCGGCCCCTTCGCCGCCATGCTCCTCGCCGACCTGGGGGCCGACGTGGTCCGGGTGGACCGGCCCGGCGGCCCCGGCCTGGGCATCGACCCGGCGTACGACGTCACCAACCGCAACAAGCGCTCCGTGATCGTCGACCTCAAGGCAGCCGACGGTCCCGGCCGGGTGCTCGACCTGGCGGCCCGCGCCGACATCCTCGTCGAGGGCTTCCGCCCCGGGGTCGCCGAACGCCTCGGCATCGGCCCCGCCGACTGCCACGCCCGCAACCCGCGCCTGGTCTACGGCCGGATGACCGGCTGGGGCCAGGACGGCCCCCTCGCCGACCGCGCGGGCCACGACATCGCCTACATCGCCCTCACCGGCACCCTCGGCCTCACCGGCGACCCCGACCGGCCACCGTCCGCCCCCGCCAACCTGCTCGGCGACTACGCGGGCGGCTCCCTCTACCTGGCCCTCGGCGTCCTCGCCGCCCTGCACCACGCGCGGGCCACCGGCACCGGCCAGGTCGTCGACGCCGCCATCGTCGACGGCACCGCGCACCTCTCCTCGATGATCCACGGCATGCTCGCCGCCGGAGCCTGGCAGGACCGGCGCGGCGCCAACCTCCTCGACGGCGGCTGCCCGTACTACGGCACCTACGAGACCGCCGACGGCCGGCACATGGCGGTCGGCGCGCTGGAACCGCGGTTCTACGCCGAGTTCCTGCGCCTCCTCGGCGTCGAGGACGAGCCCGGGACGCGTACCGACCCCACCCGCTGGCCCGCCCTGCGCGAGCGGGTCGCCGCCCGCTTCCTCACACGCACCCGCGAGGAGTGGACGGCCGTCTTCGAGGGCTCCGACGCCTGCGTCGCGCCCGTCCTCTCCCTCACCGAGGCCCCCCGCCACCCGCACCTGGCGGCCCGCGGCACCTTCACCGACAGCGGGGGCCTCACCCAGCCCGCACCCGCGCCGCGGTTCTCCGCCACCCCCACCACCGTCCGCACCGGGCCCGCCCGGCCGGGCGCCGACACCGAGGGCGTGGCCCACGACTGGGACGTCCCCCGACTGCTGCCCCCGCCCTCGAACCCTCAGCGAAAGGCCTCCCCGTGAGCACCGAAGCGTACGTCTACGACGCGATCCGCACCCCGCGCGGACGCGGCAAGGCAAGCGGCGCCCTGCACGGCACCAAGCCCATCGACCTGGTCGTGGGGCTCATCCACGAGATCCGCGACCGCTTCCCGGGCCTGGACCCGGCCGCCGTCGACGACATCGTCCTCGGTGTGGTCAGCCCGGTCGGCGACCAGGGCTCCGACATCGCCCGGACCGCGGCCATCGCCGCCGGACTGCCCGACACGGTCGCCGGCGTGCAGGAGAACCGCTTCTGTGCCTCCGGTCTCGAAGCGGTCAACCTGGCCGCCGCCAAGGTCCGTTCCGGCTGGGAGGACCTCGTCCTCGCGGGCGGCGTCGAGTCGATGTCCCGGGTGCCGATGGCCTCCGACGGCGGCGCCTGGTTCAACGACCCGATGACCAACCTCGCCGTCAACTTCGTCCCGCAGGGCATCGGCGCCGACCTGATCGCCACCATCGAGGGCTTCTCGCGGCGCGACGTCGACGAGTACGCGGCCCTCTCCCAGGAGCGCGCGGCGACCGCCTGGAAGGAGAACCGCTTCGCGCGGTCCGTCGTCCCCGTGAAGGACCGCAGCGGCCTGGTCGTCCTCGACCACGACGAGCACCTGCGCCCCGGCACCACCGCCGACTCCCTCGCGAAGCTCAAGCCGTCCTTCGCGGACATCGGCGCCCTGGGCGGCTTCGACGCGGTCGCGCTGCAGAAGTACCACTGGGTGGAGAAGATCGACCACGTCCACCACGCGGGCAACTCCTCCGGCATCGTCGACGGCGCCGCCCTCGTCGCCATCGGCTCCAAGGAGGCCGGAGAACGGGCCGGCCTCACGCCCCGCGCGCGCATCGTCTCCGCCGCCGTGTCCGGCTCCGAGCCCACCATCATGCTCACCGGGCCCGCGCCCGCCACCCGCAAGGCGCTCGCCAAGGCCGGGCTGACCATCGACGACATCGACCTCGTCGAGATCAACGAGGCGTTCGCCGCGGTCGTGCTGCGCTTCGTGAAGGACATGGGCCTGTCGCTGGACAAGGTCAACGTCAACGGCGGTGCCATCGCACTGGGTCACCCGCTGGGCGCGACCGGCGCGATGATCCTCGGCACCCTCGTCGACGAACTGGAGCGCCGGGACAAGCGCTACGGACTGGCCACCCTGTGCGTCGGCGGCGGCATGGGCATCGCCACTATCGTCGAACGCCTCTGATCCCAGCACGCTCCTGCGCCCGCCCGCGCCCTCCTACGCAGACCCGGAGACCCTCACATGACCCAGAGCACCACCATCCGCTGGGAACAGGACCGCAGCGGTGTCGTCACCCTCGTCCTCGACGACCCCGACCAGTCCGCGAACACCATGAACCAGGCGTTCCGCGACTCCCTCGCCGTGATCACCGACCGCCTGGAGGCCGAGAAGGACTCCATCCGCGGCGTCATCCTCACCTCCGCCAAGAAGACCTTCTTCGCCGGCGGCGACCTGCGCGACCTGATCCGGGTCACCCCCGAGACGGCGCAGGAGATGTTCGACAGCAGCATGGCCATCAAGCGGCAGCTGCGCCGCATCGAGACCCTCGGCAAGCCCGTCGTCGCCGCCCTCAACGGAGCGGCCCTCGGCGGCGGTTACGAAATCGCCCTGGCCTGCCACCACCGCATCGCGCTCGACGCACCCGGCTCCCGGATCGGCTGCCCCGAGGTCACCCTCGGCCTGCTCCCCGGGGGCGGCGGCATCGTCCGCACCGTGCGCATGCTCGGCATCGCCGACGCCCTGCTCAAGGTCCTCCTCCAGGGCACCCAGTACAGCCCCCGGCGCGCCCTGGAGAACGGCCTGGTCGACGATGTCGCCGAGACCGCGGACGAACTCCTCGCCAAGGCCCGCGCCTTCATCGACGCCCACCCCGAGTCCGCCCAGCCCTGGGACCGGCCCGGTCACCGCATCCCCGGCGGCACCCCGTCGAACCCGAAGTTCGCCGCCAACCTGCCCGCGTTCCCCGCCACCCTGCGCAAGCAGACCAACGGCGCCCCCTACCCGGCCCCGCGCAACATCCTCGCCGCGGCCGTCGAGAGCGCCCAGGTCGACTTCGAGACCGCCCAGGTCGTCGAGTCCCGCTACTTCGTCGACCTGGCCGTCGGACAGACCGCGAAGAACATGATCCAGGCGTTCTTCTTCGACCTCCAGGCCGTCAACTCCGGTGCCAACCGCCCGAGCGGCATCGAGGCCCGCCCGGTGCGCCGGGTCGCCGTCCTCGGCGCCGGGATGATGGGCGCCGGCATCGCCTACTCCTGCGCCCGCGCCGGCATCGACGTCGTCCTCAAGGACGTCTCCCCGGAGGCGGCCGTCAAGGGCAAGGGCTACTCCGAGAAGCTCTGCGCCAAGGCCGTCGCCAAGGGCCGCACCAGCCAGGAGAAGGCGGACGCCCTGCTCGCCCGCATCACGCCCACCGCCGAGGCGGCCGACCTGGCCGGCTGCGACGCCGTGATCGAGGCGGTCTTCGAGGACACCGCCCTCAAGCACAAGGTGTTCCAGGAGATCCAGGACGTCGTCGCCCCCGACGCCCTGCTCTGCTCCAACACCTCCACGCTGCCCATCACCGCCCTCGCCGAGGGCGTCGAGCGCCAGGACGACTTCATCGGCCTGCACTTCTTCTCGCCCGTCGACAAGATGCCGCTGGTCGAGATCATCAAGGGCGAGCGCACCGGCGACGAGGCGCTGGCCCGCGCCTTCGACCTGGTCCGGCAGATCCGCAAGACCCCGATCGTGGTCAACGACTCGCGGGGCTTCTTCACCTCCCGCGTCATCGGCCGCTTCATCGACGAGGGCGTCGCCATGGTCGGCGAGGGCATCGAACCCGCCTCCGTCGAGCAGGCCGCCGCCCAGGCCGGCTACCCCGCCAAGGTGCTCTCCCTGATGGACGAGCTGACCCTCACCCTGCCGCGCCGGATCCGCCAGCAAACCCGGCGGGCCGTCGAGGAGGCCGGCGGCACCTGGACCCCGCACCCCGCCGAGACGGTCGTCGACCGCATGGTCGACGAGTTCGGGCGCACCGGGCGCAGCGGCGGCGCCGGGTTCTACGAGTACGGCGAGGACGGCCGGCGCGGTGCGCTGTGGCCGGGCCTGCGCGAGCACTTCACCCGCCCCGGGCACGAGATCCCCTTCCGGGACATGCAGGAACGGATGCTGTTCTCCGAGGCGCTGGACACGGTGCGGCTGCTGGAGGAGGGCGTGCTGACCTCGGTCGCCGACGCCAACATCGGTTCGATCCTGGGCATCGGCTTCCCGGGCTGGACCGGCGGCGTGCTCCAGTACATCAACGGCTACGAGGGCGGCCTGCCCGGCTTCGTGGCCCGCGCCCGGGAGCTCGCCGACCGCTACGGCGAGCGCTTCACCCCGCCGGCGCTGCTGGTGGAGAAGGCCGAGCGCGGCGAGGTGTTCACGGACGCCCGCTGAGCCGGCCCGGACCGCGCCCCCGCCCCCGTACCGACGTGTGCGCCGGTACGGGGGCGGGGCCGTCGGGGCGAGCGGGGCCTAGGGCCCGCCCGGCGGCCGTCAGCCCTCGTCGATCCACTCCCGCAGCTCCTCCCGCAGGGACCGCTGGAACGAGGTCAGCAGGGCCTGCACCACGAGCGGGTGCATGTGGGCGGACAGCGACCGCGCGTCCCGCGTCCCCCGCTCGGCGACCGCGTCCCGCAGCAGCCCCGACAGGGCGCGGGCGGCGGCGCGGGAGTGCTCCACGAGCACGGCGCGGGCCTCCCGGACCGTCTCCTCGGCGAGCGGCACGTCCAGCAGCTCCACGCCGAGCCGCAGCAGGCCGGTGTCCACCCGGAAGGCGTCGCCGTCCGGTTCGGCCACCCCCACCGCCGCCAGGCGCCGCACGTCCTCGTCCGACAGCGCGCGCCCCGCCCGACGTTCCAGCTCCGCCCGGGACACCGTCTCCACCGCGTCCGGCGCCCAGGACGCCACCACCGCCCGCTGCAGCGACAGTTCCCGCGCGCTCAGGTCCGCCGGCAGCCGGCTCAGGTAGCGCTCGATGGCCGCCAGCGTCATGCCCTGGCGCTGCAGCTCCTCGATGAGCGCCAGCCGCGCCAGGTGCTCCCTGCCGTACCGGCCCACCCGGCGCGGCCCGATCGCGGGCGGCGGCAGCAGGCCCCGGGTGCCGTAGAAGCGGACCGTGCGCACGGTGACGCCCGCCCGCGCCGCCAGTTCGTCGACCGTCAGGGCCGGTTCCTCGCTGTCCGGGCCCGGGGCCGCTGCGGCACCCCCGCGGGGCCCCTCGGTGTCGGTCGTCATGGGCAGCAGTATCGCCGTCCCGCGCCCGCGGGGGCACCCGGGGCACCAGGGGCATCCGCGCCGAAGGGGGCCCGAGTGCCGCCCGTGCCCACAGTGAGACCGAAGCGTGCTGTGGAAGAGGTGAATATCGCGTCCGGAGTGGTAGGGGCATGGCGGGAGGGGCATACGCTGCCCCATCGGCTCGATGAAAGGTGCCGCCTGTGACACACGACCAACAGAAGGACAAGGAGACCCCGGCCGGTCCGCTGCTGCCGGGATCGGAAGCGGGACTGCCCGGCAGGGGGCGACCGCGCACCGACCGGGTCGTGTTCGGGGTCACCGCGGTGCTCACCCTGGCGTTCGTCGTCTGGGGCGCGGTGTGGACCGACTCCCTCCAGGACGTCTCCGGCAGCGCGCTGAGCGGGCTGATGCACAACGGCGGCTGGGCCTTCATGCTGGCCGCGTCCGGCTTCGTCGTCTTCGCCCTGTGGCTCGCGGCGAGCCGTTACGGCAGGATCCGCCTCGGTGCGGAGGGCGAGGAACCCGAGTTCCGCACCGTGTCCTGGGTCGCCATGATGTTCAGCGCCGGCATGGGCATCGGCCTGATGTTCTACGGCGTCAGCGAGCCGCTGGCGCACTACGTGGACCCCCCGCCGGGCACCGGCCCCGCCGACTCCGGCCAGCGCATGGAGGTCGCCATGGCGACCACCCTGTTCCACTGGACGCTCCACCCCTGGGCGATCTACGCCGTGGTCGGACTGGCCATCGCCTACAGCACCTTCCGCCGGCGCCGCCGGCAGACCATCAGCGCCGTGTTCACGCCGCTGATCGGGGAGAAGGCGTCGAACGGCGTCGGCGGCCGGGTCATCGACATGCTCGCCATCATCGCCACCATCTTCGGTTCGGCGGCCTCGCTCGGGCTGGGCGCGCTGCAGATCGGCTCCGGTGTGCAGGAACTCGGCTGGATGGAGAAGGTCAGTACGGGACTGCTCGTCAGCATCATCGCCGTGCTGACCGCCGCGTTCGTCGCGTCCGCGGTCTCCGGTGTCGAGAAGGGCATCCAGTGGCTGTCCAACACCAACATGGTGCTGGCCCTGGTGCTCGCCCTGTTCGTGTTCGCCGCCGGGCCCACGATCATCGTGCTCGACCTGATCCCCACCTCCGTCTTCTCCTACCTGGGCGAGCTGCCCCAGCTGGCCGGCCGCACCGAGGCCGCCGGCGGGGACGGCGTCGCGGACTGGCTGGGCAGCTGGACCGTCTTCTACTGGGCGTGGTGGATCTCCTGGACGCCCTTCGTGGGCATGTTCATCGCCCGCATCAGCCGGGGCCGGACGATCCGTCAGTTCGTCGGCGGCGTCATCCTGGTGCCCAGCACCGTCAGCCTGATCTGGTTCGCGGTCTTCGGCGGCTCGGCGATGAAGCTGCAGGAGCAGGGCCGGCTCGCGGACGAATCGACGCCCGAGGGCCAGCTGTTCGCGGTGCTCAACGAGTTCCCGATCGCCACCGCCGCCAGCCTGCTGGTGATGATCCTCGTCGGCATCTTCTTCGTGTCGGGCGCCGACGCCGCCTCGGTGGTCATGGGCACCCTCTCGCAGCGCGGCTCCCTCGAACCGAGCCGCCTGGTCGTGGTGTTCTGGGGCGTGGCCACCGGTGCGGTCGCCGCGATCATGCTGCTCGTGGGCAGCGGTCAGGGCGACGCGCTGACCGGTCTGCAGAACCTCACCATCCTCGCGGCGGCACCGTTCGTGGTCGTCATGATCTTCATGTGCGTGGCCCTCATGCGCGACCTGCGCCGCGACCCGCTCATCGTGCGCGGCGAGATGGGCTCCGAGGCGGTCGACCTGGCCGTCATCGAGGGGCACCGGAAGTACGACGGCGAGTTCGAACTCCGCATCGGTCCCGGCCGTGGCACCGACGTGGAGGGCGACCCCATCGGCAAGCACTGACGGCGCACACCGAGGCCCCGGGGGGACGGCGCGCTGGCGCCGTCCCCCCGGGGCCGTCCTGTCTCCTCCGCCCCGCCGGGCGGGGTCCGTCAGCGGCGGCCCTGCTTCGGGTCCACCAGACCCGCGCGGCGCAGGGCGTCGGCCATCGCGCTGTTCGCGGGCGGCGCCGCCTGACGTCCCCCGCCCCCGCCCCCGGCACCGCGGCGGCCCTGGCGCTGCTGCGGCGAGCGCCCGCCGCGCTGCCGTCGCTCGCCGTCGCCCTGCCGCTCCTGCCGGCCCTGCGGCGCCGCCTCGTCGTCCAGGCGCAGCGTCAGCGAGATCCGCTTGCGCGGGATGTCCACGTCGAGGACCTTCACCTTGACGATGTCGCCCGGCTTCACCACGTCCCGCGGGTCCTTGACGAACGTCTTCGACATCGCGGAGACGTGCACCAGGCCGTCCTGGTGGACCCCGACGTCCACGAAGGCGCCGAAGGCGGCCACGTTGGTCACCACGCCCTCCAGGACCATGCCGGAGGACAGGTCGGAGATCTTCTCCACGCCCTCCTTGAACGCCGCCGTCCGGAACGCCGGACGCGGGTCGCGCCCCGGCTTCTCCAGCTCCTTCAGGATGTCGCCGACGGTCGGCAGACCGAACGTCTCGTCCACGAAGTCCTCGGCGCGCAGCGAGCGCAGCACCGCCGTGTTGCCGACGAGCGAGCCGACCTCCTGGCCGGTCGCCCGCACCATGCGCCGCACCACCGGGTAGGCCTCCGGGTGCACGCTGGAGGCGTCCAGCGGGTCCTCGCCGTCACGGATCCGCAGGAAGCCCGCGCACTGCTCGTACGCCTTCGGGCCCAGCCGCGGCACCTTCTTCAGCTCGGCGCGGGAACGGAACGGGCCGTTGCCGTCCCGGTGGGCGACGATGTTCTCGGCGAGCCCGGACGTGATGCCCGAGACCCGGGCGAGCAGCGGGGCCGACGCCGTGTTGACGTCCACGCCCACGCCGTTCACGCAGTCCTCCACCACCGCGTCCAGCGAGCGCGACAGCTTCACCTCGGACAGATCGTGCTGGTACTGGCCGACGCCGATCGACTTCGGGTCGATCTTCACCAGCTCGGCCAGCGGGTCCTGCAGCCGCCGGGCGATCGACACCGCGCCGCGCAGGGACACGTCCATGTCCGGCAGTTCCTGGGAGGCGAAGGCGGAGGCCGAGTACACCGAGGCGCCGGCCTCCGACACCATCACCTTGGTCAGCTTCAACTCGGGGTGCTTGGCGATGAGTTCACCGGCCAGCTTGTCGGTCTCCCGGGATGCGGTGCCGTTGCCGATCGCGATCAGCTCGACCGCGTGCTCCTTCGCGAGCCGCGCCAGCCGGGCGATCGCCTCGTCCCACCGGTTCGCCGGGACGTGCGGATGGATCACGTCGGTGGCGACGACCTTGCCGGTCGCGTCGACCACGGCGACCTTCACGCCCGTACGGAAGCCCGGGTCCAGGCCGAGCGTGGCGCGGGTGCCCGCCGGGGCGGCCAGCAGCAGGTCGCGCAGGTTGGCCGCGAAGACCCGGACCGCCTCGTCCTCGGCGGCGGTGCGCAGCCTGAGCCGGATGTCGATGCCGAGGTGGACCAGGATGCGGGTGCGCCAGGCCCAGCGGACCGTGTCCAGCAGCCACGTGTCGCCCGGGCGCCCCCGGTCGGCGATGCCGAACCGGTGGGCCACGACGCCCTCGTAGGAGGACGGGCCGTCCGTGGGCTCCTCCGGCTCCAGGACGAGGTCCAGGACCTCCTCCTTCTCGCCGCGCAGCATCGCCAGGATCCGGTGCGAGGGCAGGTCGGTGAACGGCTCGGCGAAGTCGAAGTAGTCGGCGAACTTGGCGCCCGCCTCCTCCTTGCCCTCCCGCACCCGGGCGGCCAGCCGCCCGCGCACCCACATGCGTTCGCGCAGTTCGCCGATCAGGTCGGCGTCCTCCGAGAACCGCTCGGTGAGGATCGCCCGCGCCCCGTCCAGGGCGGCCTGCGGGTCCGCGACGCCCTTGCCAGCGTCGACGAACGCGGCGGCCGCGGCGAGCGGTTCGACGCCCGGGTCGCCGAGCAGCCCCTCCGCCAGCGGCTCCAGCCCCGCCTCCCGGGCGATCTGGGCCTTGGTGCGCCGCTTGGGCTTGTACGGCAGATAGACGTCCTCCAGGCGCGCCTTCGTCTCGGCGCCCCGGATGCGGGCCTCCAGCTCCTCGGTCAACTTGCCCTGTTCGCGCACCGACTCCAGGATCGCCGTGCGCCGGTCCTCCAGCTCCCTCAGATAGCGCAACCGCTCCTCGACGGCGCGCAGCTGCGCGTCGTCGAGCATCTCGGTGGCCTCCTTGCGGTAGCGGGCGATGAAGGGCACCGTCGAACCGCCGTCGAGCAGCTCCACCGCTGCTCTGACCTGCCGCTCCCGTACGCCGAGCTCCTCGGCGATCCTGCCTTCGATGGACCCTGTGGGGGGTGTCGTCACGATCCCGTACCGCCTTATCCGTTCCGGCTTGCGCGGCAATTCTGACAGGCCGCACGGACAGTCGCGGGACCAGGGAGCCCCGAGTCCCCGGGCGGCGCGGAGCGGCGGTGCCGCCCCGCGTCCGGGGACCCGGGCTCAGGCGCGCCGGGTGCTGCTCGACGCGCCGCCGAAGAGGCGGGCGACGGCACGGAACGGCAGGGTCACGACCGTGGCGATGGCACCGCCGATCTGCCGCAGGACATCTGCGATGGCTCGGAACACTGGATTCCCCTTTCGTCCTCCCGACGGGCGTGCCGGGAGACCTGCGGGTACCCTCAGCCCCTGCCGACCATGCCCGCCGGGAACGCGCCGGCCGCCAGCGCCCGGCCGGCCAGGTCCGACGCCAGCTCGGTGAGGCGTGCGACGCCCGCCGCTCCCAGGTGCTCGTACGGCGCCCGGTCCAGCCGGTCCGTCTCGGCCTCCAGCTCCCGGCGCAGCGCCACCCCGGCGTCCGTCAGGTTCCCCTCGCCGTCCAGCAGCCCCCGCGCCCGCAGCCGCTCCACCGCCGCGTCCCAGTCCGCGCGCTCCCAGCCACGGGTGCCGAGCGCCCACTGCGGTGCCATGCCCTTGCCCGTCGCCGTGTGACTGACCAGGGCCTCCAACGGGTCCAGCTCCGCGGCGAGCAGGGCGGCGAGGTGACCGTCCCCGCGGTGCTCGCGCAGCAGGGTCGCCGCGTGCCAGAGCGCCAGATGCGGCTCCTCGGGCACCGGCAGCCCGGCGTGCGCCGCGTACAGCGGGCGCGCGACGGGGCTGCACGCCTCGGCGGCGCGCAGCGCCAGCTCCGCCGCCTCGGCCACCTCCCCGGCCCCGGCCACCTCCTCGCCCAGCAACCGCCGCAGCGTCGCGTCCACCGCCCGCGTGCGCGCCGCGAGGACCACGGGCGGCGCGGCGGTGTCCCAGACGGCCGGGACGTGCCGGGCGACCAGTTCGGGCCGGAAATTGAAGAAGGCGGCCGTCACCACCGGCGCCGCCACCGGCCCCATGGCCGCCGCGCGCACCGCGAAGTAGGCCGCCCGCGGATCACCGACCCCCACGGCGGCCAGCTCCCGCTCCAGGTCGGGGGAGAAGTAGTGCGTCGAGTGCAGGACGTTGAGCAGGTTGTGGCAGCGCCGGCCGGCGCGCTCGGGCAGGGGTGAGGTCGTCGTCATGCCCGCACGTTACCGACTGGTCGGTACGCTCGTCCTCCCCGGTACCGGGGATGGCAGGAAAGGTGGGCTGCTCGTCCTTGCGGCCCTCACCGGCGACCCCGAAGAATCGACGGCATGCGAACCGTCCTGGTCGTCCTCTTCGACGAGGTCCAGAGCCTCGACGTCACCGGCCCGCTCGAGGTCTTCACCGGCGCCGGTGGAGTACGACCCGCGGCCGCCGTACGACGCCGGGTCTCCCGAGAAGGCCCCCGTGCCCCTCGTCGAGCGCCTGCGTGCCCGGAGCCGCTTCCTGCTCCGGTGAGGCGGGGGCCGCGCGGACCCTGTGGGACGGGCCGGAGGACGGGGCCCCGCCTCAATCGGCCGACGCCGCCCAGGTGAAGCGCGGTGGGCGGCGCTCCAGGAACGCGGCCACGCCCTCCGCGGTGTCCCCGCTCCCGAGGGCCTGCGCCTCCCAGTGCGCGTCCCGGTCGGTGCGGCCGTCCGCGAACTCCTTCGCCGCGGCCTGCGTCAACTGCGAACGGGAGGTCAGGATCCCGGCGAACTCCGCCACGCGCCGGTCCAGTTCGTCCGGCGGCACCACCTCGTCGGCCAGACCGGTGCGCAGCGCCCGCCCGGCGTCGATCAACTCGCCCGAGAACAGGAGGTACTTGGCGGTGGCCGGGCCCACCAGCGACACCAGCCGCCGGGTGGAGGACGCCGGGTACACGATGCCCAGCTTCGCCGGTGTCACCCCGAACGCGGCCCCCTCCTCGGCGAACCGCAGGTCACAGGCGGCCGCCAGCTGGCAGCCCCCGCCCACGCAGTGGCCCCGCACTGCGGCCAGCGTCGGCTTGGGGAAGGCGGCGAGGGCCTCCTCGGCCTCCACGGCGAGCCGCTGCGCCTCACGCGGCGACCCCTGGAGCGAGGAGATGTCCGCCCCGGCGCAGAACGTACCGCCCGCCCCGGTGAGCACCAGGACCCGCACGGCGGGGTCGTCGGCCAGCGAGCGCAGCAGCGGCGGCAGGGCGGCCCACATGTCCGCCGTCATGGCGTTGCGCTTGGCCGGGTTGCTGATGACGACCGTGGCGACCGCGTCGGTGACGCCGTGCAGTAGCTGCTGTTCCATGCGCCGGATGCTAACCGCCGCGGTCCACCGCCGCGGACGGCGCCCCTGGTGGGCGGCCCGGCCCGACCGGAGTACGGGGGTGTTACGACCCCCGGACGAAGGGGGACCAGGAGGGAGGAGGGGGATCGAGGAGGCGAAGATGGGCAAGTCCACCACCCCGCACGACGAGGCCGCCAAACTCAGCCGGGGCTTCGGCTGGCTCGCGGTGCTCGGTGTCGTCCTGGTCGTCGCGGGCCTGGTCGGCCTCGTGTACACCGGGGTCGCCACGCTCACGTCGATGCTGCTGTTCGGCTGGCTGCTGCTGGTCGGGGGTGTGGTCGGTCTGCTGCACGCGGTGCAGGCCCGGCACACCAACTTCTTCTGGCTCGGCGTGGTCGTCGCCGCCCTGAACATCGCCGCCGGCGTGGTGATCCTCCGGACGCCCGAGGCCGCGGCCGAGGCGCTGACCATGTTCGCCGCGCTGCTCTTCCTGACCGGCGGCGTCTTCCGGATGGTGGGCAGTCTCGTGGTGCGCGGTCCGCAGTTCGGCTGGACCCTCGTCCAGGGCGCCTTCGGCCTGCTCCTCGGCATCCTGGTCCTCGCCTCCTGGCCGAGCAGCAGCCAGTACGTCATCGGGACCTTCTTCTCCCTGGCCCTGCTCTTCGACGGCCTGGGCCTGATCGCCACCGGGTACGGGGGACGCCGCATCGTCGGCATGGTCTCCGGGCGGCTGGCCGGGGCGGAGGGCGGCGACGCCGCGTCCGGTGGTCACGCGGGGGCCCGCGGTGCTGCCGGTTCGGGGGGTGCAGCCGGTGCTGCCGGGGCTGCCGGTCAGGGCGGGCCTGCCGGTCCCGCCGGTCCTGGCGGTGGCCCCGACGGCCCCATCGGCCCCGGTGGTTCCGCGTCCGAGGGGCGGTCTCCGGGGCCCGGGGCGCCTCCGGTCAAACCCGTACAACCCGAATAGTTCCCCAAGACGCCGCGGGGCGGGCGGGAACGGTCGCTTGTGTGGGTGGTTCGAGCAGATTCGGTCGCGCCTGCTCGATATGCGCTGACTTCTGTTCAGGACTTCGGTGCGGAGTGCCGCGTTACCAACACTCGACGTGTGGTGACAATCGAGCGCGAGGGTGGCGACCGGTCGATGGACGATCAAGGGCGCGGGTCCGGCCCACGCCCGCAGGGCGCGGACGGTCCCGCCGACACCGGGACCGTCGAACCGCTGCCGTACGAAGGTGTGTGGCGGTTCACCGCCCCCGCCGTCGACGCCTCGGTGCCGCAAGCGCGCCGCGCCGTGCGGGACCTGCTGCTGCGGCAGGGGGTGCCGGTCACCGACGACGTCGCCCACGGCCTGCTGCTGATCGTCTCGGAACTGGTCACCAACGCGGTGCGCCATGCCGCCCTGCTCTCCCCGACGCTCGCCGTGGAGGTCGCCGTCGGCGCCGAGTGGGTGCGGGTGGCCGTCGAGGACAACCACCCCTACCGCCCGACCGCCCTGGAGACCGACCACGCCCGCACCGGCGGCCGGGGCCTGTTGCTGGTCCGGGAGATCACCGGCGAGGCGGGCGGCGTGTGCGACGTCGCGCACACGGCGAGCGGCGGCAAGGTGATCTGGGCCACCCTGCCGCTCAAGCCCGCTGCCCCGGCCCGGCAGATCTGACCAGCACGTCCGGACGACGCGTCCGGCCGGGCGAGTCGGGCTGACACGTTCGGCCACCCCCTTCGGCCTGCCTGCCCGACGTGCCGACCGCGCCCGACCGGGCCGACCCTCCACGGGGCCGGCCCGTCGGGCGCGTCGGCGCTCGTCACCGCCGCGTGCCGGCGCTCGTCACCTTTCCGGCTCCGAGCTGCCGGTCACCAGCCCGCCGACGACCCCGTCAGCTCGCGCACCGCCGGGCGCGCCGCGTCCAGCACCGTCATGAACCACGCCGAGAACGTGTCGCGGCCGTGCCGCTCGGTCAGTTCGTCCGGGGTGACGAACGCCGTCGACGCCACTTCCTCCGGGTCGGGGCGCAGCGCCGACTGGACCATGCCGACGAACAGGTGGTTGAACTCCTGCTCCACCAGGCCCGACGCCGGGTCGGGGTGGTTGTAGCGGACCGTGCCCGCCTCCGCGAGCAGCGTGGGGGAGATGCCCAGCTCCTCGTAGGTGCGCCGGGCGGCGGCGGCGAACGGTGCCTCGCCCGGGTAGGGATGGCCGCAGCAGCTGTTGGACCACACGCCGGGGGAGTGGTACTTGCCCAGCGCCCGCTGCTGCAGCAGCAGCCGGCCCCGCTCGTCGAACAGGAACACCGAGAACGCCCGGTGCAGCCGGCCCGGTGGCTGATGGGCGGAGAGCTTCTCCGCGGTGCCGATCGTCTCGCCGTTCTCGTCGACCAGCTCCAGCAGAATCGCCTCAGAGGTGCCGTTCGACGCGTCGTGCGTCGCGGTGGCAGGTGTGATCGGCATACCCATCCTTCACTCGGTCTTCGCGCCCCAAGTCTGCCGTACCGGTCCGGCGCACCGGCACTCGACGCACGCCCCGCATGTCCCGGCCGGTGCACGGTCGGGCCGGAAGGGGCCCCGGTGGCGATCATGCCCGTGACCGGGGGCGCGGAACCGCGCCCCCGGGGGTGGTGCGGAGGACAGCCCCCGCGCCGGGCGGCGCCCCACGCGCCCCCGCCGCCTCAGCGGCGGAGCCGCCCCCGGGCCGCAGGACCGCACCTCAGCGGCGAAGCCGCCCCGGTCACCGAACCGCGCCTCAACGGCGGAGCCGCCCCCGTCGCCGGACCGGCCCTCCGTGGCGGAGCCGCCCCGGGCCGCAGAACCGCGCCTCAGTGGCAGAGCCGCGCCTCGTGCTCCGCGTGACCGCGTGGCTCCAGCTGGAAGGTGCAGTGCTCCACGTCGAAGTGGTCGCCGAGGCAGCCCTGCAGCTCGTGCAGCATCTTCTCGTACCCCAGGGCGTTGAGGACCTCGGGGCTGACGACCACGTGCGCGGAGAGGACCGGCATCCCGGAGGTGATGGTCCAGGCGTGCAGGTCGTGGACGTCCTCGACACCGTCCGTCGCGAGGATGTGGGCGCGGACCTCGGCCATGTCCACCCCCTTGGGGGCGGCCTCCAGCAGCACGTCCAGCGTCTCCCGCAGCAGCTTCAGGGTGCGGGGCACGATCATCAGGGCGATCGCCAGCGAGGCGATCGGGTCGGCGGCCGTCCAGCCGGTGGTGAGGATCACCACGGCCGACAGGATCACCGCGACCGAACCGAGGGCGTCCGCCGCCACCTCCAGGAAGGCGCCGCGCACGTTCAGGCTCTCCTTCTGCCCGCGCATCAGCAGCATCAGCGAGACGAGGTTGGCGACCAGGCCGATCGCGCCGAACACCAGCGCCAGACCGCCCTTGGTGTCGGCCGGGGTGACGAACCGCTCGACCGCCTCGTAGAGCACGTAGCCGCCGACGACGAGCAGCAGCAGACAGTTGGCCAGGGCGGCGAGTATCTCCGCCCGGGCGAGCCCGAAGGTGCGGCGCTCGCTGGGGGGACGGCTCGCGAAGTGGATCGCCAGCAGGGCCATGCCCAGGCCCACCGCGTCCGTCGCCATGTGGGCCGCGTCGGCGACCAGGGCGAGCGAGTCGGCCATCAGTCCGCCGACGATCTGGACCACCATGACCCCGAGCGTGATCGCCAGCGCCGCGCGCAGTCTGCCGCGGTACGCCGCGCTCGCCGTGCCACCGCCCGACGCGCCGTGACCGTGCCCGTGAGCGTGCCCAGCCCCCATGACCAACCGTCCTTCCGTGACCCGTCCGGACCACAGTCAACTACGGGGAGGGGGTATCTGCAACGCGGCACTGAACACCGTTGTCATGTGCCGTGACCTGCGGAAATGTCGACCAGGTCACACACGGTGCGACGCCGGCCCCGCGCGCGTGGCACGGCTCCCGGCGGGCCACCGGCCGACGGCGCGGAACAGTCCGCACGGGCCCGCCGCGTCAGCCGCCGTGGTGCAGCTGCCAGCCGAGCCAGGCGGACTCGACCATCTCGCGCACCCCGCGCCGGGCCGTCCAGCCCAGCCGCTCCGCCGCCAGCGCCGCCGACGCCACCGCACGCGGGGCGTCACCGGGCCGCCGCGCCTCCACCACCGGGGTGCGCCGGTCACCGGTCACCTCGGAGATGACCCCGATCAGCTCGCGCACCGAGACGCCCTCGCCCCGCCCCACGTTCACCGTCAGATCGCCGTCCGCACCGCCGCCGGCCGGCCGGCGGGCCGCCGCCAGATGGGCCTCGGCCAGGTCGGCCACGTGGATGTAGTCACGCACGCAGGTGCCGTCCGGCGTCGGGTAGTCGTCGCCGAAGACGCGGGGGGCCTCGCCCCGGGTGAGCCGGTCGAAGACCATCGGCACGATGTTGAACACCCCCAGGTCGGCCAGCTCCGGAGCCGCCGCACCCGCCACGTTGAAGTAGCGCAGGCACACCGTGGAGATCCCGTGCGCCCGGCCCGCCGCCCGCACCAGCCACTCCCCGGCCAGCTTGGTCTCGCCGTACGGGTTCACCGGGGCGCAGGGCGCGTCCTCCGTGATGAGGTCCACACCGGGGTCGCCGTACACCGCCGCGGACGAGGAGAACACGAAGCGGCCGACGCCCGCCTCGGCGACCGCCTCCAGCAGCGTGGCGAGACCGCCCACGTTCTCCCGGTAGTACCGGGTGGGCTGCGCCACCGACTCGGCGACCTGCTTGCGCGCGGCCAGGTGCACCACCCCGGTCACCGCGTGCTCCGCCAGCACCCTCCTGAGCAGGGCACCGTCCAGACAGGAACCCTCGACCAGGGGGATCCGGGCGGGCAGACGGGCCGCCACCCCGGTCGAGAGGTCGTCCAGGGCGACGACGTCCTCCCCGGCGTCGGCCATGGCCCGCGCCACGTGTGCCCCGATGTAACCGGCTCCGCCGGTGATCAGCCATGTCATGGTCGACCACCCTATGCCGGTCCGCCGGACCCGCCGGAGACGGCGGGTGTCCCGTATGGCACCCCATGCCCTTTCTGTGGGCGCGGTTTGTGGGCCGGGCCCCGCATCCCCGATGATGATCGCGGCAGGGATGCCGCCCGAACCACGAAGAACCGGCCGCCGAACGGTCGGTGAACGCGGGCTTCCAGGCATCGGATAACCTCTGCCGACATGCCGCCCGCAGGCCCCCGGCACGGGCGTCCGCCATGCACGCGACCGGCGTGGACGCGTCGGCCCCTCAGGGAGTGAGTTCGGTTGTCGACCGCCATCCTCACCGGTCAACCGGTCCCCGGTTCGCCGCTCGAGTCCGAGCTGCGCTCGCTCGGATTCGACGTGCGCGCCGCCTCCGGCCCCGGCGAGGCGGAGGCCCTGCTGGCCGCCGTGCCCGCCGACCGGCGGGTCGCCGTGGTCGACGCCCGGTTCGTGGGGCACGAGCACGCCCTGCGCCTGGGCCTGACCGACCCCCGCTTCCCGCTCGCCGCGATCCCGGGAGCCGTCACCGCCCAGCCCGCCGGCCGCCAGGCCCTCACCCGCGCCCTGGCCCGGGAGAACGCCGGCACCGACACCCCGGCCACGACCGACGCCCCCGGCACCGACGGCCCCGACGCCACCGACGGCGCGGCCCCGGCCCCCGGGCGCACCGCCCTCGCCGCCGGACTCCCCGACCGTCTCGCCGCCGGACTGGCCGCCGAGGGCGCCGACCTCCACCGGCCCGAGCTCGGCCGTCTGGTCGCGACCGTCCCCGACGACCCGCAGGCCCGCAACGAGGCCCGGCAGGCGGTGGCCGCCGTCGACGACGAGGCGATCCGCCTGAAGTCCGCCGTCAAGGCGCGCGACGGCTTCTTCACCACCTTCTGCATCAGCCCGTACTCCCGCTACCTCGCCCGCTGGTGCGCCCGGCGCGGACTCACGCCCAACCAGGTCACCACCGCCTCGCTGCTCACCGCGCTCATAGCGGCCGGCTGCGCCGCCACCGGAACCCGCGCCGGCTTCGTCGCCGCCGGCGTCCTGCTCCTGGCCTCGTTCGTGCTGGACTGCACCGACGGCCAGCTCGCCCGCTACTCCCTGCAGTACTCCACCCTCGGCGCCTGGCTCGACGCCACCTTCGACCGGGCCAAGGAGTACGCCTACTACGCCGGTCTCGCCCTGGGGGCCGCCCGCGGCGGCGACGACGTCTGGGCGCTCGCCCTCGGCGCGATGGTCCTCCAGACCTGCCGGCACGTCGTGGACTTCTCCTTCAACGAGGCCAACCACGACGCCACCGCCAACACCAGTCCCACGGCCGCCCTCTCCGACCGGCTCGACGGTGTCGGCTGGACGGTGTGGGCGCGCCGGATGATCGTGCTCCCGATCGGTGAGCGCTGGGCGATGATCGCCGTCCTCACCGCCGTCACCACCCCCCGCATCACCTTCTACGCCCTGCTCGTCGGCTGCTCCTTCGCCGCGCTCTACACCACGGCCGGCCGCGTCCTGCGCTCCCTGACCCGCAGGGCGAGCCGCACCGACCGGGCCGCCCGGGCGCTCGCCGACCTCGCCGACTCCGGCCCCCTCGCCGAGGCCCTCGCGGGCCGGCTCCGCGGGCTGCCCGCCCGGGGCCCCCTGGGCTCCCGCGCCCTCGTGGCGCTGCCCGGCGCCGCGCTGGTGGTGGCCGCCGCCGCCCTGACCCCGTACGGGGGCGTGCTGCCCGTCGCCCTGGCCGGCCTGTACGTCCTCACCTCGGCCGCGGCGGTCGCGCTGCCCCTCAAGGGCGCCCTCGACTGGCTCGTCCCGCCCCTCTTCCGGGCCGCCGAGTACGGCACCGTCCTGGCCCTGGCGGCCCGCGCGGAGGTGAACGGCGCCCTTCCCGCGGCCTACGGGCTGGTGGCCGCCGTCGCCTACCATCACTACGACACGGTCTACCGCATCCGCGGCAACGCGGGCGCGCCCCCGCGCTGGCTGGTGCGGGCGATCGGGGGGCACGAGGGCCGCGTTCTGGCGGTCGCCGTCCTCGCCGCGCTGCTCACCGCCTCACAGTTCACGGTCGCGCTCACGGTGCTCGCCGTGGCCGTGGCCCTGCTGGTGCTCGCCGAGAGCATCCGCTTCTGGGTGACCGCCCACCGGGGCGGGGCACCCGCCGTTCACGATGAAGGAGAACCCGCATGATCGGCCTCGTGCTGGCCGCCGGCGCCGGACGGCGTCTGCGCCCCTACACCGACAGCCTTCCCAAGGCACTGGTGCCGGTGGGGCCCGCGGGCACCGAGGGCGAGCCCACGGTGCTCGACCTCACCCTCGCCAACTTCGCGGAGGTCGGCCTCACCGAGGCCGCGGTCATCGTCGGCTACCGCAAGGAGGCCGTCTACGAGCGCCGTGCGGCCCTGGAGGAGAAGTACGGCCTCAAGATCACGCTCATCGACAACGACAAGGCCGAGGAGTGGAACAACGCCTACTCCCTGTGGTGCGGCCGTGACGCCCTCAAGGACGGCGTGATCCTCGCCAACGGCGACACCGTGCACCCCGTCTCCGTCGAGAAGACCCTGCTCGCCGCCCGCGGCGGGGACAAGCGGATCATCCTCGCGCTCGACGACGTCAAGCCGCTGGCCGACGAGGAGATGAAGGTCGTCGCCGACCCCGCCAAGGGCGTCACGAAGATCACCAAGCAGATGGACCCCGCCGAGGCCACCGGCGAGTACATCGGCGTCACCCTCATCGAGGGCGACGCCGCCCCGGACCTCGTGGACGCGCTGAAGACCGTCTGGGAGACCGACCCGCAGCAGTTCTACGAGCACGGCTACCAGGAGCTCGTCAACCGGGGCTTCCGGATCGACGTGGCACCCATCGGCGACGTCAAGTGGGTCGAGATCGACAACCACGACGACCTGGCCCGCGGGCGGGAGATCGCGTGCCTGTACTGACCCGTCTCATCCCGTCCCCGCTGGTCGTCGACATCCGCCCCGGGGCCCTCGACGACCTCGGCTGCGTCCTCGCCGACGAGCGCATCGCGCAGTCCGGCCGCCTCGCCGTCGCCGTCAGCGGCGGCTCCGGCGCCCGGCTGCGCGAGCGGATCTCCGCCTCGCTGCCCGGCGCCTCCTGGTACGAGGTCGGCGGCGGCACCCTCGACGACGCGGTCCGGCTGGCGGGAGCCATGAAGGCCGGCCACTACGACGCCGTCGTGGGTCTCGGCGGCGGCAAGATCATCGACTGCGCGAAGTTCGCGGCGGCACGCGTGGGCCTGCCCCTGGTCGCCGTCCCGACGAACCTCGCGCACGACGGTCTGTGCTCGCCGGTCGCCACCCTCGACAACGACGCGGGCCGCGGCTCCTACGGCGTGCCCAACCCGATCGCCGTCGTCATCGACCTCGACGTCATCCGTGAGGCCCCGGTGCGCTTCGTGCGGGCGGGGATCGGCGACGCCGTGTCCAACGTCTCCGCCGTCGCGGACTGGGAACTGGCCTGCCGCGTCAAGGGCGAGCGGATCGACGGCCTCGCCGCGGCCATGGCCCGGCAGGCCGGCGAGTCCGTGCTGCGCCACCCCGGAGGCATCGCGGACAACGACTTCCTCCAGGTGCTCGCCGAGGCACTGGTCCTCAGCGGCATCGCCATGTCGGTGTCGGGCGACTCGCGGCCGTCCTCGGGGGCCTGCCACGAGATCAACCACGCCTTCGACCTGCTCTTCCCCAAGCGCGCCGCCGCCCACGGCGAGCAGTGCGGCCTGGGCGCCGCGTTCGCGATGTACCTGCGCGGCGCGCACGAGGACGCGGCGTACATGGCCGGGGTGCTGCGCCGGCACGGGCTGCCGGTCCTGCCGGAGGACATCGGCTTCACGGCGGAGGAGTTCGTCCGGGCCGTCGAGTTCGCCCCGGAGACCCGGCCCGGCCGCTACACGATCCTCGAGCATCTCGACCTGAAGACCGAACAGATCAAGGACGTCTACACCGACTATGTCAAGGCCATCGGTAGCTGAACTCCGGCCGGTCGTGCACCCTCCGGGGATCAAGGACCGGCGCAGCGGTGAGCACTGGATGGGACGCCTCTACATGCGCGAGGTGTCCCTGCGGGTGGACCGCTACCTGGTGAACACCAGGGTCACGCCCAACCAGCTCACGTACCTGATGACCGTCTTCGGTGTCCTCGCGGCCCCGGCCCTGCTGGTGCCGGGGGTCGCGGGGGCCGTCCTCGGCGTGCTCATGGTCCAGATGTACCTGCTGCTGGACTGCGTCGACGGCGAGGTCGCCCGCTGGAAGAAGCAGTACTCGCTCGGCGGCGTCTACCTGGACCGGGTCGGCGCCTACCTGTGCGACGCGGCCGTCCTGGTCGGTCTCGGCCTGCGGGCCGCCGACCTGTGGGGCCCCGGGCGCATCGACTGGCTGTGGGCCTTCCTCGGCACCCTGGCCGCCCTCGGCGCGATCCTGATCAAGGCGGAGACCGACCTGGTCGGTGTCGCCCGCCACCAGGCCGGGCTGCCGCCGGTCAAGGAGTCCGCGGCCGAGCCCCGCTCCTCCGGCATGGCGCTGGCCCGCCGGGCCGCCGCCGCCCTGAAGTTCCACCGGCTGATCCTCGGCATCGAGGCGTCGCTGCTGATCCTGGTCCTGGCGATCGCCGACGCGGTCCACGGCGACCTGTTCTTCACCCGGCTCGGCACGGCCGTCCTGGCGGGCATCGCCCTGCTGCAGACCGTGCTGCACCTGGTGTCCGTCCTGGCCTCCAGCAGGCTGCGGTGAGCGCCTTGAAGGTCGGGGCCGTCGTCATCACGATGGGCAACCGCCCCGACGAGCTGCGCGCCCTCCTCGACTCGGTCGCCCGCCAGCAGGGCGACCCGGTCCAGGTCGTCGTGGTCGGCAACGGCTCGCCCGTGCCCGACGTGGCGGAGTTCTCCGACACCGTGCGCACCGTGGAACTGCCGGAGAACCTCGGTATCCCCGGCGGCCGCAACGTCGGCATCGAGGCGTTCGGGCCGGGCGGCCGGGACGTCGACGTCCTGCTGTTCCTCGACGACGACGGGCTGCTGGCGCGCGAGGACACGGCCGAACTGTGCCGCGAGGCGTTCGCCGCCGACCCGGCGCTCGGCATCATCAGCTTCCGCATCGCCGACCCGGAGACCGGCGTCACCCAGCGCCGCCACGTGCCCCGGCTGCGGGCCTCCGACCCGATGCGCTCCTCCCGCGTGACCACCTTCCTCGGCGGCGCCAACGCCGTGCGCACCCAGGTCTTCGCCGAGGTCGGCGGGCTGCCGGACGAGTTCTTCTACGCGCACGAGGAGACCGACCTGGCCTGGCGGGCCCTCGACGCCGGCTGGATGATCGACTACCGGTCCGACATGGTCCTGTACCACCCGACCACCGCGCCCTCGCGGCACGCGGTCTACCACCGGATGGTGGCCCGCAACCGGGTCTGGCTGGCCCGGCGGAACCTGCCCGCGCCGCTGGTCCCGGTGTACCTGGGCGTCTGGGTGCTGCTCACCCTCGCGCGGCGCCCCTCGCGCGCGGCCCTGCGGGCCTGGTTCGGCGGGTTCCGGGAGGGCTGGGCCACCCCGTGCGGACCCCGGCGTCCCATGAGGTGGCGCACCGTGTGGCGGCTGACCCGGCTGGGCCGGCCCCCGGTGATCTGACAAGCTCGTGTGCGGGAACCACGGAGCCGCACCGGCTCCCCGGCGCATGCCAGGCCCCCGGGCCGCGCATCTCGACGACGAAAGCTAGCCACTGGTGAGTGAGACAACGCACGACGGCACGGTCGCGGCCGGCGCGTCCGTGCCGTCCGACGAGGGCCTCACGGCGGCGGAGCTGGCCGCCAAGCACGGGCTCTCGGTCAGCGGGGCCCGGCCGTCGCTGCCGGAGTACGTCCGTCAGCTGTGGGGGCGGCGGCACTTCATCCTGGCGTTCTCCCAGGCGAAGGTGACGGCCCAGTACAGCCAGGCCAAGCTGGGCCAGCTGTGGCAGGTGGTGACGCCGCTGCTGAACGCGGCCGTCTACTTCTTCATCTTCGGCCTGCTGCTCGGCGCCCGGCGGGGCATCCCGAGCGATGTGTACGTGCCGTTCCTGGTGACCGGCGTGTTCGTGTTCACCTTCACCCAGAGCTCGGTGCTGGCGGGGGTGCGGGCGATCTCGGGGAACCTGGGGCTGGTGCGGGCGCTGCACTTCCCGCGCGCCTCGCTGCCGATCTCGTTCGCGCTCCAGCAGCTCCAGCAGTTGCTGTTCTCCATGATCGTGCTGGTCGTGGTGGTGATGGCGTTCGGTTCGCTGCCGTCGTGGTCGTGGCTGCTGGTGGCGCCGGTGCTGCTGCTGCAGTTCGTCTTCAACACCGGTCTGGCGCTGATCTTCGCCCGGCTGGGCAGCCGCACCCCCGACCTCGCCCAGCTGATGCCGTTCGTGCTGCGCACCTGGATGTACGCCTCGGGCGTGATGTTCAGCATCCCGGCGATGCTCGCCGACAAGAACGTGCCCGGCTGGGTGAGCGACGTGCTCCAGTGGAACCCGGCGGCCGTCTACATGGACCTGGTCCGCTTCGCCCTGATCGACGGCTACGGTTCCTCCTACCTGCCCGCGCACGTGTGGGCCTTCGGCCTCGGCTGGGCCCTGCTGGCCGGCGGGGTCGGGTTCGTCTACTTCTGGAAGGCCGAGGAGAGGTACGGCCGTGGCTGACGACCCGACGCCGGACCGCGTCCCCACCGTCATCGCGGACGGACTGCACATCGTCTACCGCGTGAACGCCGCGCGGGGCGGCCGGGGCAGCGCCACGGCCGCGCTGAGCCGGATCCTGCGACGGGGCAAGGACGACTCGGCCCGCGGAGTGCGCACCGTGCACGCCGTGCGGGGGGTCTCCTTCGTGGCCTACCGGGGCGAGGCCATCGGCCTGATCGGCTCCAACGGCTCCGGCAAGTCGACCCTGTTGCGCGCCATCGCCGGGCTGCTCCCCGCCGAGGAGGGCAAGGTCTACACCGACGGCCAGCCCTCCCTGCTCGGTGTCAACGCGGCCCTGATGAACGACCTGACGGGCGAACGGAACGTCATCCTGGGCGGCCTCGCGATGGGCATGTCCCGCGAACAGATCAAGGAGCGGTACCAGGAGATCGTCGACTTCTCCGGCATCAACGAGAAGGGCGACTTCATCACCCTGCCGATGCGCACCTACTCCTCCGGCATGGCCGCCCGGCTGCGGTTCTCCATCGCCGCCGCCAAGGACCACGACGTCCTCATGATCGACGAGGCGCTGGCCACCGGGGACCGCAAGTTCCAGAAGCGGTCCGAGGCCCGCATCCGGGAGCTGCGCGAGCAGGCCGGCACGGTCTTCCTGGTCAGCCACAACAACAAGTCCATCCGGGACACCTGCGACCGCGTCCTGTGGCTGGAGCGCGGCGAGCTGCGCATGGACGGACCGACCGACGAGGTGCTCAAGGAGTACGAGAAGTTCACCGCGAAGTGACCCGGGCCGTCCCGGGCCGTCCCGGGCCGTCCGTCCCGGGTCGGCGCAACCGTGCCGGGCGGTCCGGCGTCCGCAGAAGAAGCGTCAGCTGTCCCCGCCCGGCGACACCCTGACACCCGACGGTGTGCCGGGGCGGGGCCGAGACACCCCGGCGCCGCGTACCGCGTTGTACAACGTAAGCTGTAGCGGTCCCCAAAGGCGGCAATCAGGGCCATACTGCGCGACACCATCCCGCGGGCCGTCCGGAGGAAGTCCGGGCGGCGTGTCCGAAATAGTGCGTATTGGGTCAACAGTGTAGAACGGGAGATGTGACGGCAATGGCTACGGAGGCTCCCCGAGTGAACGCCGAATGTGCCGTCCCCGCCCAGGGCAGCCCACGATGAACCGGACCGGCAGGGCGCGCACCGCGCCGGAACGCGCCACCCTCGACAAGGCCGCCGCGGAGAACTTCCCCGTGGCGCCGTTCTTCCTGCCCCGTCCGTGGCGCGACGACCTGATGGCGGTCTACGGGTTCGCCCGGCTGGTCGACGACATCGGCGACGGCGACCTCGCCCCCGGCGGCGCCGACGCCCGCCTGCTCGGCGTCCCTGACGACCGGGCACAGGACCGCACGGCCCTGCTGGACGCCTTCGAGGCCGACCTGCACCGGGTGTTCGAGGGCACCCCGCGCCACCCGCTGCTGCGCCGCCTGCAGCCCACGGTCCGCCGCCGCGCCCTGACCCCCGAACCCTTCCTCGGCCTGATCGCCGCCAACCGCCAGGACCAGCTCGTCCGGCGCTACGAGACCTACGACGACCTGCTCGCCTACTGTGCGCTGTCCGCCAACCCCGTCGGCCGGCTGGTGCTCGCCGTCACCGGCACCGCGACCCCCGAGCGAATCCGCCGCTCCGACGCGGTCTGCACGGCCCTGCAGATCGTCGAGCACCTCCAGGACGTCACCGAGGACCTCGGCCGGGACCGGATCTACCTCCCCGCCGCCGACATGAAACGTTTCCACGTCCAGGAGACGGACCTCGCCGCGCCCACCGCCGGCGCCTCGGTCCGCGCCCTGATCGCTCACCAGACGCAGCGCGCCCGCGACCTCCTGGACGAGGGGGACCCCCTGGTGGCCGGCGTCCACGGCCGGCTCAAGCTGCTGCTGGCCGGGTTCGTGGGAGGGGGACGGGCGGCCGTCCGCGCGATCACCGCCGCCGAATTCGACGTACTTCCCGGCCCGCCCAAGCCCGGCAGGACGCACCTGCTGCGCGAGGTGGGCCTCACACTGCGAGGAAAGAGGTGATCCGGACCGTGGAGCCGCAAGCGTACGCGTCCCCGCCGGTCCTCGCCGCCTACCGCTACTGCGAGGCCGTCACCGGACAGCAGGCACGCAACTTCGCCTACGGCATCCGGCTGCTGCCGGCGCCGAAGCGGCGCGCGATGTCGGCGCTGTACGCGTTCTCCCGCCGGGTCGACGACATCGGCGACGGCACGCTGGACCGCGAGGTGAAGGTCGCCCGTCTGGAGGACACCCGGGAGCTGCTCGCCCGGATCCGCCGGGGCGCGGTCGACGAGGACGACACCGACCCGGTCGCGGTGGCACTCGCCCACGCCGCCGAGCGCTTCCCGATCCCGCTCGGCGGGCTCGACGAACTCATCGACGGTGTCCAGATGGACGTGCGCGGCGCCACCTACGAGACCTGGGAGGACCTCAAGGTCTACTGCCGCTGCGTCGCGGGCGCCATCGGCCGGCTCTCCCTCGGCGTGTTCGGCACCGAGCCGGGCGCGCGCGGCGCCGAACGCGCCCCCGAGTACGCCGACACCCTCGGCCTTGCCCTCCAGCTCACCAACATCCTGCGCGACGTCCGCGAGGACGCCGTCGGCGGACGCACCTACCTCCCCGCCGACGACCTCGCCAAGTTCGGCTGCTCGGCCGGGTTCGCCGCGCCGACCCCGCCGGAGGGCTCCGACTTCACCGGACTGGTGCACTTCGAGGTGCGCCGCGCCCGCGCCCTGTTCGCCGAGGGCTACCGGCTGCTGCCGATGCTCGACCGGCGCAGCGGGGCCTGCGTGGCCGCCATGGCCGGCATCTACCGTCGCCTCCTGGACCGCATCGAGCGCGACCCCGACGCCGTGCTGCGCGGCCGGGTCTCCCTCCCCGGCCGGGAGAAGGCGTACGTCGCGGTCCGCGGACTGTCCGGCCTGGACGCCCGGCACCTCAACCGGCGGACCGTCAGGAGGCGCGCGTGACCGGCACCCCGATCCGCGACGGCACCGCGCGGGACAAGCGGGGGGCAACCCTCCACGGCCCGGCCGCGTCCCCCTCCAGGACGGCCGGCCGCGTACCGCCGAACCGGTTCACCGGCCGTCCGGGGGAGGGCGGACGATGAACCGCGTCACCAGGCCCGAAGCAGCGCAGGCGCCGGACCCGGCGGCCGTGCGCCACGCCGTGGTGGTCGGCGGCGGCCTCGCCGGCACCACCGCGGCCCTCGCGCTCGCCGACGCGGGCGTCCGCGTCACCCTCCTGGAGGGCCGCCCCCGTCTCGGCGGGCTCGCCTTCTCCTTCCGGCGCGGCGAGCTGACCGTCGACAACGGCCAGCACGTCTACCTGCGCTGCTGCACCGCCTACCGCTGGTTCCTCGACCGCGTCGGCGGCGCCGCCCTCGCCCCGCTGCAGGACCGCCTCGACGTCCCCGTCGTCGACCTCGACCGCCCCGCGGGACGCCGTCTCGGCCGGCTCCGCCGCGACCCGCTGCCCGTGCCCCTCCACCTCGGGCGCAGCCTCGCCGCCTACCCGCACCTCTCGCTCGCCGACCGGGCGCGGGTGGGCCGCGCCGCGCTCGCGCTCCAGCGGCTCGACCTCGCCGACCCCGCCCTCGACACCCAGGACTTCGGCAGCTGGCTCGCCGCCCACGGCCAGTCGCCGCGCGCCGTCGAGGCCCTGTGGGACCTCGTCGGGATCGCCACCCTCAACGCCGTCGCCGACGACTCCTCGCTCGCCCTGGCCGCGATGGTCTTCAAGACCGGCCTGCTCTCCGACCCCGGGGCCGCCGACATCGGCTGGGCCTCCGTCCCGCTCGGCGACCTGCACGACCGGCTCGCCCGCCGGGCCCTGGACACCGCCGGCGTGCGCACCGAGGTCCGCACCCGCGTCGGCGCCGTCGCCCCCCGCGACGACGGCCGGTGGAACGTGCACACCGCCGACGGGACGGTCGAGGCCGACGCCGTCGTCCTCGCCGTGCCCCAGCGCGAGGCCCACGCCCTGCTGCCCGCGGGCGCGCTCGACGACCCCGACCGGCTGCTCGGCATCGACACCGCGCCGATCCTCAACGTGCACGTCGTCTACGACCGCACCGTCCTCACCCGGCCCTTCCTCGCCGCCCTCGGCACGCCCGTGCAGTTCGTCTTCGACCGCACCGCGGCCTCCGGACTGACAAGGGGCCAGTACCTGGCGGTGTCGCAGTCGGTGGCCCAGGACGAGATCGACACGCCGGTGTCCGTGCTGCGCGAGCGGTACCTGCCCGAGCTGGAACGGCTCCTGCCGCGCACCCGGGGAGCCGAGGTCCGGGACTTCTTCGTCACCCGCGAACGCCACGCCACCTTCGTCCCCGCCCCCGGCGTGGGACGCCTGCGGCCCGGCGCCCGCACCGAGGCACCCGGCCTGTACCTCGCCGGCGCCTGGACGGCCACCGGGTGGCCCGCGACGATGGAGGGCGCGGTCCGCAGCGGCATCGGCGCCGCCGACGCCGCGCTGGACACCCTGGGCCGGCCCCGCCCCGCCCACCTCTTCACCCTCGAGGAGGCGGCCTGATGCTCCGGCAGAGCGGTGCGGCGGGACGCCGCACCCCCGGTACCGCAACAAGAGGAGAGACTGTGCCCACTGTGCCCCCGGCCTCGAAGGCCGCTCGCAGGACCGCGGTGGACGTGTCCGCGCTCCTGGAGCGCGGCCGGACCCTGGCCATGCCGGTGCTGCGCGCGGCCGTCGACCGTCTGGCCCCTCCCATGGACGCGGTGGCCGCCTACCACTTCGGCTGGATCGACGCCCAGGGCCGCCCCGCCGACGGCGACGGCGGCAAGGCGGTCCGTCCCGCGCTCGCCGTCCTGTCCGCGGAGGTCACCGGCGCGGCGCCGCAGACCGGCGTGCCCGGCGCCGTCGCCGTCGAACTCGTCCACAACTTCTCGTTGCTGCACGACGACCTGATGGACGGCGACGAGCAGCGCCGCCACCGCGACACCGTCTGGAAGGTGCACGGGCCCGCCCAGGCCATCCTGGTCGGCGACGCCCTGTTCGCGCTGGCCAACGAGATGCTGCTGGAACTGGGGACCGTGGAGGCGGGCCGCGCCGCGCGCCGCCTCACCACCGCCACCCGCGCCCTGATCGACGGCCAGGCCCAGGACATCTCCTACGAGCACCGCGACCGCGTCAGCGTCGAGGAGTGCCTGGAGATGGAGGGCAACAAGACCGGAGCCCTGCTCGCCTGCGCCAGCTCCATCGGGGCCGTCCTCGGCGGCGCCGACGACCGCGCCGCCGACACGCTGGAGAAGTACGGCCACCACCTCGGGCTCGCCTTCCAGGCCGTGGACGACCTCCTCGGCATCTGGGGCGACCCCGGATCCACCGGCAAGCAGACCTGGAGCGACCTGCGCCAGCGCAAGAAGTCCCTCCCGGTCGTCGCCGCCCTCGCCGCGGGCGGCCCCGCCTCCGAGCGGCTCGGCGAGATCCTCGCCGCCGACGCCGACAGCAGCGACTTCGCGAACTTCTCCGAGGAGGAGTTCGCGGCTCGCGCCGCCCTGATCGAACAGGCGGGCGGACGCGAGTGGACGGCGGAAGAGGCACGCCGTCAGCACACCACCGCCATCGAGGCCCTCGACGACGTGGACATGCCCGAGCAGGTGCGGGAACGGTTCACGGCGCTCGCGGACTTCGTCGTCGAACGGAAGAGATGATCACTATCGGTCGAATAGCCCTCGCGTAGTCGCCGGCCGGAAAGGCGGGGAGCGCACCACCGGCCGACGGCGGACCCACAGCAGACGCACGACATGCAGCACTGCACGAAGGGGAAGCCATGACAGCGACGACCGACGGAAGCACCGGGGCGGCCCTGCCGCCCCGGACCGTCGCGGCCAGCGAACACGACACCGACAACCACACCCCCGTGGCGGCCGGGGTACCCGACGTCGCCGCTCGCGCCATGCGGCGCGCCACCGACTTCCTGCTGTCCCGCCAGGACGACCAGGGCTGGTGGAAGGGCGACCTCGAGACCAACGTCACGATGGACGCCGAAGACCTCCTGCTCCGTCAGTTCCTCGGCATCCTCGACGAGGACACCACCCGCGCAGCCGCCCTGTTCATCCGCGGGGAGCAGCGCGAGGACGGCACCTGGGCCACCTTCCACGGCGGTCCCGGCGACCTGTCCACCACCATCGAGGCCTACGTCGCCCTGCGCCTGGCGGGCGACGCCCCGGACGCCCCGCACCTGGCGAAGGCGTCCGACTGGATCCGCCGGCAGGGCGGCATCGCGGCCTCCCGGGTCTTCACCCGGATCTGGCTGGCCCTGTTCGGCTGGTGGAAGTGGGAGGACCTGCCGGAACTCCCGCCCGAACTCATCTGGTTCCCGTCCTGGGTGCCGCTCAACATCTACGACTTCGGCTGCTGGGCCCGGCAGACCATCGTCCCGCTGACGATCGTCTCCGCGAAACGGCCGGTACGGCCCGCCCCGTTCCCGCTGGACGAACTGCACACCGACCCCGGCTGCCCCAACCCGCCCCGCACGCTCGCCCCGGTGACCAGCTGGGACGGCGCCTTCCAGCGGCTCGACCGGGCCCTGCACACCGTGCGCAGGATCGTTCCGCGACGCCTGCGGGCGGCCGCCATGAACACCGCCGCCCGCTGGATCGTCGAACGCCAGGAGAACGACGGCTGCTGGGGCGGCATCCAGCCGCCGGCCGTCTACTCCGTGATCGCCCTGCACCTGCTCGGCTACGACCTCAGGCACCCGGTGATGCGGGCCGGCCTGGAGTCGCTGGACCGGTTCGCGGTGTGGCGCGAGGACGGGGCCCGGATGATCGAGGCGTGCCAGTCCCCGGTGTGGGACACCTGCCTCGCCACCATCGCCCTGGCCGACGCCGGCCTGCCCCCCGACCACCCCCAACTGGTCAGGGCGGCCGACTGGATGCTCGGCGAACAAATCGTGCGCCCCGGCGACTGGTCGGTGCGCAGACCCCATCTCCCGCCGGGCGGCTGGGCGTTCGAGTTCCACAACGACAACTACCCCGACATCGACGACACCGCGGAGGTGGTCCTCGCGCTCCGCCGGGTCAAGCACCACGACCCGGAACGCCTCGACAACGCCATCGGCCGCGGGGTGCGCTGGAACCTCGGCATGCAGTCGAAGAACGGCGCCTGGGGCGCCTTCGACGTCGACAACACCAGCCCCTTCCCCAACCGGCTGCCGTTCTGCGACTTCGGCGAGGTCATCGACCCGCCGTCCGCCGACGTCACCGCGCACGTCGTGGAGATGCTCGCCGTGGAGGGCCTGGCCCACGACCCGCGCACCCGGCGCGGCATCCGCTGGCTGCTGGACGAACAGGAGCCGGACGGCTCCTGGTTCGGCCGCTGGGGCGTCAACTACCTCTACGGCACCGGCTCCGTCGTCCCCGCCCTGACCGCCGCGGGCATCCCCACGTCCCACCCGGCGATCCGGCGGGCCGTCGCCTGGCTGGAGTCGGTGCAGAACGACGACGGCGGCTGGGGCGAGGACCTGCGCTCCTACCGGGACGCCCGCGGCTGGAGCGGCCGGGGCGCCTCCACCGCCTCGCAGACCGGCTGGGCCCTGATGGCCCTGCTCGCGGCCGGCGAGCGGGAGTCCGCCGCGGTGCAGCGCGGTGTCGCCTGGCTCGCGGCCACCCAGCGGGAGGACGGTTCCTGGGACGAGCCGTACTTCACCGGCACCGGCTTCCCCTGGGACTTCTCCATCAACTACCACCTCTACCGCCAGGTCTTCCCGCTCACCGCCCTCGGCCGGTACGTGAACGGGGACCCCTTCGCCCAGAAGCCGCCCCGGGCCGCCGCGTCGGCCGCCGCCCCACCGGACGGTGCGGCGTCCGGCGTCCCGCCGGTGCCCGCCGCGGACGGCGGGCCGCTGCCCGGCGACGCCACCCCGGCGGCCGGCCCCCGGCAGCCGCTCGCCGAGGCGAAGGGGAGCTGATGACGACCCGGCTCGGCCCGGCCCCGCTGCTGATCGCCTGCGCGCTCGGCATCGAGCAGTTCGCCCTGCGCAGGCGGTCCGGCGGTGGCGCGGGCGGGCCGGTCACCGTGCTGCGCACGGGCATGGGGCCGGACGCCGCCGAACGCTCGGTGACCCGGGTGCTCGCCGACCCGGCCCTCGCCGGCGCCGCCGTGCTGGCCACGGGCTTCTGCGCCGGACTCGCGCCCGGCATGCACCCCGGCGACCTGGTCGTCGCCGAGGAGACCCGCGACCCACGCGGCACCGTCCCCTGCGAGGGCACGGACCTGCTGGTCGAGCAGCTCACGCGCACGCTCCCCGGACGCACGGTGCACACCGGCCCGCTCACCGGCTCCGACCACGTCGTCCGCGGCCCCGAACGGGCCGGGCTGCTCGCGACCGGCGCGATCGCGGCGGACATGGAATCCGCCGCCACGCTCCTGAGCGCCGTCCGCACGGGCGCGCGCCCGGTTGCGGCCGTCCGGGTGGTCGTGGACGCTCCAGAACATGAACTGGTCCGGATCGGCACGGTGCGCGGTGGAATATCGGCTTTCCGCGTCCTTCGCTCCGTGCTTCCCGCATACCTCGAATGGCACCGTTCCTTGCTGCTCCCCAGGAGGTGAGCCAGATGGCCATGCCGCTGCGCCAGTCCATCAAGGTCGCTACATACTTGGCCGAACAGAAGCTCCGCGGGCGGGACAAGTTCCCGCTCATCGTCGAGCTGGAACCCCTCTACGCCTGCAACCTCGCCTGTGAGGGCTGCGGCAAGATCCAGCACCCGGCCGGCGTGCTGAAGCAGCGCATGCCGGTCGCGCAGGCGGTGGGCGCGGTGCTGGAGTCCGGTGCCCCCATGGTGTCCATCGCTGGCGGCGAGCCCCTGATGCACCCTCAGATCGACGAGATCACATGCCAGTTGGTGGCCCGGCGGAAGTACGTGTTCCTGTGCACCAACGCCATGCTGCTGCGCAAGAAGATGGACAAGTTCACCCCGTCGCCGTACTTCGCGTTCGCGGTGCACATCGACGGCCTGCGGGAGCGGCACGACGAGTCCGTCGCCAAGGAGGGCGTGTTCGACGAGGCCGTGGCGGCCATCAAGGAGGCCAAGCGGCGCGGCTTCCGGGTCACCACCAACTCGACCTTCTTCAACACCGACACCCCCCAGACGGTCGTCGAGGTGCTCAACTACCTCAATGACGACCTCAAGGTCGACGAGATGATGATCTCGCCCGCCTACGCCTACGAGAAGGCACCCGACCAGGAGCACTTCCTCGGCGTGGAGCAGACCCGGGAGCTGTTCAGGAAGGCGTTCGCGGGCGGCAACCGCAGGCGCTGGCGGCTGAACCACTCCCCGCTGTTCCTCGACTTCCTCGAGGGCAAGGTCGACTTCCCGTGCACCGCGTGGGCCATCCCCAACTACTCCCTGTTCGGCTGGCAGCGCCCCTGCTACCTCATGAGCGACGGCTACGTGCCCACGTACCGGGAGCTGATCGAGGACACCGACTGGGACAAGTACGGCCGCGGCAAGGACCCGCGCTGCGCCAACTGCATGGCGCACTGCGGCTACGAACCGACCGCCGTCCTCGCCACCATGGGCTCCCTGAAGGAGTCGCTGCGCGCCATGCGCGAGACCGTCTCGTCGAACCGGGAGTGACGCCGTGACCGCAGTTTCGCTGGGGATGCCCGGGGCACCGGCGCGTCCCCTGGCCGAGCGCCGCAGGAGCCGCAGGATCCAGGTGGGGTCGGTGGCGGTGGGTGGTGACGCGCCGGTGTCGGTGCAGTCGATGACGACGACGCGGACGTCGGACATCGGG
>NZ_JBWHZP010000018.1:0-97905 GCF_056323165.1 Streptomyces sp. 3-6
CGACGGTGGCAGGAACAAGGACCTCGACAATCCTCATTCTTGCTGGTCAGAGGCACTTTCTGCGTTTCTGATCAACCACTGGACAGGCCACCTCGTGAAAGCACGAGGCTAAAAGCCGTGGAGCCGACCGCCCCAGCCGCGACGTGTCCTGACCCCATGCCGCCGGCCAACCCTCACCAGGGCGCGCGTCGGCGCAGCACGGGCGGAGCGGGCCGAAGGCAGGAGCGGCGCCCGGAGCGGAGCCGGGAAGCGCGCCCGGCGGAGCGGAGCGCAGCCGGGGCTTGAACCCGTAAAGAAGGTTGTAACTCAGTCGACGGACGAGATGCGCCACAAGGGAGCTGCGTACTGCTCCGGACGGCTGCTGATGAGCAGTTGGCGCAGGGCGTCCCTGTGAGAGCCGCTGAGGTTCAGGGCCTCGGTGAGGTGGCGGAACGTCGTGTGAGTGATTCCGCGGGTTCGGGCTTCGCCCTGGAACTGGTCGAGCCGAGACAGGGTGTCGTCCGGGTCCAGCTTCGTCTGTGGCCGCTCAGTGAGCCATGCTGCCTTGTTGCGTTCGTAGTCGATCTCCGAGAAGCCGCAGATCTCGCGGCTGTGTGACTCGGCCTCGTCCAGGGTGGCGGTCGTCATGATGGCGCGGGCCAGGCTGTTGCGGCTGACCGCGTCGTCCAGGTCGACTTCGTGGACCGTGGGTCCTTCGTCGGTGAGGGGGACGGGAAGGCCGGCATCGCGCACCTCGCAGATGCCGCGGGTCCCTCGGGCTGTTGCGGCGAGCATGGCGGTGGCCTCTGAGGGGTGCCATTCCAGGATGCTGCCGATCGTCTCCACGTCCTCGGCCGTGAAGGTGTGGACAAGAGTGCCGAATAGAGGGCGCAGGTCGTCGGGGGAGATCTCGCCGTCCAGCCCGGGGCCTGCGACCAGGAGCCGGATCGGGGCGTTGACCTGGCAGCAGGCGGCGAGCGTGAGGGCGTCGGCGAGTGGGCTCTTGAGGGTGGGTTCGTCGCCCTGGGCGAGGATGTCGCCGCCGACGTCGAGCAGATCGATCGATGCTGGCGCCAGATGGGACACCAGCTCTTCGAGTTGGCGGGTGATGCCCTCGGCGCCGTGGTGCGGGTCGAGCAGAGCCAGGGTGTGCGGGAGCTCTGCCGCGAGTCGGGGGAGTGTGGAGCCCGCCGGGGCGATCGGCTGAGCCTCGGCCGGCACCGACCGGACGGACTGAGTGACGGGTTCGAGTCCCGTGAAGCTGTCGGCTCCCCGTGGTCCCGGGAGCGGGTCGATCAGGAGGCGGTCCCACGCGTACGTGAGGATCACCGCCCGGTCCTCGTCGCCGTAGAGGGCGGCGTGAAGCATGGCGGCGGCGACTGCGTCGCCCCCTCCTCCTGCTGCGACGATCAACCGCGTCATGCGCTCAGAGTACGGGTTCACGGGTTGGCCACTCACCCTATAGTGGCCAAAGGCCATAGCCACTTGGACGAGGAAGGGAGGGGAGATGCCGCAGATCGAAGAGGCCCAGCCGAAGTATCTCCAGATCGCCCACTACATCCGTGACCAGATCCTTCGGGGTGACCTGCGGCCGGGGGACGAGGTTCCCTCGGAACGGCAGCTCGCCGCGGACTGGAAGGTGTCCCGGCCCACGGCCGCGCGGTCGTTGGAGGCGCTGAGTCATCAGGGCCTGGTCGAGAAGCGTCAGGGCTCGGGGACGTACGTGCGCAGCCTCGAAGTGAACCGGCGTGCACGGGAGTTGTACGGGCGCGCCCGGCAGACCGGGAAGATCTACACGCCCGGAGAGTACGCGGTGATCACCTCGACCGGGTGGCTGGAGGCTCCGGACTACGTCGTCGAGGCGCTGGGGCTGGTGAAGGATCGCCGAGCCGTGCACCGCCGGCGGGTGACGAACAACCAGGACGGCCCGATCAACCTGTCCACTTCGTGGTTCGCTGCGGATGTCGGTCGGCGGGCACCCAAGCTCCTGGACCCCGAGCGGATCCAGGAAGGCACGCTCATGTACGTCGAGCGGATGACGGGGCGTCAAGGCAGTTACGCGGAAGACCGGATGTGCGCTCGTGCTGCCACGGATGAGGAGGCGGACGACCTGCGGTTGGAGCCGGGGTCCGCGGTCCTCATCGTCCATCACGTCGTCTTTGACCTCCAGGACCGTCCCCTGGAGTTCGCCGAAGCCACCTACCCGCCGCACCGCTGGGCGTTCGAGCAGGGCTACCCGCTCACCTGACGACGACTCGCCAGTTCCGGCGAACCGCTTGCACCTCCCAAGTGGCCAATGCCACTATCCAGAAAGTGGCCAAGGCCACTTGAGGAGAAGGGGGCACGACGTGACGAGTCGGCGGCCGGTACAGGGCGCGCGGTTAGCTTGCCGGGGGTGTCGGGGGCGTGGATGGAAGCGTGTCGGCTCCCGAACGGCGCTGGCGCTCTCCACGGCCAACGACCGTGACCGTGCCACGTCGAAGCGGCGCTGCCTCGACTGCGACGGCAGCGGCAAGGAGTGAGCACGCCATGGCCTACACGATCGACCGCCACCCCTGTGAGGACTCGCCGCGGCTCGGAGCGATGACCTTGCATCCGGAGCCTGAGTCCGTGTCTCGTGCGCGGCGCTGGTTCCGGAAGTTCATCGCCCCGTACAGCCCGGCCTGCTCGATCGACGACTGCACGCTGATGATCTCGGAGCTGGTGACCAACGCCATCTGCTACGGGAAGTCGGATGACCCGTGGTTGGTGCGGGTCGAGTGGTACCGCGAGGGAACCTCGCTCCGCGTCGACGTGCACAACCCGGGCTTCCCGGCGAACGTGCGGCTGCGGCACCCGGAGGCGAACGACGCCCACGGGCGCGGGCTGCTCCTGGTCGACTCCATCGCGGATTCCTGGCGCTCCGGGCCCAGCTACTTCGGCGGAACGGTCGTCTCCTTCGTGGTCGCTGATGCCTGGCCGGCGTGACGGGATAGCTCACCTCTCCTATGCCACTGTGAAAGTGGTCGGGGACTGCTGCACGGATGAGTGACACCTGACCTGGCTTGCTGAGAGGCGGCCTGGAAGGATGTTGCAGTGCCCAAGCCGTATCCGAAGGAGTTCCGCGAGGACGTCGTGCGGGTCGCGCGCAACCGTGAGCCCGGCGTCACGCTGGAACAGATCGCCGCCGACTTCGGCGTCCACCCGATCACGTTGTCGAAGTGGCTGCGCCGCGCCGACACCGACGAGGGCCCCAGGCCCGCAGCGGCGTCGGGTGAGTCGGCCGAGCTGCGCGAGGCCCGCAAACGCATCCGGCTGCTGGAGCAGGAGAACGAGGTTCTGCGGAGGGCTGCGGCGTATCTGTCGCAGGCGAACCTGCCGTCAAAATGATGTACCCGCTCGTCCGCGAGCTGGCTGCCGCCGCTGCCCCTCACCGGGTGCCGGTGGCGGTGACGTGCCGGGTGCTCGGGCTGGCCCGCCAGCCCTACTACCGGTGGCTGGCCTCACCGGTCACCGATTCCGAGCTCGCCGAGGCATACCGGGCCCATGCCCTGTTCGACGCGCATCGCGACGATCCCGAGTTCGGTCACCGCTTCCTTCTCGACGAGGCCCGGGCCGCCGGTGAGTCGATGGCCGAGCGGACCGCCTGGCGGATCTGCCGGGACAACGGCTGGTGGAGCGCGTTCGGCAAGCGCAGGGGCCGTGGGAAGAACGCCAAGGCCGGGCCGCCTGTCCATGATGATCTGGTGCGGCGGGACTTCACCGCAGCCGGGCCGAACCGGTTGTGGCTGACGGACATCACCGAGCACACAACCAGCGAGGGCAAGCTGTACCTGTGCGCGGTCAAGGACGTGTACTCCGGCCGCATCGTGGGCTATTCCATCGACGCCCGGATGAAGTCCAGCCTCGCGGTGAGAGCTCTTGAATCCGCGGTGGCCCGTCGCGGCCAGGTCGCCGGATGCACTGTTCATTCCGATCGCGGGTCGCAGTTCCGCTCACGGAAGTTCGTGTCCGTTCTCGCACGTCACAACATGGTCGGCTCCATGGGCCGGGTCGGTGCGGCCGGCGACAACGCGGCCATGGAGAGCTTCTTCGCGCTGCTGCAGAAGAACGTCCTCGACCGCCGCACCTGGGCCACCCGCCAGGAGCTGCGGATTGCCATCGTCACCTGGATCGAGCGCACCTACCACCGACGCCGGCGTCAGAGACGCCTGGCCCGATTGACCCCCGTCGAGTACGAGACCATCATGACCCCAGCCGCAGCCCTGGCTGCATAAACCCCGCTGTCACCCAACCCTGCAGCAGTCCCTCGCTAGGCTGGTTGACCAGTTGACTTGGCCAAGCTGCGGCTGGCTCCGGGGCAGGAGCCGGCGGACGTGGCGGCCTCCGCCGAACGCCTCCGGCACGCCTGGGGCGTCCACGCCGTCCACGTGCGGGACGTCAAGCCGGGCGTTGTCGAACTACGGCTTGTCGGCTTCGACGTGCTGCGGAAGGTGCGGATGCCCCGTCGGCCCGCTTCGGATCCCGGTGGCGTTACGAGAGGACGCGACCGCGTTCGTACGGGACTATCAGGCCGTGCCGCATGAACTGGTGCTCGGCGCAACGCTCTCGGGCAAGTCCACGTACTTGCGGAACCTGCTGACCGGGCTCGCTGCTCAGCCGGTGGCCCTGGTCGGCATCGACTGCAAGCGCGGGGTCGAGCTGGCGCCTTTCGCGCCCCGGCTCACCGCCCTGGCGACCGACCCGGACCAGGCGGCCGAGCTGCTTCCCGCGCTCGTGAAGGTAATGGAGGACCGATACGACCTGATCAAGGCCCGGCAGGGCATCGCGCTCGGCACTCCGGAAGAACTGATCACCTCGGACGTCTTGGGGGACTGCCGAAGGACGAACGCCCGGCCCCGATCGTGCTGTTCATCGACGAGGTGGCCGAACTCTTCCTCGTCGCCACGCGGAAGGAGAAGGAGCGGCGGGACGAGATGGTCACCCAGCTCATCCGGCTCGCCCAACTCGGCCGGCCGCTGGCATCTACCTCGAAGTTTGCGGACAGCGCTCCGCTCCGAACTGGGCAAGGGCGCGACCATGCTCCGCGCTCAGCTCACCGGCCGCGTCTGCCACCGTGTGAACGATGAAGCCTCGGCCAGGATGGCGCTCGGCGACACCGCCCCTGAGGCCGTCTTCGCGGCCTGCGCCATCGCCGCCGAGCTGCCCGGCCTGGCCGTCGTCGGCGACACCTCCGGCGGCTGGTCCCGCATCCGCACCCCCTACCTCTGCCTCGCCGACGCTGCGGCCACCTGCCGCGCGACGGCGGACCTCGCCCCCGACGTACCGGCGCTCCACCCCTTCCGGCCGTACGTTCCGCCGGTGCCGGTGGAGGCGTCCGGGCCCGTGGCCACGGCTCGCCCGGTCACTGAATAAGCGCACCCCGCCCACGGCCGGAACGGCCGTCCCGTGCCACGTCCCTACCCCCTCCATGCCTGGAACCGGAAGGAGCTGGGCCGTGCGTGCCCTGCCCGTCCGCATCGACGCCGTACTCGTCCAAGCGCTGATCGCCGCCGCGCTGTCCTTCGCCCACCTGCATGATCTGGCGCTGGCCGCCGGGCAGGGCGGCTGGAAGGCGTGGGCCTATCCGGTCTCCGTCGACCTGCTGTTGGTCGCGGCCTGGCGGCGGCTGCGCTCCGGTGAGGCGAAAGCGGCCGGGTGGTGCTGGTTCCTCGTCGCCCTGACCGCCTCGCTCGGCGCCAACGTCGCCACGGCCGGCCTGCTCGACCTGAACGACGTGCCGGACTGGCTGCGCATCCTCGTCGCCGGATGGCCTGCGGTCGCTTTCCTGGGCGGGACGCTGCTCGCCCACGGAGCAACCGCGGACGCCTCGACGAGGAAGTGCGAGTCAACCCCGAAACCTATGGCGTCCGAAGCGCCTGCCTCTGCAACCGAGTTGCCTGCTGCGGTGCCGGAATTGGCTCCGCCCTCCACGCCCCCGGTTCCGCCGGCGCTCGTCACGCTCGCGCGCAAGGTCGCCGACGAACACCGCCCCCGGACCGGAACGCCCATCGACACCTCGACCCTTCGCGCCCGGCTCGGCGTCCCGCTGCCGCTGGCCGAAGCCCTCTCCACCCAACTCACCTGACCCGGAGGACTCTCCCCCGTGCAACCGTCCACGCTCCGCGCGCTGAAGCGCGCCGCCGAGCTGACCCGACAATCGAGGACCTATTGCGCGAGTACGAGTGAGGCGTCCTGGCCTAACACTGAGGCCCCAGACTCATCGTCTGGGGCCTTGTTCGCCCTCCGCCCTACCTGTGCTGCTGCTTCCTCACTTGTTCGGGCAGTTGCGCTTGTCGTGCCCGTGGTAGTTGCACACGCTGCACTTCCCAGCGTTGTGAGAGACATCGCACGTCCGCTTGTCGTGCCCTGCCTCGCCGCACCAAGAACAAGTGCGGGTCCCGCTCGCGCTCATTTCCCCTCCGCATGGTCCGTGGCTCGTCGCCAACGCACGGAGTGTAACGCCGCAAACCAGCTAGATCGGCGTTTTGTCAGACTGCTGGTGCTCCCGGCTTTCTCCCTTGAGTTGGTTGCTGCGGGTGCACTTATCATTGCCCGTCGACGGCATGCGGTCCCTTTGGCACCCGCCGGGCAGAGGCCCGCATTCGCCTGCGAGTGCTCGCAGTCTCCAGGGCTCACCTGCGGCGATGCTTCAAGATCCCGTCCACGCCTCGTCCACAGACTTCGACATACGGCCGCTTCGAGCAGCGCACGGCTGCACATACGCGAAGACCCCGCTCTCAGTGTTTCCGCTGGTGACGGGGTCTTTGGGCACCTCATGCAGGGTGCCCCCGGCAGGATTCGAACCTGCGCACACGGCTCCGGAGGCCGTTGCTCTATCCCCTGAGCTACGGGGGCGTGTCGGGCGCGGTGATCGCGGCGACGGGTAGAACACTACCAGTTCCGGAGGGGTGGTCATGAACCCCTTTTCGTGAGTCGGCCGGGGTCGGGGGCGGGGTCCGGGTCAGCCTGGTGGGCCGGGTTCGCTCGTGCGGGGTGGAAGTGGGGAAAAGCCGGACGCGGTGGTCGGTGCGGACCTACTCTCGAGTTGTGCCAGGGGCTTCTGGCCGGGTTCTTGTTGTGGACGACAACAAGGTCATCCGGCAGCTGATCAGGGTCAATCTCGAGCTGGAGGGCATCGAGGTCGTGACCGCGGCCGATGGTGCCGAGTGTCTCGAAGTCGTCCATCAGGTGCGGCCCGACGCGGTCACCCTTGATGTGGTCATGCCGCGGTTGGACGGCATACGGACCGCGGCGCGGCTGCGGTCGGATCCGCGTACCCGGGATCTTCCGCTCGCCATCGTCAGTGCCTGCAGTCCCCATGAGGTGGAGAGCGGGCTCGACGTCGGCGTGGACGCCTTCCTCGCCAAGCCCTTCGAGCCGTCCGAGCTCGTGCGCGTCGTGCGGCGGTTGGTCGAGTCGGGCCGGCGTGACGGGGGGCGTCCCGGCGAACGGCCCGGGGTGGACCGGCTCGGGCGGGTTCCCGACGGGGCCGACGGGTCGCAACGCGCTGCCGGGCACGCCTGAAAACCTGGCACCGTGCACCCTGCATCCTCTGATCTGCATGCTTCACGCTCCCGGCTTCCTGAGACTGCTGGCTCCTCGCGGCGCCTGACGCTCCCGGTGCGCCCGGAGGGCCGGGGACAGAGGGCGTGGGTACGCGGGACATAGGCAGAGGGCAAGGGGTGGGGAGCGTGTGCCCCGGCCATCGGCCGCCTGCCGTCGGCCGCCTGCTGTCGGTCGTCGGCCGTCGGCCGTCAGTCGACGACCGGGGCGGTGGGCCGTCCGCCGGCGGCTGATCCAGTCGGCCGCCTGTCGTGCGCGGGTCCGGCAGGTGGGCCCGCAGGGGCGCCTCTGTCCACATGACGGGATCACCGCAAACCGGTTCGCCTACCCACCCCCCTCCTCGCCTACGCTGGTCCCGTGACCCCCGTCGAGCTCTCCCGCACCGTGCTGCGCGCGGTGCGTCGTGCTGTCGAGGAGGGGGAGCTGGAGGTGGCCGTGCCCGAGCGGGTGGTGGTCGCGCCGCCGGGGGGCGGGGGGTGCGGGGACTACGCCACCGGTGTCGCCCTGCAGCTCGCCCGGCCCGCCGGACAGACTCCACAGCGCGTCGCGGGCATCCTGCGGGCGCAGCTGCTCCGGCAGAGCGGGATCCGTGAGGTCGCCGTCACCGGGCCGGGGTTCCTCAACATCAGCCTGGGCGGCTCGGCCGCCGTCGCCCTCGTCGCCGAGATCCTGGCGGTCGGGGCGCGGTACGGGGAGGGCGACGCCCTCCGCGGGCAGGTCGTGCGGCTGGGTGTGCCGTCGGAGGTGCGTGCCGTCGTCCAGGGCGAGGTGCTCGTCCGCCTCCTCCGCTCGCAGGGCGCCGACGCCCGCCTCGTTCACCCCACCCACATCGCTCACTCCACCGACCTCGCCCCCAGGGCGCAGGTCTCCCGCCCTTCCGGTTCCTCCGGCCGTGACGCCGAGGGCGAAGGCGTCCGCCTGCCCCAGGAGTGGAGCGCCGTTCTCGGGGTGCCCGATGTGCTTCCCGCCCCCGACGGTGACGTGTCTGCGCTCGCCCCCGTCCCCGTGCCCGCCCCCACCCCCGCTGACGTCCTCGCCCTCGGCCGGGACGCCGCCCGCTGGGCGTTGCTGTGGCCCGCGGCGCACGACCGGCCCGACGTGCCCGGTGTGCATCTTCTGCAGCGGGAGAGCAACCCCCTGTTCCGCGTCCGGTACGCCCACGCCCGGGTCCGCTCCCTGCTGCGCAACGCGGCCGATCTGGGGTACGCGTCCGAGCCCGGGGAGGCGGCCGGGCAGGCGGGCGCCGAGCGAGCCCTTCTCGCGCTCCTCGGCGACCACCCCCGTGTCCTCGCCGCCGCTGCCGCGCAGCGGGCGCCCGACCGGGTGGCCCGGCAGCTCGTCGCCGTGGCCGATGCCGTGATGCCGCTGTTGCCGGCCGTGCTGCCGCTTGGGGAGGAGAAACCCTCGGCCGCCCACCGTGCCCGGCTCGCGCTCGCCGAAGCCGCCGGGGCGGTGCTGGCCGGCGGCCTGGACCTGCTCGGCATCGACGCACCCGACCACCTCTGAAAGAGCACGCGAAGAATGAGCCGCTCCGCACACCCCGCCGGGCCCCGCTACGCCGATGTCCTCCCCGAGGGGCACTACTCCGCGCCGCCCGCCGACCTCAACGCCCTCGACCCCAAGGTGTGGGCCGAGACCGTCACCCGGAACGAGGACGGGGTCCTCACCGTCGGCGGAATTCCCGCGACGCGGCTGGCCGAGGAGTTCGGCACGCCCGCCTACATCCTCGACGAGACGGACTTCCGGGCCCGGGCACGGGCCTGGCGCACGGCCTTCGGGGACGACGCCGACGTCTTCTACGCGGGCAAGGCGTTCCTGTCGCGTGCCGTGGTGCGGTGGCTGCACGAGGAGGGACTGAACCTCGACGTCTGCTCCGGCGGGGAACTGGCGACCGCGCTGTCCGCCGGGATGCCCGCCGAGCGGATCGCCTTCCACGGCAACAACAAGTCGCCGGAGGAGATCCGCCGTGCCGTGGAGGCCGGGGTGGGGCGGATCGTGCTCGACTCCTTCCAGGAGATCGTGCGGGTGGCGCACATCGCGCAGTCGCTGGGCAGGCGGCAGCGGGTGCAGATCCGGATCACGGTCGGCGTCGAGGCGCACACCCACGAGTTCATCGCCACCGCGCACGAGGACCAGAAGTTCGGCATCCCGCTCGCGGGCGGGCAGGCCGCCGAGGCGGTGCGGCGGGCGTTGCAGCTCGACGGGCTGGAGCTGATCGGGATCCACTCGCACATCGGGTCGCAGATCTTCGACATGTCGGGGTTCGAGGTCGCCGCGCACCGTGTCGTCGGGCTGCTCAAGGACATCCGCGACGAGCACGGGGTCGAGCTGCCCGAGATCGACCTCGGCGGCGGGCTCGGCATCGCGTACACGAGCGACGACGACCCGCGGGAGCCGCACGAGATCGCGAAGGCGCTGACCGAGATCGTCACCCGGGAGTGCGAATCGGCGCGGCTGGCCACGCCGCGGATCTCGGTGGAGCCGGGGCGGGCCGTCGTCGGGCCGACCGCGTTCACGCTGTACGAGGTCGGCACCCTCAAGCCGCTGGACGGGCTGCGGACCTACGTGTCCGTCGACGGCGGGATGTCGGACAACATCCGCACCGCGCTCTACGACGCCGAGTACAGCGTCGCCCTGGTCTCCCGCACCTCCGACGCCGAGCCGATGCTCTGCCGGGTCGTCGGCAAGCACTGCGAGAGCGGTGACATCGTGGTGAAGGACGCATTCCTGCCGGCCGACCTGGCCCCGGGGGACCTGATCGCCGTGCCGGCGACGGGCGCCTACTGCCGGTCGATGGCCAGCAACTACAACCACGTGCCGCGCCCGCCGGTCGTCGCCGTGAAGGACGGCGGCGCCCGGGTGATCGTGCGCCGTGAGACGGAGGAGGACCTGCTCCGGCTGGACGTCGGATAGCCGACGGAGCCGACGGAGCCGACGTGGCGGACGGGGCGGCGCGGCGGAAGATCTCCGGTTTCCCGGGCCGCCACAATGAAATAGATGTCTCACGATCCGGACATAGGGCGGAAACGTCCGTCCGGTGAGTGAGACTGGTGCAACCGAGACGGTAATCAGGAAACGAGGTCGGATGATGCGTACGCGTCCGCTGAAGGTGGCGCTGCTGGGCTGTGGAGTGGTCGGCTCAGAGGTGGCGCGCATCATGACGACGCACGCCGACGACCTCGCCGCCCGTATCGGCGCCCCGGTGGAACTGGCCGGGGTCGCCGTGCGCCGCCCGGACCGGGTCCGCGAGGGCATCGCGCCCGAGCTGATCACCACCGACGCCACGGCTCTGGTCAAACGCGGTGACCTCGACGTGGTCGTCGAGGTCATCGGCGGGATCGAGCCGGCCCGCTCCCTGATCAGCACCGCCTTCGCGCATGGCGCGTCCGTCGTCTCCGCGAACAAGGCGCTGCTCGCCCAGGACGGCGCCGCGCTGCACGCCGCGGCCGAGGAGCACGGCAAGGACCTCTACTACGAGGCCGCCGTCGCCGGTGCCATCCCGCTGATCCGCCCGCTGCGCGAGTCGCTTGCCGGGGACAAGGTCAACCGGGTGCTCGGCATCGTCAACGGCACCACCAACTTCATCCTCGACAAGATGGACACCACCGGCGCCGGCTACCAGGAGGCCCTCGACGAGGCCACCGCGCTCGGCTACGCCGAGGCCGACCCGACCGCCGACGTGGAGGGCTTCGACGCCGCCGCCAAGGCCGCCATCCTGGCCGGGATCGCCTTCCACACCCGCGTGCGCCTGGACGACGTGTACCGCGAGGGCATGACCGAGGTGACCGCCGCGGACTTCGCCTCCGCCAAGGAGATGGGCTGCACCATCAAGCTGCTCGCGATCTGCGAGCGGGCGGCGGACGGGAACTCGGTCACCGCCCGCGTGCATCCGGCCATGATCCCGCTGACGCATCCGCTGGCCTCGGTGCGCGGCGCGTACAACGCGGTCTTCGTGGAGTCGGACGCCGCCGGGCAGTTGATGTTCTACGGCCCCGGCGCGGGGGGCGCGCCGACCGCGTCCGCCGTGCTCGGCGACCTGGTCGCGGTGTGCCGCAACCGGCTCAACGGCGCCACCGGACCGGGCGAGTCCGCGTACGCCGCGCTGCCCGTCTCGCCGATGGGCGAGGTCGTCACGCGGTACCACATCAGCCTGGACGTGGCGGACAAACCGGGTGTGCTCGCCCAGGTCGCCACCGTGTTCGCGGAGCACGGTGTCTCGATCGACACGGTCCGCCAGCAGGGCAAGGACGGAGAGGCCTCCCTCGTCGTCGTCACCCACCGTGCGTCCGACGCGGCCCTCGTCGGGACGGTCGAGGCGCTCCGCAATCTCGACACCGTGCGCGGTGTCGCCAGCATCATGCGGGTTGAAGGAGAGTAGGCAGCAATGACCCACCAGTGGCGCGGAATCATCGAGGAGTACCGGGACCGGCTGCCGGTATCGGACACCACGCCGGTCGTGACGCTCCGCGAGGGCGGTACGCCGCTCGTGCCCGCGCAGGTGCTCTCCGAGCGCACCGGCTGCGAGGTCCACCTCAAGGTCGAGGGCGCCAACCCCACCGGGTCCTTCAAGGACCGCGGCATGACCATGGCCATCTCCAAGGCCAAGGAGGAGGGCGCCAAGGCCGTCATCTGCGCCTCCACCGGCAACACCTCCGCCTCGGCCGCCGCCTACGGGGTGCGCGCCGGCATGGTGTCGGCGGTGCTCGTGCCGCAGGGCAAGATCGCGCTCGGCAAGATGGGCCAGGCGCTGGTGCACGGCGCCAAGATCCTCCAGGTCGACGGCAACTTCGACGACTGCCTCACGCTCGCCCGCGGACTCAGCGACAACTACCCCGTGGCGCTGGTCAATTCGGTCAACCCGGTCCGCATCGAGGGCCAGAAGACCGCCGCGTTCGAGATCGTCGACATGCTCGGCGACGCCCCCGACATCCACGTCCTGCCGGTGGGCAACGCGGGCAACATCACCGCCTACTGGAAGGGGTACCGCGAGTACGCCGCCGACGGCGTCTCGACCCGCACCCCCCGCATGTGGGGCTTCCAGGCATCCGGCAGCGCCCCGATCGTGCGCGGCGAGGTCGTCAAGGACCCCTCGACCATCGCCACCGCCATCCGCATCGGCAACCCGGCCTCGTGGCAGTACGCGCTCGACGCGCGCGACGAGTCCGGCGGCCTGATCGACGAGGTGACGGACCGTGAGATCCTGCGCGCCTACCGGCTGTTGGCCTCGCAGGAGGGCGTCTTCGTCGAGCCCGCTTCCGCCGCGTCGGTGGCCGGTCTGCTGAAGGCCGCCGAGCACGGGAAGGTCGACCCGGGGCAGCGCATCGTGTGCACCGTCACCGGCAACGGCCTGAAGGACCCGGACTGGGCCGTCGCGGGCGCCCCGCAGCCGGTCACCGTCCCGGTCGACGCCGCCACGGCGGCGGAACGGCTGGGCCTGGTCTGAGGCGCGTGCGGCCTTCGGAGGCGCACCGGGTTCGAGAGCGGCCCGGGCCTCCGGGGCCGGGCCGCCCCCCGGCCGGCGGGTGCCCCCGGCAGGCGGCTTTCGGGAGCGGCCTCCGGGATGTGCGACTTCCGGGACGTGCGACTTCTGGGGCGTGCGGCTTCCGGGTGAGCGTCCGGCGGAGGCGCGGGGCCGGTGGATCTCTCGCGCTCGTCGGACGCCCGTCGCGCACCCTCGGGAGTGCGGCGCGTAGGGCATGCGCGGGCGCTCCGGGCGGTGTTGGCGCGTTCGGGCCGGACCGCCGCCTCGCGCTCGCCCCTTCGGCCCCTTTCGGCCGCGATCGGCCCCGATCGGCCACGGACGGCGTCCACTCGCGCCGGAGACCCGGAGCGCATGTCGGAAGCGCAGGCCCGGACCGGGCGGCCCGGAGCCCACGCCCCACCCGAGACCGCTCCACGGGCCCCCCACACGAGCTCCGGCAGCCCTCCCGCCCTCGCACCCCTTGCAGCCTTCACACCGCGCCGTGCCGCCCTCCGCCCCGGCCCCACAGGGCGCCGCCGAACAGTCCCGCACGCCCCACGCGCCCCGATCCGTCACGGGTACCGGCCCCCGGACTGCCGTCCCCGCACAGGAGTAAATCGGCGTCCACCTGGGAAAGTTCCGGGCAGGGGGCACAGGGGGCTTTCGACACGCATCGTGCGCCTCCCGTGCGCCCTATGTCGACACAGAACCTTCCTTCGATAGGCTGTACAGAACCCGCCCGCCGCATATGCCGCGGTACAGCGTCGTCCCCGTGGTCCGGCCCGTGGCCCGGGACGGCAGGCAAAGCGGCCGGCCAGCCCGGTCGGCGGCGTCCCCCCATCGGTTTCCGTACGTCATCGAATGTCATTCGACAGACACGCAGCTCAAGGAGAGTCATCGAGCGATGGCCGGTCCCGCCTTCCGCGCTGCCGCCGTCCGGGTGCGCGTTCCCGCCACCAGCGCCAATCTCGGCCCGGGCTTCGACGCCTTCGGCCTGGCGCTGGGCCTGTACGACGACGTGGTCGTCCGCGTGGCCGACTCGGGACTGCACATCGACATCGCCGGTGAGGGCAGCGAAACCCTCCCGCGCGACGAGAGGCACCTGCTCGTCCGCTCCCTGCGCACCGCCTTCGACGTGCTCGGCGGGCAGCCCCGCGGCCTGGAGATCGTCTGCGCCAACCGCATCCCGCACGGCCGCGGTCTCGGCTCCTCCTCGGCCGCCATCTGCGCCGGAATCGTCGCCGCCCGCGCCGTGACCATAGGCGCCGACGCCAAACTGGACGACACCGCGCTGCTCGAACTCGCCACCGAGATGGAGGGCCACCCCGACAACGTCGCGGCCTGCCTGCTCGGCGGCTTCACCCTGTCCTGGATGGACGCCGGCGCCGCCCGCGCGATCAGGATGGACCCGGCCGATTCCGTCGTTCCGGTGGTTTTCGTCCCCGGGAAGCCGGTCCTCACCGAAACCGCGCGCGGCCTGCTCCCGCGCACCGTCCCGCACGTCGACGCCGCCGCCAACGCGGGCCGTGCCGCCCTGCTCGTCGAGGCCCTCACCAGGCGCCCCGAGCTGCTGCTGCCCGCCACCGAGGACCGCCTGCACCAGGAGTACCGCGCCCCGGCCATGCCGGACAGTGCCGCACTGGTGGAGCGGCTCCGGACGGACGGAGTACCGGCCGTCATCTCGGGCGCCGGTCCCACCGTCATGGCACTGGCCGACGCGGAGACCGCCGACAAGGTCGAGGCCCTGGCCGGACCCGACTGGGCCGCCAACCGGCTCGACCTGGACCAGCACGGAGCGAGCGTGCTGCCGCTCGCCACCTGACACGGTTGCCGGACAAAGAGAGGGGGAATGTTTGTTGGATCCGGTAGTGTTAACCTCAAGTCTGCACCCGACCCCACCATGGCGAGGTGCCTCGTGTCCCCGTTCGGGACAGACATTCTTCCGGGAGCTCCCCAAGCCACACTGTGTTCTCTGCTACGTACGCGAGTAGTACGTCGTACGCGGACATCGAGGGCCCACCGGGCTCGCTCCGGAACCGGTGCAACCACGCCACGTGTCACCAGGTGCCACGGCTCGAGGTAGCGCCATCACCAGAAATTTCTTCCGCCGCTGAGGCGGACCACCGCCCCGGCACGGTTCTCGGAAGAAGAACCGAAGCCGGACAGCACAACCGGTCGCCGAGCCAGACAGGCCGACGTCCGCTCCAGGGAAGGACCCTTCGTGAGCGACACCACCGATCTGATGGGCGCACGTGTCGAGGAGACCGCTGCCGCGCCCGCCACGGACGCTTCCGCGCCTGCCACCGGTGCCGGCTCCCGGCGGCGCCGCGGTACCGGCCTCGAGGGCATGGTGCTGGCCGAGCTGCAGCAGGTCGCGTCCGGCCTCGGTATCAGGGGCACCGCGCGCATGCGCAAGAGCCAGCTGATCGAGGTCATCAAGGAGGCGCAGGCCGCCGGAGGCAGCGCCCCGGCCAAGGCCGACGCGCCCGCCGAGAGCGAGGCCAAGCCCAAGCGTCGTGCCACTTCCCGTGCCCGTACGGACGAAGCCGCCGCCGAGAAGAGCGCGGCCGCTCCCGCCGAGGCCCCCGCCGAGCAGGCCGCCACCGCCGGCCAGCAGCAGATCGACATCCCGGGCCAGCCCTCCCCGAAGGCCGACGCCCCCGCCGAGCAGGCCGCCGCCGAGGCGCCCGCCGAGCGGCGCCGTCGCCGCGCCACCGCCGAGGCGGGCGCCCCCGCCGCGACCGGCACGGTCGCCGCGGACGCGAAGACGGACACCCGTTCCGAGCCCAAGGCCGAGCCGCAGAGCGAGCCGAAGGGCGACGCCCCGGCGCAGCAGCAGGGCCAGCAGACGCAGCAGCAGAACCAGCAGCAGGGCCAGCAGTCGCAGGGCGACGCCAAGTCGGACGCCGACGGCGGCGAGGCCCGCCGCCGTGACCGCCGGGACCGCGGGCGCGACCGCGGGGACCGTGGCGCGGAGCGCGGCAACGACCGGGGCAACGACCGCGGCAGCGACCGTGGGGACCGCCGCGGCAAGGGCGACGACCAGCAGCAGAACCAGGGCGGCCAGGGCGGCCGTCAGAACCAGAACCAGCAGGGCGGCGGCGGTCGGCAGGACCGTCAGCACGACGACGACGACTTCGAGGGCGGCCGGCGTGGCCGTCGCGGCCGCTACCGCGACCGCCGTGGCCGCCGTGGCCGCGACGACGTGCAGGAGCCGCAGATCAACGAGGACGACGTCCTGATCCCGGTCGCGGGCATCCTGGACATCCTCGACAACTACGCCTTCATCCGCACCTCCGGCTACCTGCCCGGCCCGAACGACGTGTACGTCTCCCTCGCCCAGGTCCGCAAGAACGGCCTGCGCAAGGGCGACCACATCACCGGTGCGGTCCGCCAGCCCAAGGAAGGCGAGCGGCGCGAGAAGTTCAACGCGCTGGTCCGCCTCGACTCCGTCAACGGCATGGCGCCCGAACACGGCCGCGGCCGACCGGAGTTCAACAAGCTCACCCCGCTGTACCCGCAGGACCGGCTCCGCCTGGAGACCGACCCGGGCGTGCTGACCACGCGGATCATCGACCTCGTGTCGCCGATCGGCAAGGGCCAGCGCGGACTGATCGTGGCCCCGCCGAAGACCGGCAAGACCATGATCATGCAGGCGATCGCCAACGCGATCACCCACAACAACCCCGAGTGCCACCTGATGGTCGTCCTCGTCGACGAGCGTCCGGAAGAGGTCACCGACATGCAGCGGTCGGTCAAGGGGGAGGTCATCTCCTCGACCTTCGACCGCCCGGCCGAGGACCACACCACGGTCGCCGAGCTCGCCATCGAGCGCGCCAAGCGTCTGGTGGAGCTGGGTCACGACGTCGTCGTGCTGCTCGACTCGATCACCCGCCTGGGCCGTGCGTACAACCTCGCCGCCCCGGCCTCCGGCCGCATCCTGTCCGGTGGTGTCGACTCGACCGCCCTGTACCCGCCGAAGCGGTTCTTCGGTGCGGCCCGCAACATCGAGGACGGCGGCTCGCTGACCATCCTCGCCACCGCCCTGGTGGACACCGGGTCCCGCATGGACGAGGTCATCTTCGAGGAGTTCAAGGGCACCGGCAACGCCGAGCTCAAGCTGGACCGCAAGCTCGCCGACAAGCGCATCTTCCCCGCGGTGGACGTCGACGCGTCCGGTACCCGTAAGGAAGAGATCCTGCTGGCGCCGGACGAACTGGCCATCGTCTGGAAGCTGCGCCGGGTGCTGCACGCCCTGGACCAGCAGCAGGCGGTCGAGCTGCTGCTCGACAAGATGAAGCAGACCAAGTCGAACGCCGAGTTCCTCATGCAGATCCAGAAGACGACGCCGACCCCCGGCAACGGGGACTGACGTCCGACGGGAGCCCGTCCCCATGGGGGAACGGGCTGCCCGCCGTAACGCACCGAAGTGGCCGTCCTGCTCGCAGGACGGCCACTTCGCGTGTGAGGGGGTGGAAGTGCGATCACGCTTTCCGGTCCGTTGACCATCCGCCGACCCGGACCTCCGGCCCCGACAGGCACTCGCGGGGGCTACCGACGTGGGCTACCGATGTCCGGATCCGGCCGTCACGGACGCCGTGCCCGGAGACCCGGGCCCCGGAAAGGCCGCCGGCCGAGACCTTCGCCACACGCCCGTCCGTCGGCACCGACGTCCAGCGGGACCGCATCCTCGGCCGACACCGCAGGTGAGAGCCGGACCCCCCGTTCCCGGCGGAACCCGGAGGCGCCCGGACGTGCCCGGCCGGCCACCGGACGGGCACAGGGCCCCGTGCAACCCTGTGCCCGGTTTCCCCGTCTTGTGCGGCGAGCGACGATAGGTGTCGTAAGGGTCTTCACCGGCCATGTCCGACACCGAGCGCAGGGGGTACCCGACCGGACACGAGCTGAGGAGCGCATGACGGCCGAGAGCACACCGGGATCCGGTGCGACCGGACCCGGCACACCGGGGGAGCCCGCCGCGGAGGGGCCGCGACGACGGGCCGGAGGCAAGCGGCGCGGGCCGCGCGGGAAGCGGTCCGGCGTCAGGATCGCCGCGTGGACCGCCGCGGGCGTCGTCGCGCTGGGCGGCACGGGCCTCGGCTACGTCTACGTCACGCTCAACGGCAACATCAGCAGCGTCGACATCGACCAGGTCCTCGGCACCGACCGGCCCGACAAGGCGGACGACGGTTCCGAGAACATCCTGGTCCTCGGCTCGGACACCCGCGCGGGCGGCAACAAGGACCTCGGCGGTGGTGCCGACGACGGCAGCGCCCGCTCGGACACCGCGATGATCGTGCACGTCCACGAGGGCCGCGAGAAGGCCAGCGTGGTCTCCCTGCCGCGGGACACCCTCATCGACCGGCCGGAGTGCACCGACGCCGACGGCGGCACCCACCCCGCCGCCCGCGACGTGATGTTCAACTCCGCGTACTCCACCGGCGGCGCCCCCTGCGCGGTGAAGACCGTCGAGGAGATCACCGACCTGCGCATGGACCACTACCTGGAGGTCGACTTCTCCGGGTTCCAGGAGCTGATCGACGAACTCGGCGGCGTCGAGATCACCACCAGCAGGGCCATCGACGACCCCGACAGCCACCTGGAGCTGGAGGCCGGGACCCACCGGCTCGACGGTGAACAGGCCCTCGGCCTGGTCCGCACCCGGCACGGCGTCGGCGACGGCTCCGACCTCGGCCGCATCCAGCTCCAGCAGGCCTTCGTCAAGGCCCTGGTCAAGCAGGTCAAGGAGGTCGGCATCCTCACCAACCCCAAGAAGCTCTACGACCTCGCCGACACCGCCACCCGGGCCGTCACCACCGACTCGGGCCTGGGCTCGGTCAACTCCCTGATCTCCTTCGCCAACGGCCTGAAGGGGATCGGCCCCGACGACCTGCACATGGTGACCATGCCGGTGCGGTACGACCCCGCCGACCCCAACCGCGTGCTCGTCCAGGAGGACAAGGCACGCCTCGTGTGGAACGCGCTCAAGGAGGACCGGCCGATCCCCGAGGCGGCGACCGAGGACTCGGCGACCGGCGAGGCCGCGGACGTCGTCAGCGCACCGTAGGGCGGGCACGGCGGCCACCCCGGCCGCCCCACCCCGGACACCCCGCCCGTGCCTCGCACCCCGCGCCCCGCCCTCGCCCGCCCCCCGCCCGGGGTCGGTCACCGCCCACCGCCCACCGGCCGGCGACCGCCCACCGGCCGGCGACCGCCCACCGGCCGGCGACCGCCCACCGGCCGGCGACCGCCCACCGGCCGGCGACCGCCCACCGGCCGGGGAACGCCCGCCCCCGGGGAACAAAAAACGGCCACCCCCGGTTTTGGGTGAAGGCCCCAGTCCTGGCAGACTGGTCCGTCGGCTCCGGTTCACGCTCCCGCATCCCGTGGTGGCGACCCGGCGCCCTCCCGGAACCTAGGAGACACCTTGAAGCGCGACATCCACCCCGAGTACGTCGAGACCCAGGTCAGCTGCACCTGCGGTGCGTCGTTCACGACCCGCAGCACGATCGGGTCCGGCACCATCCGGGCCGAGGTCTGCTCCGAGTGCCACCCGTTCTACACGGGCAAGCAGAAGATCCTCGACACCGGTGGCCGTGTGGCCCGCTTCGAGGCCCGCTTCGGCAAGGCTTCCGGCTCCAAGAAGTAGCGAGCCGCCCATCGCCGGTCCACGGCGGCGTCCCCGGCCGGGGACGCTCCGGGACCGGCGTTTTTGGTCGCCCCGCCCCTTCACCCCCGCAGACCGCAGGAGCCCAAGATGTTCGAGGCCGTCGAGGAACTCGTCGCCGAGCACGCCGACCTGGAGAAGAAGCTCGCCGACCCGTCGGTCCACGCCGACCAGGCCAACGCGCGCAAGCTGAACAAGCGCTACGCCGAACTCACCCCGATCGTCGCCACGTACCGCTCCTGGAAGCAGACCGGCGACGACATCGGGACCGCGCGCGAACTGGCCGCCGACGACCCCGACTTCGCCGCCGAGGTCAAGGACCTGGAACAGCAGCGCGAGGAACTCACCGAGAAGCTCCGCCTGCTCCTCGTCCCGCGCGACCCCAGCGACGACAAGGACGTCATCCTGGAGATCAAGGCGGGCGCCGGCGGCGACGAGTCCGCCCTGTTCGCCGGCGATCTGCTGCGCATGTACCTGCGCTACGCCGAGCGCGTGGGGTGGAAGACCGAGATCATCGACGCCACCGAGTCCGAGCTGGGCGGCTACAAGGACGTCCAGGTCGCCGTGAAGGCCCGCGGCCAGGTCGAGCCCGGCCAGGGCGTGTGGGCCCGGCTGAAGTACGAGGGCGGGGTGCACCGCGTGCAGCGGGTGCCCGCCACCGAGTCGCAGGGCCGCATCCACACCTCCGCGGCGGGCGTCCTGGTGACGCCCGAGGCGGAGGAGGTCGACGTGGAGATCAACCCCAACGACCTGCGCATCGACGTCTACCGCTCCTCCGGGCCCGGCGGGCAGTCCGTCAACACCACCGACTCCGCCGTGCGGATCACGCACGTCCCGACCGGCGTCGTCGCCTCCTGCCAGAACGAGAAGAGCCAGCTCCAGAACAAGGAGCAGGCGCTGCGCATCCTGCGCTCCCGGCTGCTCGCCATGGCCCAGGAGGAGGCGGAGCGGGAGGCCGCCGACGCCCGGCGCAGCCAGGTCCGCACCGTCGACCGCTCCGAGAAGATCCGCACCTACAACTTCCCGGAGAACCGCATCTCCGACCACCGGGTCGGCTTCAAGGCGTACAACCTGGACCAGGTGCTGGACGGCGACCTCGCCGCGGTCATCCAGGCCTGCGTCGACGCGGACTCGGCCGCCAAGCTGGCCGCAGCGTAAGCCCCGTACACCGTCCGGAGGACCCGTGAACCTGCTGCTCGCCGAGGTGGCCCAGGCCACCCAGCGGCTCGCCGACGCCGGCGTGCCCTCGCCGCGTACCGACGCGGAGGAGCTCGCCGCGTTCGTGCACGGCGTCAAGCGCGGCGAGCTGCACCACGTGCCCGACTCCGACTTCGACGCCCGGTACTGGGAGGTCATCGCCCGCCGCGAGGCGCGCGAACCGCTCCAGCACATCACCGGCCACGCCTACTTCCGCTACCTGGAACTCCAGGTCGGCCCCGGGGTGTTCGTGCCGCGCCCGGAGACCGAGTCGGTCGTCGGCTGGGCCATAGACGCGGTCCGCGCGATGGACGTCGTCGAGCCGTGCATCGTCGACCTGTGCACCGGCTCGGGCGCCATCGCGCTCGCCCTCGCCCAGGAGGTGCCGCGCTCGCGCGTGCACGCCGTGGAACTCTCCGAGGACGCGCTGCGCTGGACCCGCCGCAACATGGAGGGCTCCAGGGTCGACCTGCGCCAGGGCGACGCCCTGACCGCCTTCCCCGACCTCGACGGCCAGGTCGACCTGGTCATCTCCAACCCGCCGTACATCCCGCTCACCGAGTGGGAGTACGTCGCCCCCGAGGCCCGGGACTACGACCCCGGGCTGGCCCTCTTCTCCGGCGAGGACGGCCTGGACCTGATCCGCGGCCTGGAACGCACCGCCCACCGGCTGCTGCGCCCCGGCGGCGTGGTCGTCGTCGAGCACGCGGACACCCAGGGCGGCCAGGTGCCCTGGATCTTCGCCGAGGACCGCGGCTGGACCGACGCCGCGGACCACCCCGACCTGAACAACCGCCCCCGGTTCGCCACCGCGCGCAAGGCACTGCCGTGAGCGGCCCGCAGACTCCCTTTCCCAGCAGCACGTGTACGAGGAGGCCCGCCTCATGGCCCGGCGATACGACACCAACGACGTGACCGACCGCGCGACCGGTCTGCGGGAGGCCGCAGCGGCGGTCCGTCGTGGCGAACTCGTGGTGCTGCCCACGGACACCGTCTACGGCATCGGCGCGGACGCCTTCACCCCCGAGGCGGTCGGCGACCTGCTGGAGGCCAAGGGGCGCGGCCGGAACATGCCCACCCCCGTCCTCATCGGCTCCCCGAACACGCTGCACGGGCTCGTCACGGACTTCTCCGAGCAGGCGTGGGAACTCGTCGACGCCTTCTGGCCGGGCGCCCTGACGCTGGTCGCCCGCCACCAGCCGTCCCTCCAGTGGGACCTCGGCGACACCCGCGGCACGGTCGCCGTGCGCATGCCGCTGCACCCCGTCGCCATCGAACTGCTCACCGAGGTCGGCCCCATGGCCGTGTCGTCGGCCAACCTGACCGGTCACCCGGCCCCCGAGAACTGCGACGCCGCCCAGGAGATGCTCGGCGACTCCGTCTCCGTCTACCTCGACGGCGGCCCCACCCCCGGCATCGTCCCGTCCTCGATCGTCGACGTCACCCGCCCCGTGCCCGTGCTGCTGCGCGAGGGCGCCCTCTCGCCCGACGAGCTGCGCAAGGTCGTACCAGACCTCGAGGTGGCGAATTGACAGCCCCTGAGGCGGGGCGTGGCATAGGCAACGAGGAACACGGCGCGGAGATCACGTCGACCTTCGGCTTCCCGCGCGACACCTTCCGCATCCTCCACGTCAGCACCGGCAACGTCTGCCGCTCACCCATCACCGAGCGGCTGACCCGGCATTTCGTCAGCCAGCGGCTGGGCATCCTGGGCGGCGGGCTGATCGTGGAGAGCGCCGGCACCTGGGGCCACGAGGGCGCGCCCATGGAGACCCACGCGGAGACCGTGCTGGGGGAGTACGGCGCGGACGCCTCCGGCTTCGTCGGCCGCGAACTGCTGGACGAGCACGTCATCCGGGCCGACCTGGTCCTCACCGCGACCCGCGACCACCGCGCCCAGGTCATCTCCATGGGCCACTCGGCGGGCCTGCGCACCTTCACGCTGAAGGAGTTCACCCGCCTGGTGAACGCCATCGACCCCGCGACCCTCCCCCCGCTCGACGACGGCCTGGTCATGCGCGCCCGCGCCCTGGTCCGCGCCGCCGCCGCCCTGCGCGGCTGGCTCCTGGCCCCCACCGCCGAGGCGGACGAGGTCCACGACCCCTATGGGGCGCCCCTGACGTTCTTCCGCTCCATCGGCGACGAGATACACCAGGCCCTGGACCCGGTGGTGACGGCGCTGACGGGGGTTCCGGCGCGGGCCTGACCGCCCCGCCGGCCGACCGCCCCCGCCGCCGCGCACACCCGGGCGGGCGGCCGTCCTGGTCCCCGTTCGCCCCCGAGGACGCCGCAGCCGCGCGGTGGTGCGGGGCCCGGCCTACATTGGTGCTACGTCAGCGTCGACGTCCGGGAGCCCCACCATGACGGTCAGCCCTGCCCTCGAAGCCGATGTCCTGCGCCGGCAGGACCCCGAACTCGCCGACATCCTGCGCGGTGAGCGCGAGCGGCAGCGGACCACGCTCCAGCTGAGCGCCGCCGAGAACTTCACGTCCCCGGCCGTGCTGGCCGCGCTCGGCTCCGCCCTGGCCAACAAGTACGCCGAGGGCTACCCGGGCGCCCGGCACCACGGCGGCTGCGCCTACGCGGACGCCGCCGAGCGGCTCGCCGTCGACCGGGCCAAGGCGCTGTTCGGCGCCGAGCACGCCAACGTCCAGGTCCACTCCGGCTCCTCCGCCGTCCTCGCCGCCTACGCCGCCCTGCTGCGCCCCGGCGACACCGTCCTCGCCCTCGGGCTGCCCCACGGCGGTCACCTCACCCACGGGGCGCCGGGCAACTTCTCCGGCCGCTGGTTCCGGTTCGTCGGCTACGGGGTGGACGCCGAGAGCGGCCTCGTCGACCACGACCAGGTGCGCTCCCTGGCGCTCACCCACCGGCCCAAGGCGATCGTGTGCGGCTCCATCGCCTACCCCCGCCACCTCGACCACGGCTTCTTCCGGGAGGTCGCCGACGAGGTCGGCGCCCACCTCATCGCCGACGCCGCCCACCCCATCGGCCTGGTCGCCGGGGGAGCGGCGCCGAACCCCGTGCCGTACGCGGACATCGTCTGCGCCACCACCCACAAGGTGCTGCGCGGCCCGCGCGGCGGGATGCTGCTGTGCCGGGCCGAGCTGGCCGAGCGCGTGGACCGGGCCGTCTTCCCCTTCACCCAGGGCGGCGCCCAGATGCACACCGTCGCCGCGAAGGCCGTCGCGTTCGGCGAGGCGGCCACCCCCGCCTACACGGTGTACGCCCACCGGACCGTCGCCAACGCCCGGGCCCTCGCCGCCGCCCTGGCCGCCGAGGGCCTCGTCGTCACCACCGGCGGCACGGACACCCACCTGATCACGGTCGACCCGTCCCCCCTCGGCGTCGACGGCCGCACGGCCCGCGGCCGGCTGGAGGCGGCCGGGCTGGTGCTGGAGTGCTGCGCGCTGCCGCACGCCGACGCCCGCGGGCTGCGCCTGGGCACGGCCGCGGTCACCACCCAGGGCATGGGGACGCGGGAGATGACGTTCGTCGCCGGGCTGCTGGCGAGCGTGCTGCGCGGCGGTACGGAGCCGGCGCGGGCCCGGGAGGACGTACGGGAGCTGGCCGCCGCGTTCCCGCCGTACCCGCACTGAGCGGCGGGCCGCCGGGTAGGCGCACGGGATGCACAGCCGTACGTGCAACCATCGTCGCTACCCGGAAGTCCCCACCCATATGCGTGCCTCGCTAGGGTGTGGGGCTGTGACGGCCAGCGAGACCTGTGGGGAAGCCCGTGCGTGAATACCTGCTGACGCTCTGCATCACGGCCGCGGTGACGTACCTGCTGACCGGTCCGGTCCGCAAGTTCGCCATCGTGGCCGGTGCGATGCCGGAGATCAGGGCGCGGGACGTGCACCGGGAGCCGACGCCCCGGCTCGGGGGCATCGCGATGTTCCTCGGGCTGTGCGCGGGCCTGCTGGTCGCCGCCCATCTGACCAACCTGAACGAGGTCTTCGAGAAGTCCAACGAACCGCGTGCCCTGCTCTCGGGTGCCGCCCTCATCTGGCTGCTCGGGGTGCTCGACGACAAGTTCGAGATCGACGCCCTGCTGAAGCTGGGCGCCCAGATGATCGCCGCGGGCGTCATGATCCTCCAAGGGCTGACGATCCTGTGGCTGCCGATCCCGGGCATCGGCACGGTGGCCGTCACGCCGTGGCAGGGGAACCTGATCACCGTGGCCCTGGTCGTCATCACCATCAACGCGGTCAACTTCGTCGACGGACTCGACGGACTCGCGGCCGGCATGGTGTGCATCGCGGCCACGGCGTTCTTCCTCTACAGCTACCGGCTCTGGTACGGCTACGGCGCCGAGGCGGCCGCGCCGGCCACGCTGTTCTCGGCCGTGCTCATCGGGATGTGCCTGGGCTTCCTGCCGCACAACATGCATCCCGCCCGGATCTTTATGGGCGACTCCGGTTCGATGCTCATCGGGCTGGTGCTCGCGGCGAGCGCGGTGTCGGTCACGGGGCAGCTGGACGTCGAGGCGCTCAACGTCAACCTGGGCGGCGACCGGGAGACGACCCACGCGATGCTCCCCGTCTTCATCCCGCTGCTGATGCCGCTGACGATCATCGCCGTGCCCATGGCCGACCTGATCCTGGCGATCGTGCGGCGGACCTGGCGCGGCCAGTCGCCGTTCGCGGCGGACCGGGGGCACCTGCACCACCGGCTGCTGGAGATCGGCCACTCGCACAGCCGGGCCGTGCTGATCATGTACTTCTGGTCGGCGCTGATCGCCTTCGGAGCGCTCGCCTACTCGGTCAACTCGGCGTCCATGTGGATCGTCCTGGGCGTGGTGCTGCTCAGCGCCATCGGGCTCGTCCTGCTCCTGCTGCCGCGCTTCAGGCCGCGCACCCCGCGCTGGATGGAGGCCTTCGTCCCGCCGCGCTACCGGCGGCGGCGCGGGGCCGGCGGCGCCGTGGCGAGTGGGGCGGGGCCCGAGGTGGCCGGCGACGCGTCCACAGCGGCAGCGGCCGCGGAGGACGTGCGGGAGCGTACGCCCGTCGCGGCCGGTGTCGCGGGGGCCAACGGGGCGACCGCCGTCGGCCACCGCGCCCGCCTGGGCGGCGACCGCCGGGCTCCGGCGGACGCGGACGCCCGGTAGGGCGCCCGTACACGCGAAGCGGGCGGGCCAGGGCGTCCAGAGGGCGTACAGGGCCGGCTGACGGGTGGAGGGGAGACCCGCCCCGGGCCCTGAGCCCAGGTGCAGGGGCGAGGGTCGTCACACGCAGGGGCTGACTGGTGCCCCACGACGGGGTCGGCGGGGCAAGGTAAGAATCCGCCTAGAACATTGCCAATCCGTGGCAGACCGTTGGGGCTCCGTTGGGCCTGTCGTGAGGGTGCGAATCGCCCCAATATCAGGCATCTCGTCCCGACTCCCGGTTCTGACATGCGTGTTCACCCATCTGTGTGACACCGAGCACGCCCGTCGGGTAAAGACTGCATCAAATAGTTTGTGATACCGTTCACGAGTCCCCGGACAGAGCCGCCGGGCCGCAGTGCGACGGCCCGCTCGGTGCGAGGAAAATCCATCCCGTCCGGGGGACTACGCTCGTCCGTGACGACACCCCCTTGCCCCCTGAAAGCGGAGTTGCCGCCATGCCGTCAAACGACGTCCGGATCCTGATCCAGGCTGCCGTGCCCACCGCTGCCGTCGGTGCGGTCGCAGTCGCGATCGGTGCCGCCGTCCAAGGCGGCCAGGGTGCCATCGGCGGCGTCGTCGGCACCCTGCTCGTGCTCCTCCTCATGGGGGTGGGGCTCTACGTCATGCAGTGGACCGCCAAGTCGCTGCCCCATCTGTTCCAGGCCATGGGACTGATGATGTACCTGGCGCAGATCCTGCTGATGTTCATCTTCATCGCGCTCTTCAAGAACACGACGCTGTTCCACCCCAAGGTCTTCGCCCTCACCCTGCTGGTGTGCACCCTCACGTGGGTCGCCGCGCAGGCCCGGGCCCACATGAAGGCCAAGTTCCTCTACGTGGAACCGGATTCGACGGTGAGTGAGCAGAAGAAGGAAGCGCAGGGGCGTCCGTCGTGAGGCGTAGGGCCGCGATAAAGGCGCCTGCGGGACCCTGCTATCGTCCGGTGCCAACTGCGGCATCGCGGGCGCGGGCATCCGAGATGACGCCTGCCGCGACGCGAGGCGTGATGCCCCCCGGCCGCCCCCACATCCGTTACACCAGTCCCGTGCCGATCCGCGGCCTCGTGCCGCGCAGACACCACGAGGTTGCCCAATCCATGCGTCACGCCGAAGGAGCCCGCGGTGAGTGCTGACCCGACGCAGGTGCTCGCCTTCGAGACCGACTGCCACATCTTCGACGGCTGTGGCTTCCCGTCTCCCGGGCTGCACTCGTTCGTCTTCGAGCCCCTCTGGGGCGACGGCGACAGCAACCTGTACTTCAACAAGGTGATGTTGCTGGCGCTGATCGGCTCGCTCGTCGTGATCGTCTTCTTCTGGGCGGCCTTCCGCCGGCCCAGGGTCGTTCCCGGCAAGCTGCAGATGGTGGCCGAGGCGGGGTACGACTTCGTCCGCCGGGGCGTCGTCTACGAGACCATGGGCAAGCGCGAGGGCGAGAAGTACGTCCCGTTCATCGTCGCCCTGTTCTTCTTCGTGTGGATGATGAACCTCTGGTCGATCATCCCGCTCGCCCAGTTCCCGGTGACCTCGATCATCGCCTACCCGGCGGCGCTCGCCCTGGTCGTCTACGGGGTCTGGGTCTCCCTGACCTTCAAGAAGCACGGCTTCGTCGGCGCCCTGAAGAACTTCACCGGTTACGACAAGTCGCTCGGCGCCGCCCTCCCGGTCGTCATGCTGATCGAGGCCTTCTCGAACCTGCTCGTGCGTCCCTTCACGCACGCCGTGCGACTCTTCGCGAACATGTTCGCGGGCCACATTCTGATCGTGCTGTTCACCATCGCCAGCTGGTACCTGCTGAACGGCATCGGGATCGCCTACGCCGGCGTCTCGTTCGTGATGGTGCTCGTGATGACCGCTTTCGAGCTCTTCATCCAGGCCCTGCAGGCCTACGTCTTCGTCCTGCTGGCCTGCACCTACATCCAGGGCGCGCTCGCCGAGCAGCACTGAGCCGCCCCGCTCCACACCCCCAGTCGTCCGGTGGCGCACCCCCACCGGCCCGTGAAGAAAAGGAAGAACTGGCATGTCCCAGACCCTCGCTGCCGTCCACGGCTCGATCGCTTCCGTCGGTTACGGCATCGCCGCCTTCGGTCCCGGCATCGGCGTCGGCATCATCTTCGGTAAGGGCACCGAAGCCATCGCCCGCCAGCCCGAGGCCGCCGGCCTGATCCGCGCCAACCAGATCCTCGGCTTCGCCTTCTGTGAGGCGCTCGCCCTGATCGGCCTGGTCATGCCGTTCGTCTACGGCACGTGATCATCTGATTCACGACCGCCCCTCTAGACGAAAGGCACTTTGATATGAACGCACTGCTTCATATCGCGGCCGAGGAGCCTCAGAACCCCCTCGTCCCGCCGATTCCCGAGCTCGTCATCGGCCTGCTCGCCTTCGTCATCGTCTTCGGCTTCCTCGCCAAGAAGCTCCTCCCGAACATCAACAAGGTTCTGGAGGAGCGCCGCGAGGCGATCGAGGGCGGGATCGAGAAGGCCGAGGCCGCTCAGACCGAGGCCCAGAGCGTGCTGGAGCAGTACAAGGCCCAGCTCGCCGAGGCCCGGCACGAGGCCGCGCGCCTGCGCCAGGAGGCACAGGAGCAGGGCGCCACGCTCATCGCCGAGATGCGCGCGGAGGGCCAGCGGCAGCGTGAGGAGATCATCGCCGCCGGTCACACCCAGGTCGAGGCCGACCGCAAGGCCGCGTCCGCGGCCCTGCGCCAGGACATCGGCCGGCTCGCCACCGAACTGGCGGGCAAGCTCGTCGGTGAGTCCCTCGAGGACCACGCCCGGCAGAGCCGTGTGATCGACCGCTTCCTCGACCAGCTCGAGGAGAAGGCCGAGGCAGCACGATGAACGGAGCGAGCCGCGAGGCACTGGCCGCCGCACGTGAGCGGCTCGACGCGCTGACGGACTCCACGTCCGTGGACGCGGCGCAGCTCGCCGACGAACTGGCCGCCGTCACCGCGCTGCTCGACCGCGAGGTCAGCTTGCGCCGGGTCCTCACCGACCCGGCGCAGGCCGGCGACGCCAAGGCCGACCTGGTGGGTCGCGTCCTCGGCGGTCAGATCGGCGGCCCGGCCGCCGACCTGGTGGCCGGCACGGTGCGCTCCCGCTGGTCGCAGTCGCGTGACCTGGTGGACGCGCTGGAGGAGCTGGCCAACACGGCCGACTTCACCGCCGCCCAGCAGGCGGGCGTGCTCGACGACGTCGAGGACGAGCTGTTCCGCTTCGGGCGGATCGTCTCCTCCGACACGCAGCTGCGGGCCGCGCTGACCAACCGCGCCGCGAGCGCCTCGGCCAAGGGCAAGCTGATCCGCAGCCTGCTCCACGGCCGGGCCGGGGCCACGACCGAGCGTCTGGTGACGCGCCTTGTCACCGCCCCGCGCGGACGTAGCCTGGAAGCGGGACTCGAGTCCCTGACCAAGCTCGCCGCGGAGCGCCGCAACCGCGCGGTCGCCGTCGTCACCTCGGCGGTCCCGCTGAGCGACACCCAGAAGCGGCGTCTCGGCGCCGCGCTGGCGAAGCTCTACGGCCGTGAGATGCACCTCAACCTCGACGTGGACCCCGAGGTCCTGGGCGGGATCCGGGTGCGGGTCGGCGACGAGATCATCAACGGCTCGCTCGCGGACCGGCTGGAGGACGCCGCCCGGCGCATGGCGAGCTAGCAGCAAACTCCATAAGCATGACTACGGCCCGGGTTGGGCCGTGCAGAGGATTCACCTCTCATTGGGGGGAGTCCCGACTCGTGGAATACCCCCAAGTGAAACTTCGGGCCCAACAAGGAGAGCAGGGAACTCAGATGGCGGAGCTCACGATCCGGCCGGAGGAGATCCGGGACGCGCTGGAGAATTTCGTCCAGTCGTACAAGCCGGACGCGGCCTCGCGCGAGGAGGTCGGTACGGTCACCCTTGCCGGCGACGGCATCGCAAAGGTCGAGGGTCTTCCGTCGGCCATGGCCAACGAACTGCTGAAGTTCGAGGACGGCACCCTCGGCCTCGCCCTCAACCTCGAGGAGCGCGAGATCGGTGCCATCGTCCTCGGTGAGTTCAGCGGTATCGAGGAGGGGCAGCCGGTCACCCGTACCGGCGAGGTCCTGTCCGTCGCCGTGGGCGAGGGCTACCTGGGCCGTGTGGTCGACCCGCTCGGCAACCCGATCGACGGCCTCGGCGAGATCGAGACCGAGGGCCGCCGCGCCCTCGAACTGCAGGCCCCCACGGTCATGCAGCGCAAGTCGGTGCACGAGCCGATGGAGACCGGCTACAAGGCCGTCGACGCCATGACCCCGATCGGCCGCGGTCAGCGTCAGCTGATCATCGGCGACCGCGGCACGGGCAAGACCGCCCTCGCCGTGGACACGATCATCAACCAGCGCGACAACTGGCGCTCCGGCGACGTGAACAAGCAGGTCCGCTGCATCTACGTCGCCATCGGCCAGAAGGGCTCGACCATCGCGTCGGTCCGCCGCGCGCTGGAGGAGAACGGCGCGCTGGAGTACACGACCATCGTCGCCGCCCCGGCGTCCGACCCGGCCGGCTTCAAGTACCTGGCGCCGTACACCGGCTCGGCCATCGGCCAGCAGTGGATGTACGAGGGCAAGCACGTCCTGATCATCTTCGACGATCTGTCGAAGCAGGCCGACGCCTACCGTGCCGTGTCCCTGCTGCTCCGCCGCCCGCCGGGGCGCGAGGCCTACCCGGGCGACGTCTTCTACCTGCACTCCCGTCTGCTGGAGCGCTGCGCGAAGCTGTCCGACGACATGGGCGCCGGTTCGATGACGGGTCTGCCGATCGTCGAGACCAAGGCCAACGACGTGTCGGCGTTCATTCCGACCAACGTCATCTCCATCACCGACGGCCAGTGCTTCCTGGAGTCGGACCTGTTCAACGCCGGTCAGCGCCCCGCGCTGAACGTCGGTATCTCCGTCTCCCGAGTCGGTGGTTCCGCCCAGCACAAGGCGATGAAGCAGGTCTCCGGCCGTCTGCGCGTGGACCTGGCCCAGTTCCGTGAGCTGGAGGCGTTCGCCGCCTTCGGTTCGGACCTGGACGCCGCGTCGAAGGCGCAGCTGGAGCGCGGTCAGCGCATGGTCGAGCTGCTGAAGCAGGACCAGTACCAGCCGATGGCCACCGAGGACCAGGTCGTCTCCGTCTGGGCCGGCACCACCGGCAAGATGGACGAGGTGCCGGTCGCCGACATCCGCCGCTTCGAGAAGGAGCTGCTGGAGTACCTGCACCGCAAGGAGCAGGGCCTCATGACCTCCATCCGCGAGGGCGGCAAGATGTCCGACGACACCCTGCAGGCCGTGGCCGACGCGATCGCGGACTTCAAGAAGCAGTTCGAGACGAGCGACGGCAAGCTGCTCGGCGAGGACGCCCCGGCCGCTGCCGCCAAGTGACGTAAGGAAGGGACCTGACTCATGGGAGCTCAGCTCCGGGTCTACAAGCGTCGCATCCGATCCGTCACCGCGACCAAGAAGATCACCAAGGCGATGGAGATGATCGCCGCCTCGCGAGTCGTCAAGGCGCAGCGCAAGGTGCGGGCCTCCTCGCCGTACGAGCGGGAGCTGACCCGCGCGGTCACGGCGGTGGGCACCGGTTCCGACGCCAAGCACCCGCTGACCACCGAGGCGGAGAACCCGACCCGCGCCGCGGTCCTGCTCCTCACGAGCGACCGCGGCCTGGCCGGCGCCTTCAACGCCAACGCCATCAAGGCCGCGGAGCAGCTGACCGAGCGCCTGGAGCGCGAGGGCAAGCAGGTCGACACGTACATCGTCGGCCGTCGTGGTCTCGCGCACTACAACTTCCGTGAGCGCAAGGTCACGGAGTCGTTCAGCGGCTTCACCGACGACCCCTCGTACGCGGACGCCAAGAAGGTCGCGGCCCCGCTGATCGAGGCCATCCGGAAGGACGCGGCGGACGGCGGTGTGGACGAGCTCCACCTCGTCTACACCGAGTTCGTGTCGATGATGACGCAGACGGCGGTCGGTGCCCGGCTGCTTCCGCTGCGTCTCGAAGAGGTCGCGCAGGAGTCGGCGACGAAGGACGAGATCCTTCCGCTGTACGACTTCGAGCCCTCGGCGGAGGATGTCCTCGACGCCCTGCTGCCGCGCTACGTGGAGAGCCGTGTCTACAACGCGCTGCTCCAGTCGGCCGCTTCGAAGCACGCCGCCACGCGGCGCGCGATGAAGTCGGCCACCGACAACGCGGGCGAGCTGATCCACACGCTCTCCCGGCTTGCCAACGCGGCCCGCCAGGCCGAAATCACCCAGGAAATCAGCGAGATCGTCGGTGGCGCCAGTGCACTGGCCGACGCGACCGCGGGGAGTGACAAGTAATGACCACCACTGTTGAGACCGCGACGGCTACGGGCCGCGTCGCCCGGGTCATCGGCCCGGTCGTCGACGTGGAGTTCCCCGTCGACTCGATGCCGGACATCTACAACGCCCTCCACGTCGAGGTCGCCGACCCGGCCAACGCGGGCGAGCTGAAGACGCTGACCCTGGAGGTCGCCCAGCACCTGGGTGACGGCCTGGTCCGCACCATCTCCATGCAGCCCACCGACGGCCTGGTCCGCCAGGCCCCGGTGACGGACACCGGCTCCGCCATCTCCGTCCCGGTCGGCGACTTCACCAAGGGCAAGGTGTTCAACACCCTCGGTGAGGTGCTGAACGTCGACGAGCAGTACACCGGCGAGCGCTGGCCGATCCACCGCAAGGCGCCCAGCTTCGACGAGCTCGAGTCGAAGACCGAGATGTTCGAGACCGGCGTCAAGGTCATCGACCTTCTCACCCCGTACGTCAAGGGTGGAAAGATCGGTCTGTTCGGCGGTGCCGGCGTCGGCAAGACGGTGCTCATCCAGGAGATGATCTACCGCGTCGCCAACAACCACGACGGTGTGTCGGTGTTCGCCGGTGTCGGTGAGCGCACCCGTGAGGGCAACGACCTCATCGACGAGATGAGCGAGTCGGGCGTCATCGACAAGACCGCGCTGGTCTTCGGCCAGATGGACGAGCCGCCGGGGACGCGTCTGCGCGTCGCGCTGGCCGGCCTGACCATGGCCGAGTACTTCCGCGACGTCCAGAAGCAGGACGTGCTGTTCTTCATCGACAACATCTTCCGCTTCACCCAGGCGGGTTCCGAGGTGTCGACCCTGCTCGGCCGCATGCCCTCCGCGGTGGGCTACCAGCCGAACCTGGCCGACGAGATGGGTCTCCTCCAGGAGCGCATCACCTCGACCCGTGGTCACTCGATCACCTCGATGCAGGCGATCTACGTCCCCGCGGACGACCTGACCGACCCGGCCCCGGCCACCACGTTCGCCCACCTCGACGCGACGACGGTGCTCTCCCGTCCGATCTCGGAGAAGGGCATCTACCCGGCCGTGGACCCGCTGGACTCGACGTCCCGGATCCTGGACCCGCGCTACATCGCGCAGGACCACTACGACGCGGCCATGCGCGTGAAGAACATCCTGCAGAAGTACAAGGACCTGCAGGACATCATCGCGATCCTCGGTATCGACGAGCTCGGCGAGGAGGACAAGCTCGTCGTCCACCGTGCCCGTCGCGTGGAGCGCTTCCTGTCCCAGAACACCCACGTCGCCAAGCAGTTCACCGGCGTGGACGGTTCGGACGTGCCGCTGGACGAGTCGATCGCCGCGTTCAACGCGATCTGCGACGGCGAGTACGACCACTTCCCGGAGCAGGCGTTCTTCATGTGCGGTGGCATCGAGGACCTGAAGAAGAACGCGAAGGAGCTGGGCGTCTCCTGACCCCCGCGCCGTGGGTGGGCCCCCGGGCCCACCCCTGAGGGGGCGGGTCCGTCCCGCCCCCTCCTTCACGCCCCTTAGACTTGTAACCGACACCCGGCACGACCGCCGGGTGGTGACCCGAGGAGCCACCTTGGCAGCTGAGCTGCACGTCGCGCTGGTCGCGGCCGACCGAGAGGTCTGGTCCGGGACGGCCACTCTGGTCGTCGCGCGCACCACGTCCGGCGACATCGGCGTCATGGCCGGTCACCAGCCGCTGCTCGGTGTGCTGGAATCGGGCCCCGTGACCATCCGCACCGGCGAGGGGGAGACGGTCGTCGCCGCCGTGCACGGCGGTTTCATCTCCTTCGCGGACAACAAGCTGTCGCTGCTGGCGGAGTTCGCCGAGCTGGCGGGCGAGATCGACGTCCAGAGCGCGGAGCAGGAACTGGCCCGCGCGAAGGCGGAGGACGACGCCGCGGCCGAGCGCCGCGCGAACGTCCGCCTGCGGACGGCGTCGGCGGCCCGCTGAATCCAGCGCTGTGCGATGACGTGACTCAGCCGCGGCCGGCACCGGAGCGATCCGGAGCCGGTCGCGGCTGAGGCAGATCTGGATGATTTTTCCGTTCCGTTACCTAGGAGACGAGGAGGTCGGTGTCGATGGTCCTCGCTCTGACTGTGTGCGGAATCGTGGTGGTGCTCGTGGTGGCGGGCCTGTTCGTGTTCGGACTGCGCCGCCGCCTCATCCAGCGCTCCGGCGGGACGTTCGACTGCAGCCTGCGCTGGGACGCCCCCGAGGCCGGTGACTCCGGCGGCAAGGGCTGGGCCTACGGCGTGGCCCGCTACAACGGCGACCGGGTCGAGTGGTTCCGCGTCTTCTCCTACGCGCCCCGCCCGCGCCGCGTCCTGGAGCGCTCCGCCATCGAGGTGGCGGGCCGCCGCGTCCCGGAGGGCGAGGAGGAGCTGGCACTGCTGTCGGACGCGGTGATCCTGGCCTGTCGGCACCGCGGCACCCTCCTGGAGCTCGCGATGAGCGAGGACGCCCTGACCGGCTTCCTCGCCTGGCTGGAAGCGGCCCCGCCGGGCCAGAGGGTGAACGTCGCGTAGAGCGGCGTTCGGGGGCCCTCCGGGTGGGGGTGCCCCGGCGGCGGAGGCGTGGGGGAGGGTGAACGTTGCGTCGAGCGGCGTTCGGGGTCCCCGGCCCCTCTGTGCCTTTCCCGCTGGCACCTCGTCGATCCCCCCGGCACTTCCGCGCCTCTGTCTCCCGCCCTTCCTCCGTCTCTCCGGAGGGGCCGGCTGCGCCGTGCCTTCGGCGCCACCGGATGCTCCGCCCGTCCGGCGGACCGGAACGGCCAGTGCGAACACGACCCGGAAGCCCTGGCCCGCCTCGGCCTCCGCCCCCACCGCCACGCACCGGCTGAGCCGACGCAGCCTGCCCGGTGGCCTGCCCCCGGCACCGGGCAGCCCAGGCGGCCCCACCGGCAGGCGGGGCAGGTCGCCGTGGCGCCGTGACTCCCGCGCCCCCGTCACCGGACCTCCCACGCCCCCGCCAGCCGGCATCCCGCCGGCCCCCGCACGAGTACCGCCCCCGGACGCGGTCGTCCGGGGGCGGTTTTCGTGCCCGTGGCCGGTGAGGGCCGGGGCGCAGCGGGTGCTGGTTACTTCAGGCCGCTGTCGATGGCGCTCACGAGTTCACCGTTCGCGGTGTCACCGCTGAACTCCCAGAAGAACGCGCCGCCCAGGCCCTGGTTCTTGGCCCAGTTCATCTTGCCCTTGATGGTGGCGGGGGTGTCGTAGGACCACCAGTTGTCGCCGCAGTGGGCGTAGGCGGTGCCGGCGAAGGTGCCGGTGACGGGGCAGGCGTTCTTGAGGACCTTGTAGTCCTCGATGCCCGCCTCGTACGTGCCGGGCGCCGCGCCCGTCGCGGTGCCGCCGGGGGCGGACTGGGTGACGCCGGTCCAGCCGCGGCCGTAGAAGCCGATGCCGAGCAGCAGCTTCTTCGCCGGGACGCCCTTCGCCTTCAGCTTGGCGATCGCGGCGGCCGAGTTGAAGCCCTCCTTCGGGATGCCGTTGAACGTGGTCAGCGGCGAGTGGGGGTTGGTCGGGCCGGTCTTGTCCCAGGCGCCGAAGTAGTCGTACGTCATCACGTTGTACCAGTCGAGGTACTGCGCGGCGCCGCCGTAGTCGGCGGCGTCGATCTTGCCGCCGTCCGAGCCGTCCGCGGTGATGGCGGCGGTGACGAGGTAGTCGTCGCCGAACTCGGCGCGCAGGGCCTGGGAGAGGTTCTTGAAGGCCGCCGGGCCGCTGCTGTCACAGGTCAGACCGCAGGCGTTGGGGTACTCCCAGTCGATGTCGATGCCGTCGAAGACATCGGCCCAGCGCGGGTCCTCCACGACCTGCTTGCAGGACTTGGCGAACGCGGCCGGGTTCTGCGCGGCCTGGCCGAAGCCGCCGGAGTAGGTCCAGCCGCCGAAGGAGTACAGCACCTTGATGTGCGGGTACTTGGCCTTCAGCTGGCGCAGCTGGTTGAAGTTGCCGCGCAGCGGCTGGTCCCAGGTGTCGGCCTCGCCGCTGACGGACTGGTCGGCGGTGTAGGCCTTGTCGGTGGCGGCGTAGGCGTCGTCCAGCTTGCACTGGCCGTTCACCACGTTGCCGAAGGCGTAGTTGATGTGGGTGATCTTGGCGGCCGAGCCGGACGTCACGAGGTCCTTGACGTGGTAGTTGCGGCCGTAGATGCCCCACTCGGTGAAGTAGCCGAGGTTGATCTTGTCGCCGGGGGGCGGCGGTTCCTCGGTGTTGCCGGTGGTGCGGACCTTCACGGCGCCGCTGACCGGGCCGGTCTGGTCGGCGGTGTCGCGGGCCTGCACGGTGTAGGAGTAGTCGGTGCCCTTGCTGAGCCCGGTGTCCGTGTAGGTGGTGCCGGTGACCGTGGCGACCTTGGCGCCGTCCCGCAGCACGTCGTAGTTCTTGATGCCCTTGTCGTCGGTCGCCGCCGACCAGGACAGCTTCACCGAGGTGTCGGTGACATTGGAGGCGGTGGGGGTGCCGGGCGCGGAGGGTGCCTCGTCGCCCGGGACGCTGCCGCCGCCGTCGCAGCTGCCGCCGTTGAGCTTGCAGCCGGTGGGGGAGCCGGTGCCGCTGCCGTTGAAGCCGAAGGAGACGGACGCCCCGGGGGCGAGGGTGCCGTTCCAGCCGAGGTTCTTGGCGGTCCAGTGGTCACCGGAGTTGGTGACGGTGGCGTCCCAGGCCGAGGTCACCTTGGTGCCGGCGGGGAAGTCCCACTCGATGGTCCAGGCGTTGATGGCCGTGGTGCCGGTGTTCTTCACCGTCCACTTGCCCTCGAAGCCGGAGCCCCAGTCCTGGGTCTTGGCGTAGGTGGCGGTGGCGGAGGTGGCGGCCTGGGCGGGGGGTGCGAGGGCGACCATGCCCGACAGGGGGAGCAGCAGGGTCGCGAATCCTGCCGCGGCTCTGTGTCTGAAGCGCATGCTGCGCCTCCTTGTGAGGTTGTGGAGGGGACGTGACTGAGCCATCACGCCCACGGTGCCGCGAGAATAGAAAGGTCTGGACCACGGGTCAATAGGTCTGGACCACCAGAACTGTTGTCCGTCGGTTCTCCGACCGTTCGGCGGCCCGTCGAAACGCCGGTGGATCAGCTGTTCGTGCGCCGCTTCCGCGTCAGATTCCCAACTCCTGCGCGAGCACCGCCGCTTGCACCCTGCTGCGCAGGCCCAGCTTGCCCAGCAGGCGGCTGACGTGCGTCTTCACCGTCGCCTCCGCCATGTCCAGGCGGGCCGCGACGTCCGCGTTGGACATCCCCTCCCCCAGGCAGGAGAGCACCTCCCGCTCGCGCCGGGTGAGCGTCCGCAGCACCTCCGCGTCCGCCTCCGGGGCGCGCCGGGCGGGCTTCGCCGCGAACTCGGCGATCAGCCGCCGGGTGACGGCCGGGGCGACGATGCCCTCGCCGCGCGCCACCGTGCGCACCGCGGAGAGCAGGTCCTTGGCGTCGGTGTTCTTCAGCAGGAAGCCGGCCGCTCCCGCGCGCAGCGCACCGAACACGTACTCGTCGAGGTCGAAGGTGGTCAGCACCAGCACGTCGGCCAGTTGCTCACCGACCACCTCACGGGTCGCCGACACCCCGTCCAGGCGGGGCATCTGGACGTCCATCAGCACCAGGTCCGGGCGCAGTTCGCGGGCGAGCGCCACCGCCTGCTCCCCGTCCGCCGCCTCGCCGACCACCTCGATGTCGGGCGCGCTGCGCAGGATGAGGACCAGTCCGGCGCGGACGGCGGACTGGTCCTCGGCGACCAGGACACGGATCATCAGGCATCTCCCGGGGCGGAATCGGTGTCGGTGACGGGCAGGGTGGCGCGGACGGTCCACACCGTGCCGGCCGGGCCGTGAGCGCCGCCCGCGCGGTCGGTGCCGTCCGGGCCCTCGTCGGGGTCCCGCGGGCCCTCCTCGGGGCCGGCTTCGAAGGTGCCGCCGAGCAGCTCGGTCCGTTCCCGCATGCCCACCAGGCCGGCCCCGGAGCCCGGGACGCGCGGGGCACTCCCGCCGCCGTGGGGGCTGGTGACCCGGACGTCGAGGGTGCCGTCCGCGCAGCGCAGCCGGACCGTCACCCGGCCCGGCCCGGCGTGCTTGAGCGCGTTGGTCAGCGACTCCTGGACGATCCGGTACGCGGCGAGCTCGACCGGGGCGGGCACGGAGCAGGGTTCGCTGTCGAGGACGGCGTCCAGTCCGTTGGCGCGGGCGCCCTCCACCAGTGCGGCGAGGCCGTCCAGGGTCGGGACGGCCGCGGGTTCGCGCTCGTCGCCGCGGTCCCGCAGGATGCCGATCAGCCGCCGCATCTCGGACAGCCCCTGCACGCTGTTCTCCCGGATCACGGTCAGCGCCTCGTGGGAGGTGCGCGGTTCGTCCAGGGAGAGCGCGGCGGTGGAGTGGATGGCGATCGCCGACAGGTGGTTGGCGACCACGTCGTGCAGTTCCCGCGCCATGCGGGCGCGTTCCTGGTTGACGGCCTGGGTGCGGTCCATCTCGGCGAGCAGGGCCGTCTGTTCGGCGCGCAGCCGGGCGGCCTCGGCGGCGTCCCGGTGGTTGCGCACGATCAGGCCGGTCGACGCGGGTCCGAAGGACACGGCGGCGACCACCAGCCCGATCAGCAGCGCCTCCGGCACCCGCCACACGGCGTAGGGGATCACGATCGCGGCGACCGTGAGCACGCCGGTGATCTTCGGCAGGCGGCGGGCGGTCGCGGGCGGGCCGTAGACCACCGCCGCGTACGCGAGGTCGGTGTACATCACGATCGTGGCGATGCTGCCCTGGGTGACGGTGTCCGCGGCCAGCGCCGCCGTGCCGATCAGCAGGGCGGTCCGCGGGGCGGTGCGGCGCAGCAGTTCGCAGCCGGAGATCACCACGAGCGGCACGAGCAGCGCCCACCGGCCGGCGAAGAGCACCATCGGCTCCTGCGCCTCGCGCAGGCCCAGCCCGAAGCCCCACAGCACCAGGCCGCCGGCGAGGCCCGCGAGCGCGATCGACGCGTCGAAGCGGGGAGGTCGGGACAGTCGTGCGGCCATGGCCTCCATCCAACACGGTGGGGGCGCCCGGTGCCCGGTCCGCGGGAAGGGTCCTGGACTGCATCTTTCGATGTACCGCGAGTTCGTCGTCGGCGACGACGTGGGCGGCCGTCCCGTCCGGGAGCCTGGAAGGGTGACGGAGAGGAGCGAGACGTGATCGTCGCCCTGATCGCGGCCTGCGAGATCGGCTTCTGGGTGCTGCTGGCGGCCGGGCTCGCCTGCCGGTACCTGCTCAGGATGCCGCGCACCGGCCTGGCGCTGCTGCTGTGCGAGCCGCTGCTGGAGGTCGTGCTGCTGGTCGTCACCGCCCTCGACCTGAGGAACGGCGCGGAACCGAACTGGACGCACGGCCTGGCCGCGCTCTACATCGGCTACACGGTCGGCCACGGCCACCGGACGGTGAAGTGGCTCGACGGCCACGCCGCCCACCGCTTGGGCGGCGCGCCCCGGCCGCCCGGCCCGCCCCGCCACGGCCTGGCCCGCGCCCGGCACGAGACGAAGGTGTGGCTGGGCACGGTGGCCGGCGCCGCCGTGGCGACCGTGCTGCTCCTGCTCGCCATGTGGTACGTGGGCGACCCGGACCGCACCACGTCCCTGGCGGCCTGGCTGTCCACCGCCTGGCGGGTGGCCGGCATCCACGGCCTGGTGGCCCTGGCGTACTGGGTGTGGCCGAAGAAGGCCCCGGAGGGACAGCGCGACGGGCGCGACCCCGCCGGTGCGGACGACGACCGGGAGCGGGTGGAGCGGTGAGCCGGGCGACGGGCAACCTGGCGACGGGCACCGGCACCTTCCTCGGCGGCCTGGCCCTGTGGCGGTTCACCGGGGGTGTGGACCTGCCGGTGATCAGCCCGACCGCGGTGGGCGTGGTGCTGATGTGCCTGGGCTGCGCCGAGGTCCTGCTGGGCCTGTTCCGGTCGGCGCGCCGGTAGGGCTCAGCGCTCCCCGCCCGGCACCCACAGCACGTCGCCGGTCTCCTTGTTGGCGATGCGGGCCAGGATGAACAGCAGGTCGGAGAGGCGGTTGAGGTAGGTGGCGGTGAGCGGGTTCATGGTCTCCCCGTGCGCCTCCAGGGCGGCCCAGGTGGAGCGTTCGGCGCGCCGGACCACCGTGCAGGCCTGGTGCAGCAGCGCGGCGCCCGCGGTGCCGCCGGGCAGGATGAACGAGCGCAGCTTCTCCAGCTGGTCGTTGAAGCGGTCGCAGTCCGCCTCCAGCCGGTCGACGTAGAACTGCTCGACCCGCAGCGGCGGGTATGCGGGGTCTTCCACGACCGGCGTCGACAGGTCGGCGCCGACGTCGAACAGGTCGTTCTGGACGCGCGTGAGGACCGTGGCGACCTCCTCCGGCAGACCGCCGAGCGCGAGCGCGGTGCCGATCACCGCGTTGGCCTCGTTGGCGTCGGCGTAGGCGGAGATCCGCAGGTCGGTCTTGGGAACCCGGCTCATGTCCCCCAGGTTGGTGGTGCCCTGGTCGCCGGTCCGGGTGTAGATGCGCGTCAGATTGACCATGGGCCCAGCCTAGTTCGGGTGCCGCTCCCGGGGGCCGGTGTGTGCGGGGGGTCACCCGGCGCCCGGAGGGCGCTCCGGCCGCGCCGCGGGGGCGCGGCCGGAACGGTCGGGCGTGCGGTGGGGCGCACGCCCGGTACCGGTCAGATGCCGCAGGTGGGCGCCGACCAGTAGGCGGACGGGTCGAAGGCGACGTGGGTGTGGTCGTTGTGGCCGGGGTAGCCCGGGCCGAGGATCTCGGAGAAGCCGTGGACCCGCGCCTGGCGGGCCAGGGTGCACAGGCTGGGCGAGCCGACGAGGTCGGCCGCGTCGCCGTACAGGTGGCGGCTGTTGGAGGCGCCGCCGACGGCGCTGTTGCAGGCGTAGGAGCGGAAGCCGCTGGAGATGGTGATCGGCACGTCACCGAGCTGGCGGCGCATCGCCTCCAGCTTCCACATGGTCTTCAGCGCGTTGGCCTTGGCAGTGGCGGCCGGGACGGCGCCGCCGGACCAGGTGGAGTTGCACTTGTTGAGTTCGGCGTAGCTGAAGTGGGCGGGGGTGCAGTCGGCGTCCTGGAGCGCGTAGATCTTGCTGAAGGTGGCGGGTCCGGCGACGCCGTCGGCGGCCAGGCCGTAGGCGGCCTGGAACTTCTTCACGGCCGCCGCGGTGCGGGCGCCGTACTGGCCGTCGTAGGAGAGCCGTTCGCCGGAGGTGACCCAGCCGGCGACGCGGATCTGCAGCTGGGTCACGTCGCTGCCGGAGGAGCCCTGGGACAGGGTGCGGTTCCAGGTGTAGCACTCGTCGGCGTGCGCGGTGCCCGCGGTGGCGCCCACCCCGAGGACCGTACCCGCCATGAGCATGACAATCGTGAGAAGGGTGCGTGTCGCGCGTCTGAACATTCCGGCCTCCCGACCGTCTCGCAGGGGAGAAGCAGGCGCCGCCGCCGGACGGCCGCCGCCGACCAGCGTGCTGCAGAGTGCTACGCGCGTCAACAACGCCACGGTGGAAAGCGCGTGCTGACGGCCCGTCGGAGGGGCGGCGGACGCCGCCCCCGGCGCCCTCCCCGCGGCCCGCGCACCCCGGGTCCGGCGGACGTGACCGGTGTCTCACCCCGTGAGACGTGACACGCATTACTAACCCCCTCCCAGGCCCCCTCACGACCGCTAGTGTCCGCCAGTGACGTACAGGAACAGTGTGTGAGCGTTCGAAGGGGAGTCGCACAGTGGCAGGCAAGCTCGCCGTCATCGGGGCCGGTCTCATGGGGTCCGGCATCGCCCAGGTCTCCGCACAGGCGGGCTGGGACGTCGTCCTGCGCGACGTCACCGACGAAGCGCTCACCCGGGGCACCGACGGGATCAAGGCGTCCTACGACAAGTTCGTGAGCAAGGGCCGGATGGAGGCGGCCGACGCCGAGGCCGCCCTGGCGCGCATCACGTCGACCACCGACCTGGACGCCTGCGCGGACGCGGACGTCGTCGTCGAGGCCGTCTTCGAGAAGCTGGACGTCAAGCACGACATCTTCCGCGCGCTCGACAAGATCGTGCGGGAGGACGCCGTCCTCGCCTCCAACACCTCCGCCATCCCGATCACCAAGATCGCGGCGGTCACCGAGCGCCCGGAGCGCGTCGTCGGCACCCACTTCTTCTCGCCGGTGCCCATGATGCAGCTGTGCGAGCTGGTCCGCGGCTACAAGACCAGCGACGAAACCCTCGCCCGGGCCCGGGAGTTCGCCGAGTCGGTCGGCAAGACCTGCATCGTCGTCAACCGTGACGTGGCCGGCTTCGTGACCACCCGGCTCATCTGCGCCCTGGTCGTCGAGGCCGCGAAGCTGCACGAGTCGGGGGTGGCGAGCGCCGAGGACATCGACCTCGCCTGCAAGCTGGGCTTCGGCCACGCCATGGGACCGCTGGCCACCGCCGACCTCACCGGTGTCGACATCCTGCTGCACGCCACCGACAACATCTACACCGAGTCCCAGGACGAGAAGTTCGCCGCTCCCGAGCTGATGCGCCGGATGGTTGACGCCGGTGACATCGGCCGCAAGAGCGGGCAGGGCTTCTACGAGCACTGATCCCGCCCCCTCACCCCGGCGACTTCACTCGCCGGGGTGAATTCGGTATCGGTTCGCTTACAGGTAGCAACCTCTGCGCCCTCCACGCAGTCAGAGGGTGCAATACCTCAATCAAAAAGACGCGGAGCACGAAACGCACGCACGGGGAGCGCATATGCACATCAGGGGCGACCACGTCGAGCTGGTCGTCGGGGGCCGCCTCGACGTCCGCAGCGCGGCGGACGCCCGTACGGTCCTGCACTCGGCCGTCGACGACGGAGTCGGCGACCTGGTCCTGGACCTGTCCGAACTGGACTCCTGGGACGCCACCGGACTCGGCGTGATCATGGGGGCCCACCGGCGGGCCGGCCGCTGCGGCCGCCGCCTGGTGCTGCGCGGCGTCCCGCCGCAGATGCAGCGCCTGCTGGTGGCCACCCGGCTGCACCGCATCCTGGCGATCGAGGGGGGCATCGCGGTGGACGCGTTCCCGCGCGTGTGAGGCGGCGCGGGCGCCCGCCGGGTGACCGGCAGGACCTCCACCCCGGACCGCCGGCGGTCGCGCCCCGCGGCCCACGCACAATCCTCACGAGACCGTGACGTCACGGACGACGCGGTACCCCGGACTGTCGTACATACTGAGCGAAGGTTTAGGGTCTGGCTGCCCGCTGCCACCACGAGCCTCGAGCGGGCCCGGACCAGGAGCGACAGCGGGTGTGCGCAAGGCCGGGGAGGGCTTCAGGCACACGACGCTTTTGGGGGGCTAGGACCTATGGACCCGCACCACACGGGACCCGAGGAGTACGGCCACGACGGCACCGGCCACCCGCCGCGCCAGCGCCCTCCCCGGGAATCCCTCACCTCGGACTTCGGCCAGCCCGCGCTCGCGCGCACCGTGCAGCTGGTCTCCGGTGACTTCCTGCTCACCGTCAACCCCGTCGACGGCAGCGAGATCGAGCCGTGCCCGCCCGCCGAGCGGCCCGCCCGCCCGGTGAAGCGGGACGCCGCCGGCCGCGCCGAGACCGAACGCGCCGCCCGGCCGCCCGTCCCGCCCGGCCCGTCCCTCCCCGAACCGCCGCTCCTGGCCCGCCAGGACGAACGCGAGCAGCTGGTCCGGCTGCTCGCCCGCGGCCGCTCCGTGCGCCTCACCGGCCCCGGCGGCTCCGGCCGCACCCGGCTGCTCGACATCGTCGCCGACGACTGCGCCGACCTCGCCCCCGACGGCGTCGTCCGCCTCAACGGCCTCGGCCGCAGCGCCGACGACCTGCTCGACGCCCTCTTCCGCGCCGTGTACGACGCCCCGCTGCACCGTCCGGAACGGGACGAACTGCTCGCCTGCGTCCGGGAGATCGGCGCCGTCGTCGTCCTGGACGACCTGGAGTTCGGCGGCGCGGCCCTCGACGGGCTGCTGGACGCCTGTCCCGAGTGCGCCTTCGTGTTCGGCACGACCCCCGCCGTGCCCGCCCCGTCCCCCGAGGCGGGCGTCGAGGAGGTCGCCCTGGCCGGCCTCGACCGCGCCGCCGGCCTCGACCTGCTCGAGCACGTCGTCGGCCGCCGCCTCACCGAGGACGAGTCCAACTGGGCCGGTGACCTCTGGTTCGAGTCCGAGGGCCTGCCCCTGCGCTTCGTCCAGGCCGGCGCCCTGCTGCGCCAGCGGGACCGGATGCGGGCCGGCGCCGGCGCCGTCGACGAGTTCGGCGTCTTCGAGGACGCCCGCCCCGACGACCTGCCCCCCGAGGCCGCCGCCGACGCCGACGAGGTGCCGCTGCCCGCGCTCGGCGAGGCCGCCGCCCCCGCCCCGCTGCTCGCCTCCCGGCTCAGCGCCTCCGCCCGCGCCACCCTGCGCCTCGCGGTCGCCCTGGGCGGCGAACTGCCGCACCAGGCCCACCTGCCCGCCCTGGTGGGCGACACCCACGCCGACGCGGCGCTGGGCGAGCTGGCCGCCTGCGGCCTGGTCTCACCCGTCGGCGCCCGCTACCGGCTCGCCGCCGGAGTGATGGCGCAACTGCGGGCCGCCGGGTACGCCGACGACCTGGACGCCCAGGTCCGCACCGCCGGGCAGCACTACTCCTGGTGGGCCGGACACCCGTCGGTCACCCCGGAGCGGGTCTGCGCCGAGTCCGACGCGCTGCTCGCCGCGCTCACCGCGACGGCACCCCTCACCGACGCCGTCACCGAGGGCGAGCCCAGCGCTGCCGTGCTGCTGGCCCGCACCGCGGCACCCGCCTTCGCCGCCGGACTGCACTGGAGCGCCTGGGAACGGGCGCTGCGCTCGGGCGCCGAGGCCGCCCGGCTCGCCGGGGACGTGGCGGAGGAGGCGTACTTCCACCACGAGCTCGGCATCCACGCCCTGTGCGCCGGCCGGCTCGACCGGGCCCGCACCGAACTGGAGGCGTCGATCGGCCTGCGCGGCGCGCTCGCCGACAAGCGCGGCACGGTCGCCGGCCGCCGCGCCCTGGCCCTCGTCGCCGACCGCTCCGGCACCCCGATGGCCCTTCCGCCGCTCGCGGCGGACGGACCGCCGGACGTGCGGCCCGAGGAGCCGGCCACGCCCTCGCGGGGCGCACCGGCCGCCTTCCCCGCCCTCCAGCCGCCCGCCGACACCGGCCTGGTCGTCCAGCGCACCGGCGCCACGCCCGTGGCCGCCCCGGTGCCCGCGGCCAAGGCCGGCGGCGGCCTCAAGGGCGTGGCCCGGCGCAACCTGGTGGCGACCGGGGCGGGCGCCCTGCTGGTCGCCGTGCTCGGCACGGTGGTCACCCTCGGCGCGACGTCCGGCAACGACACCGGCACCCCGTCGGAGAACGTCGGCGTGAACCCCTCGGCCAGTCAGGGCGTCGACGACGGCACCCTGGGAGCCGACCGCGCCGGCGAGAACGGCGACACCGGCACCGCCACCAGCCGCCCGACCGACCCCGGCCCGGACGGCACCTTCGGCACCTCGGACGACCCGACGCCCACCGGGAGCGGTTCGCCCAGCCCGTCGGACGGCCCCGATGAGTCCGAGGAGCCCGGCGAGCCGACGTCGACGAAGAAGCCGTCGTCGTCCACCCGGCCGCCGTCCTCGACGAAGCCGCCGACCTCCACCAAGCCGGCCGACCCCACCCCGACCACGCCGACGACCCCGCCGACCGAGACGGAGACGACCCCGCCGCCCACCGACACCGAGGAACCCCCGCCGCCGTCCACCAGCGACAGCGCCGGCGGTGAGGCCCCCTCCTCCCCGGCGGTCTCCAGCAGTTCGGCGGGCGCCCCGCGGAGCGGCGAGACGGACCCGTCCGACGATCCCGACCCCGTGATCTGAACCCCGTGATCCGACCCGCCGGGCCGGGGCACCCACGCGAACGGGCCGGATTCCCCGGGAAGGGGGATCCGGCCCGGTGCGTGCGGGCGGGGCCGCCGGCGGTCAGAACAGGCGCAGCTTGTCGTCGTCGATGCCCCGCAGCGCGTCGTAGTCGAGGACCTGGCAGCCGATGCCCCGGTCGGTGGCGAGCACCCGCGCCTGCGGCTTGATCTCCTGGGCGGCGAAGATGCCGCGCACCGGGGCGAGATGGGGATCGCGGTTCAACAGCTCCAGGTAGCGGGTGAGTTGTTCCACGCCGTCGATCTCACCGCGCCGCTTGATCTCCACCGCGACGGTCTGCCCGTCGGCGTCCCGGCACAGGATGTCCACGGGGCCGATGGCGGTCATGTACTCGCGCCGGATGAGGGTGTAGCCCTCGCCGAGGGTCTCGATACGGTCGGCGAGCAGCTCCTGAAGGTGTGCTTCCACGCCGTCCTTGATCAGACCGGGGTCCACCCCCAGTTCGTGCGAGGAGTCGTGGAGGATCTCCTCCATCGTGATGATGAGCTTCTCGCCCGCTTTGTTGACGACGGTCCACACCCCCTCCTCCGCTCCGGTCCCCTCCTTCAGCGTGCAGGGCGGCGACATCCAGTTCAGGGGCTTGTAGGCCCGGTCGTCGGCGTGGATGGAGACGCTGCCGTCCGCCTTGACCAGGATCAGGCGGGGCGCCGGGGGGAGGTGGGCGGTGAGCCGCCCGGCGTAGTCCACGGAGCAACGGGCAATGACGAGACGCATGGTCGGCAACGCTACTCGACCGGCCCGCCCCGATGCGATTCGCCCGGCGACCGGTCCCGGGTTCAACGACCGCACAGGGCCCGTGCGACGCATCTGGCACGTCCTGAATCTCCTGGAAACCGCGTGTTCGTCGATGGCCGATTACCGGCCCACAGGTTGTTCCGCATCCGGCTGTTCGCCTGGTGCGGGCCCGATCGGTTGCTTACGGTAGTGAACGGGAGGTCGCGAGACGTGTACGCAGCGTGTCCGATATCGCGAACTCCCTTATCTGTCAGGCAACCCCTGCTCGACGGGGGTGCGAGAGGAGAACCCATGTCGCTCGACGTCTCACCGGCCCTACTCGAACAGGCCGAGCGAGGCGAGGTCGACGAAGCCGCCTTCGTCGACTGCGTCCGGACCTCCCTGCCCTACGCGTGGGAGATGATCAGCTCCCTGGTGGCCCAGCTGAAGGTCGACGGCGGAGTCTTCGCCGACAACCAGACGCCCCCGCCGGACGAGCAGGCACGCGGTCAGCTGCTGCGTGCACTCGCGAGTGACGCGATACGAGGCGCGCTGCAACGGCACTTCGGTGTCCGGCTGGCCTTCCAGAACTGCCACCGGGTGGCCGTGTTCCCGCTCGACTCCTCGGTCGACGAGACGCTGGCGCGCTTCACCTCCATCCGCGGTCAGTTGCTCAACCAGTCACCGGAGCTGCGCGACTGCTGATGCGCCCCCGTCCTTCGCTTGCCGCTCCGTACGGGGAAGGCACGGTCAGTGCCGGGGCGGCAAGCCCCCTGGGCCCCCGGCCCGTTCAGGCGAGCCGGGGGAGCACGTCGCCGCCGAGGCGGCGGACGTTCTCCTCGGTCGCGGCGAGGTCGCCGGAGCCCTCGACGAGCAGCGCGAAGCGGGAGATCCCGGTGCGCTCACCGGTGGCGGCGAGCCGGTCGGCGCACTGTCGCGGCGTGCCCACCGGGTGCAGCGCGCAGAGCAGTTCGGTGTACGCCAGCGGGTCGCGCATCTGCCGCCGGCGGCCGTCCACGGTGACATGGGCCTCCAGGCCCTGCCGCAGCCAGCCCGGCATCGCCTTGGTGAGGGTCTCCACCGCGTCCTCGCGCCGGTCGGCGATCTGGCAGACGCCGGCGGAGACATGGGCGGCCTCCTGGATCTCGGCGGCGGAACGGCCGCAGGCGCGCGCGTGCCGCCGCCACAGGGCGACCATCTCGGCCTTCTCCTCGTCCCCGACGTGCATGCCCAGCAGCATCGGCAGGCCCCGCTCGGCGGCCAGGCGCACGCTCGCCGGCGAGGTGCAGGCGACGACGACCTCGGGGCCGTCGCCCGGGGTGAGCGACTCCGACGGCCGCGGGACGACGGCCACTTCACGGAACCGGAAGCGCTCGCCGTCGGCGCCGACCCGCGGTTCGCGCAGCCAGCGCGTCAGCAGATCGAGTGATTCCGGGAACCCCTTCTCGTACGCCTCCAGGCCCGACCCGAACACCTCCAGGTCGACCCACGGCCCACCGCGCCCGACGCCCAGCGAGAAGCGGCCACCGCTGGTGAGGTGCAGCAGGGCGGCCTGTTCGCCGAGCGCCACCGGGTGGGCGGTGGGCAGCACGCTGACCGCCGTACCGACCCGCAGCCGGCGGGTGCGGCCGAGCAGCAACGCGGCCAGGGTCACCGCCGACGGGCAGGTGCCGTACGGGACGAAGTGGTGCTCGGCGAGCCAGACCGAGTCGAGCCCCGCCTCCTCGGCCACCTCCGCCGAGCGGACCGCGCGGTGCAGTGCCTCTCCTTCCCCCTGCCCGGGGAACTGGGCGGCCAGTACGAAACTTCCAACGCGCATTGCTTTCCTGCTTCCTTGGCTCCGACACGGAGCTCCCCCACACGGCATAACCGTCTGACACGTGCCGAGGACACGGCCGGGCGGGGGATTTTCCGGATTGTCTGCAGAATGGGCGGCCGGGCCGGGGATCCGGACGCGCGCCCGGAGGGGCGGGGAGTCGCGGGACACGGGCGGGTACCCGGCGGTCCGCCGCGTACGCTGGACGGGTCGCTGCACCCTGTATAGCCCCGTGAGGTGTCCCTTGTCCCCGCGTCGCAACCGACCCAAGGGAGCCGGTTCCGCCGGCCGCAGTGCCGAGGACGACCGCACCGGCCGCTACGGCGGCTGGCAGACCGCGGAGAGCTGGCAGGGCGAGGAGTGGAGCGTGCGGCACGTGGCCGGGGCCAGCTCCCGCGGCAAGGCGTACCGCTGCCCCGGCTGCGACCAGTTGATCCCGGACGGGGTGCCGCACCTGGTGGCCTGGCCGGAGCACTCCGGCGTCGACGAGCGGCGGCACTGGCACAAGGCGTGCTGGAACGCGCGCGACCGCCGCGGCACGCGGGTGCAGCGGTCCCGCAACGCGCCGCGGTTCTGACCCTTCCCGGACCGTACTCCGGCGGCGGGAGCGCACGCGCGGGGGAGCGGCGGTCGCCGCCCGGTTGATAGGCAAGTAATCACTTGCCTATGGTGGGGGTGTGGCCGACGACCTCTTCAAAGCGCTCGCCGACCCCACGCGCCGCACCATCCTGGACGAACTCACGGAGAAGTCCGGCCAGACCCTGTTCGAGATCTGCTCGCGGCTGGCCATGAAGCACGGGCTCGGCATCTCCCGGCAGGGTGTCTCCCAGCACCTGGCCCTGCTGGAGGCGGCGGGCCTCGTGGAGACCCGGCGCGAGGGACGCTACAAGTTCCACGACCTGAACACGGCCCCGCTGCGGCAGATCACCGAGCGGTGGCCCCCCACCGACCCGACCGGACCGGAGAACTCCCCATGAGGATCCACCTGACCAGCGTCTTCGTCGACGACCAGGCCGAGGCACTGCGCTTCTACACGGAGGTCCTCGGCTTCGTGAAGAAGCACGACGTCCCCGTCGGCGGCGAGCACCGGTGGCTGACCGTCGTCTCGCCCGAGGACCCCGACGGCACCGAACTCCTGCTGGAACCCCTCGGCCACCCCGCCGCCCGGACCTACCGCGACGCCCTCGTCGCGGACGGCATCCCGCTCACCCAGTTCGCGGTCGACGACGTCCACGCGGAGTACGAGCGGCTGCGCGGCCTCGGGGTCCGCTTCACCCAGGAGCCGCTCCGGATGGGCCCCGTCACCACCGCCGTCCTCGACGACACCTGCGGCAACCTCGTCCAGATCGCCACCCAGACACCGTAGGCGGCCCGCCGGCGCCCAGGGCGGGGGAGCGGGCCGGCCCGACGGCGCCCCGGCCCCGCGGGCTTACGCGGGCCCGGCCCGGGGCCCGCACGTCCCGGGCCCGCGTACCGGCCCCCGGTCTACACGTCCCGGGTGTGCAGCAGGGCGAAGGCGGCGCCGAGGGCCACGGCCGTCACACCGGCCATGATCCACAGCGGGTCCCAGCCGGCCGGGCCGGAATCGCTGAGCGAGTTGGAGTAGAAGATGCCCAGCTGGTTCGGGACGGAGTACTGGAAGAGGGCCTGCTGCACGCCCTGGAGCGAGGTCGAGAACATGAACAGGGCGAGCACCAGCGGGGCCAGCAGGACACCGATCATGAGGGTGATGGCGCCCGCCGAGTGCCGGATCAGCGAGCCGACGGCCAGCGACAGGGTGCCGAGCAGCGCCAGGAAGAGCGAGGTGCCCAGCGTGCCCTTCAGCCATTCCTCGCCGGTGGGGGTCCGGGCGCCGTTGCCCTCCAGCATCGCCACGTGCAGCAGCGCGACGAGCGAGGCGGACACCAGCGTCACCACGAAGGCCACCAGGAAGAAGACCACGGCCTTGGCCGCCAGCACCCGCGCCCGCGTGGGGCAGGCCACCATGGTGGTGCGGATCAGGCCGGTGCCGTACTCGGACGCCGTGGTCATCACGCCCAGCGTGATCAGGCACATGCTGCCCACCAGCAACCCGAACACGCCGAGGCCGATCGGGCTCTCCCCGTTCAGGTCCGCGTCGGCGGTCAGCACCAGCAGTCCGGCCAGCGCGCCGATGCCGACGACCAGCAGCACGAACACGCCCAGCGTCCACATCGTGGAGCGCACCGACCGGATCTTCGTCCACTCGGCGGCGAGCGCGTGACCCAGGTGCGTGCGCACCACCGGGATCGGCGACGTGTACCGGGGGAAGGGCACGTCGGAGCCGGCGTCGGCGGCCGGCGCACCCTCGCGTGCGGGGTCGTACTGCGGCGCGGTGTCGGGCGTGCTCATCGGGCGTCCTCGGGCTTGGTCAGGTCGGTGGCGGCGGGACCGGCGGACGGGGCGGGAGCACCGGGGCCCGCGTCCGGGCCCGGCCGCGTCCCCGCGAACGGCTCCCCGCCCGCCTGGGGCGGCGGCGGCGCGTACCAGCCGGGCTGGCCCTGGCCGGGCACCGGCATCGGCGGCAGGGCGTCCTCGGGCAGCGGCTCCAGGAACCCCTCCTTCTGGTCCGTGGTGGAGCGGTAGTCGACGGCGCCCTGCGTCATGCGCATGTACGCCTCCTCCAGCGACGCCTGGTGCGGCGACAGCTCCCACAGCCGGACGTCGCAGGAGTGGGCGAGGTCACTGATCCGGGGCAGCGGCAGCCCGGTCACGCGCAGCGCGCCGTCCGGCTCGGGCAGCACCCGGCCGCCGGCCTCGGTGAGCGCGGCGGACAGCTTCTCGCGCGCCTGCGGCTCGGTCTCCGGGGTGCGGACGCGGGCGAAGTCGGCGGAGTTGGCGGAGATGAAGTCCTTCACGCTCATGTCGGCCATGAGCTGCCCGCGGCCGATGACGATCAGGTGGTCGGCGGTCAGCGCCATCTCGCTCATCAGGTGGGAGGAGACGAAGACGGTGCGGCCCTCGGCCGCGAGCGCCTTCATCAGGTTCCGCACCCACAGGATGCCCTCCGGGTCGAGGCCGTTGACGGGCTCGTCGAACAGCAGCACCTCGGGGTCGCCGAGCAGCGCGGCGGCGATGCCGAGGCGCTGCCCCATACCCAGGGAGAAGCCCCGGGACCGCTGCCGGGCCACCTCGTGCAGGCCGACCACGCCCAGCACCTCGTCCACCCGGCGGGCCGGGATGCCCGACAGCTGGGCCAGGCTCAGCAGGTGGTTGCGGGCCGCCCGGCCGCCGTGGACCGCCTTCGCGTCGAGCAGCGCGCCCACCTTCCGGGCCGCGTTGGGCAGGCTCCGGTACGGGTGGCCGTCGATGGTGACGTGACCGGCGGTGGGGTTGTCCAGGCCCAGGATCATGCGCATGGTCGTCGACTTGCCCGAACCGTTGGGGCCCAGGAAGCCGGTGACGGCTCCCGGGCGCACCCGGAACGAGAGGTCGTACACGGCGGTCTTCGCGCCGTACTGCTTGGTCAGGCCGACAGCCTCGATCATGCTCCGCACCCATCGAAGGATCTGGACACCGGGGCACACGCCCCCGTAAGGGTTAGGAGGATATCGAGACGCTGACGGTTCCGCTCAGCCCGGGACGAAAGCGCGCCAGGCCCTCCCGCCCCTGCCGGGGGCGCCGGTCACCCCGGGCTGTGCGGGCCCGGTCCCTAGGCGTCGCGCTTCTTGAGCACCAGGTAGCCCCCGAGGACCGCCGCCAGCACCCACAGCGCCATGATGCCCAGACCGCCCCAGGGACCGTACGGGGTGTCGTCGTCGAGCGGACGCACCACCTGCATGATCCGGCTGCCGGCCTGGTCGGGCAGGAACTGGCCGACCTTCTTGGTGGCGTCGACGGTGCCGAGGATGCTGGAGACCAGGAAGAAGAACGGCATCAGGATGCCCAGCGACAGCATCGGCGAGCGCAGCATCGCGGCCACACCCATCGAGAACAGGGCGATCAGCGCCATGTACAGGCCGCCGCCGATCACCGCCCGCAGGACCCCGTCGTCCCCGATGGACGCCCGGTGCTCGCCGAGCAGGGCCTGGCCCAGGAAGAAGGCGGCGAAGCTGGTCGCCATGCCGACCACCAGGGCCAGCGCGGTCGCCACCCCGAGCTTGCTGAACAGGAACGTGGCGCGCTGCGGCACCGCCGCCAGGGACGTGCGGATCATGCCGGTGCTGTACTCGTTGGACACCACCAGCACGCCGAACACGATCATCGCGAGCTGCCCCAGGCTCATCCCGGCGAAGCTGATGAACGTGGGGTCGAAGGCGATCCGGTCCTGCTCGCTGAGGTTGTCGAACTGGCTCTTGGTCAGCGCCGAGATCAGCATGCCCAGCGCGATGGTGACGACCGCCGCCAGGGAGAGCGTCCACACCGTGGACGCCACCGACCGGATCTTGGTCCACTCGGAGCGGACCACCTGTCCTGCCGCCATGGTCAGCCCTTCTTCCAGTCGGCGCCCCACGGCTGCTGCGGCTGCGGCTGCTGCTGTGGGGAGGGGGTCGGGCCGGAGTGCGCGTGGTACTCCACCGATCCCGCGGTCAGTTGCATGAAGGCCTCCTCCAGGGAGGCCCGGTGCTGGCTCAGCTCGTGCAGCACGAGCCCCTTCTCGGCGGCCAGCTCCCCGATCCGCTCGGACGTGCTGCCGTCCACCTCCAGCACTCCCTCGCCGCTCTCCACGGCGGTGATCCCGGCCTGGTGGAAGGCGTCGAGGAGCTGCTCGCGCTGCGGGGTGCGGACCCGGACGTAGGAGCGCGAGTTGTGTTCGATGAAGTCGGCCATGGTCGTGTCGGCGAGCAGCCGGCCCTGGCCGATCACGACGAGGTGGTCGGCGGTCAGCGCCATCTCGCTCATCAGGTGGGAGGAGACGAAGACCGTGCGGCCCTCGGCCGCGAGCGCCTTCATCAGGGTGCGGATCCAGTGGATGCCCTCGGGGTCGAGGCCGTTGACCGGCTCGTCGAACATCAGGATCCGCGGGTCACCGAGGAGCGCGCCGGCGATGCCGAGCCGCTGGCCCATGCCGAGCGAGAAACCTTTCGCCTTCTTCTTCGCCACCGCGGTCAGACCGACCGTGTCCAGCACCTCGTTCACCCGCCGGCGGGGGATGCCGTTGCTCTCGGCCAGGCACAGCAGGTGGTTGTACGCGGTGCGGCCGCCGTGCAGCGCCTTGGCGTCCAGCAGGGCACCGACGGCCTTCAGCGGGTCCTTCAGCTGGTCGTACCGCCGGCCCTCGATCCGGACGTCGCCGGCCGTGGGCCGGTCGAGTCCCAGCACCATCCGCATGGTGGTGGTCTTCCCGGCCCCGTTGGGTCCCAGGAAGCCGGTGACGATGCCGGGTCGTACCGTGAAGGTCAGGTTGTTGACCGCCACCTTCTCGCCGTACCGCTTGGTCAGCCCCTCGAGCTCGATCATGTCCGCCACGCTAGAGGGCGACGAAGCCCTCTGCCACCTCCGTGGCAGAGGGCTTCGGGGCAATTCGGCCGTTGTACGCCGGATCGTTACCGGGACTGCTGGGCCGGGACCCCGCGGGAGACCGGCTCGTCCTCCGTGGCGGGCGCGCCCGTGGCGGCCACCGCGGCACCCGTCAGCGTCGCCAGCATCTCGCGGACGTTGGTGAGCTGGGCGTTGATGGAGTCGCGGCGGTTGGTCAGGGCCGCCAGCTCGCGCTCGGATTCCGAACGGATCCGGTCGGCCTTGGCGTTGGCGTCCGCCACGATGTCCTCGGCCTGGCGCTGCGCGGTCTCCACCGTCTGGCGGGCGCGGCGCTCGGCGTCGGTGCGCAGCTTCTCCGCCTCCAGCCGCAGCTGCTCCGCGCGGTGCTCGATCTCGGCGAGCCGCTTCTCGGCCTTGGCCTGACGCGAGGCCAGGTCCCGCTCGGACTGCTCGCGGCGCTTGGCGAGGTTCGTCTCGAAGTCGGCGGCGGCCTGCGCGGCCTTGGCGCGGGTCTCCTCGAAGAGGGCGTCCGCCTCCTCGCGCTTGGACTGCGCGTCCTTCTGCGCCTCGGAGCGCAGCTGGGCCGCCTCGCCCTGGGCCTTCTCGACGATCCGGACGCCCTCGTCCTCCGCCTTGGCCTTGCGGTCCGCGGCGTACGACTCGGCGTCGTTGCGGACCTGCTGGGCGGCCGACTCGGCGAGCTCGCGGTGCTGCTCGGCCGCGCGACGGGCCTCCTCGCGCAGGTCCTTGGCCTCCTCCTCGGCGAGGCGCAGGATCTTCTCGACCCGGGCACCGAGACCGGCGTACGACGGCTCGGCGTCGTTGACCTGGGCCTGGGCGTTCTGGGTTTCGAGGTGGAGCTCCTCGATGCGCTTTTCCAGAGCGGTGATGCGGGCGAGAGCGCTGTCACGGTCGGAGACGAGCTTGGAGATTCGTTCGTCCACCTGAGCGCGGTCGTATCCACGCCGCACAAGCTCGAAGCCGTAGGGGGAAGTGTCGCTCATGGGGTTCCTGTCGAATGAGACCGGTGAGGTGATAGGGGGAATCCTAGGCGCCGAAGCGGTGTGTCATCGAGCGGATGCACGTTTGATACGGAGAATGACACCCCTTTTGAGTGGCTGACGGTCCCAGAGCTTGCCAAAGCCCTGGGTAAACCCCCTCGCCAGGAGGGGATTTGCCCTGTTTGACGGTTCTCGGTGCTTTCCGGTGGGGCCCCGGTGGGACTGGATACGACCCGATGCGTTCCCGGTCTGACCCGGTGCGCCCTCGGTCGTCCGCGTGCTCCGCGTGCGTCCCGGTGCGGGGGCCGTCCGTCTCCGGAGCGGTCCCGCCGGTCGCCGGTGCGTCCCTGGAGCGCTCCCGCCCGTCGCCGGTCCGGTCCCGGTGGCCCGGAGCCCCCGCGAGGCACCCGGTGTTCCGACGGCCGATGCGGGGTCCTCGGTGGCCCGGAGCCCGCCGCGACGTCACCGGGGGCCCGTCCGCCGCTACGCGTCGGAGGACTTGGCACCCGCCCGGGCGCCCGCCCCCGCCTTCACTCCGCCGTCCTTGCCGCCACCCGGGGCCTCGAAGGACTCCAGCGCCTCCAGGACGTCCTGCACCCGGGAGATCTCGGCGTTGATGTCCTCGCGGCGCCGCACCAGCACCTCCAGCTCGCGCTTGCCCTCCTCGACCGTGCGCCGGGCCTCGCGGATCGCCTCCGCCTTCAGTTCCTCGGCCTCCTTGACCAGCGCGGCCTTCTTCTGCTCCGCCTCCTTCAGCAGGCCCTCGGCCTTCTTCACGGCGGCGATGCGGACCTTGCCGGCCTCCGAGTTGGCCTCCGAGACGATCTCCTTGGCCTTCGCCTCCGCCTTGGCCAACTGCTCCTCGGCGGCCTTGATGAGCGCGTCGCAGCGGTCGCCCGTCGACTTCATCGTCTCGGCCGCCTCACGGCGGGCCCGCTCGTGCAGCTCCTCTATCTCGCCGGTGATCCGCACACGCAGCTCCTCGGCCCGCTCCCTGATCTGCGTCGCGTCCCGGCGCGTGCCGGCCAGCAGCTCGTCGGCGTCCGTACGGGCCTTCTCCACCAGCGAGTTGCCCTCGACGGTGGCCTCGGCCACCAGCCGTTCGGCCTCGCTGCGAGCGGCACCGACCATGGTGTCGGCCTGCTCCTCCGCCTCCGCCGTGGTCTTCTGCGCCTGCTGCTGAGCCTCCGTCAGCAGCTTGTCGGCCTCCGCGGTGGTCTCGGTGATGAGCGTGTCGACCTGCTCGGCGGCCTCCGAGCGCTTCCGGTTGGCCTCCTTGCGCGCCTCGTCCAGCGTCCGCTCGGCCTCCTCGCGCGCGGACGCCACGAGCCGTTCGGCAGCCGCCTCGGAGTCCGCCCGCAGGCGCTCCGCCTCGGCCCGCACCCGCTCCGCGTGCTGCTGCGCCGAACCGACCGTCTCGGCCGCCTCCGCCCGCAGTCGCTCCGCGTCGCCGGTGGCGTCCGCGATGAGCTTCTCCGCCTTGGCGACCGACTCCGCCCGCACCCGCTCGGCCTCGGCGGCCGTCTCCGCGCGCAGCCGGTCGGTCTCCGTGATGGTGTCGGCGGTGAGCCGCTCCGCCTCGTTGCTCGCCTCGGTGACGAGGGTGTCCGCCTGCGCCGCCGCCTCCGAGCGGATGCGGTTGGCGTCCTCCCGGGCCTCCGCCCGGGTGCGCGAGGCGCTCTGCTCCGCCTCCGCGATGGTGTCCGAGGCCTCCGTGCGCACCCGCTGGGCGTGCTCGGCGACCTCGGCGCGGAGACGGTCCGCCTCCGTGATCGCCTCGGACACCGTCCGCTCGGCGAGGGACTTGGCGGCCTCGGTCTCCTCCCGCGCCTCCCGGCGCAGCCGCCCGGCGTCCTCGCTCGCCCGCTCCCGCTCCGCGTAGGCGTCGGCGCGGACCCGGTCCGCCTCCTCCTCGGCTTCGCGCCGCGTGCGCTCCGCCGCGTGCTCGGCGGCGCTGCGCAGCCCGGCGATCTCCTCCTGCGCCTGCTCCTGCAGCCCCGCCACGGAGTCCCGCACCTGCTGGGCGTGCTGCTCGGCCGCCGACACCATCTCCGTGGCGCGCCGGTCCGCCTCCTGGACCAGGCGCACCGCCTCGGCCTGCGCCTCCTCGACGCGCTTGCGCGCCGACGCCAGCAGCTCCTCGCTCTGCTCACGCGCCCGCTCGCGCTCCCGGCCGGCCTCCTCCCGGGCCGCGCCGAGCAGTTCCTCGGCCTCGCGGCGACGGCGGGCCGCCTCCTCCTGCGCGGCGGCCAGCGTCTCCGACGCCTCCGTGCCCAGCCGCTCGGCCGCGGCCTGCGCCTCGGCCCGCATCCGGTCCGCGCTCTCCTGCGCCTCCGACTTCAGCCGCTCCGCCTCGGACGCGGCCTCCGAGCGCAGCCGCACCGCGACCGCCTCGCCCTCCGCGCGGGACGCCGACGCGTCGGAAGCGGCCTCGTCACGCAGCCGCTCGGCCTCGGCCTCCGCCTGCTGCTGCAGCGAGCGGATCCGTTCGGCGGCCTCCGCGCGCAGCCGCTCGCCCTCCTCGGCCGCCTCCCGGCGGATCCGGGCGGCCTCCTCGCGGGCCTCGCTCAGCGCCTCCTCGGCGGCGGCCAACCTCTCCTCGGCCTCCGAGCGCAGCCGCTTCAGGTCCTCGGCGGCCTCCGCGTGCCGGGCGGCGACCGCGCGGTCGGCCTCCTCGCGCAGCTCCCGGGCGGCACGCTCGGCGTCCGCCGTGAGCGCCTCGGCCTGCTCGACGGCCTCCGCGCGGTGCCGCTCGGCCTCCTTGCGGGTGCGCTCCAGCGTCTCCTCGGCCTGCCGGCGCAGCGTGGTGGCGCGCTCGATGGCCTCGGTGCGGACCTTCTCGCTGTCCGTCTGCGCGGTCGAGCGCAGCTCGTCGGCGTCGGCCTTCGCCTTGGCCAGCAGCTCCTCGGCGGACTTCGCCGCCTCCTCGATCTGCGCCACGGCCTCCTTGCGGGCCTCCGCGCGGATCTTCTCGCCCTCCGCGACCGCGTCGGCGCGCAGCTGCTCGGCCTCACCGCGCAGCCGGCGGGCCTCCTCCTGCAGCTCGACCGTCTTGGCGCGGTACTCCTTGGTGTCGTCCTTGGCCGCGCCCCTGAGCTGCTCGGAGATGTCCTGCGCCTCGGCGCGCAGCCGGTCCGCCTCGGCCTCGGCCTCCTTGCGGATCCGCTCGGCCTCCTCGGCGGCGGCCCGGGTGGTCCGCTTGGCCTCCTCGGACGCCTTGTCCAGGACCTCCTCCGCGGTCCTGGCCGCCTTGGACAGCTGGGTCGCCGACTCCTCCGCGGTGAGCGTGCGCGCCTTCTCGGCCGCCTCGGCGACGATCTTCTCGGCCTCGGCACGGGCGTCCGCGCGCAGCTGCTCGGCCTCGGCCCGGGCGGCCTCCGCCTCCTTGGTCGCCTCGCCGACCAGCCGCGCGACCTGCTCCTTGGCGGTGCGCGTGCGGGTCTCGTTGGCCGACTCCGCGGAGCTGAGCGCCTTGGCGGCCGACTCCTTGGCCTCGTCGAGCAGCTTCTCGGCCTCGGCCCGCGCCTCGCGCAGCGCCGCCTCGGCCTCGGCCATCCGCGCCTCCGCGGCCCTGGCCATCTCCTGGGCCTTGCGGCGCGCCGTCTCCGACTCCGACGCCGTCGACGTGCGCAGCTGCTCCGCGTGGTCGGTGGCCTCCTGGGCCTGGGTGGAGGCGGCGTTCAGCAGCCGCTCGGCGTCCGCGCGGGCACGGCGCAGCAACTGCTCGGCCTCCGCGCGGGCCGCCTCGGCCTCGCTCTGCAGGCGCTGGCGCGCCTCGTCGGTCAGCCGCTCGGCCTCCGCGCGGGCGGCGGCCATCGCCTGCTCGGCCTCGGCACGGGACTCCTCCAGCAGGCGCCGGGCCTGCTGCTCGGTGCGGGCGCGCAGCTGCTCCGCCCACGCCACGTTCTCGTTGACGTGCGACTCGACGGTCTGCCGGCGTTCCGCCAGCTCCTGGTCGAGCTGCTGGCGCCGGGTGACGGCCTCCTGGTGCAGCTCCGCCTGGAGACGGGCCGCCTGCTCGGCGTGCTCCTGGAGGATGCGCTGGGTCTGCGCGCGGGCCTGGCTCAGCTCCCGCTCGGCGTCCGCCCGCAGCTGGTCGGCCTGCAGCTGCGCGTTCCGCAGCAGCTGCTCCGCCTGGTACCCGAGGTCACCGCCGTCGTAGGAGGGGCGGGACATGATGGTGCGCCGCGCCTCGTGCAGCTTGGCGCGCAGCACCTCGACCTGGTAGCCGAGGTCATCGGCGTGCTGGATCGCCTTTTCCCGCTCGGTCTTGAGCCGTTTCATCTCGGCTTCGAACCGAGAGAGGTGGTCGACGTCAGCCGCCGGCTCTCGCTCCTGGCTCTCGTAGCCCCGCACTGCGCGGTCCCATCCGTCCCCTGGTCGCAAGTCTGGCCGAGCCCCGCCCATCCGCCGAACGGGGCCCCCGGGGAATGGTGTCAGATCACTGGGGGAGCATGGGCTGCTGCCCCGGCGCTCGCCCCCCGAAACCCGGACCCCGGTGGTCCTGACGTGCTCGACGGCAGGACCTGGTCACCCTGTATCGAGCGGCGACCGCACCCAACCCTACCGGCCCCTCTGTACGTGGGTCAGTGCTCAGGTGACTCAACTGGCGCCGAAGTGACCAGTTCTGTCAGTACGCCATGGCAGTCCTTGGGGTGCAGGAAGGTGATGCGTGACCCCATGGAGCCGCGCCGGGGCTCTTCGTACAGAACGCGTACGCCCTTGTCCCTGATGCCGGCCGCGTCCGCGTCCACATCCGCCGTACCGAAAGCGATGTGGTGGACGCCCTCGCCGTTCTTCGCGAGCCACTTCGCGACGGTGGAGTCCTCCCGGGTCGGCTCCAGCAGCTGCAGGTAGGAGGCGCCGCCGTCCGAAGTGTCGTTGATCTTGAGCATGGCCTCGCGCACGCCCTGCTCCTCGTTGACCTCCGAGTGGAACACCTCGAAGCCGTAGGTGGCCCGGTAGAACTCGACGGTCCGGTCCAGGTCGAAGCAGGCGATCCCGATGTGGTCGATTCGCGTCAGCATGGATTCAGTGGAGCGCCCCGCGCGTGGTTACGCAACGTGCGCGCGATCACACCGTAAGCCCGATGACGCGGTCGGCCGCGCCTCAGTACATTCGAAGTAAACCCTCGTTCACTCCTCGGCTGTGCAGGCCGGTAAGGGGATCGCCGCTCATGTCTTCCGCATCTTCCGCACCGAACGGCACGACGTCCGTCATCGTCGCGGGCGCCCGCACCCCCATGGGGCGGCTGCTCGGCTCGCTGAAGTCGTTCTCCGGAGCCGACCTCGGCGGCTTCGCGATCAAGGCCGCCCTCGACCGTGCGGGGATCGGCGGCGACCAGGTCCAGTACGTGATCATGGGCCAGGTGCTCCAGGCCGGGGCGGGGCAGATCCCGGCGCGCCAGGCGGCCGTGAAGGCCGGCATCCCGATGAACGTCCCCGCGCTCACCATCAACAAGGTGTGCCTCTCCGGCCTCGACGCCATCGCCCTGGCCGACCAGCTGATCCGCGCCGGCGAGTTCGACGTGGTCGTCGCCGGCGGCCAGGAGTCCATGACCAACGCCCCGCACCTGCTGCCGAAGTCCCGCGAGGGCTACAAGTACGGCGCGGTGCAGATGATCGACGCCATGGCCCACGACGGCCTCACCGACTCCTTCGAGAACATCGCCATGGGCGAGTCCACGGAGAAGCACAACACCCGCCTGGGCATCGCCCGCCCCGAGCAGGACGAGATCGCCGCCCTGTCCCACCAGCGTGCCGCCGCCGCCCAGAAGAACGGTGTCTTCGACGCCGAGATCACCCCGGTGGAGATCCCGCAGCGCAAGGGCGACCCGGTCCTCTTCAGCAAGGACGAGGGCATCCGGGGCGACACCACCGCCGAGTCCCTCGGCAAGCTGCGGCCCGCCTTCGCCAAGGACGGCACCATCACCGCCGGCTCCTCCTCGCAGATCTCCGACGGCGCCGCCGCCGTGGTCGTCATGAGCAAGGCCAAGGCCCAGGAGCTGGGCCTGGAGTGGATCGCCGAGATCGGCGCCCACGGCAACGTGGCCGGCCCGGACAACTCGCTGCAGTCGCAGCCGTCCAACGCGATCCGCCACGCGCTGGAGAAGGAGGGCCTGGAGGTCTCCGACCTCGACCTGATCGAGATCAACGAGGCGTTCGCCGCGGTCGCCGTGCAGTCCATGAAGGACCTCGGCGTGTCCACGGAAAAGGTGAACGTCAACGGTGGTGCCATTGCTCTCGGTCACCCGATCGGGATGTCCGGGGCGCGGCTGGTGCTGCACCTGGCGCTGGAGCTGAAGCGGCGCGGCGGCGGTGTCGGCGCGGCGGCGCTGTGCGGCGGCGGCGGCCAGGGCGACGCGCTGATCGTGCGGGTCCCCAGGGCCTGAGCCGGGAAAGTGTCGGGCAGGTCGTCTTTCGTGAACGGAGCTGTGATGCAGGACGTCTCCACTCTGGTGGCCCAGGCCAGGGAGGGCAGGCCGCGGGCCGTGGCCCGGCTGATCTCCCTGGTGGAGGGGGCGTCCCCGCAGCTGAGGGAGGTCATGGCGGCCCTGGCGCCGCTGACCGGCAACGCCTACGTCGTCGGCCTCACCGGCTCGCCCGGGGTCGGCAAGTCGACCTCCACGTCGGCACTGGTGAGCGCGTACCGCAGGCAGGGCCGGCGGGTCGGTGTCCTGGCCGTCGACCCCTCCTCGCCGTTCTCCGGGGGCGCGCTGCTCGGTGACCGGGTCCGGATGTCGGAGCACGCCTCCGACCCGGGCGTCTACATCCGCTCCATGGCCACCCGCGGCCACCTGGGCGGCCTCGCCTGGGCCGCGCCGCAGGCCATCCGGGTGCTGGACGCGGCGGGCTGCGACGTGGTGCTGGTGGAGACGGTGGGCGTCGGCCAGTCGGAGGTGGAGATCGCCTCCCAGGCCGACACCTCGGTGGTGCTGCTGGCACCGGGCATGGGCGACGGCATCCAGGCGGCCAAGGCCGGGATCCTGGAGATCGGCGACGTCTACGTGGTCAACAAGGCCGACCGGGACGGCGCGGACGCCACCGCCCGGGAGCTGAACCACATGCTGGGCCTCGGCGAGGCCCGCAAGCCCGGCGACTGGCGCCCGCCGATCGTCAAGACGGTCGCCTCGCGGTCGGAGGGCGTCGACGAGGTCGTCGAGGCCCTGGAGAAGCACCGCGCCTGGATGGAGGAGCGGGGCGTGCTGGCCGAACGCCGGCGGGCCCGGGCCTCCCGCGAGGTCGAGACCATCGCGGTCACGGCCCTGCGGGAGCGCATCGGCGACCTGCACGGCGACCGCCGTCTGGGCGCCCTGGCGGACCGCATCACGGCCGGCGAGCTGGACCCGTACCGCGCGGCGGACGAGCTGGTGGCCGGCCTGACCGAGGGCTGAGCGGACGCCGGTCACGGAACACGTGAGGGGCGGTGGCGGGGTTCTCCCCGCCACCGCCCCTGTCACGTGGTCACCGGGCCGGACGGGCACCGGGCCACGCGGTCACGCGGTCACGCGGGCACCGGGCCACGTGATCACTGAGTCACGTGGTCGTGGCGCGTCCGGCCGGGAGGGTGCGTCCGTCCGGAGGGTGCGTCCGTCCGGAAGGGTGCGTCCGGCCGGTTCAGTCGTCGCGTCGGGCCCGGTTCAGTCGTCGGCGTCGTCGTCGTCATCGTCCGAGCGGTCGGAGGCGTCGTCCCGGTCGGCGGTGACCTTGCCGTTCTTCCGGTCCACGTGCCAGTCCTTCTCGGCGCCGCGGGCGTTCGTGGTCTCGACCTCCCAGCCCCGCTCGTCGTCGTCCTCCAGGTCCACCGAGGTCACCGTGCCCTGGGCGGCGGCGGCCCGGGCGGCGTCCTGCGCGGAGACCGAGGCGCCCTTCAGCGCGGCCCGCACCTCGGCGGTGTCGTCGGAGTCGTCGTCGTCCCGCTCCGAGCCCAGCACCTTGCCGGTGGCCGGGTCGATCCGCACGCTGTACCAGGCGTCGGAGCCGGTCAGCACGTCGACCTCCCAGACCGTCCGGCGGTCCGCGTTCCGGCCGTCCTCGTCGTCCAGCTCGGCGGAGACCGCGGTGCCGGGGCGGTGCTTCAGGGCGGCGGCGATGGCGTCGGCCGCGGTCACCTTCCCGGAGGCCGCCCGGACCTCGTCGCGGTCGTCGTCCCGGTCGTCGCGGTCGTCCCGGTCGTCCGTGCGGTCGTCGTCGCGGGTGTCCGCCTGCCGCGTGGCCGGCGCGTCGTCCCCCGCGACCGCGATGGCCGTCGCGGTGCCTCCCCCGACGAGGGCCGCGGCCGTGACGACGGCGATCACGATGTTGCGCTTCATGCTGGTTCCTCCCCAGTGGTCATGCTTGACGTCGAGTCGCTCGCTTTGGCGCTGTTCGACGTCCTCAATGTCGCCCATCGACGCTGAGAGGAACCTGAAGCCCCCTGAAGATCTCTTCAGCTTCGCTCTGCGACCCTCGTACGCATGCGCCCACCCGTCCCGCCCGCCGTCCCTCACCCCCTCGCCGGAGGCGTTCCGCGCCGTCCCACCCGACTGCTGATCGTGGAGGACGAGAAGCGTCTCGCCCTGTCCCTCGCCCGGGGCCTGATGGCCGAGGGCTACGCGGTGGACGTCGTCCACGACGGCAACGAGGGGCTGCACCGGGCCTCCGAGGGCATCCACGACCTGGTGATCCTCGACATCATGCTGCCCGGCCTGAACGGCTACCGGGTCTGCGCCGCGCTGCGCGCCGCCGGCCACGACGTGCCGATCCTGATGCTCACGGCCAAGGACGGCGAGTACGACGAGGCCGAGGGGCTGGACACGGGTGCGGACGACTATCTGACCAAGCCGTTCTCCTACGTCGTCCTCGTCGCCCGCGTGAAGGCGCTGCTGCGCCGCCGCGGGCAGGCCGCCGGGGCCTCCCCGGTGCACGTGCACGGGGACCTGAAGGTGGACACCGCCGCCCGCCGGGTCTTCCTGGGCGAGGACGAGGTGACGCTCACCGCCAAGGAGTTCTCGGTGCTGGAGCAGCTGGTGCTGCGGGCCGGGGAGGTGGTGTCCAAGGCGGACATCCTGGAGCACGTCTGGGACTTCGCCTACGAGGGCGACCCGAACATCGTCGAGGTCTACGTCAGCGCCCTGCGCCGCAAGCTGCGCCCGGGCCTGATCAGGACCGTGCGCGGGGCCGGGTACCGGCTGGAGACCTCGTCATGAACCTGCTGTTCGGCTCGGTCCGGGGCCGGGCGACGCTCGGCGCCACCCTGGTGGTCGCCGTGGCCCTCGCCGCCGCCGGCGTGGCCCTGGTCCTGTCGCTGCGCTCCAACCTGATCGGGGAGGCGGGCACCCAGGCGGAGCGTTCCGCCCGCGCGGTGGCGGCCGAGCTGGCCGCCGGGACGCCGTACGACGGTCTGTCGGGGCTGGACGGCGACGACCGTCCCGTGCAGGTCGTGGACGAGGACGGGCGGCTCGTCGCCGGGACCCAGGACCTGGAGCGCATCAGCGGCACGACGACCTCCGAGGTGCGTCCACGGCCCGCCGAGTCCGTCCCCGGCGACGGCGACGGCGACGATGACGACGACGATGACGATGACGACGATGACGACTCGGACGGCGGGCGCGACTCCGCGGAGTCCCTGGAGCCCGGCGAGACCGGCCAGGAGGTCACCTTCACCAACGGCTCCGCGACGATCGACGGGGACACGGAGGACTACCGGTACGCGGCCGTCGACGTGATGACCCCGCGGGGGGAGCGCCTCACCGTCCACGCGGGCGGTCCGCTGGCCGCCGAGCACAGCGCCGTGCGGACGGCGCGCACGGCGCTGCTGATCGGTGTCCCGCTGCTGTCCGGGCTGGTCGCCGTGGTGACGTGGCTGGTCACCGGGCGGGCGCTGCGGCCGGTCGCCGGGATCCGCCGGGAGATGGCCGCGATCACCGCGTCGGAGGACCTCACCCGCCGGGTGCCGGAGCCGGACACGCACGACGAGATCGCCCGGCTCGCCCGCACCACCAACGAGACGCTCGCCGCCCTGGAGGCCGCCGTCGAGCGCCAGCGCCGGTTCGTCGCGGACGCGTCGCACGAGCTGCGCAGCCCGATCGCGTCCCTGCGCACCCAGCTGGAGGTGGCCGCCGCCCACCCCGAGCTGCTCGATCTGGACGGCGCGGTGGAGGACACCGTGCGGCTGCAGCACCTGGCCGCCGACCTGCTGCTGCTGGCCCGGCTGGACGCGGGGGAGCGGCCCTCGGACACCCGGGTCGATCTGGCCGCCCTGGTGCGGGAGGAGGCGGCGGGACGGACCGGTGTGGTGGTGCCGCGGACGGAGCCCGCCGAGGTGGCCGGCTCGCAGGGGCAGCTCGCCCGGGTGCTCACCAACCTGCTGGACAACGGACGCCGGCACGCCCGCGAGACGGTGACCGTCACGGTGCGGCGGGAGGACGGCTGGGCGGTGCTGGCCGTCGCGGACGACGGCGAGGGCGTGCCCGAGGCGGACCGTGAGCGGATCTTCGAACGGTTCGTCCGCCTGGACGCCGCCCGCAGCCGCGACGACGGCGGTGCCGGTCTGGGCCTCGCCATCGCCCGGGACGTCGCCGCACGGCACGGCGGAACGCTCACGGTCGGGGAGGCGCCGACGGGCGGAGCCCTGTTCGAGCTCCGCCTGCCGTTGGCCGGGGCCTGAGGCCCGGCGTCACCTTCGCGCCTGCCGTGCGGGCGGGCGGTCGACGGGAAGGGGCGGCCAGGGCCTCAGGCCCTGGCCGGGCCGCCGGCCGGGGCGCGGCGTGCGGCGGCTGCCGGGGTGTCCGGGAGCGGCCGGGGGTGGCCCAGGTCAGGGGCGCCCGCGCTGCCCGAGGGCCCTGGTCAGGGGCGTCCGCGCTGCCCGAGGGCCCTGGTCAGGGGCGTCCGCGCTGCCCGAGGACCCTGGTCAGGGGCGTCCGCGCTGCCCGAGGACCCTGGTCAGGGGCGCCCGCGCTGCCCGAGGACCCTGGTCAGGGGCGCCCGCGCTGCCCGCGCAGGTGCTCCGCGATGGGCTTGAGCGCCTTGTCGAGTTCGGTCAGGGATTCGGGGGCGAGCAGGTCGATGAAGTGCCGCCGCACGGACGCCACGTGGTGCGGCGCGACCTTCTGCATGGTCTCCATGCCGTGCTCGGTCAGCACGGCGTACAGGCCCCGGCGGTCCGACTCGCAGTTCTCGCGGCGGACCAGGTTCGCGTTCTCCATGCGGGTGATCTGGTGCGAGAGCCGGCTCTTGGACTGCAGGGTGGCGGAGGCGAGGTCGCTCATCCGCATCCGGCGGTCCTCCGACTCGGAGAGGTTCACCAGGATTTCGTAGTCGTTCATCGTCAGGCCGAACGGCTGCAGGTCCTTCTCCAGCTGGTAGGTCAACAGTTTGTTGACTTCCAGATGAGTGCGCCAGGCACACTGCTCCGCATCGCTCAGCCAGCGCGTGGCCGTCTCGGTCTCCATGTATGCAGTCTACCTAAGAAGTTGAAAGACGAACTAGTGAGGGGTTCCGTGTGACTGCGTGCACGCGTTCGATGTCACACTCCGCAGACTACCGCTCACAGTCCGAAGCGACGCTGGAGGTCTCCGAGCTGTCCGGGAAGGCGCGGTCCGCCCGACGCGGGTCCGGCCCCGCCGGAACCACCGCCTCCGGGCACCCCCGGCTGCGCCGGCGGCGCCCCCGTGGCCTGCTCGGGCATCAGGGTCTCCGAGGACTGCAGCAGCACCGTCCCGGCCCCCACGAACTCGAACTGGTGCTCCTCGCCGGACGCTCCGCCGAGGCCCGTCATCGCACGTAGACCGCCCATCACGCCCGTCAGGTAGCCGTGGTCGTAGTGGTGGCACGGAGACGGGCAGTCGGCCCAGCCGACCAGCGCCTGCGGGTCCACCCGGACCGGCGGTTCCATGAACACCACCGGACCGTTGGACGCGGCCACGAACTTTCCGGTTCCGATCAGGGTCAGGAAACCCGGCACGATCGATTGCTTCAGCGACAGACTTGGCTGAAAAGCGAGCAAGTTGCCGGAGCGAATGGTCAGGTTGCCGTCTTCCAGGTCGTACGAATTGACGTCGAAGGCCCGGTCGGCGAGCAGCATCTTGCCCGAGCCCTCCGCCACGACCCAGTCGCTCGCGTGCAGTGGCGAATGGAACGAGGTGCGGACAAGTCGGTCGAGCCGGCCGTGCCCGATGCCGTTGAAATCGATCGACCCGTAGTAGGCGATCATCTTCCCCTTCTGCAGGAACCACTGGCTCCCGGTGAGCTCCACGCAGAACGTGTAGGGGTCGACGTTGTCGTCGGACGGCAGGGTCGTCGGGTCGAACACCGTCGGACCGGCGCCCGGGGTGGGGTGGGTGCTCACAGCTTCTCCTCCGAGGCCTGGACGTAGACCGCACCGCTGCCGCTCAGCTCCAGCTGGAACGCCTCGCCCGAGCCGCGGCCCATCATGTCCCGCCAGCCGAGGGCGGTCGACAGCCTGTTGCGTACGTCACCGTGGTGGGCGACGTACGCCTGCGGGTCCACGTGCACGGGCCGCTGCGGGGTGATCGGGACCTCGATGACCCCGCCGTGGGCCATGACGGCGACGGCGCCGTGGCCGCGCAGGGTGGTGGTGAACAGCCCCTGCCCGGAGACCTGGCCCCGCACCACGCCCATCACGCCGCCCTGCGAGCCGAGGAAGACGGTGCCCTGTTCCAGCGTGCCCTCGAAGGCCAGCAGGCGGTCCGCCTCGACGTAGAGGGTGTCGCCGGAGAGGTTGATCACCTGGATGTGGTGGCCGCCGTGCCCGAACAGCACGGTGCCGCTGCCCTCGACGGTCATCAGCGGCGTCGCCTCGCCCGTGACCCGCCGTCCGATCATCGACCGCACCCCGCCCTGGCCGCCGGTCAGGTTGGGGGTGAAGGAGACGTCCCCCTGGTAGGCGAGCATCGCGCCGCGCTGGCTGAACAGTCTCCGGCCGGGCGTCACCGTCGCCCGGATCATCTTGGAGTTGATCTCCTCGAAACCCATGTCACACGTCTCCCGCGATCGTGTTCCGCTCGCTGGGCTGCACGTAGACCAGACCGTCGCCCTCGAAGCGGATCTGGAACGCCTCGCCGCCGCCCTCGCCCAGCAGCGTGCGGAAGGTCACACCGGACTGCAGCGACTGCCGCAGGTTCCCCCGGTGCGCCACGTACGCGCCGGGGTCGACCGTCAGCGGGTACTGGGGGCTGACCTGCAGCAGGACCGCCGGCCCGTCCGACATGACCGCCACCTGGCCGTGCCCCTCGACCGTCGTGGTGAACAGCCCGTTGCCCTGCGAGGCTCCGCGCAGCCCGGTGAAGGTGGTCCCGGTGCGCAGCCCGGTGTCCGTCGCGAGCAGGTTGCTCGACTCGACGTGGAGCGTGTCGCCCTGGAGCCCGACGAGCGTGATCTCGGCGGCCCGGTCGGCGAACCAGCAGGTCCCGTTGCCCTTCACCTCCATCACCGTCATCTGCTCACCGGTCAGCCGCCGGGTCACCATGCCCCGGATGCCCTCGCCGCCCCCGGTGAGCTTCTTGAACGTCATCTCGCCGTCGTACGCGACCATCGAGCCGTTCTTCGCCTTCACGGCATCCCCGGTCATGTCGACGGCGAGCACCTTGCTGCTCTGAAGTCGGAACATCGCCACGTCGGTGACCGTAGCCGGACTTCTCCCCTTCCGGACAGGTCCGTGTGCTCCCGGTGGACCCCGTCCGTCGATCGCGGAGGACGTTTGCCAGAATGGGGGCACGCTTGTGCGTGCGTTCACAAATCGTCAGACCGTCGACGCCGACGTCTCTCCCATCGAAGGTGACCCGTGGACCTCAAGACCGCCGCCGCCCTCCGCCGACTCCGCCTGGTCTCGGGCCCCGAGGCGATCTCCTTCCTCGTCCTGCTCGTCTGCTCGGTCCTGAAGCGGACCACCGACTTCAACGCGGTCCCGGTCATGGGCGCGATCCACGGCCTCCTGGTCGTGCTCTACCTGATCTTCTGGGCCGACGCCTGGAACCGCGCCAAGTGGTCGCTGAAGACGGCCGTCTTCTACTTCCTGATGATGGTCCTGCCCACCGGCGGCTTCTTCGCCGAGCGCCGGCTCAAGCGCGAGGCCGAGGACGCCGTCATCGCCTCCCGCGCCCGCACCGAGGGAGTCGTGAGCGCGTGATCGTCGCCTTCTCCGTGACCCCGCTCGGGGTCGGCGAGGACGTGGGGGAGTACGTCGCCGACGCCGTGCGGGTGGTCCGCGAGTCCGGGCTGCCGAACCGCACCGACGCGATGTTCACCTCCGTCGAGGGCGAGTGGGACGAGGTGATGGACGTGGTGCGGCGCGCGGTGGCCGCCGTCGAGGCGCGGGCGCCCCGGGTCTCCCTGGTCCTCAAGGCGGACATCCGGCCCGGGGTGAGCGACGGGCTGACCTCCAAGGTCGAGACCGTGGAGCGGCACCTGACCGCCCCCGGCGGAGCCGACCGGGCCTGACCCGGCCCGCGGGGCGGCCCGCCCGACCCGACATGGCCCGGCCCGGGGCCGCCGGGGGCGCGGTCACGGGCCGGCCCACGAGCGGGTGACGCCCGTTCCGACACCCCGCCCCGCGCCCTGGGGCGCCCCACCCGTCGCGGACGGTGCCGGGCAAGCACCCGCTGGACCACCGGGCCGAGGTCCTCGCGCGCGGCCACCGGGACACCCACGTGCGCCGGAGCGGCGGGGCCGCGTCCGTCGGGCCGTCGCCGGGCGCTCGCTCCACGCCGGGGGCGAGGCGAGGGCGACCGAAGCGCGAGACGGAGCTGACCGCCATATGACCGGCCGATAGGGTCGGCACCGTGCCGAAGCCGCTCAGTCTCTCGTTCGATCCCATCGCCCGCGCCGACGAACTCTGGAAGCAGCGCTGGGGAAACGTGCCCTCCATGGCCGCGATCACGTCGATCATGCGCGCGCACCAGATCCTGCTGGCCGAGGTCGACGCGGTGGTCAAGCCCTACGGGCTCACCTTCGCGCGCTACGAGGCGCTGGTGCTGCTCACCTTCTCCAAGTCGGGCGAACTGCCGATGTCCAAGATCGGCGAGCGGCTGATGGTGCATCCCACGTCCGTGACGAACACGGTGGACCGCCTGGTCCGCTCGGGCCTGGTCGCCAAGCGTCCCAACCCCAACGACGGCCGCGGCACCCTGGCGGCCATCACGGACAAGGGGCGCGAGGTCGTCGAGTCCGCCACCCGCGACCTGATGGCCATGGACTTCGGCCTGAGCGCCTACGACGCCGAGGAGTGCACCGAACTCTTCGCCATCCTGCGCCCCCTGCGACTGGCGGCGGGGGACTTCGAGGGGGATTGACGTCACGTCAACCAGGGGTGCCGCCTACTCCTTGACGGTGGGCTCCGGCGCTCACGAGCCGCAGAAACGCTCGGGCACTTCTCCCGCGCTGGGATCCTGGCAACCGGCCTTCAAGCGGAAGGCCGGCCTCCACGCCGATCGTCAGGGAGCCCTCGCATGCGTGTTCGCCGTATCGTCCGTCGTCTGTCCGCCTCCGTCACCGTGCTCGCACTCTGCGGCCTGGCGACCCTGGGCACGGCGGGTGCGGCTCATGCGGGCGCCACCGGGTCCAGTGCGATCGGCACGTTCTCGTACCAGGTGCGGGGGGCCACGGTGACGGTGCCCGTCGGCTGCTTCCTGACCCACGCCATCTCCGGCTCCGGGAAACGGATCACCAGCCAGCTCGCGGGCGTCGACTGCATCGGCGTCGCGGCGACCTTCTCCCGGTTCTGCAACTGGCGGATCGACTTCGCCTACGCCGACACCCACGGCAGGACGTACCGGACCTCACGCGGGGCGACGCACGCCGACTGCGACGGCGCGCCGCTGCGGCGGGCCGGAGCGCGGACCCTGCCCTCGTACGGAAAGGCGTGCGCGAAGCTCCACATCAACGGCACGCTGCGGACCACGCAGTGCCACTACATCACCAAGTGAGGTGGTGTCGCCGAAGCGGAGGTCAGGCCGTCGCGGGAGTGGCGTCGGCGTCCTTGGCGATCAGCGGCTCCGCCTCGCGGGTCACGCGCCGCTCGACGAAGAAGGCCGCCGTGGGGACGGTGCCGGCGAGCAGCACCCACAGCTGGCGTCCGACCGGCATCTTCATCTTGCTGCCGAGGTCGAAGGCGAAGATCAGGTACAGCACGTACAGCCAGCCGTGAGCGATCCCGACCACGGTGACGAAGCCGTCGAAGCTGCTCATGCCCAGCAGGCGCTTGCCGATCACGCCCACGGTCAGCAGGACCAGAAGGACGGCGGTGACGTGGGCCATCACCCGGTAGCGGGTCAGGACGCTCTTCTTCATGGCCCCGAGGGTAGCCGGTGCGGTGTCGGCCTCCGTACACCCGTCCTGGCGTGCACCGCTGTCCTTTAGTAGGACGTCCTAGTAAATTCGACGGTATGGACGCTCACGCCATCGAAGAGGGCCGCCGGCGCTGGCAGGCCCGGTACGACAGCGCGCGGAAGCGGGAGGCCGACTTCACCACCCTGTCCGGGGATCCGGTGGAGCCGGTCTACGGGCCCCGGCCGGGCGACACCTACGAGGGGTTCGAGCGGATCGGGTGGCCCGGGGAGTTCCCCTTCACCCGGGGGCTGTACCCGACCGGCTACCGGGGGCGGACGTGGACCATCCGGCAGTTCGCGGGGTTCGGCAACGCCGAGCAGACCAACGAGCGGTACCGGACGATCCTGCGCAACGGCGGGGGCGGACTGTCCGTCGCCTTCGACATGCCGACCCTGATGGGCCGCGACTCCGACGACCCGCGGTCCCTCGGCGAGGTCGGGCACTGCGGGGTGGCGGTCGACTCCGCGGCCGACATGGAGGTCCTGTTCCGGGACATCCCCCTCGGTGACGTGACGACGTCGATGACCATCAGCGGGCCCGCGGTGCCCGTCTTCTGCATGTACCTGGTCGCCGCCGAGCGGCAGGGCGTCGACCCCGCCGTGCTCAACGGCACGCTCCAGACGGACATCTTCAAGGAGTACATCGCGCAGAAGGAGTGGCTGTTCCCGCCGGAGCCGCACCTGCGCCTGATCGGCGACCTGATGGAGTACTGCGCGGCCGGCATCCCCGCCTACAAGCCGCTGTCCGTCTCCGGTTACCACATCCGCGAGGCCGGGGCGACGGCCGCGCAGGAGCTCGCCTACACGCTCGCCGACGGTTTCGGATACGTGGAGCTGGGGCTCAGCCGCGGGCTGGACGTCGACGTCTTCGCGCCCGGGCTGTCCTTCTTCTTCGACGCGCACGTCGACTTCTTCGAGGAGATCGCCAAGTTCCGTGCCGCCCGGCGCATCTGGGCGCGCTGGATGCGGGACGTGTACGGCGCGCGCAGCGAGAAGGCGCAGTGGCTGCGGTTCCACACCCAGACCGCCGGCGTCTCGCTGACCGCCCAGCAGCCGTACAACAACGTCGTGCGCACGGCCGTGGAGGCGCTGGCCGCCGTGCTCGGCGGGACCAACTCGCTGCACACCAACGCCCTCGACGAGACCCTCGCCCTGCCCAGCGAGCAGGCCGCCGAGATCGCCCTGCGCACCCAGCAGGTGCTCATGGAGGAGACCGGCGTCGTCAACGTCGCCGACCCGCTGGGGGGCTCCTGGTACGTCGAGCAGCTCACCGACCGCATCGAGGCCGACGCGGAGAAGATCTTCGAGCAGATCAAGGAGCGTGGCCTGCGGGCCCACCCGGACGGGCGGCACCCGGTCGGGCCGGTCACCTCCGGCATCCTGCGCGGCATCGAGGACGGCTGGTTCACCGGCGAGATCGCCGAGTCCGCCTTCCGCTACCAGCAGGCGCTGGAGAAGGGCGACAAGCGGGTCGTCGGTGTCAACGTCCACACCGGGTCGGTCACCGGGGACCTGGAGATCCTGCGGGTCAGCCACGAGGTGGAGCGCGAGCAGGTGCGCGCCCTCGGCGAGCGCCGGGCGGCGCGGGACGACGCGGCGGTCCGCTCGGCCCTGGACGCGATGGTCGCGGCGGCGCGTTCCGGTGCAGGCATGATCGAACCGATGCTGGACGCGGTACGGGCCGAGGCCACCCTGGGCGAGATCTGCGGGGTGCTGCGGGACGAGTGGGGCGTCTACACCGAGCCGGCGGGTTTCTAGGAGTCTCCACTGAGCCCTCCTGACACGGGCCGGGGCGGGCGCCGCCGGCTCCGCCCGCGCCGTCCGGCTCCCGGCGGGACGCGGGGTCCGTCGGCTCCGCCTACGCGGCCGGGGCGGCGGCCAGGCCCGACAGCATGACCCGGGTGAAGGACCGCACCCACTCCCCGTCGGCCGGCGCCGCGCTCACCAGGGTCCGGTGCACCACGGCACCGGCCACCATGTCGAAGATCAGGTCCACCGTGCGGGCGGACTGCTCCGGGTCCGTCTCGGGCGGCAGCTCGCCCCGGGCCTGCGCCCGCGCCCGCCCGGTGCGCACCAGTCGTTTCTGCCGCTCGACGATCGAGGAGCGGATCCGCTCGCGCAGCGCCTCGTCCCGGGTGGCCTCGGCGACCACCGCCATCAGCCCGCTGCGGGCCTCCGGGCGGGCCAGGATGGCGGCGAACTGGTGCACCACGCCCTCGATGTCGGCGGCCAGCGAACCGCGGTCGGGCAGGCACAGCTCGTCGAAGAGTTCCGCGACCGCGTCCACGACCAGTTCGTTCTTGCCCGCCCAGCGGCGGTAGAGGGTGGTCTTGGCGACCCCCGCACGGGCCGCGACGTTCCCCAGGGTGAGCCGCGACCAGCCGAGCTCGACCAGGGCCGCACGCGTGGCGGCCAGGATCGCGGCGTCCGCGTCGGCGCTGCGCGGACGCCCGGTGCGGGCGGCGGGGGTGCGGCTCTGCATGGCACGACCTTAGCCACCGGCCGGTTCCGTGCGTCCGTGAGAGAGATCACCGCGCGGGGCTACTCCGCGCCGCCCCCGTACCGTTACGCTACGACCCGTAGCGAAAGCGCGCGCAGACCGGCGCGCCCGAGCGACGACCACCCGGGGCCCCGAGGGGCCCACCGGGCGCGGGGTGGGGACCCGGCGCCCAACAGCACACGTACGCCTGGCTTTCCGGGCGCTTTTCACACGCACGCGCGGTACGGGGGAGGATAGACCCATGCAGCCACGGAACATGTCCATGAGCGGGGTCGTCGACCTCGCCGCGGTGAAGGCGGCCCAGGAGGCCAAGGCGAAGGCGGAGCAGGCGCGCGCCGAAGCGGCCCGGCAGGGTGGCGGGGGTGCCGTCTCCCCGGCCGACCTCGTCATCGACGTCGACGAGGCCGGGTTCGAACGCGACGTCCTGCAGCGCTCCACCGAGGTCCCGGTCGTCATCGACTTCTGGGCCGAGTGGTGCGAGCCCTGCAAGCAGCTCAGCCCCGTCCTGGAGCGGCTCGCCGTCGAGTACGACGGCCGTTTCCTCCTCGCCAAGATCGACGTCGACGCCAACCAGATGCTGATGCAGCAGTTCGGCATCCAGGGCATCCCCGCGGTCTTCGCGGTGGTGGCCGGGCAGGCCCTGCCACTCTTCCAGGGCGCCGCCGGCGAGGCGCAGATCCGTCAGACCCTCGACCAGCTGGTGCAGGTCGCCGAGCAGCGCTTCGGCCTGACCGGCCTCACCGTCGACCCCGAGGCCGAGCCGGGCGGTGCCTCCGGTCCGGCCGCGGCCGAGGTGCCGGCGGGGCCGTACGACGCCCTCCTGGAGGCGGCCGTGCAGGCGCTGGACTCCGGTGACCTGGGCGGTGCCGTCCAGGCGTACCGGAACGTGCTCGCCGAGGACCCCGGTCACCCGGAGGCCAAGCTGGGCCTGGCGCAGGCCGAGTTGCTCCAGCGTGTGCAGGGCCTGGACCCGCAGAAGGTGCGCGCCGAGGCGGCCGAGAAGCCGGGCGACGCCCGGGCGCAGATCACCGCCGCCGACCTGGACCTGGTGGGCGGTCACGTGGAGGACGCCTTCGGCCGCCTCATCGAGACGGTCGGCCGGACGGCGGGCGACGAGCGGGAGGCGGCGCGCGTGCGCCTGCTGGAGCTGTTCGAGGTCGTCGGCGCGGAGGATCCGCGGGTGACCGCGGCCCGCAGGGCGCTGGCCCGCGCCCTGTTCTGAGCGGCGACGAGCGGACGGATCGGTCGAGCGGGGCTGATCGGGTCGTGCTGATCGGGTCGTGCGGTACTGAGCGCACGGGTCGGACCGGCGGGACCGGTCGCACTGATCGCTTCGATCGGACTGATCGCACTGGTCGGACCCGGCGGGCCGAGCGGGCCCGGCGGGCCGATCGACCGGGCACCCGGGCCGGACGGATGAATTGTCCGGTTCCGGGCCCGTGGTGCCCGAGGGGAAGACTGGCCGACGGGTGTCCGTGCGACCTCGTTTTGCCAAAACTTGGCAATCGTGCCGGCTGTTACTGCGAGTAAGTCGCGGGCTCCGGTCTGTCGGTTTCTGTCCATCGATCAATAGTTTTGTGCGCCCCCGCCAGGACACCCAGCGTCGCCGGACGGGGCCGCTGGGTCGTCCCGCGGTTATCCGGCCGTTACTAGCGAGTAACGAACCCCCTTGTGCGGGCGGCGAGAATGCACCACGATCGGCGACGCTCGGTCCCTTCCCTCCCCCCGGCAGCCGGTCGGGTCAGGGAGATCCTGGGTCCCCACCGAGCAGGGCCGGCGGCCGTCGCCACCGGCTCTTGGACAGGGGGGTCTTCGTCCAGCCGGCGAAGCCTGTCCAGCAGGTTGTGCGTGATACGTGTCAGGCGCGACCAGTGGTTGTCGCTCGGGGGTGATCGCCGGTGATTCGGGCGCCAAGTGCGCCGCCGAGTGCGGGCGCTCCCCTTCCGAGGACGTAGCACTTCTCCCATCCCTGTCCGGCCGTCCGCCCACTGGCGGCGCGTCAGGACAGGAGATGTACGTCCGAGAAGGAGGAAATATGGAGTCCCAGGTGCGTGGCGGGACCAGATGGAAGCGGTTCGCTGTGGTCATGGTGCCCAGCGTGGCCGCCACGGCAGCGATAGGTGTCGCCCTCGCGCAGGGTGCTCTCGCCGCTTCGTTCAGCGTGTCCGGCCAGTCGTTCAAGGTCACCACGAAGGAGCTCGTCGGTACGGGCTTCTCGCAGTACGGCGCCCTTGACGAGGGGTACACCCTCACCGGCAAGAAGACGGTCCACCCCGTCGCGGTCTCGGCGTTCAAGTCGGCGACCATCAAGAGCCTGTGCCAGTCGGTCGTCACCCCGAACATCCCGGTGCTCGGGAACGTCAGCCTGATCCTGCGCGCCGGTGACGGTGCTCAGCCGGTCGAGGCCGAGAACCTGTACATCGACGTCGCCGACCTCAACGCCGATGCCACGTTCACGAACATCGACATCGGTGTGGCCGCCAAGGACGCCAACAAGGGTCCGGGCATGAAGGGCGGCAGCGAGCAGGCCAACCCGTACGGGTTCGCCCAGCAGGCCGACAAGGCCGTCCTGAAGGACGTGAAGCAGACGGCGTGGGCGACCACCGCCGGAACCTTCAAGCTCAGCGGCCTGAAGATGTCGCTCTCGACGGGTGTCAAGGAGTGCTACTAAGCACTCCTTGACGGGCGGGGGAGCCGGTGGCGCCCCCGCCCGTCCACCTTCCCGCCGCGCGTGGTCACGCGCGGCGCACATCACCACCACAGCAATGCCGTACCAGGGAGCTGTTTTCCATGAGCGCCGAGACTCCTGCCGCCACCGGCCAGTTCACCCGCCGAAGGCTGCAGTTCCGCGCCTGGCGGGGCGAACGGCCGTTCTGGGCCGGGTTGTTCGTCCTGCTCGCCGGACTCCCCATCGCCTACTTCCCGTACGCCAACCTCCAGATCGGACACCTGACGCTCGCCATGGCGACCACGGCGGGCGCCGGGTCGCTGATCATCGGCGTGCTGCTCGTCGTCCTCGGCGTCAGCCTCTGGTTCCAGAAGCACGTCCGGGTCTTCGCGGGAGTCGCGGCGATCCTCCTCGGGCTCGTGTCCATCCCCGTGTCCAACTTCGGCGGCTTCCTCATCGGCTTCCTGCTCGCCCTGATCGGCGGAGCGATGGCCGTGGCCTGGGCGCCCGGCGTGCCGCCCGCGGAGCAGCCGCCGGCGGACCGCGGGGTCACGGAGTCCGCCCCGGAGGCCGCGGCGGACGAGACCACGGCCCTGCCGCCGGCCGAGGGCCCCGCGGCGGTGGGCGAGCCGAACGATCTGTCAGGAACGAGCCCGGGGAACGGGGCGAACGGGAGGCACAGTGCCGGCTGACGAGGCGACCCGCGGGTCCGACGCGGAGAAGTCCCGCGCGAGAACCGGGCCGCGGCACGCGGCACCCAGGAAGCCGCTGTTCACCCGCTTCCACATGCCGGCGGGCAAGGCGATAGCCATCGCGGCGATGCCGACCGCCGTCCTGATGGGCATGGGGTTCACTCCGACGCTCGCGCAGGCGGACGACCAGCCGACCTCCCGGAGCCTGACCGCCGACGAGTTCAAGGACTGTCTGGCGGCCCTGGAGGAGGCCGAGAAGGAGGGCGACCAGGACGAGAAGGACGGCGACGACGCCTCCGCCTCGCCCACGCCGTCCCCCTCGGCGAGCGCCACCGACGCGCCCGCGGAGGACACCGGCGAGCCCGCCGCGTCCGCCGTCGGGGACGGGAAGGGCGCCGAGACGGGCGCGCGGAAGGGCGGTGCCTCTTCGCCGGATTCAGGTTCCGACGACAAGGCCGAGCCCGCTCCCGCCCCGTCCGCGAACGCCGAGGAGACCGGGGCGCCGGCCGAGCCGGAGCCCTCCCCGTCGGAGACCGACCGCAACGTCCTGGAGAAGATCGGCGACGCCCTCAAGGACGCCTTCACCCCCAAGGACAAGGACGAGGAGGCCGAGGAGAGTCCGGCCCCGTCCGCGAGCGGCGACCCGGCCGAGGACCCGGCCGGTGCCGCGAAGGAGTCCGCCGCGAGGACGGCGGACCCGTCCGCCGGGAAGCCGGGCGCGTCCGAGGAGGCCGCCGGCGATCCGGCCGGGGCGGACCAGGGCGCCGGCGGTGCGGCCGAGGAGTCCGGCGAGCCGGAGGAGGAGGCCACCGGGACCCCGGAGGCCGAGGCCACCCCGTCGCCGAGCCCGTCCGAGTCGTCCGGCACGGACCTGGAGGACTGCCCGGTCGCCACGGACGCCGAGGGCGGTGTCGACAACACGGTGCCGCTGCCCGACGATCCCTGGTTCCTCAACGCCAGTTCGCTGCTGCTGAAGGGCGCCGACTACAAGGGCATCGTCCAGGTGCGCACGGCCGACGGCAGCACCAAGAAGGTGCTGAAGTACGTGGTCTCCGGCGGCACCGACATCGGTGACCTGCACCAGACGGTCGAGGACAAGCAGTCCGGCAAGACCTACCACGTGCAGGCGGCGAAGGGCTCGACGTCCACGATCCGCGACGGCGACACCATCATGTACACGGAGAGCATCTCCGGGAAGCTGCTCGGGCTGATCCCCATCACCTTCGACCCGGAGCACCCGCCGCCGCTGAACATCCCGCTGATCTACTTCACCGACGTCACGGTGCAGCAGGCCGGCCAGTTCGGCGGGACCCTGCACATCCCCGGGCTGCACCAGTTCGTGGACTGACGGCCGGCCGTCACCCTCCCGTCGTCCGCCCGGAGGGCGGGCCGTGCGGCGAGAGCGCGTGCCGGGCGCCGCGCGGCGGACGGACACCCGACGACGGTGTCCGGGGCCGTGCCCTTCCAGGCCCGCCGACCCCTGCCGCGGACCCCGCACACGCGCCGACGGCGCCCCCGATCACCGGGGGCGCCGTCGGCGTCGTACGGCCGCGTCACGCTCAGGAGGTCGCCTCGCCGAGGTGGTGCACCCGCACCATGTTGGTGGTGCCGGGGACACCGGGGGGCGAGCCGGCCGTGATGATCACGACGTCGCCCTCGCCGAAGCGGTTGAGCTTGACCAGTTCCTGGTCCACCAGGTCGACCATCTCGTCGGTGCTGTTCACGAACGGCACCACGTGCGGCTCCACGCCCCAGCTGAGCGCGAGCTGGTTGCGGGTGGACTCGTCGGTGGTGAACGCCAGGATCGGCTGCGCGACCCGGTAGCGGCACAGGCGGCGGGCCGTGTCGCCGGACTGGGTGAAGGCCACCAGGCCCTTGCCGCCCAGGAAGTCCGCGATCTCGCAGGCCGCGCGGGCCACCGAACCGCCCTGGGTGCGCGGCTTCTTGCCCGGCACCAGCGGCTGCAGGCCCTTGGACAGCAGCTCCTGCTCGGCCGCCTGGACGATCTTCGACATGGTCCGCACGGTCTCGATCGGGTAGGCGCCGACACTCGACTCGGCCGACAGCATGACCGCGTCCGCGCCGTCCAGGATCGCGTTGGCCACGTCCGACGCCTCGGCGCGGGTCGGGCGGGAGTTGGTGATCATCGACTCCATCATCTGGGTCGCCACGATCACCGGCTTGGCGTTGCGCCGGCAGAGCTCGATCAGGCGCTTCTGCACCATGGGGACCTTCTCGAGCGGGTACTCGACGGCCAGGTCGCCACGGGCGACCATGACGCCGTCGAACGCCATCACGACGTCCTCCATGTTCTCCACCGCCTGCGGCTTCTCGACCTTGGCGATGACGGGGACCCGGCGGCCCTCCTCGTCCATGACGCGGTGCACGTCGGCGACGTCCTTGGCGTCCCGGACGAAGGACAGCGCGACCAGGTCGCAGCCCATCCGCAGCGCGAACCGCAGGTCCTCGATGTCCTTCTCGCTCAGCGCCGGCACGTTCACAGCCGCGCCGGGCAGGTTGATGCCCTTGTGGTCGGAGATGACACCGCCCTCGATGACGATCGTCCGCACCCGGGGGCCCTCGACGTCCAGCACCTTCAGCTCGACGTTGCCGTCGTTGATCAGTACCTGGTCGCCGCGGTTCACGTCGCCCGGCAGGCCCTTGTAGGTGGTTCCGCAGATCGTCCGGTCGCCCGCGACGTCCTCGGTGGTGATGGTGAACTCGTCACCGCGCACCAGCTCGACGGGACCCTCCGCGAAGGTCTCCAGACGGATCTTGGGGCCCTGGAGGTCGGCGAGCACACCGATGGCCCGGCCGGTCTCCTTGGCGGCGGCCCGGACACGGTCGTACCGGCCCTGGTGCTCGGTGTGGGTGCCGTGGCTGAAGTTGAAGCGGGCCACGTTCATGCCGGCTTCGATCAGGGCGACGAGCTGCTCGTGGGAGTCGACCGCGGGGCCGAGGGTACAGACGATTTTCGAACGGCGCATGGGGCGATCCTATCCGTTTGTTTCGCTCCGGAATATTCCGTCTGGCGGAAAATACAAATGAGAAAGGCGACGCTCAATTGTTCTTTCCGACCAGGGCGTAGGTCTGCGTGGCAATCTCCCTTTCCTCGTCCGTCGGTACCACGGCGACCGCGACCCGCGCACCCTCGGGCGAGATCAGCCGCGCCCCGTCACCGCGCGCCGCGTTCCGCGCGCCGTCGACCGCCAGGCCGAGCCCTTCCAGGCCCTGAACGGCAGCCTCCCGCACCGGGGCCGAGTTCTCGCCCACGCCGGCGGTGAAGGCCACCGCGTCCACCCGTCCGAGGACGGCGCAATAGGCACCTATGTATTTCTTCAGTCGGTGAATGTAGAGGTCGAAGGCGAGCTTCGCCTCTTCGTCGCCCTCGTCGACCCGGCGCCGGATCTCCCGCATGTCGTTGTCCCCGCACAGCCCGACCAGACCGCTCCGCTTGTTCAGGAGCGTGTCGATCTCGTCGGCGGACATGCCGCCCACCCGCATCAGGTGGAAGATGACGGCCGGGTCCATGTCCCCGGACCGCGTACCCATCACCAGGCCCTCCAGCGGCGTCAGCCCCATGGAGGTGTCGACGCACCTCCCGCCCCGCACCGCCGAGGCGGACGCCCCGTTGCCCAGGTGCAGCACGATCACGTTCACCTCCTCGGGCGCCTTCCCGAGCAGCCGCGCCGTCTCCCGCGAGACGTAGGCGTGCGAGGTGCCGTGGAAGCCGTAGCGGCGCACCCGGTGCTCGTCGGCGGTCTTCACGTCGATCGCGTAGCGGGCCGCCGCCTCCGGCATCGTGGTGTGGAACGCGGTGTCGAAGACGGCCACCTGCGGCAGGTCGGGGCGCAGGGCGCGCGCGGTCCGGATGCCGGTGAGGTTGGCGGGGTTGTGCAGCGGGGCCACCGGTATGAGCCGTTCGATCTCGGCGCACACGGCGTCGTCGATCAGGGTCGGCTCGGTGAAGCGCAGCCCGCCGTGCACCACCCGGTGCCCGATGGCGGCCAGGTCGGGTGAGTCCAGCCCCAGCCCGTCCTCGGCCATCTCCTCGGCCATCGCCTTCAGCGCGGCCTCGTGGTCGGGGATCCGGCCGGTGCGCTCCCGGGGAGCGCCGCCCGTCGCCAGCGGCACGTGCCGGACCAGCGAGGTGCGCTCGCCGATGCGCTCGACCAGACCGGTGGCCAGCCGGGCGCCGTCGCCCATGTCGAGGAGTTGGTACTTCACCGACGACGAGCCGGAGTTGAGGACGAGCACACGGGCCGGACCGGCCGGGCGGCTCCCGCCGGACGGGACGGAGGAGGAGGGACGGGACGGACTCACGGGTGGGACGCCTCTTCGTTGTCGGACGCGTCGTCGGACGCGTGCTTCGCCGGGCTCTCGGACGGGCTCTCGGACGGGGACTGGGCCTGGATCGCCGTGATGGCGACGGTGTTGACGATGTCCTGCACCAGGGCCCCCCGGGACAGGTCGTTGACCGGCTTGCGCAGGCCCTGGAGCACCGGGCCGACGGCGATCGCCCCGGCCGAGCGCTGCACCGCCTTGTAGGTGTTGTTGCCGGTGTTCAGGTCGGGGAAGATCAGCACGCTCGCCTGCCCGGCGACCTCCGAGTCCGGCAGCTTGGTCGCGGCCACCGACGGCTCCACGGCCGCGTCGTACTGGATCGGCCCCTCGATCCTCAGGTCGGGCCGGCGGGCGCGCACCAGCTCGGTCGCCCGGCGCACCTTGTCGACGTCCGCGCCGGAGCCGGACGTGCCCGTCGAGTACGACAGCATCGCGATCCGCGGCTCCACCCCGAACCGGGCCGCCGTGACCGCCGACTGCACGGCGATGTCGGCGAGCTGCTCCGCGTCCGGGTCCGGGTTGACCGCGCAGTCGCCGTAGACCAGCACCTTGTCGGCCAGGCACATGAAGAAGACCGAGGAGACGATCGAGGCGTCCGGCCGGGTCTTGATGATCTCGAAGGCGGGCCGGATGGTCGCCGCCGTCGAGTGCACCGACCCGGACACCATGCCGTCGGCCAGGCCCTCCTGGACCATCAGGGTGCCGAAGTAGTTCACGTCGGAGACCACGTCGTACGCCAGCTCCTCGGTGACGCCCCGGTGCGCCCGCAGCCCCGCGTACCGGGCGGCGAACGCCTCCCGCAGCTCGGAGACGGCCGGGTCGATCAGCTGCGCGTCACCGAGGTCGATGCCCAGGTCGGCGGCCTTCTTGCGGATGCCGTCCACCGGCCCGAGCAGCGTCAGGTCGCACACCCCGCGGCGCATCAGCACCTCGGCCGCGTGCAGCACCCGTTCCTCGGTGCCCTCCGGCAGCACCACCCGCCGCCGGTCGGAGCGGGCCTGTTCCAGCAGCGAGTGCTCGAACATCATCGGGGTGACCCGGTCGCTGCTGGGCGCGGAGACGCGGCGGCTCAGCTCCCCGGTGTCGGCGTACCGCTCGAACAGGCCGAGCGCGGTCTCCGCCTTGCGCGGGGTGGCCGCGTTGAGCTTGCCCTCCAGGGAGAACAGCTGCTCGGCGGTGGGGAAGCTGTTGCCGGGCACCGACAGCACCGGGGTGCCGGGCGCGAGGCGGGCGGCGAGGGTGAGGATCGCCTCGCCGGGCACCTCGTCGAGGGTGAGCAGCACGCCCGCTATCGGCGGCGTCCCGGCGCTGTGCGCGGCGAGCGCCCCCACCACCAGGTCGGCGCGGTCGCCGGGGGTGATGACCAGGCTGCCGGGCTGCAGCGCGGCGAGCAGGTTGGGCAGCATCGCGCCGCCGAAGACGAAGTGCAGGGCGTCCCGGGACAGCCCGGAGTCGTCGCCGAGGACCACCTGGGCGCCCAGCGTCTGCGCGATCTGGGAGACGGTGGGCGCGGCCAGCGCGGGGTCGTCCGGGACGACGTAACAGGGCACCGGCAGCCGGGTGGTGAGCCGTTCGGCGATCTCGTCGCGGTCCTCGGGGGCCACCCGGTTGACCACCACGGCGAGCACGTCGCAGCCGAGGGTGTCGTAGGCGCGGTAGGCGTTGCGGGTCTCGGCGCGCACCGACTCGGCGGTCTGCCGCCGCCCGCCGACGACCGGGATCACCGAGGCGCCGAACTCGTTGGCGAGCCGGGCGTTGAGGGACAGCTCGTCCGGGAACTGGGTGTCGGCGTAGTCGGTGCCGAGGACCAGGACGACGTCGTAGTCCCGGGCGACCCGGTGGAAGCGGTCGACGAGCGTCGACACCAGCTCGTCGGTGCCCCGCTCGGCCTGGAGCGTCGACGCCTCGTGGTAGTCCATGCCGTAGACGGTGGCCGGGTCCTGGGTGAGCCGGTAGCGGGCCCGCAGCAGCTCGAACAGGCGGTCCGGACCGTCGTGCACCAGGGGACGGAAGACGCCGACGCGGTCGACCTGCCGGGTCAGGAGCTCCATCACTCCCAGTTCGACGACCTGGCGGCCGTCGCCGCGGTCGATGCCGGTCACGTACACGCTGCGGGTCACGCGCGCTCTCCGTTCCGTCGGGTGTCGGCGGTGGTTCCGGGGCCGCCCCGGAGCGCCCGGAACCAGCCGGGCGGCGAACGGGACAGCCCTCCTGACCGTACCCTCGCCGCCCGGCCGGACGCCCCTCCGTCCGGCCCGGCCGGGAGGGGCGTCCGGCCCGGGGAGGACCGGTCCGCCGCGCGGCATGAAACAATCGGGGTTGGCTCACCGGTATCGACAGCGACCAGGAGACACAGCACGATGCGCATCGGAGTTCTCACCGCAGGCGGCGACTGCCCGGGGCTGAACGCAGTGATCCGGTCCGTCGTGCACCGGGCCGTCGACAACTACGGCGACGAGGTCATCGGCTTCGAGGACGGCTACGCCGGTCTCCTCGACGGCCGCTACCGCACCCTCGACCTCAACGCGGTCAGCGGCATCCTGGCCCGCGGCGGCACCATCCTCGGCTCGTCCCGCCTGCAGCGGGACCGGCTCCGCGAGGCGTGCGAGAACGCCTCGGACATGATCCGCGACTTCGGCATCGACGCCCTGATCCCGATCGGCGGCGAGGGCACCCTCACCGCGGCGCGCATGCTGTCGGACGCGGGCCTGCCGGTGGTCGGCGTGCCCAAGACCATCGACAACGACATCTCCTCCACGGACCGCACCTTCGGCTTCGACACCGCCGTCGGCGTCGCCACCGAGGCGATGGACCGTCTGAAGACCACCGCCGAGTCCCACCAGCGCGTGATGGTCGTCGAGGTGATGGGCCGGCACGCGGGCTGGATCGCCCTGGAGTCCGGCATGGCCGCCGGCGCCCACGGCATCTGCCTGCCCGAGCGGGCCTTCGACCCCGGGCAGATCGTCAAGATGGTCGAGGAGCGCTTCGCCCGGGGCAAGAAGTTCGCGGTCATCTGCGTCGCCGAGGGCGCCCACCCCGCCGACGGCACCATGGACTACGGCAAGGGCGAGATCGACCAGTTCGGCCACGAGCGCTTCCAGGGCATCGGCACGGCCCTGGCCCGCGAGCTGGAGCGGCGCCTGGGCAAGGAGGCCAAGCCGGTCATCCTCGGTCACGTCCAGCGCGGCGGTGTGCCGACGGCGTACGACCGGGTGCTCGCGACCCGCTTCGGCTGGCACGCGGTGGAGGCCGCGCACCGGGGCGACTTCGGGCGGATGACCGCGCTGCGCGGCACGGACATCGTGATGGTCCCGCTGGCCGAGGCGGTCACCGAGCTGAAGACGGTGCCGACGGACCGCATGGACGAGGCCGAGTCGGTCTTCTAGGGGCTTCTGGACGGGCCCCCCGACAGCACGGGCCGGACGTCCGCCCGGGGCGGACCCGGAGGGACGGCCCCGGACGGCCGGCCCCGCAGGGGCTGCTGCGCGGGGGTTCGCCGTCCCGGTGGGCGTCGCACCGTGGAGGCCGGGAGCGCCGGGAGGCGTGCGCCGGTCAGCCGTACCCGGCCGCCGTCCAGAAGTGCTCGACGATCCGGTCCAGGAACGCGCGGCCCTCCTCGCCCGCGTCGCCGCTGCCGCCGCCCCAGCTGAGGGTGGCGGCCATGTGGCCCTGGTAGTCCTGGTGCAGGCGCTGGAGCACGCGCTCCAGCAGCCGCCGCTCCAGCGGCACGATCCGCGCCACCGGCCGCACGTACGCCTGCCAGCGGGTCGTGGCCGCGTTCCGCAGCAGCTCGGCGAGTCTCGCCTCCCGCCCGGTGACCGCGATGTGGTCGGCCAGGGACAGCGAGAGCACCGCGGCGAGCGCGGTGGCCTGCCGTTCGGAGCCGCGCCACTGCCCCGTCTCCTCCATCCGCAGGTACGCGTGGATCTCCTGCCCGACGGCACGGGCCACGTCCTCGGGGGCCAGGCCCCGCGCGATGCGGTGCTCGCGCAGGGTGCGCGGACGGCCGATCAGCTCACCCGGCGAACACCACAACACCCCTGCCAGGGCGGTGAGTTCGGTGGCGGACGGCGCGGCGAGCCCGCGCTCCCAGCCGAGGACGAGGTCCGGCGTGACGTGCGGGAGCCCGTAGGAGACACGCAGGGTGTGGGCGATCTGGGCCGCGTCCATGCCGAGGGCGGAACGCAGGCGGCGGGCGGCGGCGGCGTTGAACGGCGGGGCCTGCCGGGGGCCGGAGGGCGGGAGGCGGTGCGGTCGGGCGGTAGGTCGGGGCACGGCCCACAAGCTAGGCCCGGCGGGCGGCGGTGACTACGGTCGGTTCGGCCAGGATCACTCATGGTGCGAAGCTACGACTACCGGCGGGTCGCCCCGTGCGGCGGACGCCCGCGCCGGCCGGCCGCGGGTCCCGTGGGCCGAGCCCGTCCGAGGAGAACCGCAAGCTCATCGGGCATATGCGCGGTCTTCGGCGTCGCCGGGGCTCCCACGGCGGTTCGAGCGGCTGTACGGTCGCCGTCGCGCGGCTCGTACCCCCGTGCGCCCCGCGGCCCCCACCCACCTCCGGGACGGCGTCCGCCCGGCGGCGCAAACCGGACCCGGCGCGCGGCCGACGGCGTGCGCGCCTCCCGCGAACCGGCGCGCGCCCCGGGGGTGACGCGAGGACCGCGCCGTCCGGGCCCCGCCTCACGACCGGCGCCCACCCCGCCGTTCCACGGCCGGCGCGTCACCCCGTCCCGGAACGACACACCGGGGGCCGCCGCGGAGATCCGTCGGAAGCCCCTAGGGCCGCCGCCTCACCCACCGGTACTGGAGCTCCGGCCTGCCCACGGTGCCGTACTGCGGGCGCCGGGCCGCGTGTCCCGCCTCCACCAGGTGCTCCAGGTACCGGCGGGCGGTGATCCGGGAGATGCCCACCGCCTCCGCGACGCCCGCCGCGGTCATGCCCTCCCCGGCGTCGCGCAGCGCCACCGTGACCCGCTCCAGGGTCGGAGCGCTCAACCCCTTGGGGAGCGCGGCGGGGCCGGGGGCGCGTAGGACGGCCAGGGCGCGGTCGACCTCGTCCTGTCCGCTGGCCTCGCCCGCCGCCGCGTGGAACTCGGCGTAGCGGACCAGCCGGTCCCGCAGGGTGGCGAAGGTGAACGGTTTCAGCACGTACTGCACCACCCCCAGCGACACGCCCTCGCGCACCACGGCCAGGTCCCGCGCCGAGGTCACCGCGATGACGTCGGCCTGGTGCCCGGCCGCCCGCAGCGAGCGGGCCAGCTGGAGTCCGTGCACGTCCGGCAGGTGCAGATCGAGCAGCAGCAGGTCGACGGCGGTGCGTTCCAGCGCGCGGCGGGCCTCCCCGCCGGTGTGCACCTTGCCGACGGCCGTGAACCCGGGCACCCGGCCGACGTACATCACATGGGCGTCGGCGGCGACCGGATCGTCCTCCACCACGAGCACCCGGATGGGCCGGCCGCTCATGCGCCGCCTCCCGCACCGACCGGCGCCGCACCGTCCACGGCCGTCCCCCGCCCGGAGCGCCCGGACCGGGCGGCCGGCGCGGCCCGCAGCGGGAGCCGTACCTCGAACACCGCGCCGCCGTCGTCCGGCGAGGTCACCGCCAGCGATCCGCCGTGGCGCGCCACCGCCTGCCGGACCAGCGCGAGCCCCAGCCCGCGCCCGCCCGGCCCCGCGGGCTTGGTGCTGAAGCCGCGCTGGAACAGCGTCTCGGCGTGCTCCGGATCGACGCCCGGCCCGGTGTCCCGGACGCTGAGCACCAGCTCCGCGTCCGGCCGGGGCGGCTCCTCCGCCGGCCGGGCCGGCTCCGCGTGCTCCCGGTTCGGCTCCGCGTCCGGCCGGGTCAGCGCCGTGACCGTCACCCGGGGCGGCGTGCCGCCCTGGGCCGCGTCGACGGCGTTGTCGATCAGGTTGCCGAGGATGGTGACCAGGTCCCGGGCGGGCAGCGAGTCCGGCAGCAGCCCGTCGTCCAGCCGGCTGTCGCCGGACACCACCAGCTCCACGCCCCGCTCGTTGGCCTGGGCCGTCTTGCCCAGCAGCAGCGCCGCCAGCACCGGCTCGCCGACCGCCGCCACCACCTGGTCGGTGAGCGCCTGCGCCAGCTCCAGCTCGGCGGTCGCGAAGTCCACCGCCTCCTCGGCCCGGCCCAGTTCGATCAGCGACACGACCGTGTGCAGCCGGTTCGCCGCCTCGTGCGCCTGGGACCGCAGCGCCTGCGAGAAGCCCCGCTCCGAGTCCAGCTCGCCCATCAGGGACTGCAGTTCGGTGACGTCCCGCAGGGTCACCACCGTGCCGCGCCGCTCCCCGCCCGAGACCGGTGAGGTGTTCACCACCAGGACCCGCTCCTCGGTCAGGTGCACCTCGTCCACCCGCGGCTCCGAGGCGAGCAGCGCCCCCGTCAGGGGAGCGGGCAGCCCCAGCTCCGCGACCGGTCGGCCCACCACGTCCTCCTCGTCGGCCACGCCCAGCAGGACCCGGCCGCCGTCGTTGATCAGCGCGACACGGTGCTGCCCGTCCAGCATCAGCAGGCCCTCGCGCACGGCGTGCAGCGCGGCCTGATGGTAGTCGTGCATGCGGCTCAGCTCGGTCGCGTTCATGCCGTGGGTGTGCCGGCGCAGCCGCGCGTTGATGACGTACGTGCCGATCGCGCCGAGGCCGAGGGCGCCGGACGCGACCACGAGCAGCGCCGTGAGCTGCCCCCGGGCGCGCTGGCTGATCTCCTCCACCCGTATGCCCGCGCTGACCAGGCCGATGATCCGGTCCCCGTCCCGGACGGGGGTGACCGCCCGCACGGACGGGCCGAGCGTACCGGTGTAGGTCTCGGTGAAGGTGCGGCCCTCCAGGGCGGGGGCGGTGTGGCCGCGGAAGGGCAGACCGATCTCGCCGGGATCCGGGTGGGTCCAGCGGATGCCCCGCGGGTTCATGATCGTCACGAAGTCGATGTCGGTGTCCCGCACCACCGCCAGCGCGTACGGCTGGAGCGCCGCGGAGGGGTCGGCCGAGCGGATCGCCTCCCGGACGGAGGGCGAGTCGGCGACCGACAGGGCCACCGCCGTGGCCTGGTCGCCCGCGGCCTCCTCGGCCTGGCTGCGGTCGCTGACGAAGCCGAACACCGCGTACCCCACCACCAGGACCGCGATCAGCACGGCCTGCATGGCGAACAGCTGGCCCGCGAGGCTGCGGGGCCGGGGGAGGGGCAGACGCATCCCGTCAGTGTGCCTTCCGGTCCCGCGATGAACTAAATGAACGGAAGGGTGACCGCGCTCACAGGGCGGGACATAGTCACGGCGTTCCCCCGAACTCCATCCCCCGGACGTGAGCCGCACGCCGGTGAGGCCGACGACGACGTCAAGGAGGGCCGCCGTGACCAGCACAGCCGATACGGCACCAGCCGCACCCGAGGTCAAGCGGGACCGCACGCACTATCTCTACATCGCGGTGATCATCGCGGTCGCCCTCGGCATCGGGGTGGGCCTGCTCGCACCGGACTTCGCGGTCGGGCTGAAGCCGATCGGCACCGGCTTCGTGAACCTGATCAAGATGATGATCTCCCCGATCATCTTCTGCACCATCGTGCTGGGCATCGGTTCCGTGCGGAAGGCCGCCAAGGTCGGCGCCGTCGGCGGCATCGCGCTCGGCTACTTCATGGTGATGTCGGTCGTCGCCCTCGCCATCGGCCTGATTGTCGGCAACATCCTCGACCCGGGTACCGGCCTCGCCATCACCGACGCGGTCAAGGAGACCGGCCACGCCCAGATCGACGCGGAGGCCAAGGACACCACCGAGTTCCTGCTCGGCATCATCCCGGGCACCATCGTGTCCGCGTTCACCTCCGGCGAGGTCCTGCAGACCCTGCTCATCGCCCTGCTCTGCGGCTTCGCGCTGCAGGCCATGGGCGACGCCGGCCGGCCGGTGCTGCGCGGCATCGAGCACATCCAGCGCCTGGTCTTCCGGGTGCTCGCCATGATCATGTGGGCCGCCCCGGTCGGCGCCTTCGGCGCCATGGCCGCGGTCACCGGGTCCGCCGGCCTGGACGCGCTCAAGAGCCTCGCCGTGCTGATGCTCGGCTTCTACGTCACCTGCGTGCTGTTCATCTTCCTGGTGCTGGGCGCCATGCTCCGGATCGTGGCGGGCCTGAACATCTGGACCCTCTTCCGCTACCTGGGCCGCGAGTTCCTGCTGATCCTGTCGACCTCGTCCTCCGAGTCGGCGCTGCCGCGGCTCATCGCCAAGATGGAGCACCTGGGCGTCAGCAAGCCGGTGGTCGGCATCACCGTCCCGACCGGCTACTCCTTCAACCTCGACGGCACCATGATCTACATGACGATGGCCTCGCTGTTCATCGCCGACGCGATGGGCACACCGATGTCGGTCGGCGAGCAGATCCCGCTGCTGCTGTTCCTGCTGGTCGCCTCCAAGGGGGCGGCCGGCGTGACCGGCGCGGGCCTGGCGACGCTGGCCGGCGGTCTGCAGTCGCACAAGCCGGCCCTGGTGGACGGCATCGGCCTCATCGTCGGCATCGACCGCTTCATGAGCGAGGCCCGCGCCCTGACCAACTTCGCCGGCAACGCGGTCGCCACGGTGCTGATCGGCACCTGGACCAAGGAGATCGACAAGGAACGGGTCCAGGAGGTCCTGACCGGCCGGGCGCCGTTCGACGAGCGGACCCTGCTGGACGACCACGCCGGCTCCGCCGACGACACGGCCCCGGCCGCCGCGCCCGCGGAGCCGGCCGGGGCGGGCGGCGAGAAGGAACTGGCCAAGGCCTGAAGCCGCGGCCCCGGCGGGACCACGCGTCCCCCTCTCCTCCCGGGCGGCCGGGCGGTTCCCCCCACCTCCTGCCGCTCAGCCGTCCGGGTCCCCCGGAGGCCCCTCCCGTACCGGGCCTCCACCAGCCGGGCGGCCGGGTCCCGCCTCCCCCGCGGATTCGGCCGCCCGGCCCTTGTCCGGGCATCAAAAAACCCCCGGCAATTGCGTCCGGGGGTTTTCGCGGCGTATATTCGATGATTCGCGACTTCGAAGAGAAGAATCGAAGTCGGAACTCAATGAGTGCATCATATCCGGGCGGGAGCTGCATTGTCAAACACCGAATTTCCGGACGATGAATTGCGAGAGGAACAGGAATTCATCGACGGACTGTACGCACGCGTCGACGCCCTCCGCGGTGACGCCGAGGAGTCCGTGAGGGACGCCCTCGCCCAGGGGAACACGCCCATGCAGGCGCGGCTGGAACGGGACATCCTCGTCGCCGAGCGCTCCGGCCTGCTCGCCGCGCTCGACGCGGTGGACGGCTCCCTCTGCTTCGGCCGCATCGACCTCGGTTCGGGCGACAGCCACCACATCGGCCGCATCGGGCTGCGCGCCGACGACACCGAGCGCACCCCCGTCCTGATCGACTGGCGCGCGGACGTCGCCCGCCCGTTCTACCTCGCCACCGGCCACACCCCGATGGGACTGCGGCGCCGCCGCCACATCTCCACCGAGGGCCGTGAGGTCACCGCCCTGCACGACGAGATCCTCGACCTGGGCGACGAGACCCGCACCGGCCACGAGGACCCCACCGGCGACGCCGTGCTGCTCGCCGCCCTCGACTCCGCCCGCACCGGCCGCATGGGCGACATCGTCCGCACCATCCAGGCCGACCAGGACCGCATCATCCGCGCCCCGCACCGCGGGGTCATGGTCGTGGAGGGCGGCCCCGGCACCGGCAAGACCGCGGTCGCCCTGCACCGCGCCGCCTACCTCCTCTACGAGCACCGCGACCTGCTGGCCCGTCGCGCCGTCCTGATCGTCGGCCCCAACCCGGCGTTCCTCGGCTACATCGGGGAGGTGCTGCCCAGCCTCGGCGAGACCGGCGTGCTGCTGGCGACCGTGGGCGAACTGTTCCCCGGCGTGCGGACGACCCGGACCGACACCCCGGAGGCCGCCGCCGTCAAGGGCCGGGCGGACATGGCCGGTGTCCTCGCCGAGGCGGTCCGCGCCCGGCAGGCGCTGCCCGACCCGGTGGTCACCATCGAGCACGACCGCGACGTGCTGATGCTCGACGACGACCTGGTGCGCGTGGCACGGGAACGCACCCGGGCCGCCAGGCTGCCGCACAACGAGGCCCGGGAGCACTTCGAGGGACACATCCTCAACACGCTCACCGACATGGTCGCCGAACGCATCGGCACCGACCCCTACGACGGCTCCAACCTGCTCGACCCCAGCGACGTCACCCAGATCCGCGACGAACTCGCCCAGAACCCCGAGGTCTGGTCCGCCATCGACCTGCTGTGGCCGCGGCTCACCCCGCAGCGCCTGGTCGCCGACCTCCTCGCGGCCCCGGATGACTTCCTGCCCGCCGAGGACGCCGACGCCGTCCGCCGCCCGGTGACCCGGCACTGGACGGTGTCCGACGTGCCGCTCCTGGACGAGGCCGCCGAACTGCTCGGCGAGGACGACCGTCTCGCCCGGGAGCGGGCCGACCGCGAACGGCGGGCGCAGGTCGCCTACGCCCAGGGCGTCCTGGACGTCTCCTACGCCTCCCGGACCTACGAGTTCGAGGACAAGGAGGAGGACGACCCCGACTCCGTCGAGGTGCTCTCCGCGCACGACATCATCGACGCGGAACGCTTCGCCGAACGCCACGAGGAGGAGGACCACCGCAGCGCCGCCGAACGCGCCGCCGCCGACCGCACCTGGGCCTTCGGGCACATCATCGTCGACGAGGCGCAGGAGCTGTCGCCCATGGCCTGGCGGCTGCTGATGCGGCGCAGCCCCACCCGCTCGATGACCCTGGTCGGCGACCCGGCGCAGACCTCGGAGGCGGGCGGCGTCGGCTCCTGGTCGGAGATCCTCGCCCCCTACGTGGAGGACCGCTGGGAACACACCCGCCTCGGCGTCAACTACCGCACCCCGGCCGAGATCATGGAGGTCGCGGCGGCCGTGGTCCGCGCCGAGCACCCCGGCTTCGAACCGCCCGGCTCGGTCCGCTCCACCGGGGTGCGGCCCTGGGCCCGGGCCGGTGACGACCTGCCCGGCGCCGTCGCGAAGGCGGTGGGGGAACTCACCCCCGCCGAGGGCCGCCTCGCCGTCATCGCGCCCCGCGACCTGCACCGTGCGCTGGCCGCGCGCCTCGACGGGGTCACCGCCGGCGCCGAGCCGGACCTGACGCACCCCGTGGTCCTGCTCGACCCGCGCCAGGCCAAGGGGCTGGAGTTCGACTCGGTGCTCGTGGTCGAGCCCGGCCGCTACGGCACCAGCGACCTCTACGTGGCGCTCACCCGGGCCACCCAGCGGCTCGGCGTCCTGCACTCCGCACCGCTGCCGCGGCCGCTGGCCGAGGCGCTCGCCCCGGACCCCGCCTGACGCGGGACCCGGGGCCGCCCGCCCGGTTCACGCCGGGCGCAGCCACACCGTCGCCAGGGGCGGCAGGACCAGCCGGATGCTCGCCGGGTGGCCGTGCCGGCCCTGCGGCTCCGGCTTCACCGGGTCCGGGTTGCCGACGCCGCTCCCGCCGAAGCGGGCGGCGTCGGTGTTCACCGCCTCGTGCCAGGCGGGCACGTCGTCCGGCACCCCGAGCCGGTACGCGGAACGGACGACCGGGGCGAAGTTGCTGACGGCGAGCAGCGGGGTGCCGTCGGCGTCGTGGCGCAGGAAGGCGAGCACGTTGTCCTCGGCGGCGTCGCCCGTCACCCAGCGGAAGCCCTCGGGACGGGTGTCGAGGCGCCACAGCGCGGGGGTGTGCCGGTAGACGGTGTTCAGCTCCCGCACCAGATCGCGCACCCCGCGGTGGTCGGCCTCCGCCCCGTAGTGCGGGTCGAGCAGCCACCAGTCCGGCCCGTGCGCCTCCGACCACTCGGCGCCCTGGGCGAACTCCTGCCCCATGAACAGCAGTTGCTTGCCCGGGTGGGCCCACATGAAGCCCAGGTAGGCGCGCAGGTTGGCGCGCTGCTGCCACCAGTCGCCGGGCATCTTCGACACCAGCGACCGCTTGCCGTGCACCACCTCGTCGTGCGAGATCGGCAGCACGTAGTTCTCGCTGTAGGCGTACACCATCGAGAACGTCATCTCGTGGTGGTGATGCCGGCGGTGCACCGGGTCGTGGCTCATGTAGGCCAGCGAGTCGTGCATCCAGCCCATGTTCCACTTCAGCCCGAAGCCCAGGCCGCCGAAGCCGCTCGGTCCCTGGTGGTGGGTGGCCCGGGTGACGCCGTCCCAGGCGGTCGACTCCTCGGCGATCGTCACCACGCCCGGCACCCTGCGGTACACCGTGGCGTTCATCTCCTGCAGGAACGCCACCGCGTCCAGGTTCTCCCGCCCGCCGTGCTCGTTCGGCGTCCACTGGCCGGGCTCGCGCGAGTAGTCCAGGTAGAGCATCGAGGCGACCGCGTCGACCCGCAGCCCGTCGATGTGGAACTCCTCGCACCAGTACAGGGCGTTGGCCACCAGGAAGTTGCGCACCTCGCGCCGCCCGAAGTCGAACTCCAGGGTGCCCCAGTCGGGGTGCGCGGCCCGCAGCGGATCGGCGTGCTCGTACAGCGGGCGCCCGTCGAACTCGGCCAGCGCCCACTCGTCGCGCGGGAAGTGGGCGGGCACCCAGTCCATCAGGACCCCGATGCCGGCCCGGTGCAGCGCGTCCACCAGGTACTTGAAGTCGTCGGGCGAGCCGAGCCGGGCCGTCGGCGCGTAGAAGCCGGTGACCTGGTAGCCCCAGGATCCGCCGAAGGGGTGCTCGGCGACCGGCATCAGTTCCACGTGGGTGAAGCCCAGGTCCTTGACGTACGCGGGAAGCTGCTCGGCCAGCTGCCGGTAGGTCTGTCCCGGCCGCCAGGACGGCAGGTGCACCTCGTACACCGAGAACGGCTGCTCGTGGGCCGGCGCCTGCGCCCGCCGCTCCAGCCACTCGGCGTCGCCCCACGTGTAGGCGGACGAGGTGACGACGGACGAGGTGGCCGGGGGGACCTCGGTCCGGCGGGCCATCGGGTCGGCGCGCAGCGTGCGCGAGCCGTCGGGCCGGGTGATGTCGAACTTGTACAGCTCGCCCTCGCCGATCCCCGGCACGAACAGCTCCCACACCCCGGTCGCCCCCAGGGAACGCATGGGGAAGGCGGTGGCGTCCCAGAAGTTGAAGGTGCCGGCCACCCGCACCCCGCGCGCGTTGGGCGCCCACACCGAGAAGCGGGTACCGCTCACCCCCTCGTGTGTCATCGGGTGCGCGCCCAGCACCGTCCACAGCTCCTCGTGCCGGCCCTCACCGATCAGGTGCAGGTCCAGCTCGCCGAGCGTGGGCAGGAACCGGTAGGCGTCCTCGGTCTCGTGGACCGTGTCCGCGTAGCGCACCAGCAGGTGGTACGCCGGGACCTCCCGCAGCGGCAGCAGCCCGGAGAAGAACCCCGCGCCGTCGTCGTGCAGGTCCACCCGCACGCCCCCGGAGACGATCGTCACCGCGTGGGCGTACGGCTTGAACACCCGGAAGACGACCCCGCCGGGCACGGGGTGGGCGCCGAGCACGTCGTGCGGGGCGTGATGCGCGCCGTTCAGCAGCCGCTCCCGGTCCTCGTCGCCGACGGCGGGGGAGACGGCGATCTCCATGTCGGGGGGTACGGGCTGACGGGTGGCGGTGTCCGTGTCCCCGGCCGGCTCCCGCGGCGCGCCGGCACCGGGCCGCGCCCCCGCGTCTGCCCCCGCGTCCGCCGCCGGACCGCCGGCCGCGACGGCCTCCCGCGGGCCGCCCTCCTCCGCCGGGAGGCTTTTCGCCGTGGTCTTCTTGCCAGGAGCCTTCTTCACCGCGGTCCTCTTCGCCGCCGCCTTCTTCGATCCGGCCTTCTGCGCCTTCTTCCGGGCCGCCGTCCTCTCCGCCGGGCCGTCGGCCGACGCCCCCGGGGTCTTCTTCCCCGCCGCCTTCACCGTCTCCGCGGCCCGCGCGCCACCGGCCTTCTCCGTCGTCTCCCGCGCCGCCCGGTCCGCCGGCCCCGCCGCCTCCCGGCCGGCCGCCGTGGCCCTCTTCCGGGCGGCCTTCTTCCCCGCGGTGCCGGTCCCGTCGGGCTTCTTCGCCGCGGACTTCTTCCGCGGTACGGCGGGCGGCGGCACGGCCTGCCGTCCGTCCGGCCGTCCGTCCGGCTGGTCGGGCTGCGGAGCGCTGGGCTCGGGGCGGGGGGTCACGGGCGGAGCCTCCTGGACGAAGGGGTGGTCAGGTCGGGTCGGCGGCGCCGGAACCGGCGAGCCGGCGCACGGCGGCCATCGGCACGGGCAGCCACTCGGGGCGGTGCCGCGCCTCGTACAGCACCTCGTAAACCGCCTTGTCGGTCTCATAGGCACGCAGCAGCACCGGTTCGGTGCGCGGGTCGCGTCCGGCGGTCTCCGCGTAGCCCGTGCAGTAGGCCGCCCGGCAGCGCGCGGCCCAGTCGGCCTGCGGCGGATCCACGGAGCGGGCCGCGTAGTCGAAGGACCGCAGCATGCCCGCCACGTCCCGCACCGCGGGCTGGGGCATGCGCCGCTCGGCCAGCGGGCGGGCCGGCTCGCCCTCGAAGTCGATCAGCGACCACTCCCCGGCCGGGGACCGCAGGCACTGCCCGAGGTGCAGGTCGCCGTGCACCCGCTGAGCGGTCCACTCGTACCCCTCGGAGGCCAGGTCCTCCAGCGCCGTGTACGCCGACCGCAGCTCCGCCTCGTACGGCCGCAGCGCCGCCACCGCCCGCACCGCCGCGTGCAGCCGCTCGGTCATGCCGTCGACCAGGGACCGCAGCTGGGGGTGGCCCAGGCTCACCGTCGGCAGGGCACGGGCCAGCGCGGTGTGCACCTCGGCCGTGGCGCGCCCGAGGGCACGGGCGTCGGCGAGGAAGTCCTCGCCCTTGGCCAGCGCCCGCAGCGCCAGCTCCCAGCCGTCCGTCGCGCCCTGCACGTACGGCTGGAGCACGCCGAGCACGTACGGCTCCGCCGCGGGCGGGCCGGGCGCCCCGGCCCCGGCGTCGGCGAGCAGCCAGGCCGTGGGCGGCGGCACCCGGGTGCCGCCCTCCCGCGCCAGCGCGAGCGGCAGCTCCAGGTCGGGGTTGACGCCGGGCACGACCCGGCGCAGCAGCTTCAGGATGTAGGTGTCCCCGTAGACGACGGAGGAGTTCGACTGCTCGGCGGTCACCAGGCGCGGCACCAGGCCGGACCGGATCTCCCGACGGGGGTCCCGCTCGAAACGGAGCCCGCCGATCCGAGCCTGGGTGCGCAGGGCTTCCAGGAGCAGTTCGGCGGGCCGGGTGTCGTGCAGGGCCTCGTAGACCGTCCGTCCGGCCAGCGGGCCCCGGGTGACATGACCGATCAGCGCGGGCGCCAGCCGGGGCGGCAGCGCCTCGCGCACGCCTATGAACAGCTGGTAGCAGTCACCGGGCTGCTGCTCCTGCCCGCCGTGGCCCGCGGCGAGCGGCTGCCGCGCACGGACCAGCAGGTGGTACAGGCCCAGCGTGGCGGTGGGCGGCAGCAGCTCGGTGACCGAGACCGGGGTGAAGCCCGTGACGGGGCGCCCCTTGCCCGCGAACCAGCGCTGTCTGGGCAGCCATTCCCTCAGCAGTGGATCGAGTGACGCAAGGAGGCCGGGCGGTGCGCTGACGGTGCGGGTGACGGCTTCCGACATGGCGTCGCGTCCTTTCCCCCTCGTCGGCGGGGCGCTCGGGGCGCCGCCGGTGGGCGGGGTGTTACTGATGCGTGCCCCGGGCGGGGCGGAGGAAACCGCCCCGCCCCGGTTCTACGAGGCGTCCTTGCGGAGCCGGAACCAGTAGAAGCCGTGCCCCCCGAGGGTCATCAGGTACGGCAGTTCCCCGACGGCGGGGAAGCGCACCCCGCCGAACAGTTCGACCGGGTGCCGCCCCGCGAAGGCGCTCAGATCGAGCTCGGTGGGCTGTGCGAAACGGGAGAAGTTGTTGACGCACAGGACGAGGTCGTCCTCGTACTCGCGCAGGAAGGCGAGGACGGCCGGGTTGGAGGAGGGCAGCTCGGTGTAGGTGCCCAGGCCGAAGGCGCTGTTCTGCTTGCGGATCTCGATCATGCGGCGGGTCCAGTGCAGCAGACTGGACGGGGAGGCCATGGAGGCTTCCACGTTGGTGACCTGGTAGCCGTAGACCGGGTCCATGATCGTCGGCAGGAAGAGGCGGCCGGGGTCGGAGGAGGAGAAGCCGGCGTTGCGGTCCGGGGTCCACTGCATGGGGGTGCGGACC
>NZ_JBWHZP010000019.1:0-93019 GCF_056323165.1 Streptomyces sp. 3-6
ATAGCGTAGGGGAAACGCCCGGTTACATTCCGAACCCGGAAGCTAAGCCTTACAGCGCCGATGGTACTGCAGGGGGGACCCTGTGGGAGAGTAGGACGCCGCCGAACAATTAGTGGGAGAACCCCGCACCATTCCGGTGCGGGGTTTTCTGCGTTTAGGGTCGAGGCATGCGCTATGACCTCGTCATCTTCGACAACGACGGTGTCCTCGTCGACAGTGAGCCGATCTCGAACCGGTTGCTGGCCGGATATCTCACCGAGCTCGGGCACCCCACCACGTACGAGGACTCCATCCGTGACTACATGGGCTCCGCCATGCACCGGGTGCACGACCTCGTCGAGGAACGGACGGGACGGCGGCTGCCGGACGACTTCGACGACGTGTTCCACAGCCGGGTCTTCGCGGCGTTCGAGCGGGAGCTGAAGCCCGTACCCGGCGTCGTCGACGTCCTGGAGAAGCTGGCCGCGGATGCGGTGCCGTACTGTGTGGCGTCCTCCGGGAGCCACGAGCGGATCCGCGTCGGACACCGGACGACAGGGCTCGACCGGTGGTTCACGAGCGAGCGCGTCTTCAGCTCGCAGGACGTGGGCCGGGGCAAGCCGGCACCGGACCTCTTCCTGTACGCGGCCGAGCGGATGGGGGTGGCACCCGAGCGCTGCGCGGTCGTCGAGGACAGTCCCCTGGGTGTCCAGGCGGCGCTGGCGGCAGGGATGGACGTGTACGGGTTCACCGCGATGACCCCGGCCGAGAGGCTCGCGGGTGCGCGGCAACTCTTCGCCGACCTCCGGGAACTGCCCGACCTGCTGGGGTGATCCACTGCGGGGAGCGATGCCGTGACCTGCCGGGTGTCCCGCTGTGTGACCTGCCGTTCGAGCTGCCGGGTGACCGGAGGGCACGGTGCGTGCTGACAATTGTCATGCCGAGGTGCGGACGTTCGTTTCTACTGCCGGCCGGGTGCCGGCGGCGACGCTGGGTGGCATGACGACGAACGCGGTGACTCCCAGCAGCAAGCGACGGACCTTCCTGCCGATCGTCCTCGACGTGGCGGTACCGGTGGGGACCTACTACCTCCTGAAGAACGGCTTCGGGATGGGCACCGTCGGTGCTCTCGCCTGGAGCAGTGTCCTGCCTGCCGTCCGGACCGCGTGGAGCGCGGTGGTGGACCGGTCGCTCAACGCCTTCGCCGCCCTCGTTCTCCTCGTGAACGTGGCCTCCCTGGCGGCCGGCTTCGTCACCGGTGACGCCCGGCTGATGCTGGCCAAGGACGGGGCGATCGGGAGTGTGATCGGCATCGGGGTGCTGGCGTCCGTGATGGCCGGCAGGCCGATGATGACGCCGGCGATGAAGCCGTGGCTGACCCGGGCGCGGGCGGACCGGGAGGCCGCCTGGACGCGTCTGTCGGACGGGTCGGAGGCGTTCCGGCGGGCCGAGTGGCGGTTCTCCGTGGTGTGGGGTGTGGCTCTGCTCGGGGAGTGCGTGGTGCGGGTCGTGCTGGCGTACACGGTGCCCGTGGACACCATGGTGTGGCTCGGAGTCGTGCTGATGATCGTCACGTTGAGCGGCACGTTCCTGGTCAGCGGGGCACTCGGCGCGGGCCCCATGGCGGCGATGATTGCCGCGGAGGTGAAGGGCTGCGGACCGTTGACGCGGTCCGAGGGCGCCCTGCCGGAGGGTGCCCGGTCCGAGGGCGTCCGCTCGGAGGGCGCATGGTCCGAGGGTGCCCGGTCCGAGGGTCCCCGTGCAGCCGACGTACCGAGCCGCGCCCGTACCGTCCTCCCCGCCGACGTGGCGGTCGACGGTGGGCACGGCGCCGCGGAGACGTCCGGCCGGCCCCCGGCCACACCCGAACTCCTGCGGAGCTGAGGGCAATTCACCTTTGGCCGGATCTACCCACCGGTACCCCGGGGCCCTACGCTCGCCGCCATGACCGATGTGCTGCGGCGCGGCAGGGCCTCGCTGGCGTTCAGCTTTCTCGTGCAGGGGGTCGCGTTCGCGCTCCTCGTGACGCGCATCCCGGCGATCCAGGACCGGTACGGGGTCTCCGACGCGCTGCTGCCGGTCTTCCTCGCCGCGGTGCCGGTCCTAGCCGGGATCGGGAGCGTGGCGACCGAGCGGCTGGTGCGGACGGTGCGTCCGAGCGGTGTGCTGCGGTGGTCGCAGCCCGTGGTGCTGCTCGCGCTGCTGGGGGTGGGCGCGGGGCGGGACATGGCCTTCCTCGCGGTCTCGCTGGCCGTCTTCGGCCTGGCGGTGGGCGCGCTGGACGCCTCGATGAACATGCTCGGCGTGAGTCTCCAGCGGGCGTACGGGCGCAGCATCATGCTGAGTTTCCACGCGGCCTACAGCCTCGGCGGGATCGTCGGTGCGTCGCTCGCGTGGGTGGGGGCGCACGGGCAGCTGGCGCTGTGGGTGTCGTACCTGCCGGTGGTGCTGGTGCTGATGCCGGCGGCGCTGGTGGGAAGCCGCTGGTTCGTCGACGCGGACTCCGGGGCCGGGGGAGCGGCCAAGGAGGGAGGGGCGGCCCGGGTGGTCACCGGCGGTGGCGGGGGCGCAGGGGCGGCGGACGCGGATCCGGAGGGCCACGGTCGCGTCTCCCGGGCCGGCGGCGACGAGGCTCTCCGTCCCGGCGGGGGTGTCGCGTTCCGGATGCTGCTGCCGTTGTGCCTGGTGATGACGGTGGCGTACATCGGGGACTCGACGGTCTCCAACTGGAGCGCGAAGTACCTCCAGGACGTGCTGGGCAGTTCGGAGCAGACGGCGACCGTCCCCTACAACGTCTACATGGTCACCACGCTGCTGGGGCGGACGCTCGGTGACTTCGGGGTGCGGCGGTTCGGTGCCGTGGCGGTGGTGCGGGCCGGGGCGCTGGTGGCGGCGGGCGGCTTCGCGGTGGTGGCGGGGGCGCCGGGGGCCTGGGCGGGGATGCTGGGGTTCACGCTGCTCGGGCTCGGCCTGTGTGTGCTGGTGCCGCAGACGTTCGCTGCGGCGGGCCGGCTGTTCCCGGGAGCTTCGGACGCGGCCGTCGCGCGGCTGAACGTCTTCAACTACGTCGGGTTCCTGATCGGGTCGCCGTTGGTCGGAGCGCTGGGGGACGCGTGGAGCTACCGGGGGGCGATGCTGGTCCCGATGGTCCTGATGCTGGTGACGCTCGTGTACGCCAGGTCGTTCGCGCCGCGGCCGGACCGATACGGTGGCGGGCATGAGCGGCCGCACACAGCTGATGTGGGACGAAGCAGTAACGGGCTATGACTTCGGCCGGGAGCACCCGATGGACCCGGTGCGGCTGGCGCTGACCCGGAGTCTGGTGGGCGCCCTCGGACTCGACCGGGAGGTGGACGTCGTCGCCGCCAAGGCGGCCGGTGAGTCGACGCTGCGCCTGGTCCACCGGGAGGACTACATCGCGGCGGTGAAGGCCGCGTCGGCCGACCCGCGCTCGGCGGACACGGCCTACGGTCTGGGCACGGTCGACGATCCCGCGTTCGCCGGGATGCACGAGGTGTCCGCGCTGATCGCGGGCCAGTCGGTGGGGGCGGCGGAGGCGGTGTGGCGCGGGGAGGCGCTGCATGCGGTCAACTTCGCGGGCGGGCTGCACCACGCGATGCCGGGCGGTGCCTCCGGCTTCTGCATCTACAACGACGCCTCGCTGGCCATCGCGCGGCTGCTGGAACTGGGCGCGGAACGGGTGGCGTACGTCGACGTGGACGTGCACCACGGGGACGGGGTGCAGGCGGCGTTCTGGGAGGACCCGCGGGTGCTGACGATCTCCCTGCACGAGCACCCCCGCACCCTGTTCCCGCAGACCGGCTGGCCGGAGGAGACGGGCGCCGAGGGGGCCGAGGGCAGCGCGGTCAACGTGGCGCTGCCGGCCGGGACGGGGGACGCCGGGTGGGTGCGGGCGTTCCACGCGGTGGTGCCCGAGCTGATCGCGGACTTCCGGCCGCAGGTGCTGGTGACGCAGCACGGGGCCGACACCCACTTCGAGGACCCGCTGGCGCACCTGGCGGTGTCGCTGGACGCGCAGCGGGCGGTGCAGGTGGCCTGCCACGACCTGGCGCACGAGCACGCCGACGGTCGGTGGGTCGCGCTGGGCGGGGGCGGCTACGCGGTGGTCGAGGTCGTGCCCCGGTCGTGGACGCACCTGGTGGGGATCGCGGCCGAGCGGCCGGTGGACCCGGCGACCGTGATCCCCGAGGGCTGGCGTCAGGAGGTGTACGCGCGGACCCGGCAGCTGGGGCCGCAGCGGATGACGGACGGGCGGTGGCCGGTCGAGTGGGCCTCCTGGGAGGCGGGTTACGACCCGGCGGACCGTCTGGACCAGGCGATCCGGGCCGCCCGCCGCGCCGTGTTCCCCCTGCGGGGCCTGCTGCCGTAGTCCTCCCGCCGCCGGTCCTTGTCCGGGGCCTTGCTCTGCTCCCTGTTCCGGTCCCTGTTCCGGTCCTTGTACCGGTCCCTGTACCGGTCCCTGTACCGGTCCTTGGTCCCTGCGTCGGCCGCCCCGCGTCGGCCGCCCCCGCGGTCGACGTGTCATGCCCCGAGGCCGTTACACCGCGAGGCCGTCACCGTGCGGCTCCCACGTCTGAGCGCCTGCACGCGTGGGCGCTCCTCGCTCTCCCACCGTGAGGCCGACCCGCCGCAAGGCCGTGCGGCCGCAAGGCCGTGCGGCCGCGAGGCCGTCACGTCAGGCGGGCGGCCGTTACGCCAACTGTGCGGTGTTTCCCGGTTCCCCGGATGTCCGGGCCCGCCGTCGCGCACCATCACGGGGTGCCGACTTCCGCGTACCTGCGCGCGCATCTGCTGGCTGCCCGGCTCGCCGGTGCGGTGGCGACGACGCGTGAGGAGAGCCTGCGGAGTTACCGGCTGTTCGCGGCCCGGGATCCGCGCGCGCTGATCGGGATCGAGCCCGAAGGGGTGTGGGGACCGCGCGAGTTGATCGGGCTGATGGCGGACAGGTGCGGGGTTTCGGCCGATCCGCGGTGCATCTCCGGCCATGATGTGATCGACCCGGACCGGACGCTGGCCGCGCTGGACGCCTGGGCGGAGCGGCTGGCGGCGGTGGCCCGGTGCCGTTCAGCGGTGCTGTTCGGCACCGGACACCCGGACCGGCTGCTGGGCTTCTACGCCGGGCTCGCAGACGCGCTGTCGGCGGCGGGATGTACCGTCCTCACCCCGGCGCAGGGTCGCTGTGTCGACATAACGACCCGGTTCGGTCTACGCACCCACAACCTCCACTACCTCCGGGGAGTCGGGCTGGTCCGGGCGGCCGACCCGGAACGCTCCGGTTGTGAGCCCGGCGCGCACACTCACTCCCCTCTGCCGGTTCGGACCGCTCTGGCGGCCGCCGCAGAGGCCGGCGGGCCCCTTCCGGACGTGGTGATCGGTGATCACGGCTGGGCCTGCGGGGCAGGTCAGCTGGGGTTCGAGGTGCTCGCGCTGGCCGATGTCAACGACCCGGCGCCGTTCGTGGGGGAGGCAGAGGGGCGCGTGTCGGTCGTCGTTCCACTTGATGACAGTGTGCGGGGTCGTCACTACCTGCCACTGGCCCGCTACGTACTCGATCGGGCGTGTCTGCCACAGTAGGCCGCGGATGCGTCCACCTCTTCCCCACTCGCATCACCCGCCCCTACATTGGGGAGTGAGCACGCAGCGACGAAGAGTCACCGGAAGGGGAAGCCGGTGGCCGTCGAGTGCGGAAGGTTCAGGTGTGTCATGGCTGCAGCTGGCGAAAGGCCTCTGAACGAGGTTCAGTTCCTTACCGTGGCGGAAGTCGCCAAGGTGATGAGGGTGTCGAAGATGACCGTGTACCGGCTGGTGCACAGCGGTCATCTGCCCGCGATCCGGGTGGGGCGGTCGTTCCGCGTCCCCGAGCAAGCGGTTCACGAGTACCTCCGCGACAGTTACGTGGGGGTGGACACCGCCTGACGGCAAGGCCGGGGAGATCCGTACAGGGCACTCATGGGGATCTCCCCGCCCCTTCGATTACGACCTCAGCTCTCGGGCGGGTAGGCTAGCCCCTCGTAGGTCGTGTGGGCCCATGGCGCCCAAACACCGAGTGATGAGAAGTGAGCGAGGGTAGTCGTGGGCTCTGTTATCAAGAAGCGGCGCAAGCGGATGGCCAAGAAGAAGCACCGCAAGCTGCTCAAGCGCACGCGCGTTCAGCGTCGCAACAAGAAGTGAGCGGCAGCGCGAGAGCGTGACCAGTGGCCCCCCACCGCAGTCGATGCGGTGGGGGGCCACTGTTTTTCGTGCGTCGTCCCGTGCCGCGTCCCGGCGTCTCCAGCCCCGTCTCCAACCCCGTCTCTGCGTCCCCTGCTCCGTCTCTGCGCCCTCTGCGCCCTCTGCCACCGGCGGCCATCGCGGCCGTCGCGCACGACCGTGGGTGGCGCGGAGGCCGTGTGCAGGGCGGGCGCAGGGCGGGCGCATGGGCGGGCTCAGGCGGGCGCCGGGCGCGGTTGGCCGGGTCCGTTCGCCCCTTGGGGGTAGTCGTCACTTCATGTATCGGGCGGGCGCCCCAGAGCGACGGTGACCCGCTAGGTTGACCGTCAGGACGAGGGCGGAGCGAGAAGGAAGGCGCGGATCTTGGGAAAGGTCGTGCTCGTGACCGGAGTGGCCCGGCCGTTGGGGGGCCGTTTCGTCCGGCGGATCCAGCGTGACCCGGAGGTGGAGCGGGTCGTCGCCGTGGACGCGGTCCCGCCCGAGCACCACCTCGGCGGCGCCGACTTCGTGCAGGCGGACATCCGGCAGCCGACGATCGCGCGGGTGCTCGCCGAGACGGGCGCCGACACGGTCGTCCACCTGGACGTGACGGGCACGCCGCTGGCCGGCGGCGGCCGGACGTCGCTGAAGGAGACCAACGTCATCGGCACCATGCAGCTGCTCGGTGCCTGCCAGAAGTCCCCGAACATCACGCGCCTGGTGGTGAAGTCGAGCACCAACGTCTACGGCTCCGCGCCCCGGGACCCGGCGGTGTTCACCGAGACGACCACGCCCAAGTCCCTGCCCAGCGGCGGCTTCGCCAAGGACACCGTGGAGGTCGAGGGGTACGTGCGGGGCTTCGCGCGCCGCCGTCCGGACGTCGCCGTGTGCGTGCTGCGGTTCGCCAACATCCTGGGCCCGACCGCGGACAGCCCGCTCGCCTCGTACTTCTCGCTGCCGGTGCTGCCGACCGTGTTCGGCTACGACCCGCGGCTGCAGTTCGTGCACGAGGACGACGTGATCGAGGTGCTGCGGATCGGCTCGCACGAGGCGCGGCGGGGCACGTTGAACAGCGGCACGTTCAACATCGCCGGGGACGGGGTGCTGCTGCTCTCCCAGTGTGCGCGGCGGCTCGGCCGGCCGACCGTGCCGCTGCTGCTGCCCGCCGTCACGTGGGCGGGTTCGCTGGTGCGTACGCTGGGGATGTCGGACTTCTCGCCGGAGCAGATCCGGCTGCTGACCCACGGCCGGGTGGTGGCGACGGACCAGATGCGTGACACGTTGGGCTTCTCGCCGAAGTACACGACCGCGGAGACGTTCGCGGACTTCGTGCGCAGCCGCGGCCCCGGGCTGCTTCCCCCGGAAGCGCTCGCGGAGGCCGTCGACCGGGTCGCCGCGCTGCCGCTGCCGGGCAGCGGTCATCCCCCGAAGCAGAGCGCCAACTGAGGAGCGCAGCAACGATGGCGGACGCCAAGGTCATTCCGTTCGACGACGACCGCTCCCGCGGGACCGACGGGCAGCGTGCGGCGCGCCGCCGGGGCGCGGGCAGCCGGCGCTCCGGCCCGCCGTCCGCCGCGGTCGGGGAGGTCCAGCCGCTGCCCGGCCGGGCGTCCGCGCCGGCCGACGACGACGCCGGACCGTCCGGGGAGCCGCCCGCGCCGGGCGGGACGGACGGGTCCGACGCCGGGGGTTCCGGCGGCCTGGAGCAGCGGCTGGCGAGCGGTCTGGCCTTCCTGCGGCGGCGGCTCACGGGCGACTACGAGGTCGACGACTTCGGTTACGACGAGGAGCTGACCGATCAGGTCCTGATGTCGCTGCTGCGGCCGGTGTACGAGAACTACTTCCGGGTCGAGGTGAAGGGCGTCGAGAACATCCCGTCGGAGGGCGGGGCGCTGATCGTCGCCAACCACTCCGGGACGCTGCCGATGGACGGCCTGATGATGCAGGTCGCCGTGCACGACAACCATCCGGCCGGCCGTCATCTGCGGCTGCTGGCGGCGGACCTGGTGTTCATGCTGCCGGTGGTCAACGAGCTGGCCCGCAAGCTGGGGCACACCCTGGCGTGCGCGGAGGACGCGGCCCGGCTGCTGGAGCAGGGCGAGGTGGTCGGGGTGATGCCGGAGGGGTTCAAGGGCCTGGGGAAGCCCTTCGCGGACCGCTACAAGCTGCAGCGGTTCGGCCGGGGCGGTTTCGTCTCCACGGCGCTGCGGGCGGGGGCGCCGATCATTCCGTGCTCCATCGTGGGCGCCGAGGAGATCTACCCGATGATCGGCAACGCCCGGACGGTGGCGCGGCTGCTGGGTTTCCCGTACTTCCCGCTGACGCCGACCTTCCCGTGGCTGGGGCCGCTCGGGCTGGTGCCGCTGCCGACGAAGTGGACGATCCAGTTCGGGGAGCCGATCCCGACGGACGGCTATCCGCCGGAGGCGGCGGAGGACCCGATGCTGATGTTCAACCTGACCGATCAGGTGCGGGAGCAGATCCAGCACACGCTGTACAAGCTGCTGGTGCAGCGCCGGTCGGTGTTCTTCTAGAGGGCGTCACTGTTCTCCCGGGGCCTGTTGGCCCGTGGGAGGCCGCCGGGTCCGGTGTTCCGGACCGGCGGTGCCTTCGTCGGCCGTCCGCGCGTGCGGCCGTCCGCGCGTGCGGACGGGCGCGGCCGGGGTGTCCTCCGTGGAGGGTCCCGGTCGCGCCCGGTGCGTGTCCGGCGGGACGGACCGTCAGTCCGCGTCCTCGGCGTCGATGCCCAGGCCCGGGAGCAGGCCGGGCAGGAGCGGCGGGAGGGTGACGTCCGGCCTGCTGGGCGGGGTGAGGTCGCCGGTCGACGGCAGGGAGGGGCTGGTGTCGCTGCCCTTCGGCGGGTCGAGCAGGCCGCCGGTGTTGCCGCCGAGCAGGCCGTCGTCCTCGGAACCGGAGTCCGCGGAGCGGCTGGGGCCCTGGCTGTGGGCGCCGTCCTGGTCGGCGGGGTCTCCGTGGTCCGTGCCGGGGGACTGCGGCCGGCCGGTCTCGGACGGGCCTGACGGGGTCGAACCGCCGCTGCCCTTCCGCCCGCTGTCGCCGCCCTCGCGGGCCGGGGGCTGGGGGAGGAGGGACTGGAGCGGGGCGACGTCCTCGTCTATGGCGTCGAACACCGACGAGACCTGCTCGCTGACGTCGCCGAGCTGCACGGGCAGCTGTTCGCGGAGGTTGCCCCAGACGGCGCGGTGCGACTGGGAGAACGACGACAGGGCCTGCATCGGGGCGAGGGAGTCCGGGTGACGCTGGTAGGCCTCGCGCAGCAGCCGGTGGCCCTCGGAGGCGTCGTGGCGCATCCCGGACAGGGCGCGGCGGATCTCGCCCAGGGATTCGTGGTCGAGGGGGCCGCTGCGTCCGCGTTCCATCAGCCGGCGGGCCTCGGAGAGCCGGGTGGAGGCGTGGTCGAGGTAGACCCGGCCGCGCTCGTCGTTGCCGTCGGCGAGGGTGAGTTTGACGTCCTCGATGCCCCGCTTCAGGCCGTAGAGGGAGTCGCCGGGCAGGGCGTCGGAGCTGGCGGCGGCCACGCCGCCGAGGGCGCCCGCGGCCACGCCGACGCTGAGTCCGCCCGCGGTGAGGCCCTTGGCCAGCCGGGAGCGGGGCCGGAGTCTGCTCAGGGGGGTCGCCCGGTGGGCGCCCCTGGCCCGGCGCGAGCGTTGTTCGGGCACGGCCGGATCCCTCGCCTCGCCCGCGGCGGTGCCTTCCTGGAGCATGGCCTCGAACGCGGCCACCAGCTGGGCCCGTTGGACGACCTTGACCTCGGGGTCGAGCTCCGGTACGGGCAGCGCGCCGAGCCCGGAGGCCAGCGCGAGCAGGTGGGTCTGCTCGCTCTCCGCTGTGGCCGGGGCCGGGGCGGGTCCTTCGGACTGCTCGGCCGCCGGGCCCCGATCGGACTGCTCCTCCAGGGCCTGGGCGAAGGCGTTCGCCCGCCGGTGCGCCGATACGTTCGCGATCACTGGCGGCACCTCCTCTCGTCATGACGGTCGACTCCCCAGGGGGTCCTGAGGGTTCCACCCCTCGGACGCGTCCACACGATCGGGTGATCGGAGTCGGCCGGGGGATGACCACAGGGAGCCTGCATCCCGCACAACGAGCGGCGCGGCACTTCGGTTACGGACGGACAAGGATCGGATGAGGAAGTCAACGGACTTTCACTGACCGTGAGTTGATTGTCGCCGAGCGTGTTCCGCTCAGCGGGCGTCTTCCGGGAGGAGCCGGGCCAGGGTGCGTACGGCCCGGTACTGGAGGGTCTTGATCGCGCCTTCGTTCTTGCCCATCACCCGGGCGGTCTCGGCCACCGAGAGGCCCTGGAGGAAGCGGAGCGTGACGCACTCCTGCTGCTGGGGGTTGAGCCGGCGGACCGCGTCGAGCAGGGCGGCGTTGGAGAGGGATTCCAGGACGGAGTCCTCGGGGGAGCGCTCGACCTCGTTGGCGTCGAGCATCTCGCCGGTGGTGACCTCCAGGCGGAAACGGCTCGACTTGAAGTGGTCGGCGACCAGGTTGCGGGCGATGGTCACCAGCCAGGCGCCGAAGTCGCGGCCCTGCCAGGTGAAGGTGCCGATGCGGCGCAGGGCGCGCAGAAAGGTCTCGCTGGTGAGGTCCTCGGCGGTCGCCTTGCCTCCCACCCGGTAGTAGATGTACCGGTACACCGTGTCGCTGTACTGGTCGTAGAGGCGCCCGAAGGCCTCGGCCTCGCCGGCCTGGGCCCGCTCGACGAGGTCCATCATCCGGGCGCTGTCACTGTCCGCGGCGGGCCTGCGGACGGTGGTGGAGCCCGAGGCGCGCCCCCGTCGGGCGACCGCCCGTCCGTCGCCGGCCCGCCGACCCTCGACGACGGCGCTGCGCGCCGGTCCCCGCTCGATCCCGTCGGCGAGGGCGTAGCACGGTCCGACGGGTGCGGTGGCGAATGCGGGGACGGCGTACGCGGGGGGGACAAAGCCGCGCAGCGTGTCCCGGGCCGTTGCGACCGCTGCGCGCAGCGTAGCCAGGCCCGAGGCGTCAACCCCGACGTGTGGGTACACGGGACTCCCAGAGGCAGAGCTTCCATCACGTGCAGGTCGGAACCTTTCACTCGTCGTAGCGACGGGAAGGTGCCGGTTTGCGTCTGAGGAGAATAACGCTTCGTACAGGCACTGCTACACCCAGTTGCTCAAATCACCGATTACGTCGCTTCGGTAACCGGTTGAGGTGACTTCTCGTGCCGCAAAGTGACGGAAAATTGACCGATTGGCTTCGAGTTCACGGTCGGTGCGGTACGAGTTGTGGCCGTGTGCAGCCAACGCGACTGGACAGGCGGGTTGCGGGGTACGGCAGTTGGATTGGCCGGGACTCCGGGCGGGGTGCGGAACGCGTTCCGAGCCGGTCACGCGCGGGGACGGTGAACGGGCGTGTCAGCAGGTTGACCGCCCCGCGCGGCTGCCGCGCGGCAGCCGCGCGGGGCGCGGGACGGGGCGGGAGCGGCGGGCGGTGCCGTGCGGAGGCGGTGGCGTGGCGTGCGGCGGGTGGTCGCGGGCGGTGGACGGTCGCGGGCGACGAGGGGTTGCGGGCGGTGGCGCCGCCGGGGAGTCGGCCGCACGCCGGCCGGGGCCCGCCCCGTCGCCGTACGGCGGACACCCCCTCCGTCCCCTTTGTCTTCCCCCGGGTCCGCGCACGGGGTCCCGTCCGGCCCAGGTGCCCGTTCAGCGGCGGCGGCGGTGCAGGGCGATGGCGGCGGCGGTGCCGCCCGCCACGGCTCCCACGCCGGCCGCGGCGGGGATGCCGACCTTGGCCGCCTTGCGGCCCGTGCGGTAGTCCCGCAGCCGCCAGTCCTTCTCCCGGGCGTGCTTGCGCAGCTTCGCGTCCGGGTTGATGGCGTAGGGGTGACCCACCAGGGACAGCATCGGGATGTCGTTGTGGGAGTCGCTGTACGCGGCGCAGCGCGAGAGGTCCAGGCCCTCCGCGAGGGCCAGGGCGCGGACCGCCTCCGCCTTCGCCGGGCCGTGCAGCGGTTCGCCGACCAGTTTGCCGGTGTACACGCCGTCGACGGACTCGGCGACGGTGCCCAGGGCGCCGGTCAGTCCCAGGCGTCGGGCGATGACCTGGGCGATCTCCACGGGCGCGGCCGTGACGAGCCAGACCCGCTGGCCGGCGTCGAGGTGCGCCTGGGCCAGGGCCCGGGTGCCCGGCCAGATCCGCTCAGCCATGTACTCGTCGTAGATCTCCTCGCCGATGGACTGCAGTTCGCTGACCCGGTGGCCCTGCACGATGGAGAGCGCGGAGTCGCGGGCCTCCTGCATGTGCTCGGGGTCCTCGACCCCGGCGAGCCGGAACCACGCCTGCTGCCAGGCGAACCGCGCGAGTTCACGGGTCTCGAAGAACTTCCGCTTGTACAGGCCGCGGCCGAAGTGGAAAAGGGCGGCGCCCTGCATGACCGTGTTGTCGAGGTCGAAGAACGCGGCGGCCCGCTCGTCGCCGTGCACCGGGAACGGGGGTTCGTGCTCGGCGAGGTCCTGGGTGGACTTGCGGGCTGCCTCCGCCGACGCCTCGCCTGCCAACACGCTCCGCGCCGTGGCGGAGCGCCTACGGGGGGTGAGCCATCCAAGAGCGGCCATGGCGTGAGCATAGCCAGTCGGACGGGTCGTTCCGGAGTCACGACGGTGCGGACGCCGTGAACTCGACGGGTCCGTGTCGTGAACCGGCGCGCGACAATGGCCCGCATGAGCCCTCTCTTCCGCCGTACGGCGCCCCAGGACCGTCTCGTCACGCTCGTCCGCAAGCCGGGCTGTCACCTGTGCGACGACGCACAGGTGGTGGTGGAGAAGGTGTGCGGTGAACTCGGTGTCCGCTGGGAGCAGCGGGACATCACCGAGGACCGGGACCTGTACGAGCGGTACTGGGAGCAGATTCCCGTCGTTCTGGTCGACGGTGAGCAGCACACGTTCTGGCGGGTCGACGAGGACCGACTTCGTCAGGCGCTCAACGACTGACCGAGCAGTCCAAAGTTCGGGGAGATGCGCTTAGGATTGATGGCGACTGGGTCTCGGGGGCGGGATAGACAGAGGAAGGTGTGCTGTTTTGCCCCCGGAAGCAAAGGTGCGACGGCGCTCACGTGCCGGTTCCGCGCGAATGCGACACGGTTGCGTGACCCCGGTCACGTTGGCCGGGCAAATCGGACACCATCTTTGTGCACGCGTTCACAAAGGCATAGCCTGCATGCGACGGGGCGGTCCGGGGACGTTTGACCGCCTGAAGCCCCGCTCGACCCGCAGGAGCACCGTGGCAACTGGCCGAACTCACCGACCGGCGACCCGTAGCCGAGGAATTCCCGAGGCCACCGTCGCCAGGCTTCCGCTGTACCTCCGCGCCCTGACCGCGCTGTCCGAGCGCTCCGTACCCACGGTCTCCTCGGAGGAACTGGCGGCCGCCGCGGGCGTGAACTCCGCGAAGCTGCGCAAGGACTTCTCCTACCTGGGCTCCTACGGCACCCGGGGTGTCGGGTACGACGTCGAGTATCTCGTGTACCAGATCTCGCGTGAACTCGGGCTCACCCAGGACTGGCCGGTCGTGATCGTCGGTATCGGTAATCTCGGTGCCGCGCTCGCCAACTACGGCGGGTTCGCCTCCCGTGGGTTCCGGGTCGCCGCGCTCATCGACGCCGACCCCGCGATGGCCGGGAAGCCCGTCGCCGGGATCCCGGTGCAGCACACCGACGAGCTGGAGAAGATCATCCAGGACGACGGTGTCTCGATCGGTGTGATCGCGACCCCCGCCGGTGCCGCCCAGCAGGTCTGCGACCGGCTCGTGGCCGCCGGTGTCACCTCCATCCTGAACTTCGCGCCGACCGTCCTGTCGGTGCCGGACGGCGTCGACGTGCGCAAGGTGGACCTCTCCATCGAGCTGCAGATCCTCGCCTTCCACGAGCAGCGCAAGGCCGGTGAGGAGGCCGCGGCCACCGCCGCCGTGCCGCGCACCGCCCGCAAGGACGTCGCCACCGACCAGGGGCCCGACGGGGACGTACCCGCCGTGATGCCGACATGAGTCTGCTGGTCGTCGGCCTGAGCCACCGCAGCGCGCCGGTCAGCGTGCTGGAGCGGGCCTCCCTGAGCACGGACGCGCAGGTCAAGCTGTTGCAGGACACGGTCGCTGCCGAACCGGCCACCGAGGCCTCGGTGCTCGCCACCTGCAACCGCATCGAGCTGTACGCCGACGTGGACAAGTTCCACGCCGGTGTCGCCGAGCTGTCCACGCTGCTCGCCCAGCACAGCGGGGTCGGCCTGGAGGAACTCACTCCCTACCTCTACGTGCACTACGAGGACCGGGCCGTGCACCACCTGTTCTCGGTGGCGTGCGGACTGGACTCGATGGTGGTGGGCGAGGGACAGATCCTCGGCCAGATCAAGGACTCGCTGGCCCGGGCGCAGGAACTGCACACCGCCGGACGGCTGCTGAACGACCTGTTCCAGCAGTCGCTGCGGGTCGGCAAGCGGGCCCACTCCGAGACCGGCATCGACCGCGCCGGGCAGTCCCTGGTGACCTTCGGCCTGGAGCAGCTGGCCCGCGGCGCGGACGTCGGCGCCTGGGCGCGGGGCAAGAAGGCCCTGGTCGTCGGCGCCGGTTCCATGTCGTCGCTGGCCGCGGCCACGCTCGCACGGGCCGGGGTCGCCGAGATCGTCGTCGCCAACCGCACCTCCGACCGGGCCGAACGGCTCGCCCGGATCCTGACCGAGGGCGACGACACCCAGGCGCTGGCCCGCGCCGTGCCGATGGCCTCGGTGCCGTTCGAGCTGACACGTGCCGACATCGTCGTGTCCTGCACCGGCGCCACCGGGACCGTGCTGACCGCCGACATGATCGCGGCCGGCCTGGAAGGACGCACCGGTGAACCGCCGGTCACCCGCCCGGTCGCCGAGGCGGAGCCCGCCGCAGGCGAAACGGTGCTGCCGTCCGCCTCCGCGGGCGCCGACGACACCTGCCCGCTGGACCTGTCCGCCGTGCAGCCCGGCTTCTCCGTGATGGGGGAGGCCGCGGTGGCCGGCATGGACGCCGCCACGCTGGAGCAGCACGCGGCCTGGGCCGCCGGCAGCGCGGTCGAACGCCGCGAGGGCCGGCGCGCTGTCGAGGCGGACGCCGAACTGATCGGTGCGCTGGCCGCCCTCGCGGCGAGCACCGGCCGGATCCCCGAGCGGCGCCGTCCGGAGCCGGTGGAGGAGCCGCCGCGCCCGGAGCCCGTGCAGTTCCTGCTGGACCTCGCGATGCCGCGGGACGTCGACGCGGCCGTGCACCGGCTGGCCGGAGTACGGCTGGTGGACATCGAATCGCTCGCCGACGCGTCCGCGGACGCTCCGATGGCTGCCGATGTGGACCAGGTCCGGCGTATCGTCTCCGACGAGGTCGCGGCCTTCGGGGCGGCGCAGCGGGCGGCGCACATCACGCCGACCGTGGTCGCCCTGCGCACCATGGCGGCGGATGTGGTGGCCGGTGAGATCGCGCGTCTCGAGGGGCGGTTGCCCGGCCTGGACGACAAGCACCGCGCGGAGATCACGCAGACCGTGCGGCGGGTGGTCGACAAGCTGTTGCACGCACCGACCGTGCGGGTCAAGCAGCTCGCGGCCGAACCCGGCGGCGCCGGGTACGCCGACGCGCTGCGCACCCTGTTCAACCTCGACCCCGAGACGGTGGCCTCCGTCTCCCGCGCCGAGGAAAGCACCGAAAAGGCAGAAACCGAGGGCCGGCATGACTGAGAAGGCACTGAGGCTCGGGACCAGGCGGAGCAAGCTCGCCATGGCCCAGTCCGGGCAGGTGGCGGAAGCCGTGAGCCAGGTGACCGGACGGCCCGTCGAGCTCGTCGGTGTCACCACGTACGGTGACACCTCGCGCGAGCACCTGGCACAGATCGGCGGCACCGGTGTGTTCGTCGCCGCGCTGCGCGAGGCCCTGATCCGCGGCGAGGTCGACTTCGCCGTGCACTCGCTGAAGGACCTGCCGACCACCCCGCACCCCCGGCTCACCCTGGCCGCCGTCCCGGTGCGCGAGGACCCGCGGGACGTGATCGTCGCGCGTAACGACCTGAAGCTGACGGACCTGCCGGACGGCGCCCGCATCGGCACCGGTTCGCCGCGTCGCATGGCGCAGCTCAACGCGTACGCCCGCGCCCGGGGCACGGCCGTCGAGACGGTGCCGATCCGCGGCAACGTCGACACCCGGCTGGGCTTCGTGCGCAGCGGGGAGCTGGACGCCGTGGTGCTGGCCGCCGCGGGCCTGAACCGGGTCGGCCGCATCGACGAGGTGACCGACTTCATCCCGGCCGACACCGTTCTGCCCGCCCCCGGCCAGGGGGCCCTGGCGGTCGAGTGCGCCGCGGACGACGCGGAGCTGATCGCCGCGCTCGCCGAGCTGGACGACCCGTTCACGCGGGCCGCCGTCACGGCCGAGCGGTCACTGCTCGCCACCCTGGAGGCCGGGTGCAGTGCCCCGGTGGGCGCACTGGCCGACCTCCTGAGTGACGGGCAGATTGTCAAGGAAATGCGCCTGCGCGGCGTCGTCGGCACGACCGACGGCTCGCGGCTGGTGCAGCTGTCCACCACCGGTCCCGTGCCCGAGACGCACGAGGCGGCGATGGCGCTCGGTCGCGAACTCGCCACCGAGATGCTCGCGCAGGGCGCGGCCGGTCTGATGGGGGAGCGAGCACATTGAGCCCCACCACCCTTCCCGCCCCTCCGGAACAAGGGCACGTCACCTTCCTCGGTGCCGGACCCGGGGATCCGGGACTGCTGACTCTGCGCGCCGTGGAGGCGCTGGCGAACGCGGACGTCCTGGTCGCCGAGCACGAGGTGCTCGACGTGGTGCGCCGGCACGCCAGGCAGGGCGTCGCCGAGGTGCTCACGGACACGGACGCTTCGGGCTCTCCCACGGCAGCCGTTCCGGGCACGGGCACGCCCCAGCTGACAGTCGTTGACGGCGCGTCAACAACCGCCGGTGCGCCCGCGATGCGGGATGCCGCACATCTTGTCATGGAGGCCGCGCGGGGCGGCAGGCGGGTCGTGCGTGCGGTGACCGGTGACCCCGGTCTCGACGCGTACGCCGCCGAGGAGATGCTGGCCTGCGCCGCGGCCGGGGTGACCTTCGAGGTCGTCCCGGGCATCGCGACCGCGGTCGGTGTGCCCGCCTACGCCGGTGTGCCGCTGCGCGATCCCGAGGGCGCCGACGTGCGCTTCGTGGACGCCCGGACCGCCTCCGACCGGTGCTGGACGGAGGTCGGGGCGTCGGACGCCACCGTGGTCGTCTCCACCACGCTGGACTCCGTGGCCGCGACCGCGGGCGAACTGGTGTCCGCCGGTCGCAAGCCCGACACCCCCATGACGGTGACCGTCGCCGGGACGACGACCCGCCAGCGCACCTGGACGGCGACGCTCGGCACGATCGCGCAGACGCTGAAGCAGGCGAAGGTGCTGCCCTCGCCGGATGGCGGAAGGCCGGTGATATCCGTGGTCGGTGAGCGGTCCGCCCCCGCACAGCGGGCGGAACTGGCATGGTTCGAGTCCAAGCCGCTGTTCGGCTGGAAGGTCCTCGTGCCGCGCACCAAGGAGCAGGCGGCGTCGCTCTCCGACCAGCTGCGCTCCTACGGCGCGGTGCCGCACGAGGTGCCGACCATCGCGGTCGAACCGCCGCGCACCCCGCAGCAGATGGAGCGCGCGGTCAAGGGCCTGGTCACGGGCCGCTACGAGTGGATCGCCTTCACCTCGGTCAACGCGGTCAAGGCGGTGCGCGAGAAGTTCGAGGAGTACGGGCTCGACGCCCGTGCCTTCGCCGGGATCAAGGTCGCCGCGGTCGGCGACCAGACCGCCCAGGCCCTGATCGACTTCGGGGTCCGCCCGGACCTGGTGCCCAGCGGGGAGCAGTCGGCGCGCGGGCTGGTCGAGGACTGGCCGCCGTACGACCCGGTCTTCGACCCGATCGACCGCGTGTTCCTGCCGCGCGCCGACATCGCCACGGAGACGCTGGTCGCCGGGCTGATCGAGCTGGGCTGGGAGGTCGACGACGTCACGGCCTACCGCACCGTGCGCGCCTCGCCGCCGCCGGCGGAGACCCGTGAGGCGATCAAGGGCGGTGGCTTCGACGCGGTGATGTTCACGTCGTCGTCCACGGTCCGCAACCTCGTCGGCATCGCGGGCAAGCCGCACAACGTGACGGTGATCGCCTGCATCGGCCCGGCCACGGCGAAGACCGCCGAGGAGCACGGCCTGCGCGTGGACGTGATGGCTCCCGAGCCGTCGGTCCACAAGCTGGCCGAGGCCCTCGCCGACTTCGGCGCCCGCCGCCGGCTGGCCGCGCTGGAGGCCGGCGACCCGGTCACCCGGCCGAGCGAGCGGCGCCCGGGGGCGCGGCGGCGCCGGTCGACGACCTGAGGTCGTCCGCGTGACGTGAGGAGGGGCGCCCTTTCGGGGGCGCCCCTTCTTGTGCAGCCTCGGTGGCACTGCGTGCACTGTGCGAGCGGCGTGAGTTGATCACGAGTCGACATCGGCGTCCACACGATCATCCTGGACACCGTGGCGTATGCCGAGCTGTGCGACCGCTTCAACGACGGGCACTTCCTGCACCACGTGCCCGAGGTCGACTTCAAGAACGACGGCTCCGTGATGAAGACCGCGCACAGGGTCGCGGCCGATGGCTGGGAGGTCGACCTGTCGCTGTGGCAGGACGCCGCCACGTGCGGCCCGTGTCACCCCGGCAGCGACTCCCACTGAAACGGTCCCGGTGCCCTGGCCTCCGGCCCGTCGCCGGGGTCCGGGGCACGTCCGGTCGGGTTTTCCGGGAATCGGCCCGCCCGGAGGCCGCGCCCGCCACCATGGGCGAGTGACAGCCCGCACCTCTGCAGACCTGTGGCACCACTACGGCCGCACCCGTCACGCCACCGACCGGACCGTGCCGGACACGTTCCGGTGGGCCTGGGGTCAGGACCGCGGGCCCGGTCCGGACCTCCTCGGCGACCTGTCCGGACGGTGCGTCGCCGACCTCGGAGCGGGCGCCGCCCGGCAAGCCGCCCACCTGGCCGTCCATCACCGGCCCGCCCGGGTCGTCGCCGTTGACGCCTCACCCGCCCAGCACGCCATGGCCACGGACCTGTACGGCCACCTCGCGCCGCGTCTGCGGCTGGTCCGTTCGGACGTCGTGGAGCACTTGCGGGCGGAGCCCGGCACGTACGACGTGCTCTACAGCACGTTCGGCGCTGTCGACTTCACCGACCCGCGCCGTTTGCTGCCGGCCGTGGCGTCCGCGCTGCGGCGGGGCGGACGGCTGGTGTTCTCCACCCTCGCCCACCATCTCGGCGGGGCGCCCGCACGGTCCGACGTGGAGCACGCCGACATTCCGGCCAGGACCCCGGACGGGGAGTCGGCCACCATGCGCCGCTGGGTGCTCCAGGAGCACGTGTGGACCAAACTCCTGTACGAAGCCGGATTCACCCGGATCAGCGGCGACCTCCTGCCCGCCGGGCCGGGGCCGCGAGCGGCGGACACGCTGTTGCTCACCGCATGGCGTGCTCCGATGTCGTAGACGAGGTGGACGGTCACCGCCCGGTGATGAGCCTTCGACGGCCGACTCGGGATCCCCTGATCCTCACACGAGCACCGCGGCGCGGCTCGGGCGGGACGGAAGGCGAGGCCGGTGACCTCAGCGGCAGAGTGCGTCGATGTGGTCGGAGAAGTCCGGGAACTCGGCCTGGGCCTCGGTGACGATCACGGCGGCCGGGCGGCGCGGGGTGGTGGCGTGGCGGGTGGCGAGGTCGGCGAGCGGGGTGGCGGTCGGGCGGGGGCCCGTGTCGCGGAACAGGACGACCTCCATCGGGCCGACGCCGTCCGCGAGCACCCAGAGGAAGTCGGACAGGTTCCCCGCGATGACGCCGCGTTCGCCCTCCGAGCCGAGGAAGACCACCGGTTGCTCGGCGAGGGGCCGGCCGGGCCGCGCGTACCAGAGGGCGGCCAGACCGCCACTGCCGTCCTGGCCGAAGAACCGGTAGGCATCGCCGTCGAGTTCGGGGTTGCCCGTCCACCCGCGCAGCACGCTCGTCGTCTCCTCGGCGGAGGAGAAGTCGTCGTAGGGCTCGAAGTCGATGCCCTCGCCGTCGGCGTAGTCGATCCCGACGCGGGCGAGGTCCGCGAGGGCGGGCGGGAAGCGGCGGTCGTCGCCGTGGCTCTCGGTCACGGGGGCACCGTATCCGGCCGCACTGACATCCGATCGCCCCGGACGTCCGTTCGGCCGGCTCGTCACCGGCGCCCGGAAAGGCGGGCTGTGGTGGGGCGGGACGCCGGGGCTTCGGGCGGTAAAAGACTTAAGAACCCAGGGAAATAACCAACCAACCCAACCAAACCCGGTCTTGATCACTCGGGTGGGTGAAATCGGTCGAAGTGACTGGCGCGGCGGCTGGTCGGGCGGGCAGTCTCGGCGCAGGGGCAGTCGACCAACTCGGCGCCCCCGTAAGCCGATGAGCCCGCAATCCGTGCATGAATCGGCCCCCGCTGGGACTAGCACTCCCAAAGCGAGGGCCTAACCACGAGGAAGAGAAAGGCCTTCCCCATGGCTGAGCAGAAGCCTATCCCCGCCCCCCGTCCGCAGCAGGGCGTTCGCCGATCCGCCACCCTCTCCGGTGTCACCCACGTACGTACGTACCAGTCCGGTCAGTACGTGCTGATCGGCAACCACCTCGCCCAGCACCGGGAGTTGTCGCTGACCGCGATCGGACTCGCCGCCCACATCCTGTCGGTGCCCGAGGGCACCCCCGTCGACATCCGCAGCCTTGCCGAGCGCTTCCCCGAGGGGCGGGGCCGGATCGCCGTCGCGCTGCGGGAGCTGGAGGCCCACGGCTACCTGCGCCGGGTGCGGGAGCACACCCCCGAGGGGCGACTGGTGACGCGGACGTACGCCCACCACGTGCCGTTCTCGACGACGGCGCAGGCGGCTGCGCGCGCCGTCAGGGCCGTGCCCGCGCGGTCGGAGACGGGGGCGGCGCTTGCGGACCGGGCTCCTGCGCCCCGGGCGCACACCTCGGACGGGGCGCCGGACCCGTCCCAGGAGGATGACCAACGCGCGGACCCGGCGGCCGATGCGGATGGGCCTGGCGATGATGACGGGCCCGATGGGCCCGATGGGCCCGATGGGCCTGGCGGGTCCGGTGGTGCCGGTGGTGCCGGGGCGCGGGCCGTGGGTGGGTCCCCGGCCCGGGCGGGAGAGGTCCAGCCGCCCGCCGACCCCCGGTACGGCGAAGCGGCCGACCTGCTCTCCGGGCTGCGCCGGACCGACGAGCGCCTCACCCTCTCCGCGCGGGACGTGAACAGACTGGCCCCGAGTGTCCTCGCCTGGCTCGAACGAGGGGCCACACCCGGCGCCGTCCTGCGGACGCTGACCGCCGATCTCCCGGCCGTGATCAAACACCCTGCCGGAGTGATCGCCTATCGGCTGCGTGAGCTGCTGCCTCCCCCGCTCCCGGCCGTACCGGCACTCCCACCGGTCGCCGTCCGGAGCCACCGTCCCCACCCCTTCCAGGACTGCGACGGCTGCGACAAGGTGTTCCGTGCCCCGGAGCCGGGCCGCTGCCGGCGCTGCCGGGAGCGGGCGGCGGGGACGCTCGGGGCGAGCGGGGTGGCATGCGCGGCATGAGCGGACGTGCCGCCGTGGGCCTCGTCGAGCCGATTCGGTCGTGCCGTCGCCGTTCCTATACTTGCCGCATGGACCGGCCGGAGGAGCGAGCAGCCCTCGTCGCACTGCTGCGACGCGGCGATCGTTCCTGGTCGGACCTCACGGACCAGATCGAGGCCGTGGGCAGCGCGTACGACGTACTGGAGAACGCGCTGGATGCCTCCGGGCAAGGTGCGCTCTTCGACCCCGAGCCCTCGGCAGACCTCAGCGGTATCGCCGCCGAGATCGCCGCCTGGGAGAGGGAAGGGCTGCGATTGGTCACCGTCCTCGACGAGGACTATCCCCTGCTGCTGAAGCTGGTCCACCAGCGTCCGCCGTTGCTGTTCCTCCAGGGAACGGTCGTCGAGGACGACCCGCGGATCGCTGTCGTCGGGACCAGGACGCCGACGCCCGAGGGCCTCGCGCACGCGCGTGCGATCGCGGGGGGCCTCGCCGAACGCGGGGTGACCGTCGTGAGTGGTCTGGCTGCGGGCATCGACACCGCGGCCCACGGCGCCGCCCTCGCCGTCGGCGGCCGTACGGTCGCCGTCGTCGGAACCGGGTTGCGCCACGCGTACCCCGCACGGAACGCGCGGCTTCAGCGGGAGATCGCCGAGCGGGGTCTGCTGATCTCCCAGTTCTGGCCCGACACCCCGCCCTCCAAGTCGACCTTCCCCCAGCGCAACGCCGTGATGAGCGGCTACAGCCTGGCCACCGTCGTGATCGAGGCGGCCTACCGCAGCGGTGCCCGGATGCAGGCCCGTCTCGCCCTGGAGCACGGCCGTCCCGTCTTCCTCATGCGTTCGCTCCTGACGCACGAGTGGGCGAGGGAGTACGCGGCCAGGCCCAACACCACGGTCATTGACGGCCCCGAGGACGTCTTCGACCGGCTCGACTCCCTCGTCCCCGCCACGGGCGAGCTCACTTGAACGTAATCGGGCGACCCGGATGGCGACCGTCATCGGGCTGTCCGCCCCCCCCCGCATACCAGCTTCCTCGTCCACCCGCTGCTGCCCCGCCCCGGCGCGTGCCCGGTATGCGGGGGCTGGCCAGAGCCCGCTTCCCCCGGCTGCCGGGTCAAGCGAGCACCAGGACATCGTCGCGTCACGATGGCAGCTGTTGTCGAACCGTAGCCCAGTGCAGTCCTGTTGCAGTTTGCGGAGATTGGAGGCTCCTATCGATGACTGAGGCGCGGCTGACGGCACACATCATGCAATCCTGTTATTGACTGATTACGGACTGTGGATAGAGGGCGGGCCTCGGAAAGGTTCAGCGGTACTGTCCTAGCGTGGCAAATCTCGCGCTGTTCGACACCGCTGAACTTTCCCTCCCCGAGTCTCTGCAGGAGGCTGTGGCGCACGGTGAGGTATTCACGCGTGCCTGGGTGGTTGAGCTCATCCTGGACGTTCTCGGGTACACGGCCGAGAAGGATCTCTGCGATCTGAGGCTCGTGGAGCCGGCCTGCGGCGGGGGAGCGTTCCTGACAGTGCTCGCGTCCCGGATTAGTGCGTCGTGCCGGGCATACCAGCGGTCCATCGCTGATGCGGTCGACGCGGTTCGTGCCTTCGACCTGCTGAGCCGCAACGTGGAGCAGAGCCGGACGCTGGTCGCGGAAACGTTGCAACAGGACGGCTGGAGCCTGAAGGACGCGAGGGACGTTGCCGCCGCGTGGGTGACCCAAGGCGATTACCTCCTCCAGGCGGATGCCGATCACGGCGTCGACTACGTAGTGGGTAACCCTCCGTACATCCGGCTTGAGGACGTTCCCGACGACCGGATGGCCGCATACCGCCGTGCCTGCTCCACGATGGGCGGCCGAGCCGACATCTACATCGGCTTCTACGAGGTGGCACTGCGCAGCCTCAACAGGGGCGGTCAGTTGGGATTCATCTGTGCCGACCGCTGGATGCGGAACCAGTACGGTCGGCGACTCAGGGAACTGGTGACCAAGCAGTTCAGCATGGACCTCGCCCTGGTGCTGCATGACGTGGATGCCTTCGACGATCAAGTTTCGGCCTATCCCGCGATCACCGTCATCTCAAATAAGCCCCAGGGACCGGCGGTCGCTGCAGACACGGACCGGACCTTCGGAGCGGAGCAGGCGCGAGACTTCGCCGGTTGGTACCTGGAGGGCGGGGCACCGACAGTCGCCAAGGCGTCCTACCAAGCCGCTCGCATGCCGCACTGGTTCCCGGAGGAAGATTCGTGGCCGGCCGCTTCGCCGGCCAGGCTTGCGGTGCTAGAGGATCTCACCGAACGCTTTCGGCTCCTGGAGGACTCCGCGACGGGGACGAAGGTCGGGATCGGCATCGCCACGGGCGCTGACAAGGTCTTCCTCACCAAGGACAAGGATCTGGTCGAGGACGATCGGTTGCTCCCCATGGCCATGGTCCGCGATACCACCAACGGCACGATCGACTGGGACGGCACGTATCTGGTCAACCCTTGGACGGCCAACGGCGACCTGGTCGACCTTGCTGCATTTCCGCGCCTCGCGTCCTACTTCGAGAAGCACAGTGAGGCTCTGCGTAAGCGGTATGTCGCTGTCAAGCAGCCTCAGCGCTGGTACAAGACCATCGACAAGATCGACCACCAGCTCACGCGCCGTCAGAAGCTGCTGTTTCCGGACATGAAGATGAGGATCCATCCGGTGCTCGACGAGGGCGGCCTGTACCCTCACCACAACCTGTACTTCATCGTCTCGGACGTCTGGGACATGCGAGTACTCGGTGGCTTGTTGCTGTCCAAGGTCGCGGAGGCATTCGTGGAGGCCTACGCGGTCAGAATGCGCGGGGGAACCCTCCGCTTCCAGGCCCAGTACCTCCGGAAGATCCGGGTCCCGGACCCAGCGGCGATCAGCGAAGGCGACCAAGCAGCTCTCGCAGAAGCTTTCGGCAAGCGGGACAGGGAGGCAGCCACCGAGGCCGCTTTGCGTGTCTACGGGCTCGCCGAGCTGCCTGTCTAGGAGGAACGGATCTTGACGGTCACCCGCCAAGACTTCGAAGACGCCATCGCGGCGTACTGGGGTGCCAAGCAACTGCAGAGCGAACAGTCAGCCATCCGGGAGGCGGTAGGAGCCGGCACGGCTGGCTCCGTCCGAGGCGGTAAGCACTTCGATGTCATCGCGACTCTCTTGGCCAAATTCTTCTTGGACGCTGGTTACCCAGCTTCAAGCATCCGCGTCTCCAAGACACAGGGCCTTGAACTGCCGGGATACTACCGGCCGCAGAAGCAGTGGGATCTCGTGGTCGTCCACGGCGCCGTCCTCGTGGCAGCGTTCGAGTTGAAGGCGCTTGGCGGCCCGTCGTACGGAAACAACTACAACAATCGGGTCGAAGAGGCCCTGGGTAGCGCAGTCGACCTGCGTAGGGCGGCTCTCGCCGAGCTGTATCCGAAGGAGAAGCCCTGGTTGGGCTACTTCTTCATCATGCAAGACGGTGAAGGCTCCCGAAGGCCTGTCAAGACGGCGAAGGGCGCTCTTCCCGCCGACGAAATCTGGCACGGAACGTCGTATCAAGACCGGTTCGGGATTTTTTGCGAAAGGCTCGTGGCCGAGCAACTCTACGACGCAGCGTGCTATGTCACTTCTTCGGCTGAAAACCCAAAGCCGATTGAGTTGGTCGACAGCCTTGACTGGCGCCACTTTGCGGCAGCGATAAATGCTCGCCTCACGTACCTCAAGGACCTCGGCATCCCCGGATAGCTGTGGCGTTCGGAGCGTTGCCGAACCTTGGTCGACGGGGAACTGAGGGTGCCTGGTCATCCCTCCACCTCCATCGTCCACTTAGTCGACCGCGACAGTGTCCGCGTTGCTGCACCGGTGTAACTCCGTGCGAGCCGTGCTCTTCCCTCGTGGGACCGGTCCACGACCGTCCCCCGGATTCCCGTTGGGAAAGGTGTCTCAGCAGGTCAGGGCATGGGACGTCCCGTCTATGGGTCACTTGGGGCGGCGGGCATTGCGATTGTTGATCAACCGCCACAGAGTTCTTGGCGTGCCGTCCGCAGCGGGCGGCTCCAGCTATCGGGGAGGATGCACAATGCGAGCCATGACGAGAACGCTCGTCAGCATCACGACTGCTGTGGGGATCGCCGCCGGGGGCGTAATGGTCGCGGGGGCAAGCCATGCGGCCACGAATCCGGACACGCAGCAGGCGTCGGTCGGCACGGAGGTGTACACGCCGTTGGCCGTGGTCAACCTCGGCCTGACCAATTTCGAAGCCCAGTTGCTTCAGGGCAAGTTCCTCAGGGGCTGGGGTTACACCGGCCCCATCGACGGGCACCTCGGCCCCGACAGCTGGAAGGCGATCCAGCGCAGGCTCAGTAACGGCTACGGATACAACGGCGCCATCGACGGCATCGTCGGGTCCGGAACGGTGAAGGCGCTCCAGCGCTACCTGAAGACCTGGTACAGCTACACCGGCGCGATCGACGGCATTGCCGGGCCGCAGACCACGGCGGCGTTCAAGCGCATGGCCCGCGTGACCTGAGGAGGTACCCGCGACCGCATGACATGGCCCGGGGGTGCGGGGGACGAGCAGAGTTCCTCCCGGGTGGGTGATCACCCGGCGGTACGCAGGTGAAGGCGGGGCCTCCCGCCGGCTCGGGGGTGCTGATCCCCGCTGCGAGCTGTGCCGGGAGGGCCTGTCGCCGTCTGTCGCCGTGGCCCGGGCGATGTCCGCCCCGGTGGGCCCGGGCCGCCGACCGGCCGTCGGCAAAGGCACCGGCTCGGCGGGCGTAGCGTAGGTGGTATGACGACGTACGGATCCTTTCCCGGTACTCGGCCCCGGCGTCTGCGGACCACTCCGGCGATGCGTCGGATGGTCGCCGAGACCCGGCTGCACCCCGCCGACTTCATCCTCCCGGCCTTCGTGCGCGAGGGCGTGAGCGAGCCGGTGCCGATCGCGGCGATGCCGGGGGTCGTGCAGCACACGCGGGACAGCCTGAAGAAGGCGGCGGCGGAGGCCGTGGCGGCCGGGGTGTCCGGGATCATGCTGTTCGGGGTGCCGGAGGAGGCGAAGAAGGACGCCGTGGGCACGCCCGGGACCGACCCGGAGGGGATTCTCCAGGTGGCCCTGCGGGACGTGCGGGCGGAGGTCGGGGACGAGCTGCTCGTCATGTCCGACCTGTGTCTCGACGAGACCACCGACCACGGGCACTGCGGGGTGCTGGACGAGCAGGGGCGGGTCGACAACGACGCCACGCTCGAGCGGTACGCCGAGATGGCGCAGGTCCAGGCCGACGCCGGCGCCCACGTGGTGGGGCCGAGCGGGATGATGGACGGGCAGATCGGTGTCATCCGGGACGCCCTCGACCAGATCGGCCGCGAGGACGTGGCGATCCTCGCCTACACCGCGAAGTACGCGTCCGCCTTCTACGGGCCGTTCCGTGAGGCCGTCGGTTCGTCCCTCAAGGGTGACCGCAAGACGTACCAGCAGGACCCGGCCAACGTGCGGGAGTCGATGCGCGAGCTGGCGCTGGACCTCGAAGAGGGCGCCGACATGGTGATGGTCAAGCCGGCCGGGCCCTACCTCGACATCCTGGCCCGGGTCGCCGACACGGTGGACGTGCCGGTCGCCGCCTACCAGATCTCGGGCGAGTACTCGATGATCGAGGCCGCGGCCGAGAAGGGCTGGATCGACCGCGACCGGGCCGTCCTGGAGTCGCTGACCGGCATCAAGCGGGCCGGGGCGCAGAACATCCTCACGTACTGGGCCGTCGAGGCGGCCCGGATGCTGGAGCGCGGTCAGCGGTAGCCGCAGTGCGGGGAAAAGGTCAGTAGGTCAGGGCGTCCTCCTTCGACTGCTGCCAGTACGTCACGGTCAGCGAGCTGTCGTAGTACACGCCCTCGGCCGGGAGGGACGGGATCGCCGCCGGCCCGCCGTCGCTGTGCGGGGTGCGGCCCTGGAAGCCGACGGTCAGCCGGTGTCCGGTGGTGCCGCCGTCGCCGCTGCCGTCTGCGGCCGACAGGAGGACGCCCGCGTACGCCGACTCGCCCGGGGCGAGGGTGACCACGGCCTGCGGCTTCGACGCCTCGATCGGGCCCGGCACCCACTGCATCTCGTCGAAGCGGAGGACCGGGTGGTAGGTCAGGTCACAGACCTTCGAGCCGGTGTTCCTGACCGTGATCAGCAGGTGGTTGAGGGGGCGCGGGACCGGCTGGGCGGTGACGGCGGTGTTGGAGCCGTTGCAGGCGACGCGGGCCTTCGGGTCGAAGGGGTCCGTGGGCCGGTCCCCGCCCATCGAGCGGTCGGAGCCCTTCGGCCGGCCGGTCGCGGGGGCTCCGGTGCCGGCCTTGTCCGCGCCGGCCTGGGCGGGCCGGTTCGGGGCGGTGGCTCCGGACCCGGCAGCGGGGTCGTCGCTGCTGCCGGTGCCCGCCGTCGGGGCCGTGGACGGCCGGGCCGTGCCCTCGTCCTTCACCCCCGTCCCGTCCTGGCAGGCCGTCAGGGACAGGGTGGCGAGGGTGATTCCGGCGGCGGCGAGCAGGCGGATGCTGCGGGACGTACGCATGGCGCATTCCTTGTCGTCAGAAGGAGGTTCGGCGCGGCCGCTCCTCCGGTCGGCGGGAGCGGCGTGCTTGGATGACCAGAGCGTGCGGCGTGCTCCGTCCCGGCCGCCACCGCTGCGGGAGCATCCGGGACGCTGGAACGCCGGCACCGCCGTGACCTGGGGAAACGACCGTCCCCTGGAACGGTGGGACGGGACACGGGGGAGGCAGGAACGGTGTCGGAGGCCACGCCCGCGGTGGAGTTCGCCGCGCTTCTGCGGGAGTTGAAGGACCGGTCGGGGGTGAGCTACGGGGTCCTCGCCAAGCGGCTCCACATGAGCACGTCGACCCTGCACCGGTACTGCAACGGGGACGCCGTGCCGACGGACTACGCGCCGGTGGAGCGGATGGCCCGGCTGTGCAGGGCCGCTCCCGCCGAACTGGTCGAGCTGCACCGGCGGTGGGTGCTGGCGGACGCCACACGTGGGCGCCGGACCGAGCAGGCGACGGTGGCGCGGGCAGGGGAGCAGGAGGGGCCAGGACGGCCGGAGGGGCCGGCGCAGCCGGAGGGGCGGAGCGGGAGTGCCGGGGCCTCGGGGGCCGTCGGGGCCGTCGGGCCCGCCGAGTCCTCGGAGTCCTCGGAGTCCGCCGAGTCCTCCAAGACCTCGGAGTCCTCCGAGCGCTCCGGTCCCGCGGGCTCCCCCCAGCCCTCAGTGGCGGACGACGCGGTCTCCTCCCGGTCCGGTCCCGGACCCCGCGCCCGGCGCCGGACCCGTACCGCCGTTCTGGCCGGGGCCGCCGTGGCGGCCGTGCTGGTCGGGGTCGTGGCCGTGGTGGGTCCGCCGGGCGGCGGGACGGACGGTGACGGCCGACGGGAGCGGGTCGGGGCCGCGGGGACCGGCGGCCCGGACGGCACGTCCGCCTCACCGACGGCCGGTACGCCGTCCGCGTCCGCCTCCCCGTCGGGTTCCCCGGGCGCGACGGGCGCGACGGACGAGGAGGCGAGCGGTCCGCCCGCCTCCGCGCCGGCCGCGCGGCCGGGCGGCCCGGCCGCGGGGGACGCCGTGCCCGTCACCGTGCGCACCGAACCGTACGCCTGGGAGAGCCCCTGCTCGCAGCGGTACCTGATCGCCGCGCCGCCGGGCGAGGTACACCCGCCGCCGGTCCAGCAGGACGCGACGGCCTGGGTCGCCGCGGAGCGTGCCGTGTCGTCGGGGGAGCAGCTCGTGCGGCTCAGTGTGCAGGGGACCGGCCCGGAGACGGTGGTCGTGGAGGGCATCGCCGTACGGGTCGCGGGGAAGCGGGCGCCGTTGGCCTGGAACGACTACGCGATGGGCTATCCCGGCGTCGGCTGCGGCGGCAACGTGCCGGCGCGGTCCTTCACGGTCGCCCTGGACGCCGCGCGGCCGTCCCTGACGCCCGAGTCCGGGCACCGGGACTTCCCCTTCAAGGTCAGCGAGTCCGACCCCGAGGTGTACTACATCACCGCCGACGCGTCCGCCTACGACGTGAGCTGGTTCCTGGAGCTGAAGTGGTCCAGCGGCTCCCGCAGCGGCACGCTCGTCGTGGACGACAAGGGGCGCCCCTTCCGCACCAGCGGCAACAACGGGCGCCCGGCCTACGAGTTCCCGCTGGGCGGGGACGGGTGGGTGCCGGAGGGCACGACCGACCTCGGTTAGACGCCGGGGCGGTACCCGGCCGTCCGCCGCCCGCCCCCGTGGCTCGGGGGCCGGCGGCGGCAGCGGGAGATCAGGCGGTGGCCCCGACCGTGTAGACGAGATCGGTCAACGCCTTGTCGTCGTACACCTTGATCGTCACCTTCCTGCCCTCCGGGATGTTCAGGTTCACCGTCTTGACGTCCCAGGCATTGGAGGTGCCCGGGGGCGCGTAGACCCCGTACTGCCCGCCGTCGCCCTCGTAGGACACCTTGTAGTAGAGGCCGTCACCGTCGTTCGCGACGTCGTACATCATCAGCTTCTCGCCGTACGGGTGGAACTCGACCTTGGCCAGCGCGTAGCCGCTCGCGTTGCCGAAGACGACCTTGGCCCCGATGCCGCCGTCGTCCTTCTGGAAGTAGGTGTTGTCGAGGACGTCGGGGAACGTGCAGGGGCAGTACGTGGTGTGCACGTAGTTGCTCTGGAGGGGCCTCGGGTTCGGGCTGTAGGCCTGGGCGGGTGCGGCGGTCAGGACCGTGGAGGCGATGGCGGCGGTCGCCACGGAGGCGAGGGCCGCGAGGGAACGATGGCGCATGATCACCCTTCGATTGCGTCAACTGTTCGAAGCATGGGTGAGCGTAGGCGTCCGTCACGTTCGGTGAGCGGTTCCTGACCATGAGCGAGAAAAGGCGGGACGTCTCACGCTCCGACCTGCGCGGACGGGATCCCGGCCGGGACGCGGTGGGACGGCGTGGGACGCGGCCGGACCGTGTGCCGCCCGCGCCGGTGGCCCGACGGTGAGCGGCCCGCACCCCCGGGTGGGAGTGCGGGCCGCGCGGGTGCCGTGGTGCGGCAGCGGGGTCAGAGGCGTTCCGGCGTGCGGATGCCGAGCAGGGCCATGCCCCGGTGGAGCGTGCGGGCCGTGAGGTCGCACAGGAACAGGCGGTTGGCGACCTGCTCCGGTGAATCGGCCTTCAGCACCGGGCACTTGTCGTAGAAGGCCGTGTACAGCGAGGCCAACTGGTACAGGTACGCGGCCAGCTTGTGCGGGGCGTACTCGGCCGCAGCCTCGAAGACCGTGTCGCCGAAGGCGTCCAGGTGCAGGCCCAGCGCGCGCTCCGCCTCGTGCAGCTCCAGCTCCGGGTGGGCGGCCGGGCGGACGTCGCCGGCCTTGCGGAGGATGGACCGGATGCGGGCGTAGGCGTACTGGAGGTAGACGGACGTGTCGCCGTTGAGCGACACCATCTGGTCGAGGTCGAACTTGTAGTCGCGGTTCGGGGACGTCGACAGGTCGGCGTACTTCACGGCGCCGATGCCGACCTGGGCGGCCCGCTCCTGGATCTCGTCCTCGGTGAGGTCCCGCGCCTTCTCCCGCACGACCTGGGCGGCCCGCTGCACGGCCTCGTCCAGCAGGTCCTCCAGCCGGACCGTCTCGCCCTCACGGGTCTTGAAGGGCTTGCCGTCCGCGCCGAGCACCGTGCCGTAGCCCATGTTGTGGGCGGTGACGTCGTCGCCGAGCCAGCCGGCCCGGCGGGCGGTCTCGAAGACCATCTTGAAGTGCAGCGACTGGCGCACGTCGACGACGTACAGCAGCGTGGTGGCGTGCAGGTCCTGGACGCGGTTGCGGATCGCGGTCAGGTCGGAGGCCGCGTAGCCGAAGCCGCCGTCGGCCTTCTGCACGATCAGCGGCACCGGCTGGTCGTCCTTGCCGCGGATGTCGTCGAAGAACACCACCAGGGCGCCCTCCGAGCGGACCGCGACGCCCATCTCCTCCAGCAGCCGCGCGGTCTCCGGCATGCCCTCGTTGTACGCGGACTCGCCGACGATCTCCTCGTCGCGGATCTCCATGTCCAGCTTCTCGAAGACGGAGTAGAAGTAGACCTTCGACTCGTCGACGAACTGCTGCCACAGTCCGAGGGTCTCCTTGTCGCCGGACTGGAGGGCGACGACCCGCTTGCGGGCCCGCTCCTTGAAGTCCTCGTCCGCGTCGAACAGCGCACGCGACGCCTTGTACACGCGGTTCAGGTTGCTCATGGCCTGCTCGCCGTCGACCTCGCCCGCGGGGGCCAGCTCGCCGGGGTGCTCGAACAGGTACTGGATGAGCATGCCGAACTGGGTGCCCCAGTCGCCGATGTGGTGCCGGCCGATGGTCTGCTCGCCGGTGAAGTCGAGCATGCCGCGCAGGGCGTCGCCGATGACCGCGGAGCGCAGGTGGCCGACGTGCATCTCCTTCGCCACGTTCGGCTGGGCGTAGTCGACGACGGTGATGCCCGGGTTCTCCTTCAGCGGGACGCCGAGGCGCTCGCCGTCCGCGTGCCGCGCGGCGAGGTTCTCGGTGATCGCCCGGTCGGCGAGCGTGATGTTGAGGAAGCCGGGGCCGGACACCTCGACGTCCTTGATCAGGTCGCCGGTGGTGATCCGCCCGACGACCTCGGCCGCCAGCTCCCGCGGGTTCGCCTTCGCCTTCTTGGCGAGCGCCAGGATGCCGTTGGCCTGGAAGTCCGCCCGGTCGCTTCGTCGCAGCAGCGGGTCGGCGCCGGCGGCCTCCGGCCGGGTGGCCGTGAGGGCGGACGCGAGCTGCTGCTGGACGGAGTCGGTGAGGGACGTGACCGAGGCCATGGAGGCTGCCGTTCTGCTCGGGTTCGCTGACATCTACGGAAGCCGAGTATCCCACGCGGTGAAAAGCGGTTTTCGCGGATGCGGGCCGTCCTGGGAGAATGGGGCGGCCGGGCGCGCGGAAGCGCCGGGCGGCTCAGGAGAGGACCGGGGCGAGGTCGGGCGACTCCCGCACACGTGAGCAGACCCCGAGAACCCCTGAAGAATCCCGAGAAACCTCAGGAAACACCTCAGGAACCTAGGAAAGAGGACGTGCCGATCGTGGCTCAGAGCACCGAGACCACCGACTGGGTCTCCCGCTTCGCGGATGACGTCATCGCCGAGTCGGAGCGTCGGGCCCCGGGCAAACCGGTCGTCGTCGCGTCCGGGCTCTCTCCGTCGGGCCCCATCCACCTGGGCAACCTGCGGGAGGTCATGACCCCGCACCTCGTCGCCGACGAGATCCGCCGCCGGGGCCGCGATGTCCGGCACCTGATCTCCTGGGACGACTACGACCGGTACCGCAAGGTCCCGGCCGGCGTTCCCGGCATCGACGAGACCTGGGCGGAGCACATCGGCAAGCCGCTCACCTCCGTGCCCGCGCCGAAGGGCTCCCCGCACCCGAACTGGGCGGAGCACTTCAAGGCCGCGATGATCGAGTCGCTCGCCGCGCTGGGCGTCGAGTTCGACGGCATCAGCCAGACCGAGCAGTACACCTCGGGCGCCTACCGCGAGCAGATCCTGCACGCCATGAAGCACCGCGGCGACATCGACGCGATCCTCGACCAGTACCGCACCAAGAAGGCCCCGCCGAAGAAGCAGCAGCAGAAGCCGGTCGACGAGGCCGAGCTGGAGGCCGCCGAGGGCTCCGGAGCTGCCGCCGAGGACGACGGCAGCTCCGGTTCCGCCGGCTACTTCCCGTACAAGCCGTACTGCGGCAACTGCGGCAAGGACCTCACCACCGTCACCGCCTACGACGACGACTCCACCGAGCTGACCTACGCCTGCACCGCGTGCGGCTTCTCGGAGACCGTCCGGCTCAGCGAGTTCAACCGCGGCAAGCTGGTGTGGAAGGTCGACTGGCCCATGCGCTGGGCCTACGAGGGCGTGATCTTCGAGCCCAGCGGTGTCGACCACTCCTCGCCGGGCTCGTCCTTCCAGGTGGGCGGACAGATCGTCGGGATCTTCGGCGGCGAGCAGCCGATCGGCCCGATGTACGCCTTCGTCGGCATCAGCGGCATGGCCAAGATGTCGTCCTCCAAGGGCGGCGTGCCCACCCCGGCCGACGCGCTGAGGATCATGGAGCCGCAGCTGCTGCGCTGGCTCTACGCCCGGCGCAAGCCCAACCAGTCCTTCAAGATCGCCTTCGACCAGGAGATCCAGCGCCTCTACGACGAGTGGGACCGGCTCGACGCCAAGGTCGCCGAGGGTGCCGCCCTGCCGGGCGACGTCGCCGCGCACGCCCGTGCCGTCGGCACCGCCGCCGGTGAGCTGCCCCGCACGCCCCGGCCGCTGCCGTACCGCACGCTGGCCTCCGTCGCCGACATCACCGCCGGCCACGAGGACCAGGCGCTGCGCATCCTGAACGACCTCGACCCGGCCCACCCGCTGGCCTCCCTCGACGAGGCCCGCCCGCGCTACGACCGGGCCGAGGAGTGGATCAACACCCACGTCCCCGCCGACCAGCGCACCATCGTCCGCTCGGAGCCCGACGGCGAGCTGCTGAAGTCGCTCGACGAGCAGGCCCGGCAGTCCCTGCGGCTGCTGCTGGACGGCCTGGCCGACCACTGGTCCCTGGACGGCCTGACCCACCTCGTCTACGGGGTGCCGAAGGTCCAGGCCGGGTTCTCCGCCGACGCCACGCCGAAGGAACTGCCGCCGGAGATCAAGACGGCGCAGCGCTCGTTCTTCGCGCTGCTCTACCACCTGCTCGTCGGCCGCGACACCGGCCCGCGCCTGCCCACGCTGCTCCTCGCGGTGGGCCAGGACCGGGTGCGGGCGCTGCTCGGGGAGTAGGGGCCGCCAGGCCAGGGCTCCGGCCCGTCGGCTGTCGTACGACGAGGAGGGGGCGCCCGGTGCGGGCGCCCCCTCCTCGTGTCGCGGTGTCGCGCTCCCGCCGTGCCGCGGCCTCGCGGTCCCCGCGGGTGCCGGGTCAGGCGATGTGGTTCTCCTCCAGCTCCGCGTTGAAGCGGTTGGAGAAGCGGGTCACCATGCGCTTGGCCTCGGCGTCGGTGAGGGACGTGCCGTACGTCGCCTGGATGTTCTCGCCGAACTCGCGCGGGGTGGGGAAGCTGTCGTTGATCGACTGCTTGAAGACCTGGTAGAAGCCCTCCTCGTCGGGTTCCTGCGGCTCCTGGCCCTGCTGGGGCCCCTGGGGCTGCTGACGGTCCTGGTCCTCGTCCTGACCCTGGTTCTGCCTCTGTCCCTGGTCCTGTTGCCGGACCTGCTGCGGGCCGCTGCCCTCGCCCAGCTCCCGGGTGCGCCCGCCCGGCACCACCGGGATGGGGAAGCTGCCGGTCTCCTCCGGCGAGGGTTCCTGGAGCGGCGGCTCCTCCTCGTACTGGTCCCGGTACTGGTCGGCCTGCTGCTGCTCCTCGTACCACTGGGCGTACTGCTCGGCCGGGTCGTACGTGGGGTCGTAGCCGCCCTGGTACTCGATGTGCCGGGGGGTGTTGAACCAGGGGCTCTGGTCCTCACCGGCGGGGTCGGCGGGACCTGAGGGGCCGTCTGGACCGGCGGGGCCCTGGGGCGCCCGGGAGCCGGCGGGGCCGGGGCCGTACGGGGCGGTGGGGGCGCCGGGACGGGCCGGGGCGTTCCCGGCCCCGGCCGCCTGCCCGGCGTACGCCTCCACGCCGGTGCCGTCCGGGAACCCGCCCGCGCGGTGGCCCTCCAGCTCCAGCCGCTGCTCGCCCGCGGCCGGTGCGGCGCCCACCTCGGCGGGGGACGCGTTCCGGCCGGCCCCGGTGACCTCCGTGCGGGGCGCCGGCGGGATCAGCGCCGGTTCGATGCCCGCCGCCGCCAGGCCCGCCGGGGCCGTCTCGGCGAGCGGGACACCGTACTTGGCCAGCCGCAGCGGCATCAGCGACTCCACCGGTGCCTTGCGGCGCCAGGCCCGGCCGAAGCGCGACCGCAGCCGCGCCTGGTACACCAGCCGCTCCTGCTCCAGCTTGATCACCTGCTCGTAGGAGCGCAGCTCCCACAGCTTCATCCGGCGCCACAGCAGGAAGGTGGGCACCGGCGACAGCATCCAGCGGGTGAGGCGGACGCCCTCCATGTGCTTGTCGGCCGTGATGTCGGCGATCCGGCCGATCGCGTGCCGCGCGGCCTCCACCGAGACCACGAACAGCACCGGGATGACCCCGTGCATGCCCACGCCCAGCGGGTCCGGCCAGGCCGCCGCGCCGTTGAAGGCGATCGTGGCGGCCGTCAGCAGCCACGCCGTCTGCCGCAGCAGCGGGAACGGGATGCGGATCCAGGTCAGCAGCAGGTCCAGGGCGAGCAGGACGCAGATACCGGCGTCGATACCGATGGGGAAGACGTAACTGAAGTCCCCGAAGCCCTTCTGCAGGGCCAGTTCACGGACCGCCGCGTACGAACCGGCGAAGCCGATCCCGGCGATGATGACCGCACCGGTGACGACCACGCCGATGAGTATGCGGTGCGTCCGTGTCAGCTGCATTGGCGCGGCCACCCGTACTCCCCTCCCTTTGCGTCTGGTTGCGCGCAACAGAGTGGCACATGTGTGCGGGAGACGAGTGGCCGGTTCCGCTTCGTCGTGGGATCGGGCACGGGGCCGGGCCCCGGACGGGGGCTTCGGGACCGGGGCTCGTGCCCCGGTCCGGCCCGCGGCCCGGCCGGCCGGGCGGACCCGGACCCTGCCTCGGGCCCCGGGGTCCGCCGGACCCCTACCGGGGCGCTGCCGGGGCGCGGGCCGGGACCGAGGCGCGAGCCCCGGTCGTGCTCCGGATCAGTCCTTGTCCGACGCCTTGGACGCCTTGGAATCGGAGGCATCGGACGTCTTCGACTCCTCCGACCCCTTGGAGTCCTTCGAGGAGTCGGAGGACGTGTCCGGGCCCGGGGACCCGGACGAGGACGCCGACGCGCCCTTGCCGTTGGCCTCGGACACCGAGGCGACCGCGTCCTCGGCGGCCTTCTTCGCCTTCTTCATCAGACCGTCGGCCTTCGGGGTCTTGTCCCCCGCGAAACCGGCACCGTTGTAGTCGACGGTCACCACCACGTTCTCGGTGCGCACCACGACCGTCTGCTGCTGGAAGGTGCCTTCCTTCTTCTTCAGCTCGTAGTGCACGGCGGTCGCCTCGTCGCCCAGGCCCTCGACCGGCTCGGCCTTGACGCCCTTCGCGCCCTCGGTGCCCTGCGCGTCCTCGACCTGCTTGTCGTAGTACTTCTGGGCGAGTTCGTCGCCCGCGCCGCGCGTGACGTCCGAGTCGTAGCGCAGCAGCGAGACGTTCAGCCAGCGGTACTGCGAGCCCTTGACGCCGTTGCTGTCCAGGCTGTCCCAGGAGCAGCTGGTCCGCTTCGCGATGTCGTCCGACGCGCCCTCCTTGCCGCCCTCGGCCTCGGGCACCAGGTCCTTGAGGGTCTTCTTCGGCAGGACCTTGCAGGGGTCCTCGGGCAGCTGCTCGAACACGGCCGCCCGCACCGTCGGGGACGGGGAGGCGGACGCCGACGCGGAGGCGCCGGACGCCTTCGGGTCCTCACCGCCGTCGGAGCCGGAGTCCGAGGAGCAGCCGGCGGCGACCAGCATCACGGGGAGGGCCGCGGCGGCGACCAGGCTCCGGGAGAGGCGTGCTCTCCCGCTCCGCCGGGACGCCGTGGGTGCTCCTCCCAGGCCGTGCTGGTCTCGCTGTACTCGTCGCTGCATGGTTCCTTCACTCATGACGCTCATGACGTTCGTGTTCCCTGCGGTCCGGTCCGGATCGGGTCCGAGGGGTCACGGTACGCGGTATGTCCTCCGCGCGGTCCTGCTTCACGGGGTTGGCGCCGTACGGCGAAGGGTGCCCGAACGGGCCTCAGCCGCCCAGGGACTCGGCCAGCCGGGAGGCCAGTTCCCGGGCCCTGTCCTGCATTTCCTCGCTGTCCGGCTCGACGCCGACGGCGGCGGGCTGCTCGGCGTACTGGACGGTCACGATGACGTTGGACGTGCGGAACGCCACAGTCACCGTCCGCTCCTTGGCCGTCGAACCGGAGCTGCTGAGCACGTCGTCGAGGAACGCCTCGTCGCCCAGGTCCTCCAGCACCCGCGGGCGCAGGTCGGCGTCGGACGCCGACGCGGACGGGCCCGTCCCGCCCGAGGACGGGGACGAGGAAGGGGAAGAGGAAGAGGAGGAGGACGCCGAGGAGTCGTCGGACCCGGACGAGTTCGACGAGTCGGACGAGTCGGACGAGCTGGATGGATCGGTGGATGAGGAGGAACGGGGCGAAGGGGGCGAAGTGGAGGAGGGGGCGTCGGCGTCCGGGTCCTCCGACGCCCCGTCACCGGCGGCGCCGGAGCCGGTGGCCGACGGCTGAGGCAGCTGGGCCGCCGCCCGCTTCGACGCGAAGAGCGTCTCGGCCCGGCTGTCGTCGCTGACGCTGTTGTCGTACGACACGACCCGCTCGAAGTCGACCATCAGGTGGTCGGTGGCGTCGGCCGACTCCACCTTCCAGCGGCAGCCCACCTTGCGGTCGGTGTCGTAGGTCAGCGTCGCCTCGCCCGCGTACGCCTTCCGTCGCTGCGCCGGGTCGGTCAACTGGCGCAGCCCCGGCAGCAGTTCCTCCAGCTCCTTGGCGCCGATCGTGCCGCACGGCTCGGGCAGCGTGGCGTACCGGCCCGGCTGCGCCGCCTGCGACGCGGTGCCCGGTTCACCGGGGTTGGAGTTGTCGGACTGCGCCCCGTCCCCCGAGCCGCCGGTGCACCCGGCCAGCAGGGCCGCGAGGAGAGCGGCGGCGCCGGATACGTACGCCCTGCGCTGCACGGTCGGGCTCCTCTCGGGTGAGTGGCGCGGGCGGTGCCCGCCTTGCCTCGCGGTGTCCCCCCTGGCGCCGCGGCCGGTATTTCGGTTGCCGGGCCGGGGTGTCCGCTGGAGACAATGTGTATCGCACGCACTGCCGTGGACGCCGGTCCGTCATCCCTTTTCCGTGACCTTGGCGCCGGTTTTGCGTTTCGATGCTTCTGTGATGATCCGGGGGAATGAGGGCGAAATGTCGTACGTGGAACTGCCGGGCGCGAAGGTACCGATCCGGATGTGGGCGGACCCCGCGACGGTGGAGGAGGGCGCGCTCCAGCAGCTGCGGAACGTCGCCACCCTGCCCTGGATCAAGGGGCTCGCCGTGATGCCCGACGTGCACTACGGCAAGGGCGCGACGGTCGGGTCGGTCATCGCCATGCGCGGTGCGGTGTGCCCGGCCGCGGTCGGGGTCGACATCGGCTGCGGGATGTCGGCGGTGCGGACCTCCCTCACCGCCGACGACCTGCCCGGTGATCTGTCCCGGCTGCGGTCGAGGATCGAGCAGGCCATCCCGGTGGGCCGCGGCATGCACGACGAGGCCGTGGACCCCGGCCGCCTGCACGGCTTCGCGACCGCCGGGTGGGACGACTTCTGGAGCCGCTTCGGGGGCGTCGCGGACGCGGTGCGCTTCCGCCGGGAGCGTGCCACCAAGCAGATGGGCACGCTCGGCGGCGGCAACCACTTCGTCGAGGTGTGCACGGACACGGAGGGCGCCGTCTGGCTGATGCTGCACTCCGGTTCCCGCAACATCGGCAAGGAGCTCGCCGAGCACCACATCGGTGTCGCGCGGGAGTTGCCGCACAACCAGGGCCTGGTGGACCGGGACCTGGCCGTGTTCGTGGCGGACACCTCGCAGATGGCGGCCTACCGCAACGACCTGTTCTGGGCGCAGGAGTACGCGAGGTACAACCGTTCCCTGATGATGGCGCTCCTGAAGGACGTGGTGCGCAAGGAGTTCAGGAAGGCCAAGCCGGTCTTCGAGCGGGAGATCAGCGCGCACCACAACTACGTGGCCGAGGAGCGCTACGACGGTATGGACCTGCTCGTCACCCGCAAGGGCGCGATCCGCGCGGGCTCCGGCGAGTACGGGATCATCCCGGGTTCCATGGGCACCGGCTCGTACATCGTCAGGGGGCTCGGCAACGTCCACTCCTTCAACTCGGCGTCGCACGGCGCCGGGCGGCGGATGAGCCGCAGCGCGGCGAAGCGGCGCTTCACCGCCAGGGACCTGGAGGAGCAGACGCGGGGCGTGGAGTGCCGCAAGGACTCCGGTGTCGTGGACGAGATCCCGGGCGCCTACAAGCCGATCGAGCAGGTCATCGAGCAGCAGCGGGACCTGGTGGAGGTCGTCGCCAAGCTCAAGCAGGTGGTGTGCGTGAAGGGCTGACGGACGTCGGGACGGTGCGGGACGGTGCGAGGGCTGGGCTGGGCTGGGCTGGGCTGGGCGGGACTGGGCGGGGCCGGACGGCAGCGGGCAGGACTGGGCGGGACCGGACGGCAGCGGACGGCGGGGACACGGCGGGGGCCGGGGCCGGGCGGCGCGGGGGGCTGCCCGGCCCCGGCCCCCGGTGTCGTGCCCGTGGTGGGTGGGGCGTGCTCGTGCCGGAGGAGCCGGGTCAGGGGCGCTCGCGGTGGACCTTGGTGTTGGACGCCTGGGCGCGGGGGCGGACCACCAGCAGGTCGATGTTGACGTGGCTGGGCCGGGTCACCGCCCAGGTGATGGTGTCGGCCACGTCGGCGGCGGTCAGGGGCTCGGCGACGCCCTCGTAGACCTTGGCCGCCTTCTCCGGGTCCCCGCCGAAGCGGGTGAGCGCGAACTCGTCGGTCTTCACCATGCCGGGCGCGATCTCGACGACGCGCACCGGGCGGCCGACGATCTCCAGGCGCAGCGTCTCGGCGAGGACGTGCTCGGCGTGCTTGGCCGCCACGTAGCCCGCGCCGCCCTCGTAGGTGGCGAAGCCCGCCGTGGACGACACGATCACGACGGTGCCGTCGCCGCTCGCCTCCAGCTTGGGCAGCAGCGCCTGGGTGAGGTGGAGGGTGCCGATGACGTTGGTCTCGTACATCCGGCGCCAGTCGTCCGGGTCGCCGGTCGCCACCGGGTCGGCGCCCAGCGCGCCGCCGGCGTTGTTGACCAGCACGCCGACCGTGCGGAAGGCGGTCGCGAACTCGTCGACCGCGGCCCGGTCGGTGACGTCCAGCGGATACGCCGTCGCCGAGTGGCCGGCCGCCGTCAGCTCCTCGGCGAGCGCCTCGATGCGGTCCTTGCGGCGTGCCGTGAGGACGACGCGGTACCCGGCCTCGGCCAGTCCGCGCGCCGTGGCGGCCCCGATGCCGCTGCTCGCTCCGGTGACGACGGCGATCCGGGACGCGGCGGGCGGTACGGCGGCGGGGCTGGGCATGGGCGCTCCTCGGGTCGGGACGGGCCGGGCCGGACGACGGGCCCGGCGCGGCCGGGCCCGCCCCCGGTGCCGGGGGCGCCACCGGCCGGTGCGGGTGGTCGGCGCCCAGCGTAGACGGGGTCCGTGGGCGGGGGCGGGGCGGCGGCGGTGGCCGGCAGGGGCCGACTCGGGCGGGCGCGGTTGCGCGCCGTCGCGTGCGGCTGCCCGCGCGGCACCGCGGGGGAGCGCGGGAGCGGGCGGCCGGGCTCCGTCGGCCCCCTGCGGTCGCTCTCCCTGGTGACTCACCCGCCGTTGCGGGGCGCCCACATGATGACGGCCATCCCGGCGAGGCAGATCAGGGCACCGGTGATGTCGTACCGGTCCGGGCGGTAGCCGTCCGCGAGCGCGCCCCAGAGGATCGACCCGGCGACGAAGATCCCGCCGTAGGCGGCGAGGACGCGCCCGAAGTGGGCGTCGGGCTGGAAGGTGGCGACGAAGCCGTAGGCGCCGAGCGCGAGGACGCCGCCGGTGGCCCACATCCACCCGCGCTGTTCCCGTACGCCCTGCCAGACCAGCCAGGCGCCGCCGATCTCCAGGACGGCGGCGAGGACGAACAGGGCGGCGGAGCGGAGGATCAGCATGCGGGCAGCTTCGCATGCGGCACGGCGGGGCCTGACGGGTGCCCGGCGCGCCGTTCCGGAGCCCGTCCGAAGCCCGTCCGGCGGGCGGGGCGTGTCACCTGTTGGACGGCGCCTGCGCGGAGCCGCGCGGGGGATACATCCACACGATCACGGTGAGTGCGTGAGTGCGTGAGTCTGTCAGTTCGTGAGTTCGTGGGTTCGGTGAGTCGGTGCGTTGTGGAGCGGGAGCGGGTGGCGGCATGGGGTGTCCGGTCGGGCGTGAGCAGGGCGTACGGGAGCGCGGCGGTGCGGGGCGGTGCAGGGCGCGGGTGCGGGCCGGGGCGCCGGGGGCGGGGCGCCGGGCGGCGCGCGTCCTCGGGGCGGGGGCGGCGGTCCTCGCGCTGACCGCCGGGACGGCCGCCGGGGCGACGGCGCTGGACCGCGCCGAGGCGGACCTGGCGTACCACGGTGTCGCGACGCTGACCGCGGGGGAGACCGACGTGCGGCTGGTGCCGGTGAACCACGGGCCGTCGGCGGTCGCCGACGCGACGGTGCGGCTCCGGTGGTCGCAGCCGCTCGCCGACGAGCAGCCGGGGCTGCCGCCGGGCTGCGCCCGTTCGGGCGGGCGGGCGGTGCTGTGCCGCACGGGCGCGCTGGCCGTGGACGGTGCGGGGGAGCGGATCGAGGTGCGGGTGCGGCTGGAGGGGGCGCCGTCGGAGGTGTTCGTCGAGGTGGACACGGTGTGGAGCGGCGGCGCGCTCGACCGCAACCGGCTGAACGACCGGCAACGGGTCCTGGTGCTGGACACCGGGGACGAGTACCACTTCTGAGCGGGACGGACGGGCGGGGCATGTCGGGGCGAGCCGCGCGGGAGCGGCTGCTGGCGGAGCTGGCCGTGGTGTCCCGGCGCCACATGGCCGCCTACGTGCTGCTCAACCAGGCCGTCGCCGACCGGCTCGGGCTGCACCCCACCGACCTGCAGTGCCTGAACCTGCTGACCCTGGAGGGCCGTCCGGTGACGACCGGCCGGATCGCCGGGCTGACAGGGCTGTCGACGGGCGCGGCGACCCGGCTGGTGGACCGGCTGGAGCGGGCCGGGTACGTGGTGCGCGAGGGCGACCCCGCCGACCGGCGGCGCGTGCTGGTGTCGGCGGTACCGGAGCGGGCCGACGCGTTCCGCCGGGCGTGGGACGGCGTCGGCGGGAACTGGGTCGCCCTCTTCGACGACCTCGACGACGACCGGCTCGCCGGCTTCGTGGAGCTGCTGGGACGCGCGAGTGACTTCGCCGCGACGCGGGCCGCCCGGCTGCGGTCGGGGGAGGGGTAGGGGGGCGGTAGGGGGAGGAGCAGGCGCCGATCGGCTGCGGTTCGGGGGCGGGCAGGCGCTGCGGCTGAGGTCGGGGGCGTGGGGCTGATGGGCGCCGCCGCCCGGCCGCGGTCGTGGGCGTGGGGAGGGGAGGCCGCCGCCCGGCTGCGTCGGGGCAGGTGGGGGCCGGGGCTCGGTGGGGGCAGGGCCGGGGGCCCGGTGGGGAGACACGGCGTCGACGGGGGAGGAACCCCGGCCGGTGGGTGGGGTACCCGGGTGGGGCCACGGCCCGCACGGAGGCGCAACCGGTACGGGGCCGCCGCCGAGGCCGGACACATCGCCGCCGAGGGGCACGGACACGTCGTCGCACGAGGGACGCGGACAGATCGCCCCACCAGGCCGTACAAGGACGCGGGCCGCCCGGTCGCCCGCCCGGCCCGCGCAACCCGGCCGCGCCCCGGCGAAGGCGGCCGGGTCCGCACCGTAGGCGCGCTTCCGGGAGCGCGGGAATAGGACGTGCGGGCGTACCGTTCCCGAGATATAGTTGAACTGTAAACAACTTGGAGGGTGAGCAGGATGCAGTTCGGGATCTTCAGCGTCGGGGACGTGACCCCCGACCCCACGACGGGACGCACGCCGACCGAGCGCGAGCGGATCAAGGCCATGGTCGCCATCGCGCTGAAGGCGGAGGAGGTGGGCCTGGACGTCTTCGCGACGGGCGAGCACCACAACCCGCCGTTCGTGCCGTCGTCCCCCACGACCATGCTGGGCTACATAGCCGCCCGCACCGAGCGGCTCATCCTCTCCACGTCGACCACGCTGATCACCACGAACGACCCGGTGAAGATCGCCGAGGACTTCGCGATGCTCCAGCACCTGGCCGACGGCCGGATGGACCTGATGATGGGCCGCGGCAACACCGGCCCGGTCTACCCGTGGTTCGGCCAGGACATCCGTCAGGGCATCAACCTCGCCATCGAGAACTACGCCCTCCTGCACCGCCTGTGGCGCGAGGACGTGGTCACCTGGGAGGGCAAGTTCCGCACGCCGCTGCAGGGCTTCACCTCCACGCCCCGTCCGCTGGACGACGTCCCGCCGTTCGTCTGGCACGGCTCGATCCGCTCGCCGGAGATCGCCGAGCAGGCCGCGTACTACGGCGACGGCTTCTTCCACAACAACATCTTCTGGCCGGCCGACCACACCAAGCGGATGGTCGAGCTGTACCGGACCCGGTTCGCGCACTACGGGCACGGCACCCCCGAGCAGGCGATCGTCGGCCTCGGCGGCCAGGTGTTCATGCGGAAGAACTCGCAGGACGCGGTGCGCGAGTTCCGCCCCTACTTCGACGTCGCACCCGTCTACGGCCACGGCCCGTCGCTGGAGGAGTTCACCGCGCGGACGCCGCTGACCGTGGGGTCGCCGCAGCAGGTGATCGAGAAGACGCTGTCCTTCCGCGACTACGCCGGTGACTACCAGCGTCAGCTCTTCCTGATGGACCACGCCGGACTGCCGCTCAAGACGGTGCTGGAGCAGCTCGACCTGCTGGGTGAGGAGGTCGTGCCGGTGCTCCGCGAGGAGTTCGCCAAGAACCGCCCGGCCGACGCCCCCGAGGCGCCGACCCACGCGTCGCTGCTCGCCCGCAGGAACAAGGAGGTGACCCCCGCATGAAGCTCGTCGTCGTCTCGGCGGGACTGAGCGTGCCGTCGTCCACGCGGCTCCTCGGCGACCGCCTGGCCGCCGCCGCGCGCGCCGCGGCCCCCGCCGGGCCGGACGCGGCGGAGGTGCGGGTGATCGAACTGCGCGACCTCGCCGTGGAGATCGCGCACACCTTCACCAACGGCTTCGCCGGCCGGTCCCTGTCCGAGGCGTACGAGGCGGTGACGGCGGCCGACGGGCTGATCGTCGTGACGCCGGTGTTCTCGGCCTCGTACAGCGGCCTGTTCAAGTCGTTCTTCGACGGGCTGAGCGTCTCCGAACCCGACGCGCTCGCGGGAAAGCCGGTGCTCGTCGCGGCGACCGGCGGCACCGCCCGCCACTCGCTGGTGCTCGACCACGCCCTGCGCCCGCTGTTCTCCTACCTGAAGGCCGTCGTCGTCCCCACCGGCGTCTACGCGGCCTCGGAGGACTGGGGCGCCGGGGGACTGGACGAGCGCGTCGGGCGCGCGGCCCGGGAACTGGTGGCGCTGGCCGCCCCCGCGTCGGCCGCCGTACCGGGAGCGCCGGACACCGCGTCCGACGCCACCCCGGACGCCGCCCCGCACAACGGCTCGGGCCCCGCGTCCGGCACCGTCGGGGGCGGCCCCGCCTCCGACGGACTGACCGGGGTCTCCGGCGGCCGGGCGATGCCCGCGCGGGACACGTTCGACGAGGTCGTGCCCTTCGAGGAGCGGCTCGCCGCGCTGCGTCCCACCGGGTGAGGAACCCCCTGACCACCCGGCCCCGGATCCCTCCACCGGGGCCGGGTCAGGCGTGAGCCGTTGCACACTGGACCTCGTGCCGCACACCGTCCTGCTCGCCGAAGACGACCGCGCGATCCGCCACGCCCTGGAACGGGCGCTGACCCTGGAGGGCTACCGGGTCACCGCGGTCGCCGACGGCGTCGAGGCCCTCGCCCAGGCCCACCGCAGCCGGCCCGACGTCCTCGTGCTGGACGTGATGATGCCCGGCATCGACGGCCTCCAGGTCTGCCGGGCCCTGCGCGCCGAGGGCGACCGCACCCCGGTGCTCATGCTGACCGCCCTGGTGGAGACCGCCGACCGCATCGCCGGACTGGACGCGGGCGCCGACGACTACGTCGTCAAGCCGTTCGACGTCGACGAGGTCTTCGCCCGCCTCCGCGCCCTGCTGCGCCGGGCCGCCGCCCCCGCCTCCGCCCCGGGTGAGGTGTCGGCCGGGGTGCCGGAGCCCGCCCGCGAGCCCTCGCCGGGACCGGCGGCGGGGCGGTTCGTCGAGGCGGCCGGGGTGCGCGTGGACCCGCGGGCCCGCCGGGCCTGGCGCGGCGGACGGGAACTGGAACTCACCCGCACCGAGTTCGAACTGCTGGAACTGCTGGTCCGCAACGCGGGCACCGTGCTGGACCACTCCACGATCTACGACCGCATCTGGGGCTACGACTTCGGCCCCGGCTCCAAGAACCTCGCCGTCTACGTCGGCTACCTGCGCCGCAAACTGGACGAGCCGGACGGCCCGCGGCTGATCCACACCGTGCGCGGTGTCGGGTACGTGCTGCGGGAGGACTGAGGCCCCGGTGACGGAGCGGGACGACAGCCGGGCGGACACGGGGGCGGGGGCAGGCGCTGGGGCCGGGCCTTCCTGTGCGGGGACAGGGGCCTCCTGTACGGGGGCGGGGGCCTCCTGTACGGGGGCGGGGGCCTCCTGTACGGGGGCGGGGGCCTCCTGTACGGGGGCAGGGGTGGGGACGGCGGCAGGGGCGGGAGGAGGCCGGGCGGTTCCGGTGGCCGGTGCGGAGAGCGGTGCCGTGGCCGGTGACGGGACCTGCGCCGAGACCGGTTCGGCGGCCGGTGGCGTGGCCGGTGCCCCCGGCGCGTCCGCGGCCGGGGCGGTGGCCCGTCCGCCGTCCGGTCCCGCGAGCCGGCCGGAGGCCCCCCGGCCGCGCCTCCGGCCCGGCCCCCGCTCCCGCCCTTCCCGCCTCCGGCCCGGCCTCCGCTCCCGTCCCTCCCGTCCCAGGCGGCGCGCGCTGCGACCGCGGCTGCTGTCGCTGGGGACCACCTTCGCCGTCGCGTTCGCCGCCGTGACCGCCTCCGTCACCCTGCTGATCGGCTTCCTCTCCTACACCGCCGCCGCCCGGCTGGTCCGCGTGGACCAGCAGTCGGTGTTCCACGAGGTGGTGCAGGACCTGCGCAACGAGGTGCGCGCCAACCACATGACCCCGGTGGACTTCTCCTCCACCGCCCCCGGCCACGACCTCGTCCGCCCCGCCCGCACCGACGTCCAGGTCCTCGGACCGGACGGTGACGTCTTCGACCCGGGCGATCCCGGCCTGCCGGTCGGGGCCGCCGACCGCCGGGTCGCCGGGTCCGACGCCGCCGGGGACGCCGTCGAGCACGCCGACGTGCGGGTCGGCGACGACCTCTACCGGGTCGCGACCGTCTCCCTGGGCGGAGGCCGGGGCGCCGTGCAGGTCGCCCAGGAGTCAAGCGACACCGAGGACCTGCTGCGCACCCTCCAGCGCCGCACCCTGGTGCTGATGGCGGCGGTGGTGCTCGGCGCCGGACTGTTCGGCTGGTGGCTGGCCCGGCGCATCACCCGGCGGCTCGTCGTCCTCACCCGCGCCGCCGAGGACGTGACCCGCACCCGTCGGCTCGGCATCCAGGTGCCCGTCACCGGCCACGACGAGGTCGGCCGCCTCGGCCGTGCCTTCGACCGGATGCTCGGGAGGCTCGCCCAGTCCGAGGAGGACCAGCGGCGGCTCGTCCAGGACGCCGGCCACGAACTGCGCACCCCACTGACCTCCCTGCGCACCAACATCAGCCTGCTGCGCCGCGTCGACGAACTCCCGCCCGGCACCCGGGAGGAACTCGTCGCCGACCTCGCCCAGGAGGCCCTCGAACTGACCGACCTGGTGAACGAACTCGTCGAGCTGGCGGCGGGACAGTCCGACGCCGAGCCGCCCCGGCGGGTCGACCTCGCCGAGGTGGCGGAGGAGGTGGCGGCTCTGGCCCGGCGGCGCACCGGCCGACGGATCGTGGTCCGCGCGAGCGGCCGCACCGTCACCGAGGGGCGGCCCGCGATGCTCACCCGGGCGCTGTCCAACCTGGTGGAGAACGCCGTCAAGTTCGACCGGGACGGCCGTGCGCCCGTGGAGATCGAGGTCACCGGCCCGGACGGGGCGCGCGGTCCGGAAAGGCCGGACGGACCGGATGGACCGGACGGACCGGGCGAACCGGGCGGCTTGTTCGGGCCGGACAGCCCGTTCGCCCCGTTCGGCCCGTTCGGCCCGTTCGGCCCGGATGGCGAGTTCGGCCCGGGCGGTCCGTTCGTGCTGGACGGTCAGGGCGGCCGGGGCGGGCCGGGTCCCGTGCGGGTCGAGGTGCGCGACCGGGGGCCGGGCATCGCCGACGGTGACCTGCTCCACGTCTTCGACCGCTTCTACCGCGCGGCCGACGCCCGGTCCCTGCCCGGCTCGGGCCTCGGCCTGTCCATCGTCCGGGAGGTGGCCCTGTCCCACGGCGGCGCCCCCTACGCGGTCCGGCGGCGGGGCGGCGGGACGGTGACCGGGTTCACCGTGGGCGGGGTGCGACCGCACGGCGAGGAGTGAGCGGGGCGGTCCCCGCGGGCGGGGCCGGCCGAGGCGGGTCCGGCCGACGCCGGTCCGGCCGACGCCGGTCCGGGGAGGACCGTCGCGCGGCCCGGAGGGAGCCGCGCCGGGCCGGTACGCCCCCATGACGGCCGCCCCGGCCCGGTGAGGCCCCCGTATCCGGCCGCTCCGGCGCCCCCGTACCCGGCCGCCCCGGCGTGCCCCGGGGTGGGCTCCGGCGCCCCGGACGCGTCCCGGCGCCCGGTGGCCGTCCTTCCGCGCGCCGGTGACCCGGGGTGCTCCTCGGCCGGGCCCGCGCCTCCGGTGCGGCGGGCTGTGAAGTACGCCACCGCGTACCCGCGGTCACTCGCGAGCATGTATGCGTCCGGGGGCCGTGTGCGCCGCCCCCGGAGGGGAGGGACGGCACGTGCTGACCGACGAGGAGGCCGCCGTGCTGGCGGCGATCGACGAAGCGGCCCTGGGGCGGACCCTGATGGAGCTGATCTCGGTGCCCAGCGTGACGGGCAGCGCCGCCGAGTCGCAGCTCCAGCACCAGCTGGCCGGGCGGCTGGAGTGGCTGGGGATGGAGGTGGACCTGTGGTCCATGGACCTGCCCGCGCTCCGCGCCGACCCGGACTTCCCGGGCACCGAGGCGCCCCGCGAGGAGGCGTGGGGCCTGGTCGGCACCACACCCGACGGCGGGGACGGGCCCACCCTGATCCTCCAGGGCCACGTCGACGTGGTCCCGCCGGGCGACCCGGCCGCCTGGCAGGGCGACCCGTTCGTGCCCCGGGTGACGGGGGACCTCGTGCACGGGCGGGGCGCCTGCGACATGAAGGCCGGACTGGCCGCCCACCTCGCCGCCCTGGCCGCGATACGGACGACCGGCACCCGGCTGCGCGGCCGGGTCGCGGCGCACTTCGTCGTCGGCGAGGAGGACGGCGGTCTCGGCACGTTCGGCACCCTGCGCCGCGGGCACCGCGGTGACGCCTGCGTCATCGCCGAACCCACCGCGGGCACCCTGATCACCGCCAACGCGGGCGCCCTCACCTTCCGGCTGGCCGTCCCCGGCAGGGCCGCGCACGGCAGCTCCCGCGAGCAGGGCGTCAGCGCCGTCGACGCCTATCTGCCGCTGCACCGGGCGCTGGCCGCACTGGAGACGGAGCGGAACCGGGACCCCTCCCCGCTGCTGGCCGAGTACCCGATCCCGTACGCGGTGTCCGTGGGGACCCTCCGGGCCGGGGACTGGGCGAGCAGCGTGCCGGATCTGCTGGTCGCCGAGGGCCGGCTCGGGGTGCGGATCGACGAGGACCCGGCGGACGCCCGCGCCGACCTGGAGCGCCGCGTGGCCGAGGCATGTGCCGCGGACCCCTGGCTGCGCGAGCATCCGGCGACGGTCACCTGGCCGGGCGGGCAGTTCGCCGGCGGCCGGCTGCCCGAGGGCCACGCGCTCGCGGACACCGTCGCGGACGCGCACGCCGACGCGACGGGCGGCCCCCGCCCGCGCCGGCGCGGCGCCGCCTACGGCAGTGACCTGCGGCTCTACGCCGGCGCGGGCATCCCGACGCTCCAGTACGGACCGGGGGACATCGCGGTCGCGCACAGCGAGCGCGAGCACGTGTCCCTGCGGGAGACGGTCCGGGTGGCGCGCACCCTGGCGCTCACGGTGCTGCGGACGGTGGGGACGAAGTAGCGGGCGGGCAGCCTCCGGGGTGCGGGTGCGGGTGCGGGTGCGGGTGCGGGGTGCGGGGTGCGGGGTGCGGGGTGCGGGGTGCGCGCGGGGCGTGGGGTGCGGGTCGGAGGCCGGGGGGCGGTCGTGCCGTTCCGGGCCCGGTGCGGGCGGCCGTGGGAAACTCGACGAGTGATCATCGAACGCGCGTACGTGTCCGGCGGTGGCCAGGACGGCGCGGAGTGGCCCTGGTCGGTGCCCTGCGTACGCGAACTGCTGCGCGACGGGCTCCGGTTCACCGCGCCGGTGACGTTCGTCGTCGGAGAGAACGGCTCCGGGAAGTCCACGTTGGTCGAGGCCCTGGCGGAGGGCTTCGGCCTGGGCCCGTGGGGCGGCTCCCACGAGTGGCGCTACGCGAGCCACCGCACGAAGTCCGCGCTCGGTGAGCGCATCCGCTTCGACGCGGCGCCCCGGGGCCGTCGCATGCTCGCCTCCTGGTCGGCCCGCCAGGGCTTCTTCCTGCGCGCCGAGACCGCCCTGGACGCCCTCGGCCGCGAGGGGCTCGACCCCGAGGCACGCAGCCACGGCGAGGGCTTCCTCGCCGCGTTCCGCGACAAGTTCCTGCGCCCGGGCCTCTACGTCCTGGACGAGCCGGAGGCTGCCCTCTCCTTCTCCTCGTGTCTCGAACTGCTGGGCCACTTCTACCAGTTGGCGCGCCAGGGCGCGCAGATCATCTGCGCGACCCACTCGCCCCTGCTGACCGCGCTGCCGGGCGCCGACATCGTCGAGGTCGGCGACCACGGCACGCGCCGCACCGCCTGGGAGGACCTCGCCCTCGTCGACCACTGGCGGCGCTACCTCGCCGATCCCCGCGCCTACCTGCGGCACGTACTGGACTGACACCGTCCGGCCCGGCGCGAGCGGCCCCGCCGGCTCCCCGGCTCGACCGGCCCGGCCCTGACTGGTCCCGGCCGGCGCGGCGGGCACGAACCGGCACGCCCCGCACGTCCGGCGCGATCCGGCCCGCCCGGCACGGGCAGCACGGGCGGCCGGCTCGACCGCACGGCCGGCTCGAGCGCACGGCCGGCGCCGGTCCGTACCGACTGCGTGCGCCTCCCGGGCCCGCATCCTCGCGCTGTCCCCGTCGGCCCCGCGATGTCCGGGGCGGGCGATGAGTTCCGGTCCCGGCGGCGGTCCACCCTGCGACAGGAACCACGCACCCCACCGTCGTGGACGACACCCCGACGGCCGCCCGAGGAGACACCCATGAGCACCGAGCAGACCCCCCGCACCGGCCCCTTCTCCTACGCCCTGACCCGCACGCTGGACGCCCCCGCGGAGACCGTCTGGCGGGCCTGGACCACCCCCGACACGTACGCGCGGTGGGCCTACGCCGTGCCGGGGAGCGTCGAGATGGACGTCCGGCCGGGCGGGGCCTGGAAGGCCACCGTGGCCACCCCGGACGGTGACCGAGTCCCGTTGACCGGCTCCTACCAGGAGGTCGAACCGCACCGCGTGCTGGTCCTCGCGATGGACCGGCCCGGAAACGCCGAACCCAGTTCCATGGCCATGGAGCTGGACGCCCGGGACGACCACCGCACCACCCTCGTCCTGCGTCAGACCTGCGACACGGCCGAGGAGCGGGACATGGCCGAACAGGGCAGCACCCTGCTCCTCGACAGCCTGACCGCCTACCTGGAGCAGGGCCCGGCCGGGGCCTGAACCGGCCGACCGCCGGCCGGAAGCGCGGTCAGCCGCCCGGCCCCGGGTCGGGGCGCTTCCACGCGGTGACGTACCCCTTGTACGTGGGCAGGCCGTCGGGGCCGTCGCCCGGGACGATCTCGGTGATCTCCGCCTCGGCCACGTTGTCGTTGCTGGTGATGGAGCACAGGACGGTGCCGACCTTCACCTGCCGGCCCAGGCGCAGTTCCGCCGCGGGCAGCGGGTGCGACAGCACGGCCGTCTGCTGCTCCTCCGTGCACACGGTCGTCCGCTTCCCGACGACCACGAGCATGCTGCCGAGCCAGCCGTCGGAGTTGTAGACGAGTTCGGCCGGTCCCGGGAGCGCCCCGCGTTCCATGGTGGTGGAGCGGGGGACGTCGAAGTCCAGGTGGTTGGCCCGGTCGTCGTCCGGCGGCGGCGCGAAGGTGAACGGTTTGTGCGCGAACAGCAGGGTGTAGCCCGCGGGCGCGGACGGCACCGGACGTTCGCCACCGCCGTCGCCGCCTTGCCCGTCTCCGCCGCCTTCACCGTCGGCGTCCTTCCCGTCGCCGGTCTGTCCGGGGGCGTCCGTGGGGCCGGTGCCCGCGGTCCGGTCGGGGTCCGCCTCGGTGCCGGTGCCCGCCCGGTCGTCCCGTGCGTGTCCGTCGTCCGCCCGCCAGGCCAGCGTCCCGGCGACGGTCACCGCCGCCACGGCGAGGGCCGCGACCGCGACGGTCAGCACCTTGGCACGCCGGCCGGAGCCGGCCGCGGGGTCGGACCGGAGCGTCGTGCCCATCGACGGGGGCGGCCCGAAGCCGCCGGCCGGCACGAGGCCCGGCACGGGGGCGGGCGGGTGTGCCGGTCCCCCTGCGGCGACCGCTGCCGCCGACGGGGTGGCGGGCGGCGGGGGGAGGGGCGGGGTCGCCGGTGCCGCCGACGGGGGCCGCGGGCGTCGGACGAGGACGGCTGCCGCCTCCTCCGCGGAGGACACCGCCGCGGCCACGGGCGCGGGCAGCCAGTCGCCGAAGTCGGTCAGCGGCCGGCCGGCCAGCTCCTCGCAGAGCGACGCCAGTTCGTCCGCCCCCGGGCGCCTGCCGGGGTCCGCCGCCAGGGCGGCCCGCAGGACCTGCCGCAGCGGCTCGGGGTAGCCGTCGAGCTCCGGCGGACCGGTGTCGGTGGCGGCGATCAGCGCGGCGACCCCGAGGCCGGTGCCGTCCCCGTAGGGGTGGCGGCCGGTTCCGGTGACGGCGGCCAGCAGACCCAGCGAGAAGACGTCACTGGCCGGGCCGGGCTCCTCGCCCCGGGCGTGCTCGGGCGACATGAAGCGGGGCGTGCCCACGATGCCACCGGTCACCGTCAGGTTGGTGGTGTCGTCGGAGCGGGCGATCCCGAAGTCGATCAGCCACGGCCCGTCGCTGCCGATCAGGGCGTTGCTGGGCTTGACGTCCCGGTGCACGTACCCGGCGGCGTGCACGGCGTGCAGCGCCCGCGCGAGACACCCGGTGACCTGGAGGGCGGCCGGGACGGGCAGCGGGCCGAACCGGTCGAGCAGGCAGTCCAGGGGCAGTCCCGGCTGGTAGGCGGAGGCGATCCAGGGCTGCTCGGCGTCGGTGTCGAAGTCCAGCACCGGGACCAGGTGGTACCCGGCCACCTTCCGGGCTGCCTGCGCCTCCCGGGCGAAACGGCGGCGGTACTGCGGGTCCCGGGCGTACTCCCGGCGGATCACCTTCAGCGCGAGCGGGCGGTTCCCCCGCGTGCGCGACAGGTAGACGGTGCCCATGCCGCCCTCGCCGATACGGGCTTCGAGCGGGTAGCCGCTGATGTCCCGGGGGTCGTCCGGCCCGAGTGGTTCCAAGGCGCCTCCGTCACCGACCGGCAGCATCCGCCGTCCCCCTCTCCGTGTGCCGAGCCCTCCGCGGTTGGCCGCAGCCTAGCTTCCGGCCCGACCGGGCGCCTGAGTAGGAGCACCCATGTACGGCGCTTTTCCGGGCGGGCGCCTCTCCGTTCCCGGGCGGATGCTTTTCCGGCGGCGGCGGTCTTCCTGGCCGCCGCCGGGTCTCGACTGCCGCTGTTTCTCGGTCGCTGCCGGGTCTCCGGCTGCCGCCGGTTCCCGACCGCTGCCGGGTCTCGGGGCGCCGCCGTCCCTTGGCCCCTGCCGGTTTCCGGGCCGCCGCCGTCACCGCCCCGCGACCGCCTCCGGACCGCTGGCTCCCGGACCGCCGACTGCCAGGGCGACCCTGGCTGCGGGGCGGCCGGGTCTGCGGGACGGGTGGGGCTGCGGGGCGGCCGGGGCCGCGGGACGGGTGGGGCCGGGGCCCCGGGCGACTTTCGTCGTCGGGGGCCGCGACCAAAGGTCACAGCGCCGGACCGCCGACAGGCCCTACCGTGCTGCCGTGACACACGCGGAATCCATGGAATCCATGGAATCGATGACGCCCGCCGGATCCGCCGCCCCGGTGCCGGACGCGGCGGGGCGCCGGTTGCCGCGCCCGGCCGAGCCGCTGAAGGCGCTGTTCGCACCCGGCATGTGGCCCACCCGGCGCGTGGTCGGGGAGTCCCTGCTCCTCCTGGTCCTGCTCGGCATGTCGCTCGGCATCGATCTGGTCGACGGCGCCGGGGTGCCGCGCACCGTCGCGACCGCGTCGCTGGTCGTGGTGCTGACACCGCTGCGCCGGGTGCTGCCCGCGACCGTCCTGGTGCTCACCGCCGCCTTCGCCGTGCTCCCCGCGATGTCCCTGCTGGTGCTCGTCGCCGCCTGGTCGGCCGGGCGGCGCATCGACGGGGCCCGCCGGACCTTCGGCGTCTTCGCCGTCGCGTACGTGCTGGCCCTGGCGTCCGGCGCGTGGGAGGTGCCCGGCCTGTCCCTGCCGGTCGTGGCCCTCGGCGCCATGATGCAACTGTGCTTCATCCTGCTGCCGGGCCTGGCCGGACGTTATCTGTCGCAGCGCCGGACCCTGGCGGACATTCTCGGCGAGTACCACGCCCAGCTCCTGCGTGAGCGGGAGATCATCGCCGAGCACGCCCGGATAAGGGAGCGGCAGCGCATCGCCCAGGACATGCACGACAGCCTGGGGCACCAGCTCGCGCTGATCGCGGTGCACACCGGGGCGCTGGAGGTGGACCGGGACCTGACCGACCGGCAGCGGGAGGCGGTGGGCGTGCTGCGCGAGGCGTCGGCCGCGGCGATGGACGAACTGCGCGACGTGGTCGGCGTGCTGCGCGACGGCGTCGAGGCACCGACCGGCCCGGCGGGCGGCCCGGGAGGTCCGGACCCGTCGGAGGCGGGCCCCGGGCAGCGCTCCCGCGGGGTGGCGGGCATCGAGGGCCTGGTGGAGTCCTCCCGCAAGGCGGGCGCGGTCGTGGAGCTGCGGTGCACGGGCGATCCGCGCGCCCTCGGCCCCGCGGCGGGCCACGCGGCGTACCGGCTGGTCCAGGAAGGGCTGACCAACGCCCACAAGCACGCGCCCGGCGCCCGGATCTCCGTCGGCCTGCGGTACGAGCCGGACTCCCTGGTCGTCGAGGTCGCCAACGGTCCCGCCGGCGGCCCCGCGCCGCACGGCGTGGCGAGCGGCGGCCAGGGCCTGACCGGGCTGGCGGAGCGGGCCCGGCTGGTCGGCGGCATGGTCCACGCGGGGCCCACGGCGGACGGCGGTTTCCGGCTCGCGGGCGTCCTGCCGTACGCCCCGCCGGGCGACGGCTCCGCCCAGCAGTCCCCGCCGCCCGCTCCGGTCCCACCGTTCGTCGCGCCGGTGAACGACCTTCGGGGGCAGAGCCCGGCGGGCGCCCTCGGTCAGAGTGATCGCGTTCTCGAACGGATCGCTCTCCCGAAGGAGTTGGCCAGAGCCATGAACAGGGACAAGAGACGCAAGGGCTTCGCCATCGGCTGCGGGGTGGCCGTCCTGGTGGGTGTGCTGCTGCTGGCCGGTGTGATCGTGGGAGGGGTGCTGCTGTTCCGGGAGGCGGAGAAGTCCATGATCGAGCCGAAGCAGTACGACGCCGTCGAGGTCGGCCGGCCCGAGGCCGAGGTCCGCGACCGGCTGCCCAGCGGCGACTCCTTCCTGATGGACGGCCTGGACAAGGGCGCCCCGCCCGAGCCGGAGGGGGCTCGGTGCGTCACCTACCGCTCCACCGAGGTGGCGGACGACTGGGACAAGGAACCGGTCTTCCGGTTCTGCTTCAAGGACGGCGTCCTGGTCGAGAAAAAGTCCTTCGAGGTCACGGTGTAGCGCGCGGGCGCGCCGTCCCGGGCCGCCGTCTCCGGGACGGACGGGGGACGTCCCCCGCACGCCCGGCGCTCGGCGCCCGGCACCGGCGGGGGCGGTCACGGAGGGCGGGAGGAGCGGCCACGGGGGCGGCACCGGCCGGGACGGTGCCCCTCGGGATCGGGGATGATGTCCCGGTGTTCGCAGGCATGGGCAGGGCCGTACAGGACCGCGCGGGGGAGTCGTGATCAGGGTTCTCGTCACCGATGACGAACCGCTCATCCGGGCGGGCATCAGGATGATCCTCTCCTCCGCCGACGACATCGAGGTGGTCGCCGAGGCGGCGAACGGCCGTGAGGCGGTCGACCTCGCCCGCACCCGCGGTGTCGACGTCGTCCTGCTCGACCTCCAGATGCCGGTCATGGACGGCCTGACCGCCCTGGCCGAGCTGCACCGGACCGTTCCCCGCGCCCGCGTGCTGATCCTGACGACGTTCGGCGAGCGGCAGAACGTCCTGCGGGCCCTGACCGAGGGCAGCTCCGGGTTCCTGCTGAAGGACTCGGCCCCCGCCGAACTGCTGGGCGCGGTGCGGGCGGCGGCGTCCGGCGAGGCGTACCTGTCCCCGGGGGCCACCCGGCACGTCGTGGACTCGCTGGCGTCGGGCGGCGCGGTGCAGCGCGCCGAGGAGGCCCGCCGGCGCCTGGAGGTGCTGACGGACCGGGAACGGGAGGTGCTGGCCCTGCTGGGGGAGGGCCTGTCCAACGCCGACGCCGGTCAGCGCATCCACATGAGCGAGGCGACCGTCAAGACGTACGTGAGCCGCATCCTCGCCAAGCTGGGGTGCGAGAACCGCGTCCAGGCCGCCCTCCTGGCCCGGGACGCCGGCCTCGACGCCTGAGCGGTGCACGACGCTCCGGGGCGCGGGACGCGGAGCGGGCCCGGTGGGCGGGCCGGCGGTGGGGGTGGCTGCGGGTTCGGTGGGTGGAGGCTCGGTATTGCGGCGGGCCGTGGGCCGGGTGGGTGCGGTGGGTGCGGGCCGGTGGGCGTACGGGTCAGTGGTGGGCGTGGACCACGGCGTGGCCCTTGCCGCGGCCGATCATCCACTTGTTGACGGGGGCGGTGACCAGGAAGGCGACGACGAAGCCGCCGAGCAGCGCCGACCAGAACAGCCCGTCCGTCAGGCCCGCGTCCATGGCGCCCGGGGTGAGGGCGATGATGCCGTTGTCGACCAGCTCCATCACGGCGATGGACACCGTGTCGGCGGCCAGCGCGACCTTGACCGCCGCCCTCAGGGACAGTCCCGCGCGCACCACCGCGAACAGGGTCAGCGAGTAGCCGAAGACGAAGGCCAGCGCGATCGCGAGGGCCATGGTCGGCACGTTCCCCCACAGCAGGGCGGTGCCGATGACCATGCCGAGGATCTCCCCGACCGCGCACCCGGTGAGGCAGTGCAGCGTGGCCCGCACGGCGGTCGCCCAGGTCGCCCCCGACGGCGCGGCCCCGGGCGGGTGCGGAGCGGGACCGCTGCGGGGTTCGCGTGCGGGGTGGGCGTGATCGTTCATGATGCTCATCCCCTGTTCACCGGTCGTCACCGATCACCGCCACCGATCACCGTCACCGTTCGGCTCGCTGGGGCGTTTCGGTGGTTGCGTCTGCGTCTGCGTCTGCGTCGGTGACTCGTGTCTGTGCGGAAAGGTAACAGCATACCCCCCGGGGGTATTCCCGGTCCGAGGTGGCTGCGTTCGGGAAGCCCGGAGTGGTTCCTCCGGTCGGTCTCCGGGTGCCCGCTCCTCGCCGGTACGAGCCGGCCGACCGGTCCGTGGCCGGCGGACTCCCCGCTCAGTGCGGACGCGGGCCCGGCCGACGGCCGCGTACCACTGCACGGCGAGCACGACCGCGAGGGCGACCTCGACCGCGTCCCCGCCGTAGTACATGACCTGCGCCCCGAGCCGCAGGTCGGACGTCCCGAAGGAGGTCCCCGGGGGACCGGTGGCGTACAGGCTCTTGGCGAGGACGGCGTGCGCGGCCCCGGCAAGCAGCAGTGTCGCCGCCCGCGACGCCAGACTCCACCGGCGGCGCACGGGGTCGAGCGACAGCACCGCGAAGGTGAACAACAGCCCCGCCGCCAGCATGTGCAGGTCGAGCAGGGCGCCGAGGACGGGCCGGTGGTGCACCGTGGCCAGCAACTCGGTGCGGTACAGCGCCCACAGCCCTCCGATGTCGACGACCGCGGCCACCGGGGGGAACAGCAGCCACCCCGCCGGAGCGGAGTGCGCGACGCGCAGCAGCCCGCGACGGACACCGCCCGGCGGCAGCGCCCGCAGGGTCAGGGTGAGCGGGCGGGCGGCCACGAGCAGGACGGGACCGCCCATGCCGATCAGCAGGTGACGTACCGAGTGCGCGGTGAACGGTCCTCCCGGCACCGGCCCCCACAGCCCGTGCACCACCACCGCGCACCCGGCCGCGAAGAGGCAGTCCCGGTGCAACGGCCAGGCGTCACCGCGCCTGCGCAGGACGGCGGCGGCCCCCAGGTACGCCGCGCAGGCCAGGCCGATGGCGAGCACGGCCGCCGCCACGACGGCCGGCGCCGGACCGGCCGTCACGAGGCCCGCCGCTCCCGCCGCCCGGCCCGCACCAGGACGCCCGCCCCGATCAGCAGCAGCACCAGACCGCCCAGGTTCCACGCCCAGTCGTACGGGGCGAGGTCGACGCCGTACCGGATCTGGTGCACCCGCAGCAGCTTGTGGTCCACGATGCCGTCGAAGAGCTGGAAACCGCCCAGGCCCAGGAAGAACCCGGCCCAGCCGTGCGCGGGCGCCAGGGCCCGGCGGCGCCGCAGATCCGCGTAGAGGAAGAAGCCGGCCACCAGCGCCAGCAGGGACGCGGTGTGCAGCAGGCCGTCGGAGACGAGCGCGACACCGGAGGTGGAACGGTCGTAGAAGTGGTGCCAGTGCAGGATCTGGTGGAACACGATCTCGTCCACGGCCGCCATCACGGCCGCGCCGATCAGCGCGCACACCAGGAGGGAACGGCGGCGGTCGGGACGCCCCGTGCCGCCCGTGCGCTCCGGCTGTTCGTGGACCGTCACCCGGTGCTTCCCCTTCCGCGCTCCGTCGTCCGTGTCCTCGTCCGGCCCGCTGCCCGCCGCCCGCCGCTCTCTGCCTGGTGGCAGGTGCCCGTCGTCCGTGGTCGGTGCCCCGCGGGGACGAACGGGCCGGGCTGCCGCCCGGTTGTCCGCTGCGGGCTCGTAGTTCAGGGTCGGCAGGCCGCTGTGGGGCCGGGCGGCTGCGGGTGGCCGTTGCTGGTACTTGGTACTGCCCGCCCGGTGTGCGGGTGCCCCGGTCGGCCGGGCGTCGGGGGCGACGCTCAGCCGACCGGGGTCCCGAACGCGGGGCTCCGGGCGCAGGGCCCGGGACGTGGCCCTGGGGCGTGGCCCCGGGGGGCGGGCCCTCGGTGCGGGGCCGGGAGCCGGTTCGCCCGTGGCCCCGGGCGGGGCCGGGACCGTCCGCCCCGCCGCTTCGTGCGGCCCGGCGGTGGGCTCAGTCCTTCCCCATCGCCTTGCGGACGGCGTCCTTCGTGCGGTCCATCAGGGCCGTCACCGGCCCCGCCGCCATGTTGGCCGCGGCCGACTGCACCCCGGGGTGCGGCCGGGTCGGCGCCATGGCCTCGGCCGCCTTGACGGCCTTGGCCATCGACGCGAGCCCGGCGGTGTCGGTGCTGCGCCGGATGTGGGTGAACTCGTAGCGCTCCTCGGCCCGCGCGTGCTTCTGGACGTCCATCCGCAGTTCGAGCAGCTTCGGCATGAACGCCGGGTCGTCCGTGTCCATCTCGTCGAGCGCCGCCAGCGTCTCCTTCGCGGCCTTCTCCTCGGCGAGACGGTCCTCGACGACGCCCTCGCCGCCCGGGAAACCACGGCGGGCGAAGGGGTGCACGACCTCCTGCTCGGCCGTCTCGTGCACGGCCAGCAGCCGTACCAGACGGCGGAAGGCGTCGCGGCGCTCCTCGCCCCGCGTGGCCTCGACCTCGTCGAAGAGGTTCCGGATGTCGCCGTGCTGCCGCATCAGCAGCGCGACCACGTCGTCGTCGGCGGCCCGGTCGTCCCCGGCGTGCGGGGTGGAAAGCTCGGACATGGCGACCCTCACTTCTCCCGCATCGCGGGGTCGGGGTGTTCGCCCTCGGACTGCACGCGGTACTCGCGGCCGAACATGTCGTCGTGCTGGGCCATGACGCGGTCGCTGGGCGCCGCCTCGCCGCCGTGGATCTGCTCCTGCATCGCCTCGAACCGCTCGTGCGCCTCGCGCACGTAACCGGCCCCGAGCGTGGTCAGATCCATCTGGGTGTCCAACAGCTCCCGGATGTAGGTCTTGTTGGGCTCGAAGGTGAGCACGTTGGGCAGCTCGGGGGCCAGGACGGAGGCCGGGTCGCGGCCGTCGTGCCGGCGCATGAGGTCGCACGCCAGGTGCAGGTGCTCCAGCTCCATGTTCAGGTGCAGCTCCCAGATCGCCTTGACCTTGGGGTCGCTCTCCTGCTCCATGAAGGAGTAGTACAGGTAGCACTCGTTGTACTCGTGGTTGACGAGCTGCTCCCACCACGTCTCACCCGGGTCCACCAGGGACTCGTAGTGGGTGACGTGCTCCTCCTCGATGAGCCCGATCTCCTGGTAGAGCTGACGGGCGATCGGCTCCATGTAGGTGGGGCCGGTGTTCATGTAGAAGTTCATCGTCTGCTGCTCCGCCGACATGATCGTCAGCGCGTGCAGCTTCGACAGCGGGTTCGTCTCGTCCTTGGCGTACGGGTCGCGGACGTTGTCGTACGGGTCGCGGTGGTGGTACCGGGTGGGCCTGCCGGGCATGACCTCGGTCAGGTTGTCGACGATCGACTCCGCCTTGCGGTGCTCGATCATCTCGTACAGGTTCGCGTACCGGTACAGGTGGTCGAAGTCCTCCAGGACGCCGAACTGGTACGCCTGCTTCAGGTACGGGTCCGGCTCCATCCGGGCGACCCACGCTGTCAGGTCCACCGCGACCTGCTCGTACGCGATGGTCGTCTCCAGCACCGAGGCCACGCCCGGCAGCAGCCAGTTGACGGCCTTCTGCTGCTGCGCCTCGATGTAGCGGATCCGCGCCAGCTGTCGCTTCACCTCGGGATCGGCCGTGTGGCGGGCCATGTGGTGGCTGAACATGATCGCTTCCACCTCGATGCCGTTCATCGTGATGACGCGGCAGCGGGTGTACGGGTCGGAGCGGTCCGGGTCGATCGGCTCCACGTTCAGTTCGCGCCAGCTCCGTAGCTGGCGGTCCAGCGGGATGCCCCGCTGCTCCAGTGGGTTGAAGGTCATGGGGGTGCCTCCTGTGGACGAGGGGGACTCGCGCGCCGCCGGGGTACCCCGTACGTGCCGACCCGCACGGATCGGCACCACAATTGGTTCATCCCCGTCGCTTTCCAGCCACCGCTCACACCCGTGGGTCCCGCAGTTCGCTCGGATGGACGCAGCGGGGTCGAGCAGTTGTGCCCGTGGGGCGCGGGGAGACCGGCGGCGCCCTCGCAGCCGGTTCCGGGGCAGCCCCGCAGGCCGCGGCCCGTGGTCCGTTCGGCGCGCAGGGCGTCGTGCACCTGTCAGGCCCCGGCCGTCCGTTCGATCCCGGTGCCGAGCGCTGCCTCGATGCGCTGCTTCGGTGCGCTGTCTGGGCACCCGGCGCGGGTCGGTCCGAGGCCGGCGGTGCGAGCAGCGTGCCCGTCGCGGCGAGGACGGACGGCTCGACGCGGTGGTGGACCCGAGTGCCGCGCCGCTCGGAGGTGCGGACCGGCCCCCTTGAGCTTCCTCGGGTGATGGGAAACCCGTCGGCTGGGAGACGCCCACGCCGGAGATGCCGCGACGCACGCCTCACCGCCCTCGAAACGGGTGCGGACGCGCGGGTGGCGCTGTAGTCCGGGGGACGGCCGGGGCGCGGAACCCTTCGGCCGACCCGACCCGACCCGACCCGCCCCGACCCGACCGGACCGGACCGGACCGGCGGCGGACCGACGGCTGTGACGCCGACGCTGTGACGAGGCCCGAGGCCCGAGGCCCGAGGCCCGGGGCCCGGGGGTTCGGGGTCCTGGCCCGAGGTCCCGCGGCCGGCCGGCCGGCTCCCGCCCCGACGGGCTTGCGGGGCCCGTGGGCCCATGGAGCCGCGAAGTCCGGGCGACGGGGCTCAGACCGGCAGCGCGGGGCGGGGGTCGCCGTGGAAGACCTGCCGGGTGTGCCAGTCCCGGTGGGCCGCCGCGAGGGGGGCCGTGCCGGGCTGCGGGCCGATGACGGGGCGGCCCGCGAGGGCGGTGACCTGCTCACGCGCGGCGGAGCTGTGGCCGACGAAGCGCTGTGAGACCAGGATGCGCAGGTCGTCCCCCACTCCGAGGACGCCCTTGTCGAACAGCTTGTGGTGCAGGGAGCACAGGCACAGCCCGTTCTCGACCTCGTCGGGCCCGCCGAAGGCCCACCAGCGCACGTGAGCGGCCTCCAGGCCGACGGGCACCGTACCGGTCACCGTGCCGATCCGGCCGTCGTACCCGCAGAAGGCACAGCGGTACTCGTAGGCCGTCAGCACCAGTCGGCGCATCCGCGGGTCCCGCTGCGGGCGCACCGCCGTCAGCCGCTCCACCGTGGCCGCCTCCGGCTCCAGCCCGACGGCCTCGCACAGTTCGCTGTGCACGGAGGGCGGGAAGTGCCGGTCGAGCAGCAGACGCGTGATGCTGCCGAGCAGCTCCGGCTCGTGGCGCAACGCCGCCCTCAGCTCCGGTACGAGCTGCCCGGTCGCACCCGTCTCCCGCAGGTCGCGCACCCCGGTCCCCGGGCTGCCCGGCCCGCGATCGGTGCGGACCTCCCACACGCCGTCGCTGACGAGGTGGTGGAACGGGTATGCCGGCGTCGTCCGGTGCGGCGGGCCGTACTCGGTCAGCAGCCGCTGGAGGTCCTGTTCCACCGCGCTGTACCGCAGGCCCCCGTCGGCGTCGCCGTCGTCCTGCCGGAACCGGCCGAGGGCGTACAGCAGGAGCAGCGGTTTGTGCGGCGCCCGCGTGCCGCTCCGCGTCCACTGCCTGAGTTCCGAGATCCGCTCCAGCCAGTCCATGGCGGCCGATCGTAGACGGGCCCGGGCGATGCGGGGGTGCCGATGGGGAGGTGGGCCGGTGTGGCGATGGGTCGGAGCAACTCGGCGTTCACGGCGGGCAGGTGGGCGGGCGTGGTGACAAGCGGGGCTAACTCGGAGATCGCTGCTGGGTGGTGGGGTGGCCGTGGCAACGGGTTGCGTCAACTGACGGATTCTGGTGGGGAGGTGAGCCGAGTGGGGTGATGGGGTGCAGCAACGCATGCGCCAGGGCGGGCATGTGGGTCGGGTGTGGTGACGAGCCGGGGCAACTCGGCTGTTCTGACAGAGTGCTGGGTCGGCTGCGGCGGCGAGAGGTTGCGCCAACTCACGGGATCCAGCGGGCGGGTGGGCCGGTATGGCGACGGGTCGGGGCAACTCCACTTCGGCCACGGGCAGGTGGGCGGAATACGATAAGGGGCCGGGCCAACCCAGTGCTGACGGCGGGGAGGTGGCCCGAGGGAGCCACGAGACCGGGGCCGGTGAGCGTCCGTGATGTACCGACTTCGGGCGTCGCTCCTCCGGAGGGGCGGCGGCCGGCGTCGGTCCGGCCGGCGGCCTCGCCGGGACCGGACGTCCTCGTGCCGTGCCGGGCCGCCTGTCCGGTCGGTCGGCCCGCCGCACTCGACGAGCGGGCCGCCCGCACCCGCCGTCCGACCGTTCGTGCGTACCGGGTCACGCCGTCCCGCACCGGCTGCGGAGAAGCTCCACCCCGTCGCCCTCCAGGTCGTCGCAGTACGCCGTCCGTCCGGTCATGGCCATCACCAGGGCCAGGGTGGGGCCGGACACCACGGGCCCGGTGCCGGTCTCGAAGGGACCGTCGTCCGCGACGAGTCGCAGGCCGTCGATGCGCCCCTTCGCGACGACCACGAGGTCCGTGCCCCGGTAGTACTCGGCGACCCGGGTGACGACGTCGATCGGTACGTCGTGACGGATGCCCAACGGGCGCCGGATGTCCGCTCCGTGCACGAGCGTCTCGCCCAGCAGGGCGACGGCCGGCAGAGCGGGGCTGGTCCTGCTCGGGACGGCACGCCGGAACCGTTCCAGCGTCTCGGCCGGAGTCGCCCCCAGCTGTTCGGCCAGCCGCAGGGCGACCTGCCGGTCGAAGTCGAACCGGCAGCGGATCACCCCCGCCAGCCAGCGCACGAAACCGAGGCTCGCCCCGGCGGTGAGATGTGCCAGCACCTCCCGCACCGTGAGGCCGGCGCAGAGCGAGGGTGTCGCCCACTGCTCGTCGCTCAGACCGTCGAGGTCGGCTGCCAGTGCCGCTCGCTCCGCGTGGACGGAGGACCAGATGTAGGCCCTGCGGTCGCCGCGTGCGGTCGGCTGCGGATCGGTCATGGGGAAGGGCTCCTTCGTCAGTCCCGGACCAGGCCGGGTCATGTCCCGCGCCGCCCTCGGACCGGCACGGGGGAGCACCGGACCGGGACGTCGCCGAAGAAGACCGGCGCCCGCGGGCGAAGTCATCGCTCCTGAGGACGCGACGTGCCGGCATACGAACGCACCCCGCTGACCGAGAGGTGCGCTGCGAAGCGCCTGGGCTCCACAACGGCCTGTCTCCGCACCGGGCCCTCGGGCCACCCGGGCGGCGCTCCCCACCTCGAAGAACTGACACCTCTCCCCGAAAACCATGAGCACTTCAGTCATCGCTGCCTTCACCGTGCTCATCCGAGCGCGCTCAGGGCACCCTCCCGGCGAACGCTCACGGATCCGCATCTGCATCCGACACGGCTGGCAGCCCAGGACGGGCCCGCCCCCCGACCCGACGAGACCGGGTCCTACCAAGAGCCGCGACACCTTCGGCCGATTCCGCGCACGCACCGAGCACTCCCCGGCGCCGAGCACGGTCCGCACCGAAGCACGATCCCGGCCTTCGGAAGAATCACCCCGGCCCCCGACCAACGCTCGCAGCCGCCGCCCCCGACGGGCGCCGCGTCGACCCGCCCCGAGCGTGACACCCCGTCCCCGCCACCGCTTGGCCGCTCACGCCACGGCCACGCGCCCGAGGAGCCTGCTCTGCCCGGACGGCCACGGCCACGCCGCGCGATGAGTTCCGCGGCGGGCGTGGGTCTGTGTCTCCGCGAGGGCACCGAGCCGATCACCGAGGAGAGACGATGGCCCAGAAATATCCGGAGCGCGTCAGAGACGTCTGGGCGATCGTGCACGCGGAGCATGCGGCACTGATCCACGACCTCGAGGGTCTCGACGACCGGCAGTGGGAGCAGCCGTCACTGTGCGAGGGGTGGACGGTCCATGACGTCGTGGCCCACCTGGTCGACTCGGCGCGCACGACGCGGCTCGGCTTCGTGGTCGGCCTCGCCCGCGCACGGTTCGACTTCCACCGCCAGAACGCTCACGGTGTGGCGCGCGAGCGCGGGGCCTCACCACTGGAGACGTTGGCGCGGCTTCGCCGGGTTGCCTCGTCGACGACGACCCCTCCGGCACCCCTCGACAGCCGGATCGTCGAGGAGCTCGTCCACGGTGAGGACATCCGCCGCCCGCTGGGACTCATCCGCCCCTACCCCCGGGACGCCGTCGTGAGGGCACTACGGCTGCAGGTTCACACCCCGGCGGCCTTCGGCGGCGCCAGGGAACGCGTGGCGCCTCTCCGCCTCACGGCGACCGACGCCGATGTGTCGATCGGTGACGGTCCGGAAACCACCGGGCCCGCACTGTCACTGCTGCTCGCCGTGACGGGACGGCGCGTGGCGCTCGACGACCTGGACGGCCCGGGAGCCGGTGTGCTGAGGCAGCGGACCTGACCCAGTTACACCGCTCGTTTGACCGACCCGGTCCTTGAGTAGGCCATGCCGCCAAGGCCCGTTGCGAAAGCGCGGGTCGACGCTGCTCAGCGAGCTCATTCAACAGCACGGTCGCCCTGTCGACGTGAGCGACGCCGACACCGACGCAACCCTGGCGCGCGCGAGGCGGTTGCCTGCACGTCGACGCCATCGCCGACCTCGCGGTTCTCTGGATGAGGATCACCCGTCAAGAGCTCAAGGCTCTTGACGGGCTCGCGAAACTCAGCAGGTGCGCCCCGCTCGAATGGCAGCGGGCCACGGGGGCTGACTGGGCCGAGCGACTGACCGGTGGGAATCCGAGTACGCCAGCCACTCGGACCCGGACGTCACGCTGAGAACGTTTACGCACCCGCTGTCGTCCAGCGAGACGCGGACGCGCAAGATGATCGACGACGCCTTCAGGCAGTAGCCAGCACCAGAAGCCCAGGGTGCATCAGCCCCTCGGCTGCACCAATGTGCCCTCGATGTGCGCTGGCCGCCTGAGGACCCCTGTCCGGCACGGAAAAGGGCGAGGCCCGAAGACCCCGCCCCACGCCAGTAGAACCCCAGATCAGGGCCACACCAGGCAGTACGGCTGATGCCCCGCCTCGTGCAGCCGATGGCTGAAGTCCTGCCACTCGTGCAGCAGCTGGTACACGTTGAACGCGTCCCGGGGGCCGCCGCGGTCAGGGACCGTGGACCAGATGAAGGCTGCCGCGCCGACCGCTTCCTCGCCTATGCCGCGCAGCGGGTCGACGACCGTCATGGGGAGCTTCACGACCGCGTAGTCGGGGTGCAGGACGACCAGTTCCAGGGGCGGGACCTTGTGCAGGGGGACGCCCTCTATGCCGGTGAGGACCATGGCGGCCATGGTTTCCGGCTTGATCTTGGTGAACATGCCGCCCATGCCGAGCTCGTCGCCGCCGAGTTCCTCGGGGCGCATCGAGATCGGGACGCGGGCAGCGGTGGCGCCGTCGGGCGCGCCGAAGTACTTGTACGTCACCCCCACCCGACCACCATTCCTGCTCCCGGCTCCCAGCCGGTCGAGGCGCTGCTCGATCCGGTCGGGCTCGTTCGGTACCCCGTGTGCCTGACGTGCCGCTTCCGCGTCCTCCGCCTCGCGCCGGTGCCTTCCCCGCCGGGACCGTCGAGGACCCAGGCCATCGGTCCCCTCGCCCAGTCCGCCACCGCGATGCATATCTCCACCCGACTGCTTTTCCAGGACGCGTGGTCCCCACCGCGCAACCCGATCATCGTGTCAGTGACCTCCCCCACGGCCGCGCGCCGAAACGTGCGGTCCGACATATGTCCGCGGGACCTCGGCGGCCTCCGGCCGCACGGGCCGTGTGAGCTGTGTGTATCAGACGACAGTTTCGCAGATCACGGAGGATCCGGGGCCGGATGCGACAGGAGGGCGCGGGCGGAAGGGGCGGACGGGCGGGCACGACGGGCTCGCACGGCTCCTGGCCTACCCTGAACACGTCACTCGCACCCGGAGTCCGGTTCGTCGGAGAAGGTCGGAGAAGTCGCAGGTCATGAGCGAACTGCCATATTCATACGAAGCCCCCGCCTCGCAGGCGCTGTTCGATCGTGCCGCGGCCGTCACTCCCGGTGGCGTCAACTCACCGGTGCGTGCCTTCCGTGCCGTCGGCGGCACCCCTAGGTTCATGGTGTCCGGCACCGGGCCGTACCTCACCGACGCCGACGGGCGGGAGTACGTCGACCTCGTGTGCTCCTGGGGGCCGATGATCCTCGGGCACGCCCACCCCGAGGTGATCGCCGCCGTGCAGGAGGCCGTCGCGCGCGGCACGTCCTTCGGCACGCCCGGTGAGGGCGAGGTCGCGCTCGCCGAGGAGATGGTCGCCCGGATCGAGCCGCTGGAGGAGGTCCGGCTGGTCTCCAGCGGGACCGAGGCCACCATGTCGGCCATCCGGCTCGCCCGCGGCTTCACGCGGCGCACCAAGGTGATCAAGTTCGCCGGGTGCTACCACGGTCACGTCGACTCGCTGCTCGCCTCCGCCGGCTCGGGCGTCGCCACCTTCGCGCTGCCGGACACCCCGGGCGTCACCGGCGCCCAGGCCGGGGACACCATCGTCCTGCCGTACAACGACCTGGAGGCCGTGCGGGCCGCGTTCGCCGCGCACCCCGGGGAGATCGCCTGCGTGATCACCGAGGCGTCCCCCGGCAACATGGGCGTCGTGCCGCCGCTGCCCGGCTTCAACCAGGGGCTCAAGGACGTCTGCGCCGCCCACGGCGCGCTGTACATCTCCGACGAGGTGATGACCGGCTTCCGCACCAGCCGCGCCGGCTGGTTCGGGATCGACGGGGTGCGGCCGGACCTGATGACCTTCGGCAAGGTCATGGGCGGCGGCTTCCCGGCCGCGGCCTTCGGCGGCCGGGCCGACGTCATGGCGCACCTCGCGCCCGCCGGCCCCGTCTACCAGGCCGGCACCCTCTCCGGGAACCCCGTCGCCACCGCCGCCGGGCTCGCCCAGCTGCGGCTGCTCGACGAGGACGCGTACCGGAAGGTCGACGCGGTGTCGGCGCGGATCCAGGCGCTCGTCGCCGAGGCGCTGACCAAGGAGGGCGTCGCGCACACGCTGCAGAACGCCTCCAACATGTTCTCCGTCTTCTTCACCGACCGCCCGGTGCGCGACTACGAGGACGCCAAGGCGCAGGAGTCCTTCCGCTACACGGCCTTCTTCCACTCCCTGCTCGCCAACGGCGTGTACCTGCCGCCGTCGTCCTTCGAGTCCTGGTTCGTCTCCACCGCGCACGACGAGCGGGCCGTCCAGCGGATCGCCGACGCCCTCCCGGCGGCGGCGCGCGCCGCGGCGGAGGCGACCGCGTGAGCACCGGGGAGGAGGAGACCGTGAAGAAGAGCGACGACGACATCACCGTCGTGCACCTGATGCGGCACGGCGAGGTGCACAACCCGGAGGGCATCCTCTACGGCCGGCTCCCCGGCTACCACCTGTCCGACCTGGGCCGGCGGATGGCCGACCGGGTCGCCGAGCACCTGGCGGGCCGTGACATCACCCACGTCGGCGCCTCGCCCCTGGAGCGGGCCCAGGAGACGGCCGAGCCGATCGCCAAGGCGCACGGCCTGGACATCGCCACCGACGCCCGGCTGATCGAGGCGGGCAACGTCTTCCAGGGCAAGACCTTCGGCGTCGGGGACGGGGCGCTGCGCCGTCCGGGCAACTGGCGGCACGTGGTCAACCCGTTCAAGCCGTCCTGGGGCGAGCCCTACGTCGAGCAGGTGGTCCGGATGCGGGGCGCGATGGACGCGGCCCGGGACGCGGCGCGCGGTCACGAGGCGGTGCTGGTCAGCCACCAGCTGCCGATCTGGATCGTGCGGTCGTTCGTCGAGCGCCGGCGGCTGTGGCACGACCCGCGCCGGCGGGAGTGCACGCTGGCCTCGCTGACCACCTTCACCTACCAGGGCGACCGGATCGTCTCCGTCGGCTACAGCGAGCCGGCCCGCGACCTCGTCCCGGCCCATCTGCTCGCCGGTGCCAAGCCGGTGAAGGGACAGGGCAAGGCGTTCGGCGCCTGAAGCGGGCACGGCGGGGCGTCACGGCATCCACGGGGCGGTCCGCAGCGGTGCGGGGCCCGGCGGGGCCTGACGGGACGTGACGGATCCGGACGGGGGTGACCCGGTCGGGCCCAGGGCGGGGGTGACCCGGTCAGGCTCCGGGCGGGGGTGACCCGGTCCGGATCCGGGGCGTCGCGTGGCGGCCGGTTCTTCCGGTCCGGTCCGCCCCGGTACGCCGCGTGACGCCGCCCCGTTCCCCCTTCGCCGCGCCCCCACGGCCGGGCCCGCCCCCGCGCGGACGAAGCCCGCGGCCCCGAGCTTCCCCCGAGCGCCCCCGCCCCGAGCGCCCAGCCCCCGTACCGAACGCCCCGAGCGCCCAGCCCGCGCACCCAACGCCCCGCGCACCCCGAACGCCCCCGCACTCTCTTCCGTACCGGAGGGGTGCGGGGGCCGGTCTCGTTGTGTACGGTCCCGTGACCGGTCCGGGTGGCCGGTGCGTCACCGGGCGCGTGGCCGGCTGCGGGAGCGTTGCCGTGGTGTGGCATTCGTTGCGGAATCTCCGCACATGGCCGGGAACCTCCCCGTGCCCGCTGTCCTCTGACTGAGTGAACACCCTTCACGACGTGACGATCGGGGATGCCATGCGCAGTCTCACCCGCAGGGGAATGCTCGGGCTCGGCGCGGGCGCCGCGGCCGCCGTCTCGTTGGCCGGCTGCGGCGGCCTCACGGGATCGGACGGCTCGGACGGCGCCGGTGGTTCCGGCGGCGGGAGCAAGCCCAGGCCGAAGCCGAGCACCACCGTGCGCCCCATCGGCGACGGCTCGACCTCCTACACCGGCAAGCAGCCCCACCAGCCCGCCGCGCCGAAGCCGCTGGAACCGGGGGAGACCCCGCCGCAGTTCGTCGTCTTCTCCTGGGACGGGGCCGGTGAGGTCGGCAACGGGCTGTTCCCGCGCTTCCTGGACCTCGCCAAGGAGCACGGCGCGCACATGACCTTCTTCCTCTCGGGGCTCTACCTGCTCCCGGAGTCCAAGAAGCGGCTGTACGAGCCGCCGAACAACCCGCGCGGCGCCTCGGACATCGGCTACCTCACCGACGACCACGTCAAGGACACCCTGAAGAACGTCCGCCGGGCCTGGCTGGAGGGCCACGAGATCGGCACCCACTTCAACGGCCACTTCTGCGCCGGGTCCGGCAGCGTGGCCAACTGGACGCCGAAGCAGTGGCGCAGCGAGATAGAGCAGGCGAAGTCGTTCGTCAAGAAGTGGCGGACCCACTCCGGCTGGACCGAACTGGAGTCCCTGCCGTTCGATTACGACAAGGAACTCGTCGGCGGCCGGACGCCGTGTCTGCTCGGCCAGGACAACCTGCTGCCCACCGCGCGCGAGCTGGGCTGGCGCTACGACGCCTCCTCGCCGGGGGGACGGCAGGTCTGGCCCACGAAGAAGCAGGGCATATGGGACCTTCCACTCCAGCAGATACCTTTCCCCGGACGTTCTTTCGAGGTCCTGTCGATGGACTACAACATGCTCGCCAACCAGTCCCTCAACACGACCAAGGCGCCCGCCCACAACTACCCGGGCTGGCGTGAACAGGCCGCCGGGGCGTACATATCGGGCTTCGAGCGGGCATACGAGTCGAACCGGGCGCCGTTCTTCGTCGGCAACCACTTCGAGGAGTGGAACGGCGGCATCTACATGGACGCCGTGGAGCAGGCCCTCCGGCACATCGCCCGGGAGAAGGAGAAGGGCGGCGACGTGAGGCTCGTCTCCTTCCGGCAGTTCACCGACTGGCTGGACGTGCAGAAGCCCGAGGTGCTCGACCGGCTGCGCACCCTGGACGTGGGCCAGGAACCGGCCGGGGGCTGGGGCGCCTTCCTCAAGGGCACCGCGGGCAGGGGCACGACGGGCACGACCGGCACGACCGGCACCACCGGCACCACCGGCACGACCGGCACGGCGGGCCCGGACGGCGCGGCGGGCGCCTCCCCGGACGCCTCGTCCGGCGCCTCCTGACAGGCGGGGCCGCCCGTCAGGGGGGTGGGCAAGATCCCCAGAACGGGCATGCGAAACTTTTCACATGAGTGCCGCCAGTCGCGCCCCCCAGCGCTCGAACCGCACCACCCGCGCCCGCCGTCGCGCCGTCCTGGCGACCGGCGCCGCCGTGGCCGCCCTGCTCGTCTCCGCCTGCGGCTCCGGCGGCACGTCCGGCGGGGGCGGCGACACCAACTTCGTCGCCGGCTCCGACGGCGTCGCCACCGTCCCCGAGGGTGAGCGCACGACCGCACCCGAACTGTCCGGCGAGACCCTCGACGGCAAGCAGCTCGACGTCGCCGACTACCGGGGCAAGGTCGTCGTCCTCAACGTGTGGGGTTCCTGGTGCAACCCCTGCCGGGCCGAGGCCAAGCACTTCGCCAAGGTCTCCCGCGACTACGCCGACCAGGGCGTGCAGTTCGTCGGCATCAACACCCGGGACACCAGCATCGGCAACGCGCTCGCCTTCGAGAAGGACTTCGACGTCCCCTACCCGAGCCTGTACGACCCGACGGGCAAGCTGCTGCTGCGCTTCGAGAAGGGCACCCTGAACCCGCAGGCCATCCCCTCCACCCTGATCCTGGACCGGGAGGGCGGGATCGCCGCCCGCACGCTGTCCCCGCTCAGCGAGGAACGCCTGCTGAAGATGCTCAAGCCGGTCGTCGCGGAGAAGTGACGTGACGGCCCTGCACACGCTCGCCGCGGGCGTGGACCCCAACACCACCGTGCTCAACGGCGCCCTGCTGGTGGCGTTGCCCATCGCCCTGCTCGCGGGCCTGGTCTCCTTCTTCTCCCCCTGCGTGCTCCCCCTTGTTCCCGGTTACCTCTCCTACGTCACCGGCGTGTCCGGCACCGACCTCGGTGAGGCCCGGCGCGGCCGGATGGTGGCCGGCGCCTCCCTGTTCGTCCTCGGTTTCACCGCCGTGTTCGTCTCCGGCGGGGCCTTCTTCGGGTACTTCGGGTACACGCTGCAGGAACAGAAGGGGGTCCTGACGAAGGTCCTGGGGGTGCTCATGATCCTCATGGGCGCCTTCTTCATGGGCCTGATGCCGTGGGTGACGCAGCGGGAGTTCCGTTTCCACAAGCGTCCCGCCACCGGACTCGTCGGCGCGCCCGTCCTCGGCGCGCTGTTCGGCATCGGCTGGGCCCCCTGCACCGGCCCCGCCCTCGCCTCCGTCCTCACCCTGTCCGCCCAGCAGGAGAGCGCCGGGCGCGGCGCCATACTGACCGTCGCGTACTGTCTGGGACTGGGCCTGCCCCTCGTGCTCACGGCCGTCGCCTTCCGCAAGGCGCTCGGCGCGTTCGCCTGGATCAAGCGGCACTACGTGTGGGTGATGCGCATCGGCGGCACGATGATGATCGTGACCGGTGTGCTGCTGCTGACCGGCGCGTGGGACGGCCTCGTGGCGGAGATGCAGACCTGGTCCAACGGCTTCACGGTGGGGATCTGACCCATGAGCGACACCACGACCGACACCGCGCCGCGCGCCGGTGACGAGCAGGAACTGGGCGCCGCCGGCTCCCAGCTGTCCACCGCCCCCCGCGAGGAGCAGCCCCACCTGCCCTCCCTGGGCGTCATCGGCTGGGCCCGCTGGTTCTGGCGGCAGCTGACCTCGATGCGGGTGGCGCTGCTGCTGCTCCTGCTGCTGTCGCTCGCCGCGATCCCCGGCTCGCTCATCCCGCAGACCGGCATCGACGAGACCCGGGTCGCCGACTTCCGTGAGCAGCACGAGGCGCTGGCGCCGATCTACGACAAGCTGGGCCTGTTCGACGTCTACAGCTCGGTGTGGTTCTCCGCCGTCTACATCCTGCTGTTCGTCTCCCTCATCGGCTGCATCGTGCCCCGCACCTGGCAGTTCGTGGGCCAGCTGCGCGGCCGTCCGCCGGGCGCCCCCCGGCGGCTGGACCGGCTGCCCGCGCACACCACCTGGCGCACCGCGGCCCGGCCCGAGGAGGTCCGCGAGACCGCCCTGGCCCTGCTGCGGAAGCGCCGCTTCCGGGCGCACCTCGCCGGTGACGCGGTCGCCGCCGAGAAGGGCTACCTGCGCGAGGTCGGCAACCTGACCTTCCACATCGCGCTGATCGTGATGCTGATCGCCTTCGCCTGGGGCCAGTTGTTCAAGTCCGAGGGCAACAAGCTGATCGTCGAGGGCGACGGCTTCTCCAACACGCTCCCGCAGTACGACGACTTCAAGTCCGGCAACCTCTTCGACGTCGGTGACCTGGAGCCGTTCAGCTTCACCGTGAAGGACTTCAAGGGCACCTACGAGCGCAGCGGCCCCAACAAGGGCACCCCGCGCACCTACGAGGCCGACCTCACCTACAGCGAGGGCGCCTACGGCGAGGAGAAGACCACCACCGTCAAGGTGAACAAGCCGCTGGAGATCGGCGACGCGAAGGTCTACCTGGTCAGCCACGGCTACGCGCCCGTGGTGACCGTCCGCGACGGCGAGGGCGAGGTCGTCTACCGCAGCGCGGTGCCGCTGCTGCCACTGGACGGCAACGTCACGTCCTCCGGTGTCGTCAAGGTCCTCGACGGCTACCGCAACCCGGAGGGCGAGAAGGAGCAGCTCGGCTTCAACGCCTTCTTCGTGCCCACCTTCGGCGGCTCGGCCAGCGGCACCATGCTGTCGCAGTTCCCCGCCCTGGACTATCCGGTGCTCGCGCTGTCCGCGTACCACGGCGACCTGAAGGCCGACTCGGGCATCCCGCAGAGCGTGTACCAGATGGACAAGACGAAGATGGAGGAGTTCAAGGACGCCGACGGCGAGCTGTTCAAGCAGATGCTCACGCCCGGCGAGACCATGACCCTCCCCGACGGCGCCGGCTCGGTCACCTTCGAGAAGGACATCAAGGAGTGGGCCGGCTTCCAGATCGTCCAGGAGCCGGGCGGGGGCTGGGCCCTGGGCGGTGCCGTCGTCGCCATCGGCGGTCTCGCCGCCTCCCTGTTCATCCAGCGCCGCCGCGTGTGGGTGCGCGCGGTCGAGGGCGCCGACGGCGTCACCGTCGTCGAGATGGGCGGCCTCGGCCGCAGCGAGTCCGCCAAGGTGCCCGAGGAACTCGGCGACCTCGCGGACGCCCTCTACGACCGGGCCCCGGGCGTCCCCGGCCCGGACGACCCACCCGAGGGGTCCGCGGCCTCCGCCGGACCCACCGCCTCCGACTCCGCATCCGACTCCGAAGTGGAACCTGCCGAAGGGGCTGAGAAGCAGTGACTTCCGCCGCCGCGACCGACCTGGCCGGGGCCGCCACGCAGCTGGCCGCCGCCAACAACGAGAGCCTCGCCGAGATGAGCAACGTGCTCATCTACTCGGCGATGGCGGTCTACACCCTGGCCTTCTTCGCCTACATCGCCGAGTGGATCTTCGGCAGCCGCAGCAAGGTCGCCCGCACCGCCTCCGCCCTCACCGCCGTCGCCGGAGGGAAGAGCGGCCCGGCCGTCACCGTGCGGCAGGGCGGCGGGACCGCCGTGCTGGAGCGGCCCAAGGTCGCCGTCCGCGCGGCCTCCGGCTCCCGTGACGTGCCGGACGGCCCCGGCGCCCACGGCGGTGACGAGCAGGGCGACCTCTACGGCCGGATCGCCGTCTCCCTCACGGTGCTCGCGTTCCTCCTGGCGGTCGGCGGCGTCCTCACCCGCGCGCTGTCCGTGGAGCGGGCGCCGTGGGGCAACATGTACGAGTTCAACATCACGTTCTCCACCACCGCGGTCGGCATCTACCTCCTGCTGCTGGCGCTGAAGAAGAACGTGCGCTGGCTCGGCCTGTTCCTGACCACCGCCGTCCTGCTCGACCTCGGGCTCGCCGTCACCGTCCTCTACACCGAGAGCGACCAGCTGGTCCCGGCGCTCCACTCGTACTGGCTGTACATCCACGTCTCCACGGCGATCCTGTGCGGCGCGGTCTTCTACGTCGGCGCCATGGGCACGATCATGTACCTGTTCAAGGACGCGTACGAGAACAAGCTGGTGAGCGGCGGAAAGCCGGGCGCCTTCGCGACCTCCGTCCTGGAACGGATGCCCTCCGCCGCCTCGCTGGACAAGTTCGCCTACCGGGTCAACGCCGCCGTGTTCCCGCTGTGGACGTTCACGATCATCGCGGGCGCCATCTGGGCCGGTGACGCCTGGGGCCGCTACTGGGGCTGGGACCCCAAGGAGACCTGGTCGTTCATCACCTGGGTCGCCTACGCCGGGTACCTGCACGCCCGCGCCACCGCCGGCTGGAAGGGCCGCAAGGCCGCCTACCTGGCCCTGGCCGCCTTCGGCTGCTGGCTGTTCAACTACTACGGCGTCAACATCTTCGTCTCCGGCAAGCACTCCTACGCCGACGTCGGCCTGGGCGCGCTGGCGGCCGTCGGCTTCTGAGCCGCTCCGCCCCCGCGAGGGCCGGTTCGCCGTGACCACGGTCACGGGGGCCGGCCCTCGCCGTCGTCCGGGGGGCGTGGTCCGTGACGTGCCTCCGCCCGCCTGCGGTGGACGTGCCTCCGCCCGCCGGCGGTGATGTGGCCGGGGCGTACGGGGCGTACGGGGCCTACGGGGCGTTCGGGCGTCTGCGGTGACGTGGCCCCGCCGACGCCTGCCGTCCCCGGCCTGCCGGAGCTCACGACGCGTCAGTCACCGTCCGTCTCGGCCGGCCTGGGCGACCGTGCCCTGCCGGTCCCCGGCAGGCGCTGGGGGACGGACGGCGGACGCGAGGGACGGCGGGCGCGTGCGGGCAGGGGGTGTCCGTCGGGCCGCGGGAGGGGGCGCCTCCGTGAGCGGGGCGGGCGGGGCCGGGGGAGGGCCCCGTTCAGGTGCGGGCGAGGTCCGGCCCGGGCGTGGGATTCCAGCCCGGCGGGCGCCGTCCGTCAGTCGCCGCGGTCCCGCCTGCCCTTGTCGCCGTCCTCGTCGAGGTCCTTGGCCTGCCCGGTGTCCTCGGCCGGGGTGGCCGGCCCGGCCGGCTTGTCCTCGCTCAGGGATTTGAGGAAGTCCGGGTTGTCGTCCGGCGCCACCCACTGCTGCCGACTGCCGCCGCCGAAACCCCACGGGGAGCCGCCGGAGCCGGGCGCGCCCGCCGGGTGGCGCTTCTTGCCGGCGATGATCCAGGAGATGGAGCCCACGAGCGGGAACAGCAGCACGAGGATCGCCCACAGCGGCTTGGGCATGTGACGGATGTCGTCGTCCTTGGTGCTGATGCAGTCGATGAACGCGTAGACGCTCAGGGCCAGGGGGACGAGGAACATCAGCACCCGGAGCATGGGCCTCTCCAGAGAAGGGGTCGTGGGGACATCGGCACAGCCCCCAGGTACAGGGCCAGGGTAACCGCTCGGGGATACTTGACCCCATGGCTTACGACGATCTTCGTTCCCTGCTCAGGGCGCTGGAGCGCGAGGGTGACCTCAAGCGGATCAAGGCAGAGGTCGACCCGCATCTGGAGGTCGGTGAGATCGTCGACCGGGTGCAGAAGGCCGGCGGTCCCGCCCTCCTCTTCGAGAACGTGCGCGGCTCCAGGATGCCGCTCGCGATGAACGTGTACGGCACCGACCGGCGGCTGCTCAAGGCGCTCGGGCTGAAGTCGTACTCCGAGATCACCGACAAGATCGGCGGACTGCTCAAACCCGAGCTGCCGCAGGGCTTCGTCGGCGTCCGGGAGGCGTTCGGCAAGCTGGGCTCGATGACGCACGTGCCGCCGAAGAAGGTGAAGTCCGGCGACGCGCCCGTGCACGAGGTCGTGCTCACCGGTGACGACGTGGACCTGGAGCAGCTCCCGGCGCTGTTCACCTGGCCCAAGGACGGCGGCCCCTTCTTCAACCTGGGGCTCACCCACACCAAGGACCCGGAGACGGGCATCCGCAACCTGGGCCTGTACCGCCTCCAGCGCCACGACAAGCGCACCATCGGCATGCACTGGCAGATCCACAAGGACAGCCGCAACCACTACCAGGTGGCCGCCCGGCGCGGCGAGCGGCTGCCCGTCGCCATCGCCTTCGGCTGCCCCCCGGCCGTCACCTACGCGTCCACCGCGCCGCTGCCCGGCGACATCGACGAGTACCTGTTCGCGGGCTTCCTGCAGGGCAAGCGGATCGAGATGGTGGACTGCAAGACGGTCCCGCTCCAGGTGCCCGCGCAGGCGGAGGTCGTCATCGAGGGCTGGCTGGAGCCGGGGGAGATGCTCCCGGAGGGGCCCTTCGGCGACCACACCGGCTTCTACACCCCGCAGGAACCGTTCCCCGCACTGAAGATCGACTGCGTGACGATGCGCAAGCGCCCGCTGCTGCAGTCCATCGTGGTCGGCCGCCCGCCGACGGAGGACGGCCCGCTGGGGCGCGCCACCGAGCGCTTCTTCCTGCCCCTGCTGAAGATCATCATCCCGGACATCGTGGACTACCACCTGCCCGAGGCCGGCGGCTTCCACAACTGCGCGATCATCTCGATCGACAAGAAGTACCCCAAGCACGCGCAGAAGGTCATGCACGCCGTGTGGGGCGCCCACATGATGTCCCTGACCAAGCTGATCGTGGTCGTCGACGCCGACTGCGACGTGCACGACCTGCACGAGGTCGCCTGGCGGGCCCTCGGCAACACCGACTACGCCCGTGACCTCAGCCTCGTCGAGGGCCCCGTCGACCATCTCGACCACGCCTCGTACCAGCAGTTCTGGGGCGGCAAGGCGGGCATCGACGCGACGAAGAAGTGGCCCGAGGAGGGGTACACGCGCGACGGCGGCTGGCCCGACATGGTGGAGTCCGACCCGGAGACGGCCACCAAGGTGGACCGCCGCTGGAAGGAGTACGGACTGTGACCTCGGCCTCCGCCGCGTTGCCACGGCAACCGGGGCGCACCAAGGCGTTCCTGCGCCTGGTGATGATCGAGCACTCGGTGTTCGCGCTGCCCTTCGCGTACATCGCCGCGCTCACGGCGATGTACGAGTGGGACCGGACCGTCCACTGGGGCAAGCTGCTGCTGGTCACCCTGGCGATGGTGGGGCTGCGGACCTTCGCGATGGCCGCCAACCGGATCATCGACCGCGAGATCGACGCCCGCAATCCGCGCACCGCCCACCGCGAGCTGGTCACCGGCGCGATGTCGGTCAGGCACGCCTGGACCGGTGCGCTGATCGCGCTGGCGGTGTTCCTGGGCGCGGCGGCCCTGCTGAACCCGCTGTGCCTGGCGCTGGCGCCGGTGGCGATCGTGCCGATGGTGGTCTACCCCTACGGGAAGCGGTTCACGGACTTCCCGCAGGCGATCCTGGGGATCGCCCAGGCGATGGGGCCCATCGGCGGCTGGCTGGCGATCACCGGTTCCTGGTCCTGGGAGGCGGTCGTCCTGGGTCTCGCGGTCGGCATCTGGATCGGCGGCTTCGACCTGATCTACGCCTGCCAGGACGTCGACGCCGACCGTGCCATCGGGGTGCGGTCGGTACCGGCCCGCTTCGGCGTCCCGGCCGCCATCCGGGGCGCCCGCGCCTGTCACCTCGTGACGACCGCCCTCTTCGCCTGGTACGCGGTGCTCACCGGCGCCGGGGCCTTCTTCTGGCTGGGCCTGCTGATCGTCGCCGGGGCCTTCGTCTACGAGCACACCATCGTGCGCCCGCACGACCTGACCCGGCTGAACCGGGCGTTCTTCAGCGTCAACGGCTTCATCGGGATCGCGCTGTTCGTGTGCGCGCTGCTGGACCTGCTGGTGCGGGGGCTCACGCTGTAGCAGCCCGGGTTCCGGGCTCCCGGGCTCACCGGCTCCCGGGCTTCCCGAGGTCCCCGGACTCCCCGGCTCCCCCCGGGGTCCCCGGCACGCCGGTACGCCGCCGTCACCCGGCCGGGGGCAGAGGCCGGGCGCCGAGGCCGGGCGGTCCGGCCGACCGCACGCCGGCCAGGGTCCACGCCTGATCCGCGCCGGGCCTGGTCCGCGCCGCCACGGACCCCATGCCGGGGCGCGCACAGCGCGCACAGCGCGTGCGGCGCGTACGGCCCGTGCGGCGCGCACAGCGCGCACGGCCCGCGCGGTCGGCGTCAGAACCCGGGTGCCCCCGCGCCCGCCGGTCTGCCCGGCCGGCGCCCGAACAGGAACGCCGAGGCGATGCCCGCCAGCAGTCCGATGAGGTGGCCCTGCCAGCTGACCCCTGCCTGCCCGGGGGCGATGCCCGCCAGGATGGATCCGCCCCACACCGCGGCGACGAGGACGCCGGCCACCACGCCCAGCGGGCGGCGTTCGACGAAGCCGCTGCACACCAGGAAGCCGAAGAGGCCGAAGATCAGGCCGGAGGCGCCGGCCGTGTTGGTGTGGGCGGGGGCGATCAGCCAGACGCCGAGGCCGTCGCAGACGATGATCAGCGCGCACACCGCGGCGAAGCGGCGCAGCCCGCCGAGGGCGGCGAGGAAGCCGAACACCAGCAGCGGCACGCTGTTGGCGGCGACGTGCCCGAAGCCGAAGTGCACGAAGGCGGAGGGGACGACGTCGACCAGCTCCCCCGAGGTGCGCGGGCGTACGCCGAAGGAGTCCAGGGCGTGGCCGGTCGCCACGTCGACGACCTCCAGCACCCACAGCAGGGCCACCCAGGCCACCATCACCACGGCCGCCGTCTTCGCCCGCTCGCCGCCGGAGAACTGCCGACCCGTACCGGACATGCTCACCCCCACGCGCCGTACCCGTCCGTCCCGGAACAACGCACGGGCCCCACGGAACGGTTCCCCGTGCGCCCCTGGAAAGGGTTCCCACGGCCCCCTGGAACAGTTCCCGTTCACCGCCGCCGGATAGGCTCGGTGTCGTGAACCATCTCAAGCCAGGAGAGACGACCAGAACACCTTGGATCGTGGGGGTGTCCGGGGCCTCCGGCACGCCATATGCGGCCGCTGTCCTGCGGGCGCTGCTCCTGGCCGGGGAGAGCGTCGACCTCGTCGTGAGCCGGGCCTCCCGGCTCACCCTGCTGGACGAGACCGGGGTCTCCTTCCGGGACGCCCACTGGCGCGACGACCTGCGGCAATGGCTGTCCCGCGGGGCGGACGGCAAGCCGGACACGTTCGCCGTGGACCTCGACGGCGTGCGCTACTGGCCCGCGGGCGACCTGGCGGCGGGACCGTCGTCGGGGTCGTACCCGAGCAAGGGCATGCTCATCGTGCCCGCCTCCACGGCCTGTGTGGCCGGGGTCGCGCTCGGACTGTCCAAGGACCTGCTGCAACGGGCGGCGAGCGTGACCCTGAAGGAGGGGCGCACGCTGGTCGTCGCCGTACGGGAGACGCCGCTGGCCGGCCCCACCCTGCGCCAGCTGGTCGCCCTGGACGAGGCGGGCGCGACCGTCCTGCCGGCCTCACCGGCGTTCTACGCGGGCGCGACGCACATCCAGGACCTGGTGGACTTCGTCGCCGGGAGGGTCCTGGACGCGGCGGGCGTCGAGCACCGGCTCTACCGCCGCTGGGAGGGCGAACTCGGCGGTGGGTCGAGGACCCACTGACCGAGGCACCGGCCCCCCCCCCCCCCGCGCCCGGCCGGCACCCGGGCCCGCTCCCTCCTCCCCTCCCACCCCCCTCTCCTCCTCCCTTCTCTCCTCGCAGAACCCCTCCAGAACTTCTCGACCTCTTCAGCGGAAGGCTTCGATCGCAATGGACGCGGTGGACAGGCAGCTCATCCAGGCCCTGAGAGAGAACGGCCGGGCCTCCTACGCGGAGCTGGGGCGTCTCGTCGGCCTGTCGGGACCCAGCGTCACCGACCGCATCAACCGGCTGGAGGCAGCCGGCGTCATCACCGGCTACCGGGCCACCGTCGACTCCGCCTCGCTCGGGCTCGGGGTCACGGCGCTGATCGGCATCTCGCTCTCGGACGCCGCCGACCACGAGGACGTCGCGCAGCGGCTGAAGGACCTCCAGGAGATCGAGGACTGCTGGTTCATCGCCGGGGACGACTCCTTCATGATCAAGGTGCGGGCGGCCGACGTGGACGGCCTGGAGCGGATCATCCGCCGCCTGTCCGGCACCAAAGGGGTCTCCCGGACGCGGACCACCATCGTGCTCTCCACCAAGTGGGAGAACCGCGTCGGCGAGCTGCCCGAGGAGGAGGCGTAGCCGGGCAGGCGACCGGGCACGCAGCACCCCCGTCCGGGGGTCCCTCCGCCCGGACGGCGGGGGAGTACGGTGGGCGAGGTCTGTCCCAGGAGAAAGGTGTCGGCATGGACGTCGGGCTCAAGCGTGAGCTGGAGGAGAAGGTGAGGGCGGGCGTCCGCCTGACCCGCGAGGACGGCATCGCGCTGTACGAGTCGGACGACCTGGCCTGGCTCGGCGGGCTGGCGCACGAGGTCCGCACCAGGCTCAACGGCGACGTGGTGCACTTCAACGTCAACCGGCACCTCAACATGACGAACGTGTGCACCGCCTCCTGCGCCTACTGCTCCTTCCAGCGCAAGCCCGGCGAGAAGGACGCCTACACGATGCGCATCGAGGAGGCGGTGAAGCTGGCCAAGGCGATGGAGGGCGAGAACCTCACCGAGCTGCACATCGTCAACGGCCTGCACCCCAACCTCCCGTGGCGCTACTACCCGCGCTCCCTGCGGGAGCTGAAGGCGGCGCTGCCGGAGGTGTCGCTGAAGGCGTTCACCGCCACCGAGATCCACCACTTCGAGACCATCTCGGGCCTGTCCGCCTCGGAGATCCTCGACGAGCTGATCGACGCCGGGCTGGAGTCCCTCACCGGCGGGGGCGCCGAGATCTTCGACTGGGAGGTCCGGCAGCACATCGTGGACCACCGCACCCACTGGGAGGACTGGTCCCGCATCCACCGGCTGGCGCACGAGAAGGGCCTGAAGACCCCGTGCACCATGCTCTACGGGCACATCGAGGAGCCGCGCCACCGCGTCGACCACGTGCTGCGGCTGCGTGAACTCCAGGACGAGACCGGCGGCTTCCAGGTCTTCATCCCGCTGCGCTACCAGCACGACTTCGTGGACATGAAGGACGGCAAGGTCCGCAACCGGCTGCAGGCCCGCACCTCCATGGCCACCGGCGTCGAGGCGCTGAAGACCTTCGCCGTCTCCCGCCTGCTGTTCGACAACGTGCCGCACGTGAAGGTCTTCTGGGTGATGCACGGGGTCAACACCGCCCAGCTCGCCCTGCAGCACGGGGCGGACGACATGGACGGCTCGGTCGTCGAGTACAAGATCACGCACGACGCCGACAACTTCGGCACCCCGGACAAGCTGACCCGCGAGGACCTGCTGGAACTCATCCGGGACGCCGGGTTCCGTCCGGTGGAGCGCAACACCCGCTACGAGATCATCCGCGAGTACGACGGCCCCGACCCGGCCCGCCGGGAGTCACCGCAGCCGATGCGGGTCTGAGCCCGTCCGGGGCCGGGTGCCCCGTCGTGCCCGGCCGGGTGCACAACTTCGGCCGGGCGCCCGCCCCCGGCCGCGGGTGCGCGCCACCGTCCTCCCGATGCGCGCCACTGTCCTCCGGAGGCGCGGCTCCACGGCCTCCCCGAGCGGCCGGTGCCCACGGCTCACGCGTCGGCCGTGCCCCGGGCGGACGGCCGGGCGGGGCGTTCCGCGGCCCCGCAGTCGACCCGAATTATCCCGGCGAACGCCCGGAGGTAAGGGTTACCATCACCTCATGCCGCTTACCTCCCCGCGTCCGGCACCGCTCACCTTCACGCTCGACCCGCCGGTGACCCCCGCCCTGCGCGACGGCCTCCTCGACCTGTGGGCCGACGTCTCCGACGCCGGCGGGGCCGTCGGCTTCGTGCCGCCCGTGGACCGCGAGCAGATCCGGCCGGAACTCGTCCGCCAGTTCGTGGCCATGGACGAGGGGCGCTCCCGTCTCCTCGTCGGGCACGACCGGGACGGCCGGGTGGCCGCGAGCGCCTTCCTCACCTTCAACGCCCACCGCCTGATGACCCACTGGCTGTGGCTGTACACGGTGATGGTCCACCCCCGCCACCAGGGCAAGGGGTACGGCCGGGACCTGCTGGCCGCCGCCGAACGCGCCGCCCGCGGCTTCGACGGCATCGAGGCGATCCGCCTCGCCTGCCGCGGCGGCCTCGGCCTGGAACGCTTCTACGCCTCCTGCGGGTACAAGGAGGTCGGCCGCATTCCGGGTGCGATCCGGGTGGCGCCCGGCGACGACCGCGACGACATCGTCATGCTCCTGCCGCTCACCTGAGCCGCGCCGCCCCACCCCCGTGCAAGATCCCTCCCCGCCCGTGCTTCACTGGAGGACGTTCCATAAGGGACGTTCCGGCCGTTCGAACACGGAAGAGTGGATCTGATGCTCCGCTACACGCTGATGCGCCTCGGGATCTTCGTGGGCTGCCTCGTGGTCGTCTGGGGCCTCGTCTACTCGGGCCTCGCCCCGCGCGGACTGGGTGACTCCAACGGCCTGTGGATCGTCCTGCTCGCCCTGGTGCTCTCCGCCCCCATCAGCTTCGTCGCCCTGCGCAAGCAGCGGGACATCGCCTCCGAGGGCATCGTGCGCAAGGTCGACCGCGTCAAGGCCAACCTGGAGGCCCACCGCAACCAGGAGGACGCGGCCGACGACGCCGCCCGCGGCGAGGGCCGCGCCCGGACCTCCTGACCTCTCGGCGCGGCCCCCTCCGCGCTCTCCTCCGCTGCCGCGGGCGCGTTGCGTCCGTCACAGGCCGACACCCGCCGCCGAGCGCCCCGGTCCCTGAACCACCAGGACACCGGGGCGCTTTGCGTTGTGCGGTCGGTGTGCGACGCCCGCCTCTCAAAGCGAGGCTTTGGGAGTCTCAAAGTTCAGGTGTTACGGTCACGGGGTGAAGTCAGCAGCCGTGTTCCCCACGCCCCGGAGCGTTCCGCTCGTGGCACGCCTGCACGTGGACCTCTGCCGGGTGACCACCGCGACCTGTCGTCCCTGACGACCCGCACCACCCCCGCCACCTTCCCCCCTCACCACCGCGTCCCCCTCGGAGCATGTCCGTGTCCACGAACACGAAGTCCTTCAGGCTGCCCGTCAGGGCGCCCTTCTGGGCCCAGATACTCGCCGGTCTCGTCCTCGGCGTCCTGCTCGGCTGGCTCGCCCGCAGCCAGGACCTCTCCTGGCTGGTCACCACCCTCGAGAAGGTCGGCGGCACCTTCATCGGCCTGCTGAAGCTGGCCGTCGCCCCGCTGGTCTTCTTCGCGATCCTGGTCTCGATCACCAACCTGCGCAAGGTCAACAACGCGGCCCGCCTGGCCTCCCGCACCCTGCTCTGGTTCATGATCACCTCGCTGATCGCGGTCGCCATCGGTCTCACCATCGGCCTGGTCACCAACCCGGGCTCCGGCACCGGCCTCACCCCCGCCGACGGGGCGAAGCCCGAGAAGACCGGCTCCTGGATCGACTTCCTCACCGGCATCGTGCCCACCGACGTCATCACGCCGTTCACCGAACTGAACGTGCTGCAGATCGTCTTCATGGCCGCCGTCGCCGGCATCGCCGCGCTCCAGCTCGGCGAGAAGGCCGAACCCGTCCTGGTCTTCAGCGAGTCCGTCCTGGCGCTGCTGCAGAAGGCGCTGTGGTGGGTCATCCGGCTCGCGCCCCTCGGCACCGTCGGCCTGATCGGCAACGCCATCGCCACCTACGGCTGGGACCTGCTCGGTCAGTACGCCACCTTCACCGCCGACATCTACATCGGCTGCCTCATCGTCATGTTCGGCGTGTACCCGGCGCTGCTCGCGGGCGTCGCGAAGATCAACCCGGTGCAGTTCTTCAAGGGCGCCTGGCCCGCCATCCAGCTGGCCTTCGTCTCCCGTTCGTCGGTCGGCACCATGCCGCTCACCCAGAAGGTCACCGAACGCCTCGGCGTGCCCCGCGAGTACGCCTCCTTCGCCGTGCCGTTCGGCGCGACCACGAAGATGGACGGCTGCGCCGCGATCTACCCGGCCATCGCCGCGATCTTCGTCGCGCAGATCTTCGACGTCCCGCTCGGCGTCGGCGACTACCTGCTGATCGCCTTCGTGTCGGTGGTCGGCTCCGCCGCCACGGCGGGATTGACCGGCGCGACCGTCATGCTGACGCTGACCCTGTCCACGCTCGGCCTGCCGATGGAGGGCGTCGGCCTGCTCCTCGCCATCGACCCCATCCTGGACATGATCCGCACGGCCACCAACGTGGCCGGCCAGGCGCTGGTGCCGGTCGTCGTCTCCGCCCGGGAGGGGCTGCTGGACCGGGACGCCTACGACTCGGTCCACTCCTCCCCGGTCGACGGGGACACCCCCGCCGACGACACCCGTCGGGTGGCGGTACCGGCCTGACCCCGGCGCGCGCCTCGGCCGCCGCCGTCCCGTGCCCGCGGGCTCCCCGGAGAGGGGGCCCGCGGGCACGGGCGTTCCCGCCCGGGGGGCCCGCGCCGGCCGAGGGCGGCCGGACCCGGGGCCGGAGCCCCGTACGCTAATCCGCATGGGTGCCGTGAAGACCAAGCGGATGCCGCGTGCGGTCCGTGAGCAGCAGATGCTGGACGCCGCTGTGCGGACCTTCGGGCGGCGGGGGTACATGGCCGCGTCGATGGACGAGATCGCCGAACTGGCGGGCGTGTCCAAGCCGTTGGTCTACCTGTACCTGAACTCCAAGGAGGACCTGTTCACCGCCTGCATCCGGCGGGAGGCGCAGGCGCTCACCGAGGCGGTGCGCGCGGGGGCGCGGCCGGAGCTGCCCGCGGACCGGCAGCTGTGGGCGGGGCTGATGGCGTTCTTCGCGCACACCGCGCGGCACCCCGACGGCTGGGCCGTGCTGCACCTGCAGGCCCGTACGCAGGGCTCGGTGTTCGCGGCCGAGGTGGCCGCGATGCGGGCGGAGATCGTGGCCTTCGTGACCCAGCTGATCCTGGCCGCCGCGCGGGAGGCGCACCGGGACCCGGACCTGCCGGAGCGGGAGGTGTCCGGGCTGGCGGAGGCCCTGGTGGGGGCCGCCGAGTCGCTGGCCGACTGGGCCAACGCGACCCCGGGCACCACGGCGCGGCAGGCGGCGGCGACCCTGATGAACTTCGCGTGGGCCGGACTGGGCAACCTGATGGCGGGCGCCCCCTGGTCGCCGCCCGAGGAGGACGACGACGGGGCCGCCGACCGGGACTGAGCCGGCGTCAGAGCGGGCGGACCTCCCCGGTGAGGTGGACGCGGTCCCCGGGGCCGCGCAGGGCGAAGTGCCCGCCGTCGGCCGCCAGGGTCACCGTCGCGGGCAGCGGGACCGGCGCGCGGAAGCGGGCCCGGACCACGGCGGCGTCCGGGACCGGGCGGGCGGCGAGGCAGCGGGCCGCGGTCCACATGCCGTGGGCGATGGCCCGGGGGAAGCCGAACGGCCGCGCGGTGAGCGGGTGCAGGTGGATCGGGTTGCGGTCGCCGGAGGCGGCGCCGTAGCGCCGTCCCAGGTCGCCGGGGAGCTGCCAGGTGTCGACGGCGGGCAGGTGCGCGGGGTCGTCGGCGGGGCCGGCGGCCGGCGTGTGGGCGGGGCGGACCCCCGGGGCGTCGGGGGTGCGGGCGGGGGTGCGGTGCCGGGCGAGGTAGGTGCTGCTGGACTCCCAGACGAGGTCCCCGCCGGTGCGCAGTTCGGTGACGACGCTGGCCTCGGTGCCGCGCCGGTGCGGGCGCAGGCCGCGTACGTACACGGTGAGTTCGTGCGCGTCGGCGGCGGACGACGGACGGTGCCGGGTGAGGTGCACGGAGGTGTGGACCAGCCCGAGCAGCGGCAGGGGGAAGTCGCGCCCGCTCATCAGCCGCATGGCCGCGGGGAAGCCGAGGACGTGCGGGTAGGTCACCGGCAGCGTGTCCGCGCCGACGGGGAAGCCGCAGACCCGCTGGTAGGCGGCGAGCCGGGCGGGGTCCACGCGCAGGCCGGGCAGGACCAGGCGGGTGCGGGGGAAGCCGGCGTCGGGGCCGGGGCGTTTGAAGGGGGAGAGCAGGGCGCCGCGCAGCAGGAGCGGGGGGAGGGCGGGGGAGCCGTCGAGGACGTGGGCCGGGGTGCCGGGGGCGGACGTCATGGTGTCAGGCCCCCAGCAGGCTCTGGCCGCAGACGCGGACGACCTGGCCGTTGACCGCGCCCGAGCCGGGGTGCGCGAACCAGGCGGTGGTCTCGGCGACGTCGACGGGGAGACCGCCCTGGGCGAGGGAGTTCATCCGGCGGCCGGCCTCGCGGATGAGCAGCGGGACGGCGGCGGTCATCTTCGTCTCGATGAAGCCCGGCGCGACGGCGTTGACGGTGACGCCGTGGGCGGCGTGCGCGCGGGGGGCCAGGGAGCGGACCAGGCCGACGATGCCGGCCTTGGAGGCGCCGTAGTTGGTCTGCCCGGCGTTGCCGGCGATGCCCGCGATGGAGGCGGTGGCGACGATGCGCCCGCCGGGCCGCAGGGCGCCGGCGTCGAGCAGGGCGTCGGTGGTGCGCAGCACGCTCGCCAGGTTGACGTCGAGGACCGGCTTCCAGCGGTCGGCGGGCATGTTGACGAGGCGTCGGTCGCGGGTGATGCCCGCGTTGTGCACCAGGATGTCGAGGCCGTCGGGGAGGGCCCGCAGGATCTGCCGGCCCGCGTCGGCGGCGGTGATGTCGAGGGGCAGCGCGGTGCCGCCGAGGCGTTCGGCGACGCGGGCGGCGTCCTGCGCGGCCTGCGGGACGTCGAGCACCACGACCCGGGCGCCGTCGCGGGCCAGGGTCTCGGCGACGGACTCGCCGATGCCGTGGGCGGCGCCGGTCACCAGGGCGGTGCGGCCGGCCAGCGGGCGGTCGGCGGTGGCGTCGGCGGTGGCGTCGGCGGGGGCCGTCTCCCGGTCGCCGGCGCCGATGCCGATGACCTGGCCGCTGATGTAGGCGGACTTGGGGGAGAGCAGGAAGCGCAGGGTGGAGGCGGCGGCGGGGGCGGCCCCGGCGAGGCGGAGCAGGTTGACGGTGGTGCCGCGGCCGGTCTCCTTGCCCAGGGAGCGGGTGAACCCCTCCAACGCCTGCTGGGCGGCGGCCTGGTGGTGGTCGTCGGGGTCCGGCGGCGTGCCGAGGACGACGACGCGTCCGTTGGCGGTGACCGACCGGACGACGGGGTGCAGGGCCGCGTGCACGGCGGCGAGGCCGTCGACGTCCCGTACCCCGGTGGCGTCCAGGACGACCGCGGCGGGCCGGCCGTCGTCGTCGGGGGCGAGCCCGGTGGCGGCGAGGACCGGGGCGAGGTCGAGGGCGGTGGAGCCGGCGGTGAGGTGGAGCAGGCCGCCGTCGAGGGCCGGCTGCCCGGGTGACCAGCGCTTCAGGGCCGTGGGCCGGGGGAGGCCGAGGCGGCGGGTGAGGAAGCGGCCGGGCGGGGTGCCGGTGAAGCTCAGGTAGCGGTCGGCCATGTGCGACTCCCAGCGGGTTCGTGGGGGCTCGCCGGAGGGTCGCCCCGTGCTTACTCTGGAGTAAGGTTACCGGAGGTTATCCTAGGTCACGCGTGAGGAGCAGGTCGAGATGAGTCCTTCGAAACCGCTGCCGGGGACGGCGGTGCGGCGGGTGGCGGTCATCGGCGGCAGCCGCGTCCCGTTCGCCCGCGCCGACGGCCCCTACGCCACCGCCTCCCACCAGGAGATGCTCACCGCCGCCCTCGACGCCCTGGTCGAACGCCACGGCCTCCACGGGCCGGGCGCGGTGGACGAGTTCGTCGCCGGAGCCGTCCTCAAGCACAGCCGCGACTTCAACCTGGCCCGCGAGACCGTCCTCGGCTCCCGGCTGGACCCCCGCACCCCCGCCTACGACATCCAGCAGGCGTGCGGCACCGGCCTGCAGGCCGTGATCGCCGCCGCCAACAAGATCGCGCTGGGCCAGACCGAGGCCGCGGTCGCGGGCGGCGCCGACACCGCGAGCGACGCGCCCCTCGGCGTCAACGACGACCTGCGGCGCATCCTGCTGGCCGCCCGCCGGGCCCGGTCGGCCGGGGCCCGGCTGAAGGCGCTGGCCGGGATCCGCCCCCGCCACCTGGTGCCCGACATCCCGCGCAACGCCGAGCCGCGCACCGGGCTGTCCATGGGCGAGCACGCCGCCGTGACCGCCCGGGCGTGGGGCATCACCCGCGAGGCCCAGGACGAACTGGCCGCCGCCAGCCACCGGCGGCTCGCGGCGGCGTACGAACGCGGCTTCTTCGAGGACCTGGTGGTGCCCTTCCGCGGGCTGGAGCGCGACCAGAACCTGCGGCCCGGCTCGACCGTGGAGAGCCTGGCGAAGCTCCGGCCGGTCTTCGGCCTCGACGGTCCCGCACCGACGATGACGGCGGGCAACTCCACCCCGCTCACCGACGGCGCCGCCGTCGTCCTGCTGGCGAGCGAGGAGTGGGCAGAGGCCCGCGGCCTGACCCCGCCGGCCCACCTGACCACCTGTGCCACGGCCGCCGTGGACTTCGCCGCCGGCGACGTCGCCGGCGGCGAGGACGGCCTGCTGATGGCCCCGGCGTACGCGGTCCCGCGGATGCTGGAGCGCGCCGGACTGGGCCTGGACGACTTCGACCTGATCGAGGTGCACGAGGCGTTCGCCTCCCAGGTGCTCGCCACCCTGGCCGCCTGGGAGAAGCAGGGGCTGGGCACCGTCGACCGCGACCGGCTCAACGTGGCCGGGTCGTCGCTGGCCACCGGCCACCCGTTCGCCGCCACCGGCGCCCGCATCGTGGCGACCCTGGCGAAGCTCCTCGCCGAACGGGACGGTCCGGGCCGCGGCCTGATCTCCGTCTGCGCGGCCGGCGGCCAGGGGGTGACGGCGGTGCTGGAACGAGCCTGACCGGCCGTCGCGGGCGCGCCGGCCGGGCGGGCACGTCGCCCGGTGGTCCGTGATCCCCGAGACTGCACACCCCCGGCTCCGGACCGCCCCGGAACCCGCACGATCCCGTCACGCGCGCGCCGTACGATCCCGGTCCGGCCGGTGTCCGCCCCCTGTCCCCGGGGCGCCCCGCGACGCGTGCCGCCGCCGGGCCGCCCCGGCGCGCACGGCCCGTACGCCGTGACGGCACCCGGCCACCCCCACCGCACGCCCCTGGAGCCGCCCCGTGTCCCCCGCGCCTTCCTCCCCCCTCCCCGACGACGCGTACGACGCGTTCGGCGCGACCGCCCCGGCCGAGGCCGAGATCCGACGGCTCGACGGCGTCGTGCGCGAGGTGTCGGTGCCGCCGCTCGCCCGGCCGGTGCGGCACGGTTCGCTCGCCGACCTGCCCTTCGACAACGCGCACGCGGCGCCGGACGAGGTGGTCCTCAGCCGCCGGTCGGCGGACGGCGACTGGTCGGACGTGACCGCCGCCGCGTTCGCGGACCAGGTGCGGGCCGTGGCCCGGGGTTTGATCGCCGAGGGGCTGCGGCCGGGGGACCGGGTCGCCGTCATGGCCCGCACCATCTACGAGTGGACGGTGGTGGACTTCGCGGCCTGGGCCGCCGGCCTGGTCACGGTGCCCGTCTACCCCACCTCCTCGCCGTACCAGGCGCGCTGGATCCTGCACGACTCCGGCGCCGTCGCCCTGATCACCGAGACCGCCGGGCAGGCCGCCGCCCTCGGCCCGGAGCTGGCCCACCTGCCCGGCCTGCGCCATGTGTGGGTCGTGGAGAAGGGGCACGTCGAGCGGCTGGCGGAGGCCGGGGAGCAGGTGCCCGACCAGGAGGTGGAGGTGCGCCGGGGAGTCCTCGGCCCCGACACCCTCGCCACGCTCGTCTACACCTCCGGCACCACCGGCCGGCCCAAGGGCTGCGCCCTGACCCACGGCAACTTCTTCGCCGAGGTCGACAACGCGATCGAACTGCTCTACCCCGTCTTCCGCGCCCGGACCAGCGAGGAGGCGTCGGTCCTGCTCTTCCTGCCCATGTCGCACATCTTCGGGCGGATGGTCGCCGTGGCCTGCGTCCGGGCCCGGGTGCGCCTCGGCCACGCGCCCAGCCTGAAGCCGCAGGACCTGCTCCCGGACCTGGCGGCGTTCCGGCCGACCTGTCTGCTGACCATCCCCTACATGCTGGAGAAGGTCTTCAACACCGCCCGCGCCCGCGCGGAGTCGGGCGGACGCGCGGCCACCTTCGACCGGGCGGTGTCCGTGGCCCGCCGCCACGGCGAGGCCGTCGAGGCCGGACGCGACGGCACCGGGCCCGGCCCGTCCCGTGCGCTGAAGGCCGCCCGCGCCCTGTACGACCCGCTGGTCTACCGCAAGCTGCGCAACGCCATGGGGGGCCGGGTCCGCTACGTCATCAGCGGGGGCTCCCCGCTCGGCCGCCGTCTCGCCGCCTTCTACGCGGGGGCCGGCATCGAGGTCTTCGAGGGCTACGGGCTGACGGAGACCACCGGCGCCACCACCATCACCTCGCCCGAGCGGCCCCGCCTGGGCACCGTGGGCCGGCCGCTGCCCGGCACCCGGGTCCGGATCGCCGCGGACGGCGAGGTCCTCGTCGCGGGCGAGCACGTGCTGCGCGGCTACTGGAACCCCCGGGCCGGCGGAGTGGTGCCGGCCGCGCCCGACGGGTGGCTCGCGACCGGGGACCTCGGGCAGCTCGACGACGAGGGCCACCTCACCCTCACCGGCCGCAAGAAGGAGCTGCTGATCACCGCGGGCGGCAAGAGCGTCGCCCCGGCCCCGCTGGAGGACTGGCTGCGCTCGCACCCCCTGATCTCCCAGGTCATGGTGCTCGGCGACGGCCGCCCCTACGTGACCGCGCTGATCACCCTGGACCCGGACGGCATCACCCACTGGCGGCGCATGAACGGCCGGCACCCGGTCCCGCCGGAACTCCTCACCGATGACGCGGAACTGCTCGCGGTCCTCCAGCGCGCCGTCGACGAGGCCAACCGGATGCTGTCCCGCCCCGAGTCCATCCGCCGCTTCACCGTCCTGCCCGTTGACTTCACCGAGGCGGCCGGGCACCTCACCCCGTCGATGAAGCTGCGGCGCGAGGCCGTCCTGCGGGACTTCGCCGACGCGGTGGAGGAGCTGTACGCGGGATGACTGGCCGGACGGGTGGTGCGGCGCCCGGTCGCGTGTCGCGCGGACGGGCGGCAATTCCTGTGGAAGACGAGCGCCGGAGGCGGAAAATTCTCCGGGAATTCACCGGGGATGACGCCGTTCGGGCGACGGACGCCCGTCCGGCCGGGACCGCGGATTCCCGAGGAGGCGACGTCCCCGGGTCCGCCGGTCCGGAATGCGGACGGCGGGAAAGGGCGTGGCCCGGACGGCGAAAGGCAGGAGCCCCGTCGCCGGACGGCGCGGGGCTCCTTGGGTACTACTGGTCGTTCCCGGATCGGAGGATCGGGTCAGGCAGGGGTGACGTTCTCCGCCTGCGGGCCCTTCGGGCCCTGCGTGACGTCGAAGGTGACCTGCTGGTTCTCCTCGAGGGACCGGAAGCCGGTCGCGTTGATCGCGGAGTAGTGGACGAAGACGTCGGGGCCGCCGCCTTCCTGGGCGATGAAACCAAAGCCCTTTTCGGCGTTGAACCACTTCACGGTTCCGGTAGCCATAAGCCCTCCTTGGGCTCAAAAGGGTTGCCCTGCTCCAGAACCAGCAAGTGTGAAGACCAATTCCGCACAACTGCATCCGTCTGAGAACGACGAGAGCCCGCGGTCACATGCTCCGCAGGCTCTGTACTGCAAGGGAAACCAAACTGCAACTTGCGACGAGCCTAGCACGGGGGTGCCCGTTCGCAATAGAGGTCAAGATCACGTCACCCGAATGTTTGAATGCCCCGTCCGTCACCCCCGTCACACCCCTGAGTGTGCCTTCCGAACGGCTCGATTCCCGGGTCGTCCGGCGCCGGGGAGGGTGGGCGGGCCGGCCGCGCCGGGCGGGGGCTAGCCTCAAGGCCGTGAAGTTTGCGGGCTGGGTGGGGTTGTCCAGGGGTTGTGAACTGCGGTTTCGCCGGACATGAGGAGCGGAGCCCCGGTAGAACTGGCAGTCGACCAAGACAAG
>NZ_JBWHZP010000020.1:0-84870 GCF_056323165.1 Streptomyces sp. 3-6
CCCGAGGCCCCCGCATCGACCGGACCAGCTACAAAGCCACCACCGGCATCGAAATCCTCGCGCCCGCAGGCCCTTGACGACACGCCCCAGCCGCAAACTTCACGGCCTTGGAGCTAGCACCGCGATCCTTTACGTGCGGGGACCTGGCCGCGGCCTCGAACGCGCGGGCGCCCGACGTCCGTGGGCGGTCGCGCGAAAAACTCCGGAGAATTTCCGGGAGGCGTGTCGATTCCGGCGTCGTCCGTTCGACGCAGGGGTGAGAGGCCGGGAAGGACCCGGTCCGCACGACACGAGGAGTCACCATGCCGCGTTACCTCTCCATGATCCGGATCGACGAGGACAACGCCCCCGCCGAGGGCCCGAGCCCGGAGCTGATGCAGCGCATGGGTGAGCTGATCGAGGAGATGACCCAGGCGGGCGTCCTCCTGGACACCGCCGGGCTGACCCCCACCGCCCAGGGCGCCAGGGTGCACTACGAGGGCGGCGAACTGTCCGTCACCGACGGGCCGTTCACCGAGAGCAAGGAGGTCGTCGGCGGGTACGCCCTGCTGCAGGCCAAGGACCGGGCCGAGGCGATCGAGTGGACGAAGCGGTTCCTGAAGGTCCACGAGCCGCACTGGACGGTGACCTGCGAGGTGCGCGAGGTCGTCGAGGGCTGAGCCGGAGGCGGCTGGGGGCGGGGCGCGCGGCTGGGCCGCACGCGGCGGAGCCGGCCCGTGCGGGGCAGCCCGCCCCGCCTCACCTGCCTCGTCCGCCTCACCTGCCGCCTCCTTCGCCTTCCCTGCCGCCTCCTCCGCCTCGTGCGGCCCGACCGGTCGTCCCGGCCCCGTGCGCCTCGCCTGTTTGGCCCGGCGGCCGTACCGGTGTCTGATGGTGGGTTGTGACACCGCAGCCCACCCGAGGCCCCCGTGACGGCGGAAGCGGCAAGGCAAGCGGCGACGGAACCGGCGGGCCGGCCGGTGCCCGTCCCCCGGGGCAGCCGGACCCCGCCGGGCCCGTCGATGCCGCCGGGCCTGCCGATGCCGCCGGGTCCACGGGGACGGAACCCACCGGCCCCACGGGGACGGAGACCGCCGGGTCCGCCGCGACCGCGCCGCGCGCCGGTACCGCCCCGAGCGTGGGCACCGCACCGGTCGACGACACCGCGCGGACCATCGACGCCGTCTTCCGCATGGAGTTCCCCCGGGTGGTCGCCGGGGCGGCCCGGATCGTCCGGGACGTCGGCATCGCCGAGGAACTCGCCCAGGACGCCCTCGTCGCCGCGCTGGAACGGTGGCCGTCCGACGGCGTGCCCGACAACCCCGGCGCCTGGCTGACGACCGCCGCCCGCCGCCGCGCCGTCGACCTGGTCCGGCGCCGCGAGACCTACGCCCGCAAGCTGGCGGAGATCGGCAGGGACCTCCCGGCCGCGGTGCCGCCCGAGGAGCCCGCAGACCCGGACGCCATCGATGACGACCTCCTCCGGCTGGTCTTCACCGCCTGCCACCCCGTGCTCTCCGCGGAGGCCCGGACCGCCCTCACCCTGCGCCTGCTCGGCGGTCTGACGACGGCCGAGATCGCCCGGGCGTTCCTGGTGCCGGAGCCGACGGTCGCCCAGCGCATCGTCCGCGCGAAACGCACGCTCGCGACCCGGAACATCGCCTTCGAGGTGCCCCGCGGCCCGGACCGCGAGGCCCGCCTCGGCTCGGTCCTGGACGTCATCTACCTGATCTTCAACGAGGGGTACGCCGCCACGGCCGGCGACGACTGGCTGCGCCCCGCGCTGTGCGAGGACGCCCTGCGGCTGGCCCGCGTACTGACCGGGCTGATGCCCGACGAACCGGAGGTGCACGGACTGACCGCCCTGCTGGAGTTCCAGTCCGCCCGCGCCGCCGCCCGCACCGGCCCGGACGGCGAGCCGGTCCTGCTCAAGGACCAGAACCGGTCCCGCTGGAACCGTCTGCTCATCGCCCGGGGCGTCACCGCCCTCGGCCGCGCGGAGGCCGCCGCCGGCGGGGTACCGGGGCCGTACGCCCTCCAGGCCGCCATCGCGGCCTGCCACGCCCACGCGCTCCGCTACGAGGACACCGACTGGGCCCGGATCGCCACCCTCTACGGGGTGCTCGCCGCCCGGGCGCCCTCGCCGGTCGTCGAACTCAACCGCGCGGTCGCCGTGTCCATGGCCGAGGGCCCGGCCGCCGCGCTCCCCCTGGTGGACGCCCTGACCGGTGCGGCGGCGCTGCGGGACTACCACCTGCTGCCGAGCGTGCGCGGCGACCTGCTGGCCCGCCTGGGCCGCACCGACGAGGCCCGCGCCGAGTTCACGCGGGCCGCCGCCCTCACCCGCAACGAACGGGAACGGCGGATGCTGCTCCGACGGGCGGAGGAGACGGGCGGGTAGGCCGGCTCGGTGGCTGTCCCGGCGCCGGGGGAGGAGGGCGCGGGCCCGGCCCGGCGGTTCCGGTGCCCGGGAAGGGGGCGGGACGGTGAGGGCGCGCTGCCGGCTCGGCGGGGGCCCGGCACCGGGGGGAGACGGGGGGAGGGCGCGGGCCCCGGCGCGTGACGGCCGGCGGTCACGTCACCGGGTGGCCCGAGGACGCGGCGGAGGTCACGTCACCGGGTGGCCCAGCAGCATCGTCGGGGCGCCCGCGACGCGGGTCAGGAAGACCGTGACGGCGGCGCTGCCGTGCGGCTTGGGCAGGACCTTGCGGCGCAGTTCCTCCGGCTCCACCGCCGAGCCGCGCTTCTTCACGGTGAGCGTGCCGACCCGGCGCTCCCGCAGGAGTGCCTTCAGCTTCTTGGCGTTGAACGGCAGGCGGTCGGTGATCTCGTAGGCGGTGGCGTACGGCGTCGGGCGGTGGGTGTCGGCGGTGACGTACGCGATGGTCGGGTCGAGGAGCCCGCCGTCGAGTTCCTGGGCGACCTCAGCGACCAGATGGGCCCGGACGACCGCGCCGTCGGGCTCGTACAGGTACCGGCCGGGCGGGCGCACCGCCGGGTCGGGCAGGCCGCGGGAGACGAGCGTGCGCGGCCCGGGCAGCAGCGTCGCCAGGACCCGGCCCGGGGGCACCCGCTGCTCGGGGCCGCACCACAGCACGGCCTCCTTCACGTCGCCGCCGTCCGAGATCCACTCGGCGGCGAAGTCCTCGGGGACGGCCTCGTGCGGGATGCCCGGCGCGACCTTGAGGGCGGCGGCGAGCCGTGCCGCGCGGGCCGCCCCGACGGCCCAGGACAACGGGGGCGAGTACGCCTCGGGGTCGAAGACGCGGCCCCGTCCGCCTCGCCGGGCCGGGTCGACGAAGACGGCGTCGTACCCCCCGGTGGCGACCTCGGCGACATCCGCCTGCCGCACCTCGATCAGGCCGTCGAGCCCCAGGGCCTCGGCGTTCGCCCGTGCCACCGCCGCGGTGAACGGGTCCCGGTCCACCGCCAGGACCCGGATCCCGGCGCGGGCCAGCGCGATCGCGTCCCCGCCGATGCCGCAGCACAGGTCCGCCACCGAGGTCACGCCCCGTTCCACGAAGCGTCGCGCCCGGTACGCCGCCACGCTCGCCCGGGTCGACTGCTCGACGCCGTTCGGCGTGAAGAACATCCGGGCGGCGTCCCGCTCCCCGAACTTCGCCACCGCCCGTTGCCGCAGTCGTGCCTGGGCGAGTGCGGCCGACACCAGTTCCGCCGGGTGGGTGCGGCGCAGCCGGGTGGCCACGGCGAGTTCCTGCGCGGGGGAGGTGGCGCGCACCTCGTCGAGGAGGGCGCGGCCTTCGGGGGTGAGGAGCGGGGCGAGGTCGTTCACCGGGTCATTGTGGGCCAGTCGGTGGACCGTGCGCGTCCCGCCGCGGTGTCGGACGGGGTCCCGCGGGACGGGCTGCGAGGATCCGGCACCATGCGAGTAGTAGGACAAAATGACAAAAGCGGGGCGCTTTGCGGGAAGCGGCGGCCCTCCGGCAGGAAACGGATCGGTCTCGCGGGTCTCGCCCTCGCCGCCCTCGCCGCGGGCTGCGGCCAGGGCGCCGCCACCGAGGTGGAGGGAGCGGGCGGCCAACAGCCCCTGAACGCGCCCCCGGCCCGCGCCCTCGACTCCTATGCCGACAAGCTCCACGCCCGCCAAGCGGCGCGCGCCGCCGCGGCCCGCAGCTGGGGCCTGAAGCAGGTGCCCCTCGCCGCCCCGGCGCCCCCCGCGCGCAAACCGACGATCACCACCCGCAAGGGCTTCGAGGTGGAGGGTCACCGGCGCCTGGACCTCCCCCCGGTCTTCACCACGGTCCCGACCCGGCAGAAGGTCGTCTTCCTCACCATCGACGACGGTGCCGAGAAGGACCCGGAGTTCCTGCGGATGATGAAGGAACTGCGGATCCCGTACACCGCCTTCCTGAGCGACTACGTCGTCAAGGACGACTACGCCTACTTCGAGAAGATGCAGGACCAGGGCGTCGGCCTGCACAACCACACCCTCCACCACCCCTACCTGCCGAAACTCTCCTACGAGCAGCAGAAGCGCGAGATCTGCGGCATGCAACGGGTGATCGAGAAGCGGTACGGCGAACGCCCCGTCCTGTTCCGGCCGCCCTTCGGCAACTACAACAAGGACACCCTGCGCGTCGCCAAGTCCTGCGGCATCACGCACGTTCCCCTGTGGAACGAGGAGGTGTTCGCCGACCGGTGGGACTACCGCGAGTGGGACCGCAAGCTCCGCCCCGGCGACATCGTCCTCAGCCACTTCCGGGGGCAGGGCGACTGGAAGGGCACGATGCCCGACATGATCCGCCGCTTCCTCGACAAGGTCACGGCCGAGGGCTACGCGGTGGGGCGCCTGGAGGACTACCTGTGAGGCGGGGCCCGGCGCCCAGGCTCCGCCTCCTGGCCGCCGGCGCCGCCGCCCTGTTCACCACTCTCGCGGCCTGCGGCACCCCCGCCGCGGGACCGCCGGGCGCCCCCGCGCGGCACGCCGACGGTTCCGCGGGGCACGCCGACGGTTCCGCCCAGCCCGGGAAGGGCAGCCGTGACGGCCCCGGTTCCGGTGCCGAAGGGGCCACCGGAGGTCGTGACGGCCCCGGGGCGGAGGCCGGTGCCGGAGCCGGTCCGGGCGCCGGCGCGCCGACGGGGGCGGAGGCGGAGGCGGGTGCCGGGGACGGCGCGGAGGCGGGTGCGGCCGGTGCGGCCGGTGCCGCGAGCGGAGGGAGCGGAGGAAGCGGAGGGAGCGGGTCGGCGGGTGAGCGGCGGGAGGCACCGGCGGGGGACCGGCTTCCGCCGGTGATCGACCGCCTCCCGACGCGCGAGCAGGTCGTCTTCCTGACCTACGACGACGGTGCGGGGCGGGATCCCGGCCTCATCGACCTGATCCGCCGACGCCGTCTCCCGGTCACCCTGTTCCTCACCGACACCGTGGCCGGTCCCGGATACGGCCACTTCGCCCGGCTGCGGGCGGTCGGCGCCGGCCTGCAGAACCACACCCTGGACCACCCCTCCCTGCGGGGCCTGCCCTACGCCGGCCAGCGTGCCGAAATCTGCGGCCAGCAACGCAAACTCCGGACCCGCTTCGGTGTCCGGGCCCGCTTCCTCCGCCCGCCCCACGGCACGTACGACACCACGACGCTGCGCGCCGCCGCCGACTGCGGGATCGCCGCGGTGGTCCTGTGGAGCGCCACCGTGCGGCCGGACGGCACCCTCGCCGACGCCCGCGGGCCGCGCGAGCCGCGCCCCGGCGACATCATCCGCGTCCCGTCGGACGGCCTGCCGACCCCGTCCCTCCGGGAGCGCACGGAACGGCTCCTGACCGAGCTGGACGGGCGCGGCCTGACGGTGGCCTCCCTGGAGGACCACTGGGACGCCACCGGGCCACCGTCCGCCGGCGCGCACCGCGACACGTCCGCCCCACCGCCCGCCGGCCGGGCCGCCGGAAGCGGCTGAGCACGGGTGCGGAGGGCGCGCCCGCCCCGACGCGCGGGCACGTAATTGGCACTCCGCTTGACCGAGTGCTAATCGCGGTCATAGTCTCGGGTCTGGCACTCCCCCCTGGAGAGTGCCAACAACGCGACGGGCAGGTCCGGCACCCGCGACGACGGATCGACCTGGTCGCCACCTCAGACAGTTAACCCCGTGAGATCTCCGAAGGGGGAGGTCGGATCGTGACGACCGCCAGCTCCAAGGTTGCCATCAAGCCGCTCGAGGACCGCATCGTGGTCCAGCCGCTCGACGCCGAGCAGACCACGGCTTCGGGCCTGGTCATTCCGGACACCGCCAAGGAGAAGCCCCAGGAGGGCGTCGTCCTGGCCATCGGCCCGGGCCGGATCGAGGACGGCAAGCGCGTCGAGCTCGACGTGAAGGTCGGCGATGTCGTGCTCTACAGCAAGTACGGCGGCACCGAGGTGAAGTACAACGGCGAGGAGTACCTCGTCCTCTCGGCTCGCGACGTCCTCGCGATCGTCGAGAAGTAAGCCACCTCGAAGCACATTTGCTCGAACTGCGCCCCTGGCCCCCGCCATCGCTGAGAAGCCGGGCGCCCGGGGCGCAGTGTTGTCATCCAGATTTCCGAGAGGGCTCCCGCTGCCATGGCGAAGATCCTGAAGTTCGACGAGGACGCCCGTCGCGCCCTCGAGCGCGGCGTCAACAAGCTGGCCGACACGGTGAAGGTGACGATCGGCCCCCGCGGCCGCAACGTCGTCATCGACAAGAAGTTCGGCGCCCCCACCATCACCAACGACGGTGTCACGATCGCCCGCGAGGTCGAGATCGAGGACCCGTACGAGAACCTCGGCGCGCAGCTGGTGAAGGAGGTGGCGACCAAGACCAACGACATCGCTGGTGACGGCACCACCACCGCCACCGTGCTCGCCCAGGCCCTGGTCCGCGAGGGTCTGAAGAACGTCGCCGCCGGTGCCTCTCCGGCCGCCCTGAAGAAGGGCATCGACGCGGCCGTCGCCGCGGTCTCGGAGGACCTGCTCGCGTCGGCCCGCCCGATCGACGAGAAGTCCGACATCGCCGCCGTGGCCGCGCTGTCCGCCCAGGACCAGCAGGTCGGCGAGCTCATCGCCGAGGCCATGGACAAGGTCGGCAAGGACGGTGTCATCACCGTCGAGGAGTCCAACACCTTCGGCCTGGAGCTCGACTTCACCGAGGGCATGGCCTTCGACAAGGGCTACCTGTCGCCCTACTTCGTCACCGACCAGGAGCGTATGGAGGCCGTCCTCGACGACCCGTACATCCTGATCACGCAGGGCAAGATCGGTGCCATCGCCGACCTGCTGCCGCTGCTGGAGAAGGTCATCCAGGCCAACTCCTCCAAGCCGCTGCTGATCATCGCCGAGGACGTCGAGGGCGAGGCCCTGTCGACCCTGGTCGTCAACAAGATCCGCGGCACCTTCAACGCCGTCGCCGTGAAGGCCCCCGGCTTCGGTGACCGCCGCAAGGCGATGCTGCAGGACATGGCCGTCCTCACCGGCGCCACGGTCGTCTCCGAGGAGGTCGGCCTCAAGCTGGACCAGGTCGGCCTGGACGTGCTCGGCTCCGCCCGCCGCGTCACTGTCACCAAGGACGACACCACGATCGTCGACGGCGGTGGCAACAAGGAGGACGTGACCGGTCGCGTCGCCCAGATCAAGGCCGAGATCGAGACCACCGACTCCGACTGGGACCGCGAGAAGCTCCAGGAGCGCCTCGCGAAGCTGGCCGGCGGCGTGTGCGTGATCAAGGTCGGCGCCGCCACCGAGGTGGAGCTCAAGGAGAAGAAGCACCGCCTGGAGGACGCCATCTCCGCGACCCGCGCCGCGGTCGAGGAGGGCATCGTCTCCGGTGGTGGCTCCGCGCTGGTCCACGCCGTCAAGGTCCTCGAGGGCAACCTCGACAAGACCGACGACGAGGCCACCGGTGTCTCCGTGGTCCGCAAGGCCGCCGTCGAGCCGCTGCGTTGGATCGCCGAGAACGCCGGCCTCGAGGGCTACGTGATCGTCTCCAAGGTCGCCGAGCTGGAGAAGGGCAGCGGCTACAACGCCGCCACCGGCGAGTACGGCGACCTGATCAAGGCCGGCGTCATCGACCCGGTCAAGGTCACCCGCTCCGCCCTGGAGAACGCCGCCTCCATCGCCTCCCTCCTCCTCACGACCGAGACCCTGGTCGTCGAGAAGAAGGAAGAGGAGGAGCCGGCCGCCGCGGGCCACGGCCACGGCCACGCCCACTGAGGCACCGCCTGATCGGTGAAGCCCCCGCTGTCCGTCAGGGAGCGGGGGCTTTCCCGTGCCCTGCCCACGCGACCGGCGGGGGCGGGTGGCCGCCGTGGCCCGAGCGCGGCCTGCGCCCGGCTCAGAGGTCCGTGGGCTCCAGGGCACCGAGTCGCGCCAGCAGCCCCAGTCGGTCGTACTGCCACCAGCCCTCGGCGATCCGGCCGCGGTCGTCGAAGCGGAAGACGGTCGTCCCCGTCATGGCCGCCTTCCTCCCCGTGGCGGGGATGCCCAGGAACTCGCCCTTCTGCTTTCCCTCCCAGGACCATCGCGTGCACACCCGGTCGCCCTCGGCGAACTGGTCCTCGACGCGGAGGACGAAGTCGAACCCGTCCCGCCACACGTCCATCTCGCGCCGCAGGTGATCCAGCCCGATCACGTCCTGCTCGTTGGCCGGATCGTGGTCGTAGTAGTGCTCGGCGACCATCCCGGCCATCGGGGAGAGGTCGCCGTCACCGGCCAGCACCTCGAAGAACCTCCGTGCGGTAGCGGTGTGCAGCTGCGCGTCCCGCACGACGTCCAGGTTGGTGAACGTCGGTGTCCCGTCGCACAGCGCCACCATCTCCCGGAAGATCCGGTCGGTCTCCGGCAGCCGCGAGTTGCGCATCGCCTCCTCGTACGACGGGAACTCCACGATCTCGATGACGTGCGACGCGTCCGCGCGGTCCTTGCCGACCACCGCGTGCGTCGCCGTCCGCCGCCCCTTGGACTGCTCGACCCACTGGTCCATGAGCCGGTTGATGTCGTCGAAGCGGTTGGTCCGGCAGTCGATGAGCTGGACGAAGGTCATCACGTTCACCTCCGGCCCCCCCTGCGTGTCGGGTCCGGGTCCGGGTCCGGTTCTGGTCACGAGCCGCACCTCATTTTCGCACCGGACCACCGTCGCCACATCGCTTCGCCGAGCGGGCACGGCGGGAGCGACCGCCCGGACGACGGCCCGGAAACCCCGCGGATGACGGCACGGGACCCTGCGGACGACGGCACGGGACCCTGCGGACGACGGCACGGGCGCCTACCGCCCATGGGAAGGCGCCGGTCGCGGTCGGGGCACCTACTGTCCGCCAGGCAGGCGCCCGTCGGCACCCACTGTCTACGGGCACGCCCGTCGGGCACCGACCGTCCGGAAGGCGGCCGACCGGCACCGGTACCGGCGCGGACACGGCGATCCGGCACCCGCCGGGCCGACTCCGGTGCCGCCTTGCCGGGCGCCCGGACGGCACCAGCTCACCGGCTTCCCGGGGCATCCGGACGGCCCCGGCTCCACCCGAAACCCGGACGGCCCCGGCTTCGAGGTGTCCGAGCAGCCGGCGCGGTGCGCTCCGGCTGCGGCACCCTTCCGGCGTGCCGGTCTGGTTCCGGCACTCTTGCGGCTTCGGCTCCGGCGCCTGTCGGGGTTCGGTACCCCTCCGGCTTCGGCACCGGTCAGGCGGCGGTACGGGCCCCGGTGCCCGAGGGCGGCCTCCGGCTCCGGGGTCGGCGCCAAGGTCTGGATACCGGACCGGACTGCTGCCGCCGTTCCCGGCACGCTTCACCGCCCGGGCCGGCGGCTCCCCGCGCTCAGGCCCCGTCTACTGCGGGCCGTACTTGCGCCCCGTACGGGAGGTGAGCCCGCCGAGCATGCCGCGCGGGACCAGCTTCGCCGCTCCCATCAGCGCCTTGTAGCGCGGATCGGGGATGGACACCGCCTTGCCGCGGGCCAGGTCCGCCAGCCCCGCCTCGGCCACCTTGTCGGCGTCCAGCCACATCCAGTTGGGGATGCTGTCCGTCCCCATCCCGGCGCGCTCGTGGAACTCGGTGCGCACGAACCCCGGGCACAGGGCCATCAGGCGCACCCCGCTGCCGGCCAGATCCTTGGCCGCGCCCTGGGTGAACTGCACGACCCACGCCTTCGACGCCCCGTAGGTGCCGCGGGGTACGAACGCCGCCACGGAGGCCACGTTGACCACGCCCCCGCGCCCACGTTCGCGCATCGCTTCGGCCGCCGCCGACGTCAGGCGCAGCACGGCCTCGCAGTGCACCTTGATCATCCTCAGCTCGTCGGCCATGGAGACGTCCAAGTACCGGCCCTTGTTGCCGAAACCGGCGTTGTTGATCAGCAGGTCGACGGGGTTCTTACGGTCCCCGAGACGGTCGGCGACCGCCTCGATGCCCTTGTCCTCCGCCAGGTCGGCCGAGAGCACCTCGGCCTCGATGCCGTGCAGGTCGTGCAGCTCGGTCGCCTGCTCCCGCAGCCGGGCGATGTCGCGGGCCACCAGCACCAGGTCATGTCCGTCGGCCGCCAGCCGCCGCGCGAACGCGGCACCGATACCTGCCGTCGAACCCGTAATCAGAGCCGTTGTCATGGCGCAAGACTAGTTACCCGGAGGCAAGCCGTCCGCTCGCTGCCCCCGCCTCGTGCGCTGCCCCCGCCTCGTGCGCTGCCCCCGCCTCGTGCGCTGCCCCCGCCTCGTGCGCTGCCCCCGCCTCGTGCGCTGCCCCCGCCTCGTGCGGTGCACGGGGCTCGGCCTCCTCAGCCGTGTGCAGCGTGGGTGCGCGCGGTCGAGGCGTTCCGCAGATGCGGACGTATCAGTTCGTCGTAGGTCTGCCGATTCGGCCGTAGGGTGCCGTCGTCGACCACGGCCCGGTCTCCCCGGAAGCCGACGTACCGCATCGGTACACGGTCACCGGAGAACCGCGTGCCGTCGAAAGCCGACTCGGCCGGCGGCGGTATCGCGAGGGCGTTGTCGATGGTCTCCCGGCCCACCGTGCTCACCGCGGTGTCCGTCCACCACCGGGCGAGCAGGGTGCCGACGGCCACTGCGAAGGCGGTGACCAGCGAACTCAGCATGGCGACAGGGTGCTTCCGGCGGAAGCGGTCACGGGTGGTGCCGGGCGGAACCTCTCCGCTCGGCACTGCGCTCGGGATCGGGAAAGAAGGCATGCAACGAGCGTCGTGGATCATGGCCCGCCGAACATCGGGGAACTGCCCCCACTCACCCCGGAGACAACCCCCGCCCGCTGTCCGGGGTTTCCCCTTAGGTGTGCTGTTCGGCAGGTTGGTGGCGCGGCTGACTGGCCGTATCCGACGGGCGACCGTACACCGCCGTATGACGGCGTCAGCCGTCAGCCGTCAGCCGTCAGCCGTCCGCTGTGCGCTGTCAGGCGTCCGCTGTCGGCCCTCCGCCGACGTGCCGACGTGCCGTCGTGCCGTCAGCCTGACGGCACGGTCGCCGACTTCTCCGCGTTCCGGGGCCCACCGTCTCCCTCGGACCCTCCGGACCCGTCGGACCCCCCGTATCCCTCAGGTTCCCCCAGCCTCTCGGACCGTTCGATCCTCTCCACGTGGGCCCGTGCGGCCGCCAGCGACTCCGGATGAAGCGCCGGTCCCGCCGCCAACAGTCTCGGGAGCAGGGTCCGGTCCGTCGTCATCGCCCGGAACTGGAGGGCGACCGTCACCTCGTGACCGGGCCGGTGCACGACACGCACCGGGTCACCCGCCCGTACGTCACCGGAGCGCACGACGCGCAGGTACGCACCCGGCGCTCCCCGCTCGGTGAACCGTTTCACCCAGCCCTTCTCACCCAGATGGCCCTGGAAGGTGCGGCACGGGATGCGGCCGCTCGTGACCTCCAGGACCACCTCGTCGCCGATGGCCCAGCGCTCGCCGATCAGCGCGCCGGACACCTCGATGCCCTCGGTGGTCAGGTTCTCGCCGAAGCAGCCGTTGGGCAGCGTCCGCCCCAGGGCGCGTTCCCACGCGTCGAGGTCCTCCCGGGCCATCGCGTAGACGGCCTGGTCGTCTCCGCCGTGGTGCCGGGTCTCGCACACCGCGTCCCCGGCCAGCCCGCTGCCCCCGACGCCCTTGGGGCCGGGGGCGGACACCCGGACGGGCCCGTCCACCGGTCGTTTGTCGATGCCGGTCACCCCCTCGGGTTGGGACGTGTAGGGGACGGGACGGGGGCGTCCCAGGTTCACAGAGAGAAGCCGCATGACCGCACGGTAGGCGACGGAGCTAAAAGCGTCGACGGAGTATGGGCCCGGACATCAAAGGCTCGCTTATCCTTGGCGGTGTGATCGAAGCCCGCCACCTCCGCGTGCTGCGCGCCGTGTCCGTCAGCGGTTCCTTTTCCGCGGCGGCCCGCGAGCTGGGCTGCACCCAGCCCGCCGTCAGCCAGCAGATGAAGGCCCTGGAGACGTCCGTCGGCACCCCGCTGCTCGTCCGCAGCGGTCGCGAGATGCGCCTGACCCAGGCCGGAGAGGCGCTGGTGCGGCACGCGGCCGGGATCCTCGCCGGGCTCACCGCCGCCGAGGAGGAAGTCGCGGCCATCGCCGGGCTGCGGGCCGGGCGCGTGCGGCTGGTGTCCTTCCCCAGCGGCAGCTCCACCCTGGTGCCGGCGGCGCTGGCCGCGCTGCGCGACGCGCACCCCGGCACCCGGGTGTCCCTGGAGGAGGCGGAGCCGCCCCGCTCCGTCGGACTGCTGCGGGACGGCGACTGCGACGTGGCCCTCGCGTTCCGCTACGAGGGGGCCGCGGGGGCCGAGGAGTGGGACGACCTCGTCGTCCGGCCGCTGCTGTCGGACCGGCTGGTGGGCCTGGTGCCGGAACGGCACCGGCTCGCGCGTGCGGAATCCGTCGCCATCGGCGAGCTCGCCGACGAACCGTGGATCGCGGGCTGCCCGCGCTGCCGCGGGCAGCTGGTGGAGGTGTGCGAGACAGCCGGCTTCACCCCGCGCATCGACTTCGCCACCGACGACTACCCGGCCGTCGCCGGGCTGGTGGGCGCCGGACTGGGCGTGGCGGTCCTGCCGCAGCTGGCCGTGGAGTCCGTCCGGCCCAGGGGCGTGTGCACGGTCCGCCTGGAACCCGCCGTGCGACGTGAGATCGTCGCGCTCACGCTTCCGGACCTCGCCCAGGTCCCGGCGGTCGCCGCGACGCTCGACCACCTCGCGCGGGCGGCCGCCCGGTAGCGGACGGCGCGGGTCCGCCCGTGTTCCCGGGGTCGCGCGACCGACCTGCGCGGACCGTGAGGTGATCACCTCCGCCGATCACCTCCGCCGATCACCTCAGTCGGCCACTCCCACCGATCACCTCCACCATCACCTCCAGCGACAAAACAAGGGCACCTGCGTGCCCCTTGCGGAGAAACGTTCCTTCAGTTGTTCGAGGCGGCGTGTCCGCCGCTGCCGGCCGACGCCGACACCAGTCGGTGCCGCGCCCGTCCCATCAGTTCTTCGCGCTCGTCCTCGGTCAGTCCGCCCCACACGCCGTACGGTTCGCGTACCGCCAGCGCGTGGGCCGCGCACTCGGCGCGCACCGGGCACCTCATGCAGACCTCCTTGGCCGAGTTCTCGCGAGCGCTTCGCGCCGCACCGCGCTCGCCCTCGGGGTGGAAGAAGAGGGAGCTGTCCACCCCGCGGCACGCAGCCAGGAGCTGCCAGTCCCACAGGTCCGCGTTCGGTCCGGGAAGGCGGGAGAAATCTGCCATTGCGTGACCCCTTGTAGCCGTTCTGGGCGGATCCGGTGTCCACGACCGTACAACTACGATCCAAGGAGATGAAAATATGACTCATTGCGAATCTAGTCGCAGACACCAACAAGAGGGAAGAAAAGGGTCTAAATGGTGCACGGGTTGTGATGAATCGTGGAGGGTCTGCGCGCATGTCTGCACCGTGTCCGCGTCCTCACGTAGAGTGCCGAAGGTGGCAGACGGCCCCGTAACTCTTTCGAGTGACCGTCGTTGAGAGTGCGAGGCGGTTGAAGGAACAAGCGCTCGGGCGGGCGTCCGAGACGGTCGACCGCACAGGTGACGATTTCGTACCAGCCTGGAGGCTCAAGGTGACGCGCATCAGCTGCGGAGGGCGGCCATGACTTCCGTCCTCGTCTGCGACGACTCCCCGCTTGCCCGAGAGGCGCTTCGCCGCGCGGTTGCGACCGTGCCCGGCGTGGAGCGCGTGACGACGGCGGCCAACGGCGAGGAAGTCCTCCGCCGCTGGGGCGCCGACCGCTCGGACCTGATTCTGATGGACGTACGCATGCCCGGCCTGGGCGGCGTCGAGACGGTCCGGCGGCTGCTGTCCGCTGACCCCGGTGCGCGCATCATCATGCTCACCGTGGCCGAGGACCTCGACGGCGTGGCGCTCGCCGTCGCCGCCGGGGCGCGCGGTTACCTGCACAAGGACGCCTCCCGCGCAGAACTGCGCGCGACCGTCACGCAGGCTCTCGCCGACCCGACCTGGCGGCTCGCCCCGCGGCGGCTGCGCTCCGCCGAGATGGGGGCCGCCCCCACGCTCACCGCGCGGGAGATCCAGGTCCTGGAGGGCATGAGTCACGGCCGCTCCAACGCGGAGATCGGCCGTGAGCTGTTCCTCTCCGAGGACACCGTGAAGACGCACGCGCGGCGCCTGTTCAAGAAGCTGGGCGCCTCGGACCGGGCCCACGCGGTGGCGCTCGGATTCCGGTGGGGTCTGGTGCGCTAGGGCCTGTCCTTCGGATCGGACCGGACGCGGTGCCCGGCACCGGACGGCGACCGGCGAGCGGGGGCACGTCGATGCCCCCGCGCGGCCCGTGCCCGCACGGCACGCACCCGCGGTCACCGAAGACCGGTGGCGCCTCCGGCGCGGCAGCCGGCCCGCCGCTCCCGCGGCGAGGGCGGCCGGGCCGGAGGAGACCGGGGTCCCGCGGCGCCGGGCCGATCCGGACGACAGGTCCCGGCGCTTCCCGAACGTGCCGCGACGCACCCCCCGCAACGGCGCCCCACCAGGGCGGGGACGGCACCCGACGGGTGCCCGCTGCTCGTTTCGCCGCGGATGACGCATCCTTGAGGTGTGGAGTTCCTCGGGGACGGGTCGGTCGAGCGGAAGGGGAGGGCGCAGGGGATGAGTTTCGGCGCACCTGCTCATAACGCTTCGGTGCACAACCAGGGACGCGGTGCCGCGGACCCGTCGGCCGCAAGGCACCATGGACCGATGCGCGACGACGAGGCGGGCACTGCCCAAGGGGCGATCGGTGCGCTCGTCCATCGCGCGGTCGACGGCGACGAGCAGGCCACCCATGACCTGCTGGCGCACGTCCACCCCCTGGCCCTGCGCTACTGCCGCACCCGGCTGTCCCGCCTCCCGGGCGACGCCCGGCACTTCGTCGAGGACCTCGCCCAGGAGGTCTGCGTCGCGGTGCTGCTCGCGCTGCCCCGCTACAAGGACACCGGGCGCCCCTTCGAGGCGTTCGTCTTCGCCATCGCCGCGCACAAGGTCGCCGACCTCCAGCGCGCCGCCATGCGCCACCCCGGCTCGACGGTCGTGCCCTCGGACGAGATGCCCGAGCGTCCCGACGACTCGCTGGGGCCCGAGGAGCGCGCACTGCTCAGCAGCGACGCCGAATGGGCCAAGAAACTGCTGGCCAACCTGCCCGAGAACCAGCGCGAGCTGCTCCTGCTGCGTATCGCGGTCGGCCTCACGGCGGAGGAGACCGGCCAGATGTTGGGAATGTCACCCGGCGCGGTCCGGGTCGCCCAGCATCGTGCACTCAGCAGACTGCGCGCCCTGGCCGAGCAGTAACCACGAACCGCCGGCCGCCTCTTCGGCCCCTGAACGGGCAGCGGAACGCACCCGTACGAACATACGAAGACCTGAGCCCTGCTTGATCGTGGAATGAGCCACCCGTCCTTCCCGTTAGCATGGGCATCCGCACCGATCAAGGCCATTTGGGGAAGGTGTCATGACTGCCAACGTCGACGGAGTGCCCGAGAAATTCGCGACACTCGGGCTGACCTACGACGACGTGCTGCTGCTGCCGGGCGCGTCCGAGGTGCTCCCCAACGCGGTCGACACCTCGTCCCGCGTCTCCCGCAACGTCCGGGTGAACATCCCCCTGCTCTCGGCCGCGATGGACAAGGTCACCGAGTCCCGCATGGCGATCGCCATGGCCCGTCAGGGCGGCGTCGGCGTGCTTCACCGCAACCTCTCCGTCGAGGACCAGGCCAACCAGGTCGACCTGGTGAAGCGCTCCGAGTCCGGCATGGTCACCGACCCCATCACCATCCACCCGGACGCCACGCTCGCCGAGGCCGACGCCCTGTGCGCGAAGTTCCGCATCAGCGGTGTCCCGGTCACCGACGGCAACAAGAGGCTGCTGGGCATTGTCACCAACCGCGACATGGCCTTCGAGACCGACCGTTCCCGTGAGGTGCGCGAGGTCATGACCCCGATGCCGCTGGTCACCGGGCACGTCGGCATCTCCGGCGTCGAGGCCATGGAGCTGCTGCGCCGCCACAAGATCGAGAAGCTTCCCCTGGTCGACGACGCGGGTGTCCTCAAGGGCCTGATCACGGTCAAGGACTTCGTGAAGGCCGAGCAGTACCCCCACGCCGCCAAGGACGCGGAGGGCCGCCTCATCGTCGGCGCCGCCGTGGGTGCCAGCCCCGAGGCGCTGGAGCGGGCCCAGGCACTCGCCGAGGCCGGTGTGGACTTCCTGGTCGTCGACACCTCGCACGGCCACAACAGCAACGCCCTCAGCTGGATGGCGAAGATCAAGTCGAGCGTCGGTGTCGACGTGATCGGCGGCAACGTGGCCACGCGCGACGGCGCCCAGGCGCTGATCGACGCCGGTGTCGACGGCATCAAGGTGGGTGTCGGTCCCGGCTCGATCTGCACCACCCGGGTCGTCGCGGGCATCGGCGTCCCGCAGGTCACGGCCATCTACGAGGCGTCCCTCGCGGCGCGCGCGGCGGGCGTCCCGCTGATCGGCGACGGCGGACTGCAGTACTCCGGCGACATCGGCAAGGCGCTCGCCGCGGGCGCCGACACCGTGATGCTGGGCAGCCTCCTCGCGGGCTGCGAGGAGTCCCCCGGCGAGCTGCAGTTCATCAACGGCAAGCAGTTCAAGTCGTACCGCGGCATGGGCTCTCTGGGCGCCATGCAGTCCCGGGGACAGGGCCGGTCGTACTCGAAGGACCGCTACTTCCAGGCCGAGGTCGCCTCCGACGACAAGCTCGTGCCCGAGGGCATCGAGGGCCAGGTGCCCTACCGGGGCCCGCTGGCCAACGTGCTGCACCAGCTCGTCGGCGGTCTGCGCCAGACGATGGGCTACGTGGGCGCCGCGACCATCGGTGAGATGGAGACGAAGGGCCGCTTCGTCCGGATCACCTCCGCGGGCCTCAAGGAGAGCCACCCGCACGACATCCAGATGACGGTCGAAGCGCCGAACTACAGCCGCCAGTAGCAGCCGTCTTCCGAGGGCGGCCCCGATGGACCGGGGCCACCCTCGCCGTACGTCCGGGTCGGTGGCCGTCGTCACCGTCGGGGATACTGGAAGGCGCTGCAACGCATCAGGGAAAGGCCACAGACGTGACTGAGATCGAGATCGGGCGCGGCAAGCGCGGCCGCCGGGCGTACGCCTTCGACGACATCGCCGTCGTCCCCAGCCGCCGTACGCGGGACCCGAAGGAGGTCTCGATCGCCTGGCAGATCGACGCCTACCGTTTCGAGCTGCCGTTCCTGGCCGCCCCCATGGACTCCGTCGTGTCGCCGGCCACGGCGATCCGCATCGGCGAGCTCGGCGGCCTCGGCGTGCTCAACCTCGAGGGCCTGTGGACGCGCCACGAGGACCCGCAGCCGCTGCTCGACGAGATCGTCGGCCTCGACGCGGACACGGCGACCCGCCGCCTGCAGGAGATCTACGCGGCCCCCATCAAGGAGGAGCTGATCGGGCAGCGCATCAAGGAGGTGCGCGACTCCGGCGTCGTGACCGCCGCCGCGCTCTCCCCGCAGCGCACCGCCCAGTTCTCCAAGGCCGTCGTGGACGCGGGCGTCGACATCTTCGTCATCCGCGGGACGACCGTCTCGGCGGAGCACGTCTCCAGCTCGCACGAGCCGCTGAACCTCAAGCAGTTCATCTACGAACTCGACGTGCCCGTGATCGTCGGCGGCTGCGCCACCTACACGGCCGCCCTGCACCTGATGCGCACCGGGGCGGCGGGTGTCCTCGTCGGCTTCGGCGGCGGCGCCGCGCACACCACGCGCAACGTGCTGGGCATCCAGGTGCCGATGGCCACGGCCGTCGCCGACGTGGCCGCGGCCCGCCGCGACTACATGGACGAGTCCGGCGGCCGGTACGTGCACGTCATCGCGGACGGCGGCGTCGGCTGGTCCGGCGACCTGCCCAAGGCGATCGCCTGCGGCGCCGACTCGGTGATGATGGGTTCTCCGCTCGCGCGGGCGACCGACGGCCCCGGCAAGGGCCACCACTGGGGCATGGAGGCCGTCAACGAGGAGCTGCCGCGGGGCAAGAAGGTCGACCTGGGCACGGTCGGCACCATCGAGGAGATCCTCACCGGCCCCTCGCACACGCCGGACGGCTCCATGAACTTCTTCGGTGCGCTGCGCCGCGCCATGGCGACCACGGGGTACAGCGAGCTCAAGGAGTTCCAGCGCGTCGAGGTCACGGTCGCGGATTCGGAGCACAAGCGGTAATCACGGAGCGCGTTCGCCGCACCGACGCCACGAAGGCCGGTCGCCCCCTACCGGGGCGACCGGCCTTCTGCGTCCGGGCGGAGGTGTCCACCGGTCCGTCCCCTGCCCCTTCCGGGTCTTTCCCGCAGGTCCGGGGCGGTGCGGGCGGCAGGCGCGGTCGGCGGCGCGCGGGTCGCCGTGCGCCCCTGTCACAGCCGGTGCGCCGCCCCCGTCGGGGTCGCGCCGCGCGTGTCCAGCAGCAGCTGGGCCTTCACCGACAGTCCCTGGAGGTCGTAGGTGCGGTGCTGCTGGAGCAGGATCGTCAGGTCCGCGTCGGCCGCCGCCTCGTAGAGGGAGTCGGCTCGGGGGACGGGGCGGTCGAGCACGCTCCACGAGGGGACATGGGGGTCGTGGTAGCTGACCGACGCCCCCAGCTCCATCAGCCGGACCGCGATCTCCCGGGCGGGGCTGCCCTGCTGGTCCGCCAGGTCGGCCTTGTAGGTGACCCCGAGCAGCAGCACCCGCGCACCGCGCGCGGACTTGCCGTGCTCGTTGAGGAGAGCGGCGGCACGCTGCACGACGTAACCGGGCATCCCGTTGTTGACCTGCTGGGCCAGCTCGGCCATCCGCAGGGTGCGGCCGGTCGTGGTGGCGAGGCTCTGCGGGACGGCGTGCCCCCCGACGCCCGGGCCGGGGCGGAACGCCTGGAAGCCGAAGGGCTTGGTCTCCGCGCAGCGGATGACGTCCCAGAAGTCCACGCCGAGGTCGTGGCACAGGACGGCCATCTCGTTGACGAGGGCGATGTTCACGTGCCGGAAGGTGCTCTCCAGCAGCTGTACGGTCTCCGCCTCCCGGAGCCCGCGGGCCCGCACGACCTTGTCGGTCAGCCGGCCGTAGAAGGCGGCGGCGGACTCGGTGCAGGCCGGGGTGAGGCCGCCGATGACCTTGGGGGTGTTGGCGGGCGTGAAGTCGCGGTTGCCCGGGTCGACCCGGCTGGGGGAGTGGGCGAGGTGGAAGTCGCGGCCGGCGCGCAGCCTCGACCCCTGCTCCAGGAGCGGCCGGAGGAACCCCTCCGTCGTGCCCGGCACCACGGGTGATTCCACGATCACCGTGGTGTGGGGGCGCAGCCGGGGAGCGAGGGTGCGGACGGCGGCCTCCACCTGGGACAGGTCCGGCTCGCCGTCGGCACCCCGCGGGGCGGGCGCACAGATGAGGACCGTGCGCACCCGGCCCAGCTCGGCGGGGTTCGCGGTCACGCGGAAGCCCTGCGCGAGCATGCGGCGCAGCTCTGCGGGGCTGAGGGAGCCCGCCTCCGGGCCGGTCCGGTAGCCGATGGTGGGGATGCCTGCGGCGACGGCGGCCTGGGCCGTCGGCAGGCCGTACGGGCCGAGACCGATGACGGCGAGATCTGCGGGCATGGCGTGGACCGTCCTTCCCGATAGCCGAAGTGGGACAGGTGCGCAAGCCCTGTGGACAGGACGGGCGAGCGCAATGTCAGACTAGGAGTAAATATGACCGATATGCGGGATTGATCGACTGAGTTTCGGAGAGTCGTCCCTCTGGCGTTGTCCACAGGTCATCGGCCCGTGGTGGCTGAAGCCGGGCAACGCGGTCAGAATCTGGGCATGAGGGAGGGGAAGGAACGGGCTTCGCCCGATGGGTGCGGCCGACGCGACCGATGAGCGGGAGGCAGCAGTGAGGACAGCGACACTGGGGCCGGCGGAACGTGCCGAGTCACTCGCATCCATGGCCGAGCGCGAGCTGGACGTGCTGGTGGTCGGCGGAGGCGTGGTGGGAGCGGGCACGGCGCTCGACGCCGCGACCCGCGGTCTGTCCACGGGGCTCGTCGAGGCGCGCGACTGGGCGTCCGGCACGTCCAGCCGGTCCAGCAAGCTGATCCACGGCGGGCTGCGCTATCTGGAGATGCTCGACTTCACCCTCGTGCGTGAGGCGTTGAAGGAACGGGGACTCCTGCTGGAGAAGCTCGCCCCGCACCTCGTCAAGCCGGTGCCCTTCCTCTACCCGTTGCAGCACAAGGGCTGGGAGCGGCTCTACGCCGGGTCGGGCGTGGCGCTCTACGACGCCATGTCCATGGCCCGGGGGCACGGGCGGGGACTGCCGGTGCACCGGCACCTGACCCGCCGTCACGCCCTGCGGGTGGCCCCCTGCCTGAAGAAGGACGCCCTGGTCGGCGCGCTGCAGTACTACGACGCACGCGTGGACGACGCCCGCTTCGTGGCCATGCTGGTGCGCACCGCGGCCTCGTACGGGGCGCGGACCGCCAACCACGCACGGGTCACCGGCTTCCTCCGCGAGGGCGAACGGGTCGTCGGCGCCCGGGTCGAGGACCTGGAGGGCGGCGGTGAGTACGAGATCCGCGCCAAGCAGGTCGTCAACGCCACCGGTGTGTGGACCGACGACACCCAGGCGATGGTGGGCGAGCGCGGACAGTTCCACGTGCGGGCCTCCAAGGGCATCCACCTGGTCGTCCCCAAGGACCGGATCCACTCCACCACCGGCCTCATCCTGCGCACCGAGAAGTCCGTGCTGTTCGTCATCCCGTGGGGCCGTCACTGGATCGTCGGCACCACCGACACCGACTGGGACCTCGACAAGGCCCACCCGGCGGCGTCCAGCGCCGACATCGACTACCTCCTGGAGCGCGTGAACTCGGTGCTCGCGGTGCCGCTCACCAGGGACGACGTGCAGGGCGTGTACGCCGGTCTGCGGCCGCTGCTGGCCGGTGAGTCCGACGCCACCAGCAAGCTGTCCCGCGAGCACACGGTCGCCCACCCCGTGCCCGGACTCGTCGTGGTCGCGGGCGGCAAGTACACGACCTACCGGGTCATGGCCAAGGACGCCGTGGACGAGGCGGTGCACGGACTCGACATGCGGGTCGCCGACTGTGTCACGGAGGACGTGCCGCTGCTCGGCGCCGAGGGCTACCGGGCGTTGTGGAACGCGCGGGCGCGGATCGCCGCCCGGACCGGGGTGCACCCCGTACGCGTCGAGCACCTGCTCAACCGGTACGGCTCGGCGGCCCAGGAGGTCCTGGACCTCATCGTCTCCGACCCGGCCCTGGGCGAGCCCCTGCATGCTGCCGACGACTACCTGCGCGCCGAGATCGTCTACGCCGCCTCGCACGAGGGCGCGCGGCACCTGGACGACGTGCTGACCCGCCGCACCCGCATCTCCATCGAGACCTTCGACCGGGGCACGCGCAGCGCCCGCGAGGCCGCGGAACTGATGGCGCCGGTCCTGGGCTGGGACAAGGACCAGGTCGAGCGCGAGGTGCAGTACTACGAGAAGCGCGTGGAGGCCGAACGGGAGTCGCAGCGGCAGCCCGACGACCTCACGGCGGACGCGGCACGGCTGGGTGCGCCGGACATCGTCCCCCGATAGCGGCTCGGGCCGGCGCCGACGCCCTGGTGAGGTGCGCCTGCCCGGAGGGGTGGGTGAGGGGGCGGGCCGTGCGGTCTGTCCGCGGGTCGGGGCGAGGGGTGCCGTGCGCTCTGTCCGCGGGTCTGGTTTGACGGGCGTCGTGCGCTCCGTCCGCAGGTCCGGGTGGAAGGGCTCGGCGCGTCCTGTCCGCGGATCTGGGTGAGGGCTGGGAGCCCTTCCCGCTGCTGGAGCCTCGGGGCCGGTGGTTTCACGGTGCCCGGGTGACGGCGTTGCGGGCGGCGCCGGATGACGGGATCAGCGGTTCACTCGAACGAGCGATGCAATCCGGGATCTCCGTTCGGAGCCGGGGCGTTCTAGGAGGTGCGGGGGCAGAACTCGGCAGCGAGCACCGCGGGCTCGAGACCGGGATCGGCTATGGCGTCCGTGTTCACCCGGAGTGTGAGGACACGCCGGCCGTCGACGGTGGCCGCGGTGCGCACATAGCTGCCGGATATTCGGCCGTTGTGTCCCCACACCGTGGTGCCGCACGGAAGCTCCTGCGGGAACAGGCCCAGTCCGTACGAGCCGTGTGCGGCACGGGTGTCGAGCATCTCGCGCAGCCAGTGCGGGTGCAGCAACTCACCGCCGAGCAGGGCCGAGTAGAAGCGGTCGAGATCGGCGAGCGTGGTGACCAGCTCGCCCGCGGCTCCGGCCACCCGCGGGTCGAGTTCGGCCACGTCGGTCCCGTCGGCGGCGTAGGCCCGGCCGTGCGGGTCGGGAAGGGAGGTGCGGGATCCCGGGAAGGAGGTGCCCGTCAGACGCAGCGGAGCGATGATGCGCTGCTCGGCCTCGTCGGCGTAGGAGCGACCGGTGACCTGCTCGACGACCTCGCCGAGCAGCACGTAGTTCGTGTTCGAGTAGGAGTAGTGGCCGTGATCGGCCGGAGGGTGGGTGAGGGCCAGGCGTATGGACTGACGAGGAGTGAGAGGGACGGTCCCGCGGGTGTCGGCGGAGAAGTCGTGGAGACCGCTGGTGTGGTTGAGCAGGGAACGCAGGGTCAGTGCGCGGCCGTCGTTGCCCGCTCCCCGCACCAGACCCGGCAGGTGCTCCTCCACGGTGTCGGACAGGGACAGGCGGTGCTCCTCGGCCAGTTGGAGCACCACGGTCGCGACGAACGTCTTGGTGATGCTCCCGGCGCGGAAGTGGTCGGACCGCGCCACACCGGGGCCGGCGTCGGCATAGCGGTACCCGCGGCCCTCCTTGGCCAGGAGGGCCGCGGCGGGCACCTCCCCCTCGGTGACCAGCAGGGGGAGAAGCGCGTCCGTGGGCGGGTCCGCCGGTGCCGACGAGGCGGCCGGCGCCATCGCCAGCAGGACCAACGACACGGGGACGGCCAGTAGTGTGCGCAGCGACGGCATCCCGGCTCCTCCCTGGTGGATGCACATCATGCAAGGCGTCTTTACGCGGCCTTCATCCGGGGCCGTGATCCTCTGGGGCCGGAGGCCCGCGCCGAGACACCCTGGGCGTTGGGCACTTGTCGGGTGAGGGACAATGAAGGCTCTGTCAGGGCGGGTTGCATGAGGGGACGCATGTCGGAGCCGGAGCGGGCGGGGACATCTCGTCAGGACAAGAGCGCACGCCTCCTCGCCGGGCGATACCGGCTGGGAGATGTGCTCGGCCGCGGCGGCATGGGGACGGTGTGGCGCGCCGAGGACGAGACCCTGGGCCGGACCGTCGCCGTCAAGGAACTCCGCTTCCCGTCGAACATCGACGAGGAGGAGAAGCGCCGGCTGATCACGCGGACGCTGCGCGAGGCCAAGGCGATCGCGAGGATCCGCAACAACAGCGCCGTGACCGTCTTCGACGTGGTCCAGGAGGACGACCGGCCGTGGATCGTCATGGAACTCGTCGAGGGCAAGTCGCTCGCCGAGGTCATCCGCGAGGACGGCCTGCTGGAGCCCAAGCGGGCCGCCGAGGTGGGTCTCGCCGTGCTGGACGTCCTGCGGTCCGCACACCGCCAGGGCATTCTGCACCGGGACGTGAAGCCGTCCAACGTGCTGATCGCCGAGGACGGCCGGGTCGTGCTCACCGACTTCGGCATCGCGCAGGTCGAGGGCGACCCGTCCATCACGTCCACCGGCATGCTGGTCGGCGCCCCCTCCTACATCTCTCCGGAACGGGCCCGCGGCCACAAGCCGGGTCCGGCCGCCGATCTCTGGTCGCTCGGCGGACTGCTGTACGCCGCGGTGGAAGGGGCGCCCCCGTACGACAAGGGGTCCGCGATCGCCACGCTCACCGCGGTGATGACGGAGCCGCTCGAAGAGCCGAAGAACGCCGGCCCTCTTCGGGACGTCATCCACGGGCTGCTGACCAAGGACCCCGCCCAACGGCTCGACGACGCCGGAGCGCGGGCCATGCTGAACTCGGTCATCCACGCACCTGAGCCCCGAGGCGAGGCCGAACCGGCGGACGCGACCAAGGTCGTTCCGTTGCCCGAGCAGCCCGGAGGACGAGGCGGTGACCGGGAAGAACCCGGTGAGCGGCTGCGGGGCGCCTTCAGTTCCATGCGCAAGGCGGCTGCCGCGGCCGGGGCGGCCGGTGCCGCCCTCGCAGGGCGCACCAAGTCCCCTGAAGGTTCGGGCACGTCGGGACCGGGCACCGTGCCGGGGCCCCGGGAGCCGGGCGGACCCGTGTCCGGGACGGCAGCCGGGACGGCGTCCACCCCGGGCACGTCGGCCGCATCATCCGCCCGTACCGCACTTGCCGCGTCGGCGGGTTCGTCCTCCGCCTCCCCCTCCGCCGCGTCCCACGCTTCCGCCGGCGGTCCCTCCTCGCCTGCGTCCTCGACCTCGTCTCCCTTCTCCTCAGCTTCCTCTTCACCTTCCGCCTCTGCTCCGCCGTCGGCGTCGGCAAGGGGTGATGGGCGCGTGACCGGTGGTGCGGGGCCGACCAAGGACGGGGCGGAGGCGCGGAGTTCGGGGTGGCCCGTGATGACGCCGCCGGATCTGCCGCCGACGCCGGTGCGCCGGGCGCCGCTGACCGACGTCGTGCCGCGACGGACGCTGATCATCATCGCCGTGGTCGTGGCGCTCGCGGTGCTCGGCACCGTCCTCGCTCTGACCCTCGGCGGTAACGAGGGCAGCAGTGACGCCAAGGGCGGCACGGGGGACAGCACGGTGGCCGGGGCGACCCCCAGCGGCGACACCAAGGGGGACGAGGGTGACACCGCCGAGCCAGGCGGTTCCTCAGGGGACGCGAACGGAGACTCCGACGACGGGGACGATGCCCCGGGAGCCGGCCAGGACGAGGACGACTCCGATGCCGAGGACGGGAAGGAGGACGGGGCGGGCGACGACGACGGTGATGTCTCGGTGGACCAGACCCACCAGGGCAAGCAGGGCTATTCGATCGGGCTGCCGGCAGGGTGGAAGTACGTGTCGACGGGTGCCGCGGGCGACCGGTTCACCGGGCCCGACGGCCAGAAGCTGCTCGTCGCCTGGACGTCCACGCCGAAGAGCGACCCCGTGGCCGACTGGAAGAACCAGGAACGCTTCATGCGGCGTTCGCAGTACCGGCAGATACGCATAGAGAAGGTGGACTACCGCGGCTGGAACGCCGCCGACTGGGAATTCACGTACTCAGAGGGCGGCACGAAGTACCGCACCATCGACCGGGGCTTCGTGGTCGACGGCCGGGTCGGCTATGCGCTGATGTACACCGCGAAGGCCGACGACTGGGACGGTGACCGTCGTGAGACGACGTGGCGGACCCTCACGGAGTCGTTCGAGCCCAAGTCCTGACACGGTGTCCGCGTCGCAGCGGCCGGCACGGGCTGTCGTCGTGCCCCGACAGTCCTGCTCGGTAGTCCTGCCCCGGGAGGCGTGACCAGGAGGCGCGACCCGGAAGTCGTGACACGGGCGCACGGCGTGGACCGGGGCGCCCCGGTGACGGCCCTTGCGACGACCGGGCGACTGCGGGGACAGTTCACGGGGCGTTCCGGTGCATGAACTGCTCTCGTGGTGGGCAGTGAGATGTGGCATCCGCGCTCTGCGGGTTGCCTCCGGCACGTATCGTGAGTGCTTGCGGACCGTACGCAGCGGGAATGGTCCGCCGTACGAACGGAATTGACCGACCGTAACGCCGGGGGAGGCATCGTGGACGACTACGCGGGACGTGTACTCGCCGACCGCTACCGCCTGCCGCTGCCGCCCTCCGACGAGTACGAACTGACCGAGACGCGCGCCTTCGACACCTACAGCGGGCAGGAAGTGCTGGTCCGGCAGGTCCCGTTGCCCGAGGTCGTCGAGGCGGAAGTGCTCGATGCCGAGGGGCTGCCCGACGGTTTCACCGCCCGTGACGGCGGGGCACGACGTCCTGCCGGGCGCTCCTCCGCACGCACCGGCACGCGCCGGCCGGCGGATCCGGTGGTGCGACGGGCGGTCGAGGCTGCGCAGGCCGCTGCCGCGATACCCGACCACCCACGGCTGGACCAGGTCTTCGACGTGTTCGCGGAGGGCGGTTCGCTGTGGGTCGTCAGTGAGCTGGTGCCCGCCCGTCCGCTGTCCGCCCTGCTGGCGGAGAAGCCCCTGTCGCCGTACCGGGCGGCGGAAGTGGCCGCCGACGTCCTGATGGCGCTGCGGGTGTTGCACGCCCACGGTTGGGTGCACCGGAACATCACCGCCCGCACCGTGCTGGTCTGCGACGACGGCCGGGTGATGCTCACCGGCCTGGCGGTGGGGGCGGCGGAAGAGGCGCTGTGCGGTTACGACCCGGTCCCGCAGGCCGAGGCGGACGACCCCCAGGCGGGGCAGTATCCCGGTCCGGCCGGGCCGCGGCCGGAGGGACCCGGGGGGACGTTCGCCGGACCGGCCGCCGGCCCTCCCGTCCCGGGGGCTCCCGTGGCAGGGGCTCCGGTGACAGGGACACCCGTCACCGGCGACGGAGGAATGCCGCACGGCCTGACACAGGTGACGCCCCAGGGCGCACCGATGCACCCCGGCGGCGGTCCCGGCGGTTCGGGACGTCCGGGTGCTCCCGGAGCATCGGGTGTGCCGGGTGTGCCGGGTTCCGGGCGGCGGACGGGGCAGGACCACGGTGCGGGGCGTGGACCGGACGGCGGATCGTCGTGGCCGCCCGGGTTCTCCGCCGACCCCGCCCTCGGACCTCCTCCCGGCACGGACCCCGACGCCGCGCGGCGGGCCGCCATCGAGGCGCGGGCGGGTCGGCTCCCCGCTGCCGGTGCCGATCCGGCTCACGGACTCCCCTCCGCCACCGCCCCGCGGCCCCTGGACCGGGCGGGGGACGTGCGGGCGGCCCGCGCCGGTGCCATCGCCGCCTACCGCGCGGGTGCCCGGGCCGCCGCCCGGGTGCAGGAGGCACAGCAGACGAGCAGGGCCGCGCTGCCCGGTGCCCGGCCCGCACCCGAGGCCGGCGCCGCCCCCGCGACGGGTGGCGCCGCCCCGCCGGGACAGATAGCGGACCCGTACGGTGTCGGCGCCACGGGTTGGCACGGGGCCGCCCCCCGTCCCGGTGCCGGCGTCCCCGGTACCGGCGGGGACAGCGGCGTGGCACCCGTCTCCGGCGACCACGGTGCCGGGCCGGGGCGCGGTGCCCTGGACGCCGGAGCCGCACCCGCTCCGGCCCTCGGCCCGGCCGCCGGAGCCCCGGAGGCCGGCGCGGCACCGGACACGGCCCGCTGGGACGACCTCGTGGCCCGTACTCCCGCCCACCGTGGGCCCACCACCGCGCTGGCCGCGGAGCGGGCGCGTCAGGCCCGGATGGCCGTGGTCGGACCGGTGACGGAGCGGTGGGCGCCCGAACAGGCCGGTCCGGTGCACGAGAACTGGCAGTTGGCCGCCCCGATCGGTCCGGCGACGGACCTGTGGGCGCTGGGCGCGCTGCTGTTCCGGGCGGTGCAGGGGCACGCCCCCTACCCGGAGGAGTCGACGGCGGAACTGGTGCAGATGGTGTGCGCGGAACCGCCGGCGTTCGCCGAGGAGTGCGGGCCGCTCCGGCCGGTGGTCGAGTCCCTGCTGCGTCAGGACCCCACCGAGCGCAGTGACGTCGAGGAACTGCGCGGCTGGCTGCGTTCGTTGGTCCGGTCGGCGCCGGAACCGGAGGCGGGCGTCAACGTCATCACCGCACCGCCGGTGGACGCCCGGCGGCTGCCGGTCATCAGGCGCCGGGGTGAACTGGTGCGCAGACGGCGCGCCGGGCTGCCCGCCCAGCAGGCGCGGCACAGGCGGAGCCGGGAGAAGTCCGGCTCCCCCCGACGCCTGGGGCGCACGCTGCTCCTCCTGGTACTCCTCGGGATGGCCGCGGCCATCGCCTACGCGATGCTCTTCATGCCGAAGGCGGGTGAGGACACCGGCGGAGCGGCGACCGACCGCACCGGCGCCGTCGGCGCGACACCGGGCCCGCCACAGCCGTCGGACGACGGAAGGGACGACGGCAAGGACGAGGACACGGACGGCGGCGCGAAGGGCGGGGGAGCGGACGGCGACAAGGAGTCGGCGCCCTCGACGGAGACCCAGACCACGGGCCCCGAGGTGGCCGAGGGCTTCACGTTGCGCAAGGATCCCGAGGGCTTCCGGATCGCCGTGGCCGAGGGCTGGACGCGCACCGCGAAGAACGGCAGCGGGCAGGTCGTCTACTCCAAGGGCGACTTCGAGCTCATCGTCGTACCGGGGCGGGACAGTGCGGCCCGGTACGGCAGCGACCCGATGGCCTACCAGCGGGACGCCGAGCGGGAACTCCAGCCGTACCGGGACTCCAGCTGGGCCACGTCGACCGGGCTGAAAAGCATCGAGGTGGGCGGACGGAGCATGGCCGAGGGGCAGTTCACCTGGACCGGATCGAGCGGTGAGGACCTGTACGTCCGCAACCTCGCGGTGTTGATCGACGGCCGGTACCACGTCGTCCAGGTGCGCGGCCCCGAGGGCGAGCGCGACGAGGTGACACGGCACTTCGAGCAGGCCTCGGCGACGTACCGGATCACGGACTGACGTTCTCGGACGGACCCAGACGGGCCGTTGCTCACGGGCCCCCTCCTCACGGGCGGGCCCGCTCCTCACGGGCCGTTGCTCACCGGTCGCCGATGCCTGCACGGCCACCCCCCGGACCGATGCCCACCGAGGTCCATGGACCTACGCGGACCGACGTGGACCGATGCGAACCGGCGTGAACCGATGCGCATGGCGGACGGGGACCGATGCGCATGGGGCAGCGCCACGGGCCGGAGTCCCAGGGGGAGGCCGCCCACGGACCGGTGCTCGGGAGCCGGTGTTCACGGACTGACGGCCGGCCGTGGAAGGAGGTGCGGCGGATGCATTTCGCCGCGCCGAGGTTGCCTGGTGAGGCATATCGCGACAACCATCACAGTGCGGTCTCCATGGCACCTCGTCGGTTCCCAGAAAGTGGCTAGATCCTTACGCTGACCCTGTCAAGAGCATTGCGGGGCAACGTGAATCAGATGCAGGGCCGACTCGTCGCGGGCCGTTACCGGCTCGGTGAGGCCATCGGCAACGGTGGCATGGGCCGGGTGTGGCGGGCGCACGACGAGGTGCTGCACCGGTCGGTCGCCATCAAGGAGTTGACCGCGGCGCTCTACGTCTCCGACAGTGAGCGGACCATGCTGCTGGCCCGCACCCGCGCCGAGGCACGGGCCGCCGCCCGTATCAACCACTCGGCCGTCGTCACCGTGCACGATGTCCTGGAGCACGACGGCCGGCCGTGGATCGTCATGGAGTTGGTCGAGGGACGGTCGCTCGCCGACGCCGTCGAGGAACAGGGGCGTGTCGAACCCCGGGAGGCGGCCCGCATCGGCCTGTGGGTGCTGCGGGCTCTGCGCGCCGCGCACCGGGCGGGTGTGCTGCACCGGGACGTGAAGCCCGGCAACGTCCTGCTCGCCCGGGACAGCCGGGTGCTGCTCACCGACTTCGGCATCGCGCAGATCGATGGGGACACGGCCATCACCCGGACCGGTGAGGTCGTCGGCTCCGTCGACTACCTGGCGCCGGAGCGGGTCCGCGGCCACGATCCCGGTCCCGCCTCCGACCTGTGGGCCCTCGGGGCGACGCTGTACACGGCGGTGGAGGGCACGTCGCCGTTCCGGCGGACCTCGCCGCTGACGACCATGCAGGCGATCGTCGAGGAGGACGTCGACGAACCGCGCCACGCCGGGCCCCTCGTCCCGGTGATCGCCGCCCTCCTCCGCAAGGATCCGGCCGCCCGGCCCGACGTCGAACGCGCCGAGGAGATGCTCGCCGACGCCGCGGAGGGCCGGCGGCCGGACATCGCCCAGGCGTACGTCCCGACACGGCCCGTCGCCCCGCCCACAATGCCGGGGCGCGCGGTGCGGGGAACGTCGGCGGGCGACACGAGGCCGGACACCGTCGTGCCGGCGCCGGCCTCCCCTCGCGCCACGACCGTTCCCACCCCCGCCCCCACCCCTCCAGCAGGCGTGCCGGCACCGCGTCCGGGCTCCGGCGGCGGCCCGCAGGCCGTGGGGCACACCGTCGGGCAGTCCACGGGTGCCCTCGGCACCGCAGGCCCCCGCGGCGGCCGAGGAGGGCGGCGGCGCATGGTGGCGCTGGTGGTCGCGCTGGCCGCGATCGTCGGCGGCGGCACCGCGGTGGTCCTGCAGCAGCGGGGCGACGACGGCCGGCCGGGCGGCGGGGCGTCCGCCGCGTCGTCCGCCTCCCCGGCGGCCGAAACTCCGGAGGAGACGGACTCGTCGGGCGGCCTCCCGGCGGGCTGGGTGCGCCGCACCGACCCCTACGGGTTCAGCGTCGTCCTGCCGGGCGCCGACTGGAAGCGTGTCGTGCCGGACGGAGACAACCGCCAGGTGGATTACACACCCGACGGCGGCAAGCACTTCCTGCGCATCGCCGTCGACGACTCACCCGACTTCGACGACCCCTACGCGCACCTGAGCGACCTGGACCAGCAGATAGGCCAACGGCTGGTCGACTACCGGCGGATGGAACTGCGGCGCCTTCTCTACCGGGACCGCGAGGCCGCCCGGCTGGAGTACACCTGGACGGCGCTGCCCAAGGACACGGAGTTCCCCGGTCCCTACCGGGCGGTCGACCAGATGTACGTGGCGCGGGACGGTGCCGAGTACGCCCTCTACATGGCGGGGCCCGCCGAGGACTGGGACACCACCCGGGAGCAATTCGAGACGGTGCTCAAGGGCTGGCGCGAGCGCTGACGAGTGGGCGGGAGGGGGAGCGGCGGACCGTGGTCGGCCGGCCCGGCCCCTCCCGTCGGAGTCCGGACGACGATCCGCGGCCAGCCGATGACAACCGACGTCCACGGCCGTCCGTCACGGCGGATCGCCGACGCTCACTGCGCCGGCCCGTCCACATGATCTCCGCACCGGGCACCGGGCACCGGGCACCGGGCACCGGGCTCTGAGCACCCGCACCCCTACGGCGGCGGACCGGGCACACGCGTCCGGCACTCGCACGGGGCACACGGTCGGGGCGCCTGCCCCATGTACCTGCCCCATGTACCTCCACCAGGCACGTGTACCTCGCACCTGCCTCTCGCACCCGCACCCCACGCCTGCCATCCACATGTGCCCTCCGCACCTGCGGAGACGTCTCCCGCTTGGCCGAATCGCCGTACCGGAGGGGAGACATCCGGTGGGGCATGATGGGCGCATGGGGACCGAGGGGGCGTCTGGCAACGGCAACGCTCGACACAACGCCCGTGTGATCGCGGGCCGTTACCGGTTGGAGGAGAGGCTCGGGCGCGGTGGCATGGGCGTGGTGTGGCGGGCGACCGACGAACTGCTCGGCCGGGAGGTCGCCGTCAAGGAACTCCCCGTGGACGAGACGCTCTCGGCCGCGGAAGCCCGCAAGCAGCGGGATCGCACCCTGCGCGAGGCCCGCGCGCTGGCGCAGTTGAGCCACCCGCACATCACGGTCGTCCACGACGTCGTCGAGGACGACGACCGTCCCTACATCGTGCTGGAGCTGATCGACGGCGTCTCGCTCGCCGAACGGGTCGCCCGGGACGGGCCGGTCGATGCGGACGAAGCCGCCCGCATCGGCATCGATCTACTGGGGGCGCTCCGCGCCGCGCACACGGCCGGGGTGCTGCACCGGGACCTCAAACCGGCCAACGTCCTGCTGGAGAACGGAACCGACCGCGTCGTCCTGACCGACTTCGGCATCGCCCGGGTCGCGGGCGCCACGACGCTCACCGAGCACGGCTCCTTCGTCGGCTCGCCCGAGTACACCGCGCCCGAACGCATGGCCGGAGCGAGGACCGGCCCGGAGTCCGACCTGTGGTCGCTGGGCGCGTTGCTCTGCACGGTGCTCAGCGGCGAGTCGCCCTTCCGGCGCGACTCGCTCGGCGGCGTCCTCCACGCGGTCGTGGTCGACGAGGTGCGGCCGCCCGCGCAGGCCGGTCCGATCCTGCCCGTCGTCCACGGGTTGCTGGAGCGCGAGCCCGACCGGCGGCTGGACGCGGACGCGGCGGAACGCATGCTGCGGGTCTTCCGTGAGACGGGGCGCACCCCGGACGTGCCGCCGCTCGATGGGCCGTTTCCAGGCCACGCACCGCGACGCCGTCGGGGGCGGGGACGACGGGACGCCGGGGCTCACGACGGCGGGCTCCGGCCACCCCCGTCCGACGGGAGCCGCCCGGCCGGGCCGCCCGCGCGGAGCCGGCTGGTGGCGGTGCTGGCGGTCGCCGCCATGGCGGTGGCCGGTGTCTCGGCGGCGGCGCTGCTCATGAAGCATGACGGCGGCGGAGGGTTGCCTCCGTCCACCACGTCACCGGAAGCCCCGGCGCCCACCGCCCCGGGCTCCCGGTCCACCACGGCCACTGCCCCGGCCCCCCGCACGGGCACCGAACACGAAGGCCCCGACAGCCCCGCGGGCACCGCACCCGGGGACCGGAAGGGCACCGGACAGCCGGGGGATGCCGGGGACTCCGGGAGTACGGCACCGGAGACGTCCGCGCGTCCGACGCCCGGGACGACGGGCACGGGACGGGCGCCGGATCGCCCGGAGGCCACCCGGGCGGACGCTCCCGCCGCACCCTCGCGCGCGGCGCTCAGGGGGGTTTCCCTCGCGACCTCCCCGCCGGCGCCGCGCTTCCCCTCCGCGTCCACGTCCGCGTCCGCGCAAACGTTTTCCCGTTCCCGCGCCGCGCTGCCCCAGCCCGCCGCGCTGCCCCAGCCCGCCGCGCTGCCCCAGCCCGCCGTGACGCGCCCGCCCGCCGTGACCGTCCGGGCGGCTGCCCCGCCCCCTGCACCCGGCGTCGGACCGTGATCGGCTCCTCCGACCCGGTGAGGCGGCGGCCCGGTGAGGCGGCGGCCCGATGATGCGGTGACCCGGCAACCGGCCCTCAGGTCCGTTCCTCCGACGGCCACCTCTCCGAAGGCCAGCCCCTCCGGGGCCCCGGCCCCCACCGCCCCCCGGCCCTCCGGTGCCTCGCCACCCCGGCCCTCCCCGCCCCACCCCGTCCCGGTCGGGCGCGGCCGTAGGCACCGTATGGATGCAAACGGGATATATGCCGCGCCCTGGGTCACGGGTCTGTGACCGGACCCGGCCCGCTGTGGAACCGTGGGGGCCCGGCGCGATATGGATGGACCATGAGCAGCAACGGGGGGCCCCGCAACGGCGCCGACGAACCGACGAGTTTTGATCTGCAACCGCCGATCCCGCACCCGCCGTCGGCCGTGCCGCACCCCGGCAACCCGTACGCGGCGCCGACCGAGATCGTCCCTTCGCAGCAGCACGGCCCGGCGGAGGGGCGCCCGCAGGGGCACCCCGCACCCCCCGCGCAGAACCACCCGGCGCGCCCTGCCGAGGAACGCCCGTCGTTCCCGGTGCAGGGTGATCCCCGGTCCGGGCCGCAGGCGTCGCCGCAGTCGCCGTCGTCGCAGGACCCCGGAGCGGGGCGGGTCATCGCGGGCCGGTATCGGCTGCTCGGCAAACTGGGGCACGGTGGCATGGGCACCGTGTGGCGGGCCAAGGACGAGACGGTGGACCGGGAGGTCGCCGTCAAGGAGCCCCGCGTTCCCGACCATCTTCCCGACCGCGAACGTGCCAACGCCTTCGAGCGGATGCGGCGCGAGGCGCGTGCCGCGGCCCGGCTCGACCACCCGGCGGTCGTCAACGTCCATGACGTCGCGGTCGTCGACGGACAGCCGTGGATCGTGATGGAACTCGTCCAGGGCCGCTCCCTGGGCGCGGTGTTGCAGGAGGAGGGCACCCTCGCGCCGCGCGAGGCGGCCCGCGTCGGTCTGGAGGTGCTCGGCGCCCTGGAGGCCGCTCATGCCGCGGGCATCCTGCACCGGGACGTCAAGCCGGACAACGTGATGCTCGGCCGGTACGACCGGGTCGTCCTCACCGATTTCGGCATCGCCCAGATCGAGGGCGAGACCAACCTGACCGACACCGGCGGCTTCGTCGGTTCGCCCGAGTACATCGCGCCGGAACGGGTGCTGGGCCAGCGTCCCGGCCCCGCCTCCGACCTCTGGTCGCTCGGTGTCGTGCTCTACGCGGCCACGGAGGGCGTGTCGCCGTTCCGCCGCAGCAACACGCCGGCCACCCTCCAGTCGGTGCTCAACGCGACACCGGCGCCCCCGGCCGCCGCCCAGGGGCCGCTGGCCGAGGTCATCAACGCACTGCTGGACAAGGACCCGTCGCGGCGGCCGAACGCGGCCCGGGTCCGTGCCCTGCTGGAGGCAGCCGCGGAGCCGCCGGCGCCACCGGTGCCCACCCAGATCGTGAACGTGCCGGTTCCCGGAGTGGGCGGCAAGGGGATCCGGCTCGGCCGCAAGGCGCTGCTCGGGCTGGGCGCGGCCGTGGTCGCGGGTGCGGTGGCCGCCTACCTGGTGATCGCCGACCCCTTCGCGGGGCCGCTGCCGGACGGTTGGAAGACCCGGGAGGAGAAGGCCCTCGCGGTGAGCCTGGCCGTGCCGGACGGCTACCAGCGGTCCGTGCCGGACGAGGACTCCAACGACACCGACCACTGGGTCCGGTACACCGACTGGAGCGGCAGCATCTGGGTCAACCTCTCCCTGGAGAAGAAGACCGACACCGGCAACGACATCGCGGGCTCCGCGGACGCGGAGATGTACGACGACGACGCCCAGTTCAAGGAACGCGGCAACTACAAGCTCGGCATCCCGTCCGGCCCGAAGACCGACCCCCGGCCGAACCTCACCCATCAGGGCGGCAAGGCGGCCGAGAACACCGTCGTCTACACCACCGACGACTCCCGGAACCCGCTCCCCCGCGAGATGCGGATCTTCTACTACCGGACCTCCGCGGGCGACATGTACAAGCTGATCGTCGGCTACCCGGGCAAGGGCGACTTCACGGAGCGCGGGCGGGACGTGGCGAAGACCGTCATCGAGAACCTGGACGTCACCCGCCCCTGACCGGGCCCCGCGTCACGCGACCGCGTCCGGACCGCACTCCCCACCTGCTCCGGACCGGCCGGGAGGTTCCGTGACCGAGTTGAGACCGGGCCGTGCGGGTCGGGCCGTCGCCGTGGCCAATGCCCTGATCAGGGGCTTTGTTGCCAGCGTTCACTGGCGGCATGTGAGCGGTCGGTGAATCTGTTACCGACGGGTACACAAAGTGGGCGCCCCGGCATACCCTGCGGCACATGACCGACGCGCAGACCCGGGAAACGACCGGCACCAATCCCCTCGCCCCCGCCCCCGAGGGTGTCCGCACCGCCGCCGACGTGGTCACGCCGGACCTGGTCGCCCGGCTCACCAAGGGCGTCGTCGGGTCGGGGCGCACCGTCAACCACACCCCGTTCACCGGTGAGAAGCTGGCCGACCTGCCCGAGTCGACGCCGGAGGACGTCGCGCTGGCCTTCGAGACGGCCCGGGCCGCCCAGGCCGCGTGGGCGATGACACCGGTCCGGCAGCGGGCCGCCGTCCTGCTGCGCTTCCACGACCTGGTCCTGGAACGCCAGGCCGAGGTGCTCGACCTCATCCAGCTGGAGACCGGCAAGGCCCGGCTGCACGCCCACGAGGAGGTCCAGGCGGTGGCCGTCGCCGCGCGCCACTACGGCCGCCGGGCCGCCGCGTACCTGCGGCCCAAACGTCGCGCGGGGGCCGTCCCGGCGCTCACCAAGGTCACCGAGCTGCGGCACCCGCGCGGCGTGATCGGCCAGATCGTCCCCTGGAACTACCCTCTCGAACTGTCCGTCGGCGACGCGCTGCCCGCGCTGGTGGCCGGCAACGCGGTGGTCATGAAGCCCGACACCGAGTCCTGCCTGACCGCGCTGTGGGCGCGTGACCTGCTGATCGAGGCCGGACTGCCCGCGGACGTGCTCCAGGCCGTCATCGGTCTCGGCCCGGTCGTCGGCCCGGAGGTCGTCAAGCGCGGCGACTACGTCTCCTTCACCGGCTCCACCCGCACGGGCCGCGAGGTCGCCACCGTCGCCGCGGACCGTCTCGTCGGCGTCTCCCTCGAACTGGGCGGCAAGAACGCCATGGTGGTCCTGGAGGACGCCGACATCGAGAAGGCGGCGGCCGGTGCGGTCCGCGCCTGCTTCTCCTCGGCGGGCCAGCTGTGCATCTCCATCGAGCGGCTGTACGTCCACGAGTCGATCGCCGACACCTTCCTGGAGCGCTTCGCCGCCCGGACCCGCGCGATGCGGCTGGGCAGTTCCCTCGCCTACGGCGCGGACATGGGCTCGCTGGTCAGCGGGCACCAGCTGGAGACGGTGACCCGGCACGTGGACGACGCCGTCGCCCGGGGCGCGACCGTGGTCGCGGGCGGGGTGGCCCGGCCGGACATCGGCCCCTTCTTCTACGAGCCGACCATCCTCGAAGGCGTCACCCAGGGCATGACCCTGTGCGAGGAGGAGACCTTCGGCCCGGTCGTCTCCGTCTACCGCTTCCGTACCGACGACGAGGCGGTCGAGCGCGTCAACTCCACCCCGTACGGCCTGAACTCCTCGGTCTGGACGACGAACACCCGGCGCGGCCGGGACATCGCCGCGCGGCTGCGCACCGGGACCGTGAACATCAACGAGGGGTACGCCTCCGCGTACGGCAGCGTCCAGGCGCCCATGGGCGGCATGAAGGAGTCCGGACTCGGCCGCCGGCACGGCTCCGAGGGCATCCACAAGTACACCGAGTCCCAGACCGTCGCCCACCAGCGGCTGCTGCCGATGGCTCCCTCGCTCGGCATGGACGACGCGCAGTACGCGGCGTTCATGAGCCGGAGCCTGCGTCTGATGAAGGCGTTCCGGTTCCGCTGAGCCCGTTCCCGCACCACTCCGGCGGCGGGCCCGTCCCGCCGCCGGCCGGCTTTCGACGAGGAGAGCACGTGTCCCAGGACCACTCCGCCCCCGGGCCCGCAGACACCACCCGGTACGCCGCCGACGCCACCGCCCAGGACGCCCCGGCGCCCGACGCCCCGGCGGCCCCCGCGCAGAACGCCCCCGCGCAGGACGTTCCCGCGCAGGACGCCCCCGCGGACCCGCCAGGCCCTCGCGGCGCCCCCGGCCCGGACCGTGCCTCCGACCCGGCCCCTGCCTCCGAGCCTGTCCCTGCCCCGGCCCCGGCCCCGGCCCCTGCTCCTGAGCGCGAGCACGCGTACGACTACGACGTCCTCGTCGTGGGCTCCGGCTTCGGCGGGTCCGTGTCGGCGCTGCGCCTGACCGAGAAGGGGTACCGCGTCGGTGTCCTGGAGGCCGGCCGCCGCTGGACCAGGGAGACCCTGCCGAAGAACTCCTGGGACCTGAAGAACTACCTGTGGGCTCCCAAACTGGGCATGTACGGCATCCAGCGCATCCACCTCCTGGGCAACGTGATGGTGCTGGCCGGTGCGGGCGTGGGCGGCGGTTCCCTCAACTACGCCAACACCCTGTACGTACCGCCGAAGCCCTTCTTCGAGGACCCGCAGTGGCGGGACATCACCGACTGGCAGGAGGAGCTGAAGCCCTACTACGACCAGGCCCGGCGCATGCTCGGGGTCCGTCTGAACCGGACGGTGACCCCCTCCGACGTCCACCTGAAGGCCGCGGCCGAGCGGATGGGCGTGGGGGACACCTTCCACATGGCGCCGGTCGGCGTCTTCTTCGGCGACGGCGAGGACGCGGACGGGACCGTGAAGGCCGCACCCGGCCAGGAGGTCCCCGACCCGTACTTCGGCGGGGTGGGACCCTCGCGCCGGGCCTGTGCCGAGTGCGGCGAGTGCATGACCGGCTGCCGGCACGGCGCGAAGAACACCCTGAACGAGAACTACCTCCACCTCGCCGAGAAGGCCGGCGCCGTCGTCCATCCGATGACGACGGCCGTCGCGGTGACGGAGGACGGGCACGGCGGTTTCGCCGTGGCCACCGTGCCGACCGGCCGGCGCCGCAAGGGCCGCGGCCGGACCTTCCGGGCGCGCCGGGTCGTCCTCGCCGCGGGCACCTACGGCACCCAGACGCTGCTGCACCGCATGAAGGAGACCGGCCGGCTCCCGCACCTCTCGGACAGGCTGGGCGAACTCACCCGCACCAACTCCGAGGCCCTGGTCGGCGCCCAGACCGACAACCGCCGCTACCGCAGGGCGACCGGCGCGCCCCGGGCCGACTTCACCCGCGGGGTCGCCATCACGTCGTCCATCCACCCCGACGAGAACACCCACATCGAGCCGGTCCGCTACGGCTACGGCTCCAACTCGATGGGCGCCCTGTCGATCCTCCAGGTGCCCTACGCGGGCAGCAGTGGTTCCGGCGCCGCCCGGGTCCTGGGCTGGCTGGGCAACGCCGCACGTCACCCGGTGCTCACCGTGCGGTCGCTGTCCAACCGGCGCTGGTCCGAGCGAACCATCATCGCCCTGGTGATGCAGTCGCTGGACAACTCCCTGACGACGCGGCTCAAGCCGTCCGGCATCGGCAAGGGGCTGCTCACCGCCCGCCAGGGGCACGGGGCTCCGAACCCCAAGCAGATCAAGGCGGCCACCGAGGGAGCGTCCGCGCTGGCGGCCGAGATCAACGGCTTCCCGGGCTCCAACGTGGGCGAACTCACCGGGATGCCGCTCACCGCCCACTTCCTGGGCGGCTGTCCGATCGGTGCTTCCCCGGACACCGGGGTGATCGACCCCTACCACCGGCTCCACGGCCACCCCGGCATCTCCGTGGTGGACGGGGCCGCGGTCTCCGCCAACCTGGGCGTGAACCCGTCGCTGACCATCACCGCCCAGGCCGAGCGGGCCATGTCGTACTGGCCCAACAAGGGTGAGGCCGACCCGCGTCCCGGGCAGGAGGAGCCCTACCGGCGTCTCCAGCCGGTCGAGCCGAAGTCCCCGGCGGTGCCGGCGGACGCGTTCGGCGCGCTGAAGCTGCCGTTCCTGGGGATGCCGACGGTGCCGCCGAAGAAATGAAGAAATGGGGGGCGGTCGGGGCCGGAATGGAGGGGGCAAGGCTGTGCAAAAGGTGAGGACCTGCGCCCCCCTCCGAGCGCAGGTCCTCCGACGGCCCCGGACGGGGCCCGTGGCTTCGGAAGGTTCGATCGCTGAGCCCCATGGATGGTTGTCCCGTCAAGCACAGATTGCTGTGTGACGTGGATCACGCGCGCCGCCTCGGGGGCTGAGTACCGCGCACGAGATGCCGGAGCGGAGGCGGCGTGCGCGGAGAGGCGGGGCGGCCTGCCGTGTCCGCGGGAAGACGACGCGCGCGCCGCGCCGGTAACCGTGGTCGTGTCGGTGCCCGGTGTCGTGTCCGTCCTCGGGGGCCGTGTCCACTCCGTCCGGTCCCCGTGCGGCCCGACCAGCTCATGCCCGTCCACGTCCGTCCACGTCCATGCGTGCCCGTGCCCGTGCCCGGGCGGACGAAGGGCCCCGTGGGGCCTCGGGTCGAGGCGGAGCCGCGGGGCCCTTCCATGGTCAGCACCGGCGTCAGGGCCGCGCCGGTGCCCGTGAGCGGCGCCGGGGGGTGGCGCCGCGGGTTTCGAACGCCCTGGGGCCGCCGTGATCCGGGAGTCCGGCGGGAGCGCGCGCCGGGTGTGGGGTCCCGGCGGGGTCCGGCGGTCACCGGTCGTGCGTCGGCGCAGGGCCATGCGGTTGTCTGCGGGGGACGTGGGCGCGTACGCATCGTCCTCGAGCGTGCCGCCCCGCTGCCTTCCGATCCGGACCCGGACGAAGTCCGCCGGTCGGCTCCGGGCGTCCCCGGAGCCGACCGTTCTCTTGGGTGACCGGGCTGCTGTCCCCTGCCGTCCGGTCACTTGTCCGGAGCGAGGTCCCACGACGCACGGCACGATCCGTACGTCTCATCGCTCCGGCGAGCCACGCGTGGTTCTTTCGGGCCCGCCCCTGGCTGGCACGGACATCGGTTCCAACGAAGCGGCTTCACCGGCGGTCACGCGCCGTACGGGTGAGAAGGATGCGTACGTCTGTGCCGCGAACGTCAGATCCGGCCCCGGCAGAGCTCCAGCAGCGTCATGGCCAGGGCGGTGCCCGGCTTGCCCAGCGCGTCCCGGAAGTGGGCGAGGACCTCCATCTCGCGGGACAGGTTCACCCGTCGCCCGCCGGAGGCGATCCGCTCCTTCTGGATGACGGCCGAGACGGCCATCCGTTCCTGCACCAGGCCGATGATCCGGTCGTCGAGGGCGTCGATCCGCTCCCGCGCGCCGGTGATCAGCTCGGCGGCCTCGGAGGTGCGGGCGCCGGTCCTCTCGGGGGACGAAGAGGCCGGACGGGCCGGGGTGGCCGGGGCAGGGGCGGCCTGGCCGGAGGGACTGGTTGCGGTGGCGGGACCGGTGGCGGACCCGGTGGTGACGGCGGCGGTCGTGGCAGTGGCGGCGGACATGAGGGCTCCTCGCGGTACGGGACGCGGTGCCCGGAGCGACAGGACCCGGACGAACACAGACGCCCCGGGCCTTGTCGGCCCGGGGCGCCTGGGAAGTCGCTTGTCAGATGCTCAAGCAGCACGACCATGGCAGCCGGCGGGCCGGGTGCCATAGGTAAAGAGGAAGGTCGGGTGCGTGAGCATGGGGGCCAGTATGCCCCGCCGCGTCCGCGCGTCCAACCCCGACCGGATGATGAGACGGGGCCGGACGGCCCCCCGCGCGCCCCCCGGTAGAATCGGGACGCACAAGCTCCCGCCCCACCGCCGGAAGGCACTCCGTGTCCTCAGCGACTCCCGCTGCCCCCGCGCCCGACACCGTTCTGGTCGTCGACTTCGGCGCGCAGTACGCCCAGCTCATCGCCCGTCGCGTCCGCGAGGCGCGGGTCTACAGCGAGATCGTGCCGAGCACCATGCCGGTCGAGGAGATCATCGCCAGGAACCCCGCGGCGATCATCCTCTCCGGAGGCCCCTCGTCCGTGTACGAGAAGGGTGCCCCGACCGTCGACCCGGCGCTGTTCGAGGCCGGTGTCCCCGTCTTCGGCATGTGCTACGGCTTCCAGCTGATGGCCCAGAGCCTCGGCGGCCAGGTGGACAACACCGGGGCCCGCGAGTACGGCCGCACGGAGCTGCACGTCTCCAAGGCCTCCTCCACCCTCTTCGAGGGCACGCCCGCCGAGCAGGCGGTGTGGATGTCCCACGGCGACGCCTGCTCGGCCGCCCCCGAGGGCTTCACCGTGACCGCCTCCACGGACGTCGTGCCCGTCGCCGCGTTCGAGAACGACGAGAAGAAGCTCTACGGCGTCCAGTACCACCCCGAGGTGATGCACTCCACGCACGGGCAGCAGGTGCTGGAGCACTTCCTGTACCGGGGCGCGGGCCTGACCCCCGACTGGACCACCGGCAACGTCATCGAGGAGCAGGTCGCGGCCATCCGCGAGCAGGTCGGCGACAAGCGGGCCATCTGCGGACTGTCCGGAGGTGTGGACTCCGCGGTCGCCGCCGCCCTGGTGCAGAAGGCCATCGGCTCCCAGCTGACCTGCGTCTACGTCGACCACGGCCTGATGCGCAAGGGCGAGACCGAGCAGGTCGAGAAGGACTTCGTCGCCGCGACCGGCGTGCAGCTGAAGGTGGTGGACGCGAGCGAGCGGTTCCTCACCGCGCTCAAGGGCGTGTCCGACCCCGAGGAGAAGCGGAAGATCATCGGCCGCGAGTTCATCCGGGTCTTCGAGCAGGCCCAGGCCGAGATCGTCGCCGACGAGGGCCCTGCCGTCGAGTTCCTGGTCCAGGGCACCCTGTACCCGGACGTCGTCGAGTCCGGTGGCGGCACCGGCACCGCCAACATCAAGTCGCACCACAACGTCGGCGGGCTGCCCGATGACCTCGAGTTCAAGCTGATCGAGCCGCTGCGCCAGCTGTTCAAGGACGAGGTGCGGATGGTCGGCCAGGAACTCGGCCTGCCGGACGAGATCGTCCAGCGCCAGCCGTTCCCCGGCCCCGGCCTCGGCATCCGGATCGTCGGCGAGGTCACCAAGGAGCGGCTGGACCTGCTCCGCGAGGCCGACGCCATCGCCCGCGAGGAGCTCTCCGCGGCCGGCCTCGACCGCGACATCTGGCAGTGCCCGGTCGTCCTGCTCGCGGACGTCCGCAGCGTCGGCGTCCAGGGCGACGGCCGGACCTACGGCCACCCGATCGTCCTGCGCCCGGTGTCCTCGGAGGACGCCATGACCGCCGACTGGTCGCGCCTGCCGTACGACGTCCTCGGCAAGATCTCCACCCGCATCACCAACGAGGTGCGCGACGTCAACCGGGTCGTCCTCGACGTGACCTCCAAGCCGCCGGGGACCATCGAGTGGGAGTGAGCCCCCACGGGCTCAGGTCCGTCTGAGCGTGCGCACCGGCGCTCCGGGCCTCCAGACCTGGAGGACGAGGTACGTCTCGTCCTCCACCCAGGTCCGTACGACCTCCGTCAACTCGGTGCGGAAGAGGTGGAACGGCTCCGGCGGTTCCACCTCTTCGCGGTACGCGGCCATGCTCTCCGCGTCCTCGACCTCGACGGCCCGGCCGGAGACGCGGACGTCGCCGCCTCCCATGGTGGTGCCCTCCCCGGGATTCGCCTGGAGGGCGAAACGCGGGTCCCGTCGCAGGTCCCGTGCTTTGAGCGAGCCCGGCATCATGCCGAGCCACAGCTCGCCGCCGAGGAAGCGCACCTCCAGTCCGCTGGTGCGGGGCGAGCCGTCCTTGCGCAGCGTGGCCAGGACATGGTGGGTGTGGGCGCCGAAGCGTGCCTCGACGGTCCTCGCCAGGCCGGGTTCGGCGGTGGCGAAAGCCTCCCAGTTCGTCGTCATGCCCAGAGCGTGCCCCGAATACCGGACACCTGCCGTCTGCATTGCTCCGGATCACGCCCGCGCGATTCCTCCCGGTCGCGCCGCGCGCCGCATCTTCACGGAACAGATCTGTCGTGCGCGGCGCCCCGACGGTACCTTCCGCCCCGTACGTACACCCCCGCGGAGGACTCATGCACGGGCCCACACCGCCCCCGCCACTGCGAACCGACAGGCTGCGCTTCGCCATGCCGCCGATGCACGAGTCGGTCGAGGACGAACGCCGGCACCGCAAGGAGCGGCTGGCGGGTGCCCTCCGGCTGTTCGGCCGGTTCGGCTTCGAGGACGGCGTCTCGGGACACATCACCGCACGCGATCCCGAGTACAGCGACTGCTTCTGGGTCAATCCGTTCGGGATGCCCTTCCGCCACGTCACCGTGAGCGACCTCGTCCTCGCCAACCGGGACGGCCAGGTCGTCGAGGGCGGACACCACGTCAACCAGGCGGCGTTCACCGTCCACGCCCAGGTCCACACGGCCCGGCCGGACGTCGTCGCCGTCGCCCACTGCCACTCGGTGCACGGCCGCGCGCTCGCCGCCCTCGGCGACCTGCTGGAGCCGCTCAGCCAGGAGAGCTGCGCCTTCTACGAGGACCACGCGCTGTACGACGCCTACAGCGGCGTCACGGTCGACGCCGAGGAGGCTCGGCGCATCGCGTCCGTCCTGGGCTCCCACAAGGCGCTGGTGCTGCGCAACCACGGGCTGCTGACGGCCGGTGACTCGGTGGACGCGGCGGCCTGGTGGTTCCTGTCGATGGAGCGGTCCGCCCAGGTCCAGCTCATGGCGCAGGCCGCGGGCAGGCCGGTCCACATCGACCACCGGCAGGCGGTGGCGACCCGGGAGCAGGTCGGCGGAGACCTGGTGGCCTGGATCAACTACCAGCCACTGTGGCAGGACATCAGCCGCAGCGAGCCGGACCTGTTGCGGCGGCGGTGGCGGTGGCAGTGGCGGTGGAGGCGAGGGAGGCGGGTCACGGAGCTGCGGCGCGCCGGGGGCCGAATGCGGGGCCGGATGCGGGGCCGGATGTCTGCGGGGCGGCACGGGTCCGCGGGAATGGCGGGCCGCCGATCTGCGGAGGATCACGGGGCTGCGGGAGCGGCGGGGCCGGGATCGTGGGAGCGGCAGGGCCACACATCAGACAGGGCCACGGATCGGTGGGAGGGGCAGGGCCACGGATCGGTGGGAGGGGCAAGGGCACGGATCTCTCGGAGTCTGTGGAGACTCCGAGGGGGCGGCCGGGTCCCGTGCCTTTTCGGCTGGCCCGGTTCCGTTCGGTTGGTCCCGGGCCCGGGTGTGCACCGGACGGACGGCGGCGCCGGGCGCCTGACCTGCCGGTTGAGTCGCTCACTGTCCGCGACGCCGACGAGTGGGGTGGGCCCGTCCGTCGGACGGCTGCCGGGGCCACTGCCCGACGGGTCAACATCGCGCCCTGAGATTCACCCTTGTTGACCACACCTGCTGAACGATCGAGCCGTGTTGTAGGGCACAATTCGCTGTCGTCGCCGGGGAGTTGCACCGGGCGGCGGGAGGGCGTGGGAACGCGGGTGCGGGAGAGGCGGGCTTCGGGCGTGGCGGTGCAGGAGGCGAGAGAGGGCGGCGTGGACCCCGGCGCGCACGACGGCGGCTGCACCTGCGGGGACTGCCCGCACGGCGCGCGTGAGGGGCACCGGCGCGCGGTCGCGGCGTTCCTGCTGCGCCGCGACGAGTTCGCCGCCGGTCAGGGGCTGCCGGCCGCGGTGGCGCACTCGGCGTCGGCCTCCCGGCAGTGGGTGTCCGAGGAGTTGACGCAGGCCGCCGAGCTGGTCGCCCAGCGCAGCCGTGCCGAGGGCGCGGCCTGGCTGGCGCGGCTGTGGCACCGGACGGTCGTGACGGTGTGGGCCGGGGTCGTCGTGCTGCTCCTGGTCCAGGCGCTGACGGCGATCGGTGCCGGGTGGACCGGCGCACGCTCGGCCGGGCTGCTGGCCGCGCTGGTGGTGGCCGGGACGCTCTCCGCCGCGTCGTGGTTCCACCGGGCGCGTGGCGGGGCACTGGCCCCGGTGATCGGCGAGGACAACCGTCTCTCCACGTCCCGTGCCGTGGCAGCGGCCTGGGTGCTGTTCCTCGCCTACGCGGTACTGGTCCTCGCGGGCCGACTGGCGGCCGCGTCCGGCCCCGCGGAACGGGACGCGCTGATAGCGGGACTCGAACTCGCCCGCGGGGCCGGTGTGGTCACCGTCCTCGCCGTGGTGTGCGGCATCGCCGTACTGGTCCGGCGGGTGATCGGGCTGCGGGTTCTGGGACAGCGGTTGCAGAAGGTGCGCGCGGACCGGCCCCGGGCGGCGGACCTCCTGACCGACGACGCGGGACGGGGCAGCTTCGCGGACATCCAGTACGTGGTGATCAGCGCGGTGGCCCTGGTGTTCGCGGCGGTACGGCTGGCCCGCCGCCCGGACCAGTTGCCGGACCTGCCGTGGGGGCTGGCGGCGGTCGTGCTGGTGTCTGCGGCGACGTATCTCGCCGGGAAGTACGCCGAGGTCGGACGGCCGGTGATCCTCTCGGTCGTCCGGGCCCGTGAGGCGGGGGCTCTGGACGCGCCGATCCGGACCGGGGACGACATCGAGATCCGCGGCACCGGCTTCGTGCCACCGGGTTCCCAGGGCGCCGAGCGGCTGTCCCGGATGGTCGTCCGGGTGGGCGCCGTGAACGTGCACGTACCTCTGGTGCCGGTCACGGGAGGCTTCGACAACCCGACGGACACCCTGCTCACCGTGCCGGTCCCGGCGGAGGTGGAGCCCGGCCGGGTGGAGGTCCAGGTGGTGACGGCAGCGGGCGTGGAGACGAACCGCTACGCGATCGACGTGACGGACTGACCGGGGCCGAGCCCCCGAACACGCCACCTGGGATCACCCGCCGCTGCCCGGCCCGGCTCAGCCTGCCCGCACCCGTCCTTGCCCGCACCGGCCCTTGCGCCACTCGGTTCGTGGGCTCGGGAGCGGGGAGAGGTGAGGCGGGGCGTGGCCTTCCGGGGCGAGCACGGGTCGGCCGAGTCGGCCGAGCGGGCCCGGTGAGGCACTGGGCGGGGATCCGGTCCCCGGGCCCGCCCGAACTCGCTGGTGGACCGGTGCCGTAGCTCTGTTCGCGGCCCCGTCCGCCCTCGTTTCGGGCCCTCGCCACCATCCCTGCTCGTGGCGCGTGGACCTGTCGGTTTGCTGTTGATCTCCCATCAATACTGGGCGGTCAGGGTTGAGCCGTGGTGGATTGTCGTACGTATGGTCTGTTGAGGGGGTCTCGACAGGCGGCGAGAGGTGGCAGGCAGCGATGACTCACGGCAGGCGCACGGAAACGTACTCCCCCCACCTGGACCGCGGCGGTGACTGGCGGGACACGGCCACCCGTTACGCACTCCTCCCCCTCCGGATCTTCCTGGGCGTCACCTTCGTGTACGCGGGGCTGGACAAGCTCACGGACAGTGCCTTCCTGAAGGACTCGGGCGCAGGATCGATCGGCGACATGATGCGGGCGGTCCGCGACTCCTCCGCCATCCCCACCCTGATCGACCTCTCCCTGAAGAACCCGGTGGGCTTCGGCTACGCCATCGCCTTCGGAGAACTGGCCGTCGGCCTGGGAGTCCTCGTCGGCCTCCTCACTCGCCTCGCCGCGCTGGGCGGCGTGTTGATCTCCCTGAGCCTGTGGCTGACGGTGAGCTGGGCCTCTGACCCCTATTACTACGGCAACGACCTCCCCTACATGATGGCGTGGATCCCCCTCGTGCTGGCCGGCGCACCCGTCCTCTCTCTGGACGCCGCTCTCCGGGCGCGACGCAGGCGCGGATCCGCCGACCACACCTGACTCGCGGACATCTGCGACCGGGTCGCCTCCCTGCGGCGGACACCGGCCGGGATGTCGCCGGGTGACCCGGTGGGGCGGGCAACCGGAGGGCAGGTCACCCGCGAGCGGGCCGTCCGGGAGGTGGGGCGTCGACGCCCGGACCGGTGCCGGCCGTAGGGCGGCGGCGCCGTATCCGGCCGGTCACCAGGGCCACGGAGCCGGCCAGGAACAAGCCGCCCCCGACGACGGGGAACAACACGAACCAGGGTGTGTCCCAGGCTCCGCCCGCGTCTCCGAGGAAGAGGGTCGCTGCCGCGACCAGGCTGGCACCGGCGATCAACTTGCCCGGCTGGAACTCATGACGTGGCACGGCTGACCTCCGCCTGTCCGGCACCGACCTGGAGATCCAGCTCCAGGGTGCCCCCCTTCCTGACGCCGGCGGGCGGATCGAGAGTGACCTCCTCGCGCTTGCCCGGAGCCACGTCGACGTCCTGCTTCTTTTCCCCGGGGAGCTGAATGTCGCCGATGCCCACCTCGACGGTCAGCCGCACGGTCACGTCGTCGGGCACGATCACGTGGACGCGCCCCACTCCGATGTCCGCCCGGGTCGACACCGTCCTCCCCTCGGGCACCCGGACGCCCGACAGGTCCAGCGTGCCCGTGCCGGTGCCCAGGTCGTAGGCCGGGCGTATCTGTGCGACCGAGGCGGGCTCCCAGGTGGTGCGCATCCAGTCCGTGCCGATGTCCTTGGGCACGGCGGACGCCCCTGCCAGCAGCCCGGCCGTGATGACGGCCAGGATGATGGATCCCGCCCCGGTACGACCCAGGAACGCGCTGACGGCAATGCCGAGGCCGAAGACGGCGAGCGCGGCGGCCAGGCCCGTCTGCAGGCTCGTGCCGAGGGGGTGCCCTTGCCAGGTCAGGCCCGTGCCCACACCTGCTGCGAGCAGGGCGAGCAGGAAGATCCAGCCGCCGATCCATCGGGGCCCCCGCTGCTTCGGGGGCTGCGGCGGAAGGTCGGGGGACTTGTGCAGGTTGGGGGCGAGACCGAACGACACGCCCGCGGTGACGTCGTGGGCGCCCGCGCCCCACGGGCCCCACAGGTAGCCGGTGGCACCGACGTGCCGGCCATCCTTGACGATCGGATCGCGCCACCAGGACGGGTAGGTGGTGACCACCGGAGGTGCCTGCGGCTCCGGTGGGGCGTCCGCGACCGCCTGCGCTGCCAAGGGGTCCGGGCCCGGGGCGCCGCGGTGCCGGGACCAGTACCCCGCGCCGGCCAGCAGGATGGACAGTATGACGGCGAAACTCAGCACGTCGCCGTTGTTCAGCATGGTGAGGAAGACACCGCAGCCGACCAGGGCGAAGAGGACGGCGGCCAGGGCGTGGCCGTCGACCCGGCCGGTCAGCAGCCTGCGGACCTCGTTCTCCTCCTCGTCCTCGTACGGGACGAGGAGCCAGGCGAAGCCGTAGAAGATGAGTCCTACCCCGCCGGTCGCGGAGAGCACGGCGAGGGTGATCCGGAAAATGACCGGGTCCATGTCGCACTGCCGGCCGAGGCCGGAACAGACACCACCGAGCAGCTTGTGGTCGCGGTCGCGGCGGAAACGGTGCGGCGGCCCGGCCCCCTCCGCTGCCGGTGGGGAGGCGGGGCCGGCGGCCCGTCCGGCCGCGTGGCCCGGAGGGGCGGTCGGACCGTCGCCCTCGGGCCTCCCTCTCCTGCCGCGCACACCCGTGGGCCCGGGCGCACGGGGCGCATCCGCGGCGGACGCGGCATCCTGCGGCCCGGCGCCCGGGGAGGGGCGCGGGCCGGAGCCGGGTCCCGGACCCGTCGCGGCGTGCTGGTGATCTGTCATGCGTCCATGGTGACGGGCGAGCCGTCCCGACGGCAGTCGGGACGACCCTGGTCCGACCCTGATTTCGACCCCGATGGGAGCCCGGGGGACGCCAAGGGGCCGCCGCACCCGGAGATCAGGGGAGTCTCGGGGACCTACCCTGATGCCCCCGCACCGACGAGCGTGTGACCATCATTGACATGTCGGAAGCCGCAGCAGCGCCAGTCGTCGAGCCGAGGCCGCCGCGCAAGCTCTACCGCAGCAGCGACGGTCGCTGGCTCGGAGGAGTGGCGCGGGGGCTGGCCGGTCACCTCGGGCTGCCCGTGGTCTGGGTCCGGCTCGTCTTCGTCGGCCTGTTCATGGCCGACGGCCTCGGCGCGCTGTTGTACGCCGCCTTCTGGTTCTTCGTCCCCCTCGGCGTCGGCGGGGTGGAGGCGCACCGGCCGCCCTCCCTGGTCGCCACCGAGGTCTCGCCGGACGGCCGCCGCAGACTGGTCACGCGCAGACCGGACAAGGGTCAGATCGTCGCCCTGCTCCTCATGGTCGTCGTGGCGATGGTCTTCGTGGGCAGCGTGGATCTCACCAATGGCGCCCGCGCCTACCTCTGGCCGACCGTCCTGGCCGGGGCCGGCGTAGCCCTGGTCTGGCGGCAGGCCGACAATGCCCGCCGGGCCCGCTGGGTCGAGGTGGGGCGCCGTCGGCGTACGGTCACCCTGCTGCGCGCCGGCGCCGGTGTCCTGCTGGTGACGGCGGGCGTCTCGGGCATATTCGTCCTCCAGGGCTCGGGTGCCCACCTCGGTCCGGTGCTCCAGGCGGCGCTCGCGGTCCTCGTCGGCATCACGCTGCTCGCCGGGCCCTACCTCGTGCGCATGACCCAGGACCTGTCCGAGGAACGGCTGATGCGGATCCGGGCCCAGGAACGGGCGGAAGTCGCCGCCCACGTCCACGACTCGGTGCTGCACACCCTCACGCTGATCCAGCGGAACGCCGAGAGTCCCGGAGAGGTCCGCCGCCTCGCCCGTGCACAGGAACGCGACCTGCGTGCCTGGCTCTACAAGCCGGAGGGCAACGGCAAGGACGAGGACGAGGAGCCCACCACCCTCGCCGAGGCCGTGAAGCGCAACGCCGCCGAGGTGGAAGACCAGCACGGTGTTCCCCTGGAGGTCGTCGTCGTGGGGGACTGCCCCCTCGACGAGCGGATCGGTGCGCAGATGCAGGCCGCGCGCGAGGCGATGGTCAACGCCGCCAAGTACGGTGGCGAGGGGGGTGCCGTGCAGGTCTACGCCGAGGTCGAGGGGAGAACGGTGTTCGTGTCCGTACGGGACCGCGGCCCGGGCTTCGACCTCGACGCGATACCCGCCGATCGCATGGGCGTCAGAGAGTCGATCATCGGCCGCATGGAACGCAACGGCGGCACGGCGCGCCTGCGCGCGGTGCCGGACGGCGGCACGGAGGTCGAGCTGGAGATGGAGAGGGCGGAGAAGGCATGAGCGAGCCGAGCGAGGCGAACCCGTCGACGGGACCGGCGGAGGCGGCGGAGGCGACCGGGGCCGCGTCACCGGCCGACGCTGCGGGGCAGCGCCACGTGCGGGTCGTGCTGGTCGACGACCACCGCATGTTCCGCACCGGTGTCCAGGCCGAGATCGGGCAGACCGAGCAGACCGGTGTCGAGGTCGTCGGCGAGGCCGCCGACGTCGACCAGGCGGTCACGGTGATCACGGCCACCCGGCCCGAGGTGGTGCTGCTCGACGTGCACCTGCCCGGGGGCGGCGGCGTCGAAGTGCTGCGGCGCTGTGCCCCGTTGATGGGCGACACCGAGCAGCCCGTCCGCTTCCTCGCCCTGTCCGTGTCGGACGCGGCCGAGGACGTGATCGGTGTCATCCGGGGCGGAGCCCGCGGCTACGTCACCAAGACGATCACCGGCACCGACCTCGTCGACTCCATCTTCCGCGTCCAGGAGGGCGACGCCGTCTTCTCACCGCGCCTGGCCGGCTTCGTTCTGGACGCTTTCGCCTCCACGGACGCCCCACCGGTCGACGAGGACCTCGACCGCCTCACCCAGCGGGAGCGCGAGGTGCTGCGGCTCATCGCCCGGGGATACGCCTACAAGGAGATCGCCAAGCAGTTGTTCATCTCGGTGAAGACGGTCGAGTCGCATGTCTCGGCGGTCCTGCGCAAGCTGCAGCTGTCGAACCGGCACGAGCTGACCCGCTGGGCGACGGCGCGCCGGCTGGTCTGAGCCGCGCGCCACCACCGCGTGGGCTGGTCCGAGCGGGTACACGCCACGTCCGTCCGCGCCCTCGCCGTACGACTCCGCGCAGGCGGTCCGGCGGCGGCTTGGGAGGCCGGAACGCCGAGGGCGCCCGTTTCCGTCACCCAGCCGCGCCCGTTGGCTGCCGCTGCCGCTGCCGCTGCCGCGCTCCACGCCCGTGACTCCGCACCCGGCCCGCGAGGACCGCAGCCGGTGGCGCGCGGGACGCGGGCGGCCGGTTCTGTGGTCCTCGCGGGCCGGTTCTGGGGACGCGGGCCGGTTCGAGGCAAGCGGAGCTGATCCGTTCCGGGCGTCCGGCGGCGGTGTGCACAGGGGGAGCGGGCCGCCGCCGGACCTTCTCGGCGGTGGTGTCCGGCGCCGCCCCCGGTACGGGTGGCGGTGATGCGCCGGTCACCTGGTGCAAGAACGTTAGGCCCGCCGGGCGGGACCACCCCTCTGTTGCGCGGAAGTGATGCCGACGGACCGGCGGACGATCGGAGTGACCGCGATCCCTGCGCATCCCCGACGCCTTCACCGAGCCCACTGACCGATGCGGGCAACGCCCCTCGCGCGCGGGCCCGGCTGCTACGAGGCAGGGGCAGAGGGGAGAGGACGGAGGGGGACCGGCCATGTGGTCCGCTCTGTGCCCCGGCCGCCCCGGCTGCCTCGCCGCACCGCGATCGCTCCGGCACCGCGACCGGATCCCGCCTGGCGGTTCCGCCCCCGGCGACCCCGGCCCCGCGATCAAGCCCTGCGATCCCGCCCCGCGACCCCCGCTGTGCGACCAGGGGCCGCGACCCCGGGCCGCGTCCCCGCCCTGCTGCACCGGCCCGGTGCAGGGAGCCGTGACCGGTCTGGCTAGGCTCCGGCCTCATGGACGTACTCATCCACCTCTTTGTCGGCCTGCACATCATCGGCATCGCGTCGCTCCTGGGCGGCTTCCTCACCCAGATGAAGGCGATGGGCGAGGGCACCGCCCGCTTCAGTCCCGCGATGCTGCACGGCGCGGTGACGATGCTGGTGACCGGTGTCATCCTGGTCGGCCTCAACGAGGCCCAGGACCACACCGTCAACCACATGAAGATCGGTATCAAGCTCGCGCTGCTGATCGTGATCCTGGGGCTGGTCTACGTGAAGCGGGACGACGAGAAGGTGGACAAGGGCCTGTTCGGCCTGGTGGGTCTGCTGACCACGGCGAACATCTTCATCGCCGTCCTCTGGACCTGATCGCCTCCCGCGCGGGCGACGAGGCCCACGCCGACCGCGCGGAGCCGACGGCCCCGGCGGCGACCACCAGCCACACGGCCACCGCCACCCACACCAGCACGTGCCCCAGGTGCTTCAGCCACGGGGCGCCGACGGCGGCGGACGCGGTCAGCGTCGCCGCCGCCGTCATGCCCAGGGGGAACACGGTCGACCAGCGCCGGGTGTCGTAGCCCAGCCGGGGCCGCACGATCTCGGCGACGAGCAGCACCACGTACCAGGCGAGGTCCAGGACCAGCAGGCTCACGGTCGCGAACCGCAGCACGCCGCTGCCGTCCTCGTTCCACAGGTACAGCTGCGGGCTGTCGGCGGTGAGCAGTCGCGCGCCGGCGAGCCCGGAGATGGCGAGTGCGCCCCCGGCGATCCAGTGGTCGCCCGCCCCCTCGAACACCTGCCGCCAGTCGAAGTGGAACAGGGCGAGCGCGTAGAGCACCAGCCCGAACCAGAACAGCACCATGGCCGCACGCGCGAGCCAGGCCGCCGACTCGGCGGCGGCGAGCGTGGCGCCGAGGAGGGCGAGTCCTTCCGTGGCCACACAGCACAGGAAGACCGCTCCGGGCATGCGCGGCTGCCAGCGGCTGACGACCAGGACGAGCAGCACCGGCCAGAGCACGGTGGCCAGCGCCAGCATCGCACCGGCGAGACGGAGCAGGTCCAGGGCGGCGAACCCGGTGCCGATCACCGTCGTGGCGGCGACGGCCGTGAGCGCGCCCGGCGTCGCCGCTTCGGCGACCCAGCGTTCGCGCTCCCGCACCAGTCGCAGGACGAACTCCGCCGCCAGCCCCAACCACGCGGCACAGGCCAGCACCAGGGTGACGCGCGAGAGGACCTCATAGCCCGCCAGGCGCAACGCGACCGACACGATGCCGGTGGCCATCACGGCGGCTCCGGCCGCGGGTGAACGCTGCGCCCACCAGGCGCGGACAGGGGAGGCAGAGGCGCGGGGCATGGGCGGAATGCTAGAAGAGCACACCGTGCGGTGATCGCCGGGGCGCGCGTGGGTGACGGAACGCCCGCCGCCCGGCCGTAGCGGACCGGACCGTGGCGCACCGGGCCTGGGCGGCCCGAGGCCCGGGGCTCGTCAGGCCAGGTGTGTCAGGCCACGTGCGTCAGGCCACGTGTGTCAGGCCGGGTGTCAGGCCACGTGGGTCAGGCGGGACGCACCACGCTGTGGATGGACGACTCGCCGTCGTAGAACACCGACTCCTCGCGGACGAAGGTGCCGGGCTTCGGGGCGTGGATCATCTTGCCGTTGCCGATGTAGAGGCCCACATGGGTGATGTCGTCGTAGAAGAAGACGAGGTCACCGGGCTGCGCCTGGGACAGGGGGACGGTCGTCCCGGCCTTGACCTGGTCGTAGGTGGTGCGCGGGAGGACCACGCCGGCGGCCTTCCACGCGGCCTGGGTCAGGCCGGAGCAGTCGTAGGAGCCGGGGCCGGTGGCACCCCAGACGTACGGCTTGCCGATCTGGGCGCGGGCGAACGCGAGGGCCTTCTCGGCCTTGGTGGCGTACCCGGAGTCGGACGACGCCGGAGGGGCGGTGGCGGAGCCCGAGGCGCCCGAGGAACCGGAGGCCCCCTGGCCCCCGCTGTCCGGCTGGGCTTCCTCCTGGGCCTGCTGTCGCTCGGCCTGCTGCTCGGCGAGTTCGGCGGCCTTGCGGGCAGCCTCCTCCTGCTTCTTCTTCTCGATCGCCGCCAGCCGGGCCTTCTCCTCGGCGGTCAGCTTCGACATCAGCTCGCGGGCGTCGGCGAGCTTCTTCTGGACGGTGGCCTTGGCCGTCTTCAGGTCGTTCTGCGACTCGGTGAGCGTGGCCAGGCTCTCGGTGGCCTCCTGGCGCTTCTTCATCGTCTCGGACTGCTCGGTGACGTAGTCGTCGACCGCCTGCTTCTGGCGGCCGGTCATCCGGTCCATGTGCCGGCTGCGGTCGAAGAAGTCCTGTGGCGAGTCGGCGAGCAGGAAGGTGGCGGTGTCGGGGACGCCGGCGCCGGTACGGTACTGGGCGGCGGCGTAGGACCCCAGTTGCTCCCGCGCGTCGTTCAGCTTCTGGGTGCGCCGGGCCACGTCGTCGAGGAGGGTGTCGACGCGTTCGCGCTGCTTGGCGGTCTTCTCCTTGGCGGCGTTGTACTTCTCGGTCGCCGACTCGGCCTGGCGGTAGAGGTCGCCGACCTTCTTCTCGACCTCTTCCAGGCTGGGCTTGCCGTCGTCGGCCGGAGCGGCGTCGGCCGTCTGGGACAGCAGGGCCACGGAGGTGAGGGCCGCGGTGGCCAGAGCAGGGGTGCGTATGCCTGCCACGCGCGTGCCCGGGGTGCGCGACTTGCGGTGCGACGCCAAGGGAGGCGACTCCTTCCAGAACTCCGCCCACCGGTGAACGGCGGGGGTCCCCGCCCAGGCCGTGCCGGCACTGGGGGAGGGTTCGGGCGGGTGCTTCGGAAGGGTTGCCCTACGGCCGCTCCGCGGGGGAGTGGGCCGATTCACCCATGGTCTCGGTGGAACCCCGGCTCCGGCTGCCCTGACGGACAGTGACGGACTCGGCGGGGGCCGCGCGAGCCGGCGAGGTTCGCCGACGGGGGACGAGCGGCCCGCCCGCACCGTAGCCAACTGATGTGGCCCTTGTGAAGGTTGATGGGTGATATGCCCGATACATTTTCGTGACCTGATCGATGTGGTCACCGTTGGTGACCGCGCGACACTGCAGGGTGCGTGGATGTCCGGGCACCGTGGGGGCGGACGGTGGGCCTCGGGGCGGGCGGCGGAACGGCGTGATGTTCCCGGGGCGGCCCCGGGCTGTCGGTGGGGCGGCCTAGACTCGGAGAGCGATGAGCAGCCTCTTTGACGACAGCTTCCTGACGGACCTCCAGGCCCAGCGCGGCCCCGTGGACGAGCCCCCGCCGCCGCCCGAGGACGAGCACGGACCGGAGTCGGTTCCGGACGACCTGTTCGGCGGGAAGTTCGACGTGCCGCCGGACCGTGACGCCTACTACCGGGACGGCGCCCCCCGCCCGGTGGTGGACTCCGCCGCCCTCCTGGAGGGGCTCAACGACAACCAGCGCGCCGCCGTGGTGCACTCCGGCTCGCCCCTGCTCATCGTGGCCGGTGCCGGTTCCGGCAAGACCCGGGTGCTCACCCACCGCATCGCCCACCTGCTCGGAGAGCGGGGCGTCCACCCGGGCCAGATCCTCGCGATCACGTTCACCAACAAGGCCGCGGGCGAGATGAAGGAGCGCGTCGAGCAGCTCGTCGGGCCCCGGGCGAACGCAATGTGGGTCATGACGTTCCACAGCGCCTGCGTGCGCATCCTGCGCCGGGAGAGCAAGAAGCTGGGCTTCACCTCGTCGTTCTCGATCTACGACGCCGCCGACTCCAAGCGTCTGATGGCGCTGGTCTGCCGCGACCTGGACCTCGACCCCAAGCGGTACCCGCCCAAGTCCTTCAGCGCGAAGATCAGCAACCTGAAGAACGAGCTGATCGACGAGGAGGACTTCGCCGCCCAGGCCGCCGACGGCTTCGAGAAGACCCTCGCCCAGGCGTACGCGCTCTACCAGTCCCGGCTGCGCGAGGCGAACGCGCTGGACTTCGACGACCTGATCATGACCACGGTCAACCTGCTGCGTGCCTTCCCGGACGTCGCCGACCACTACCGTCGCCGCTTCCGGCACGTCCTGGTCGACGAGTACCAGGACACCAACCACGCCCAGTACGCCCTGGTCCGCGAACTCGTCGGCACTTCGGAGCACCCCGTCGACGTGCCGCCCGAGGCCGAGGTCCCCCCGGCCGAGCTGTGCGTGGTGGGCGACGCCGACCAGTCGATCTACGCCTTCCGCGGCGCGACGATCCGCAACATCCTCCAGTTCGAGGAGGACTACCCGGACGCGACGACGATCCTGCTGGAGCAGAACTACCGCTCCACGCAGACCATCCTCAGCGCGGCCAACGCGGTCATCGAGCGCAACGAGTCCCGCCGCCCGAAGAACCTGTGGACCAACGCTGGCGCGGGCGCGCGGATCACCGGGTACGTCGCCGACACCGAGCACGACGAGGCGCAGTTCGTCGCCGACGAGATAGACCGGCTCACGGACGCCGGCGAGGCCAAGGCGGGCGACGTCGCGGTCTTCTACCGCACCAACGCCCAGTCCCGTGTCTTCGAAGAGGTCTTCATCCGCGTCGGGCTGCCCTACAAGGTCGTCGGCGGGGTCCGCTTCTACGAGCGCAAGGAGGTCCGGGACGTCCTGGCCTACCTGCGGGTGCTCGCCAACCCCGAGGACTCGGTGCCGCTGCGCCGCATCCTCAACGTGCCCAAGCGGGGCATCGGCGACCGTGCCGAGGCCATGATCGACGCCCTCTCCCAGCGGGAGAAGATCAGCTTCCCGCAGGCGCTCAAGCGCGTCGACGAGGCGTACGGCATGGCCGCGCGCTCCTCGAACGCCGTGAAGCGGTTCAACACGCTGATGGAGGACCTGCGCACGGTCGTCGAGTCCGGCGCCGGCCCCGCCACTGTGCTGGAGGCGGTCCTCGAACGGACCGGCTACCTCGCGGAGTTGCAGGCGTCCACCGACCCGCAGGACGAGACCAGGATCGAGAACCTCCAGGAACTCGCCGCGGTGGCCCTGGAGTTCGAGCAGGAGCGCGCCGAGGGGGAGACCGGAACCCTGGCCGACTTCCTGGAGCAGGTCGCCCTGGTCGCCGACTCCGACCAGATCCCCGACGAGGACGAGGACGGCTCGGGCGTCATCACCCTGATGACCCTGCACACCGCCAAGGGCCTGGAGTTCCCGGTGGTCTTCCTCACCGGCATGGAGGACGGCGTGTTCCCGCACATGCGCGCCCTCGGCGAGACCAAGGAGCTGGAGGAGGAGCGGCGCCTGGCCTACGTCGGCATCACGCGTGCGCGGGAGCGGCTGTACCTCACCCGCTCGACCCTGCGCAGCGCGTGGGGGCAGCCGTCCTACAACCCGCCCTCGCGGTTCCTGGAGGAGATCCCGGCCGCGCACCTGGAGTGGAAGCGCACCGGGTCGAGCGCACCGGCCTCCTCCGGTCCGGCGTCGGGGATCGCGGCGTCGCTGTCCTCGTCGCGGTCGCGTTCGTCGGCCTCGGGTGCGTCCGGGTTCGCCACCCGGCGGACGGCGGAGAAGCCGGTGGTGTCGCTGGCCGTCGGGGACCGCGTCACGCACGACCAGTTCGGGCTCGGCACCGTGGTCGGAGTCAAGGGCACCGGCGCCAACGCCGAGGCGACCATCGACTTCGGTGACACCAAGCCCAAGCGGCTGCTGCTGCGGTACGCGCCGGTGGAGAAGCTGTAGGCGGGTCCCGGCGGAGGAACGGCCCGTGGGCGTCGCCGGTGCGGCGGGGTCCACGGGGCCGGGAGGGGCGACGAGCGGTGGGTCAGTGCGTCACGACGGGTTGAGGCCGTGGCTGCGCAGCCAGGCGAGCGGGTCGATCGTGGAGCCGCCGCCGGGCCGGACCTCGAAGTGCAGGTGCGGGCCGGTGGACTTGCCCGAGTTGCCGGAGAACGCGATGGGGTCGCCGGCCTTCACGGTCGTGCCCGGGGCGACCTTGTAGCTGGAGAGGTGGCAGTACCAGGTCTCCGTGCCGTCCTTCGCCGTCACGATCATCATGTTGCCGTAACTGACGTTGAACTGCGTGCGGACGGTGCCGTCCGTCGCGGCCATCACGGTCGAGCCGTACGGCACGGGGAAGTCGATGCCGGTGTGCACCGACATCCAGTTGGTGCCCGCCTGGCCGTAGAAGGCGCTGAGTCCGTGCAGGGCCACCGGGAGCGCGAACTTGGGGCGCAGCCGCTCCTTGCGGGCGGCCTCCTGGGCGGCGCGCTTGCGGTCGGCCTCCTGCTGGGCCTCGAGGTCGATGCGTTCCTGCGTGCGACTGGCCCGGTCGGCGAAGTCGTCGGCCCCGGCGGTGAGACTCTTCAGCTGGGTGTCCAGCTTGATGTTGGCGGCGGACGGTTGCACCGGCTGGGCGTCCGCCGCGGTGGTGTTCTTCTCCTGGCCGCCCGTCTCCCCGCTCAGATCGACGACCGAGGCCGCGGCGACGCCGGCCACTCCCATGACGCACACCGACGGCACGGCGACCGTGAGCAGCGCGGACCGCTTCGGGGGGGTGCGGCGGCGGGAGCGGTTGCCGCTCCGGGAGCCGGTGCGGGGGAGCGGCGCCGGGGCGACCTCCTCCTGGTCGTCCAGCAGGCTCACGGCGGGCAGTTCACCGGTGTCGCCCGGACCGTCCTCCGGGTACGTGGTGCCGGAGTCGCCGTCCGGCTCGTCCTCGGGGAACCGCGTGGTGCCGGACTGCTCGTAGGGGGCAGTGGCCTGCTCGTCGTAGCCCTCGGCCTGTGTCCCGTAGCCCTCGGCCTGTGTCCCGTGGTTCTCGGCCTGCGTCCCGTAGGGATCGGTCTGCGTCCCGTAGGGATCGGTCTGCGTCCCGTAGGGATCGGTCTGCGTCCCGTAGGGGTCGGACGCACCGGTCGGGGTGCCGTCGGAGTTCCACTGGGTGGCGTCGTAGGCGCCGGAGTCGAAGGTCTGCGTACCCCAGTCCCACTGCTGGGTCCCGTCGGAGGAGGGGAACCCGGCCGGGTCGGGCTGCAGCCAGGTGGAGGCGTCCCACTGGCCGCTGGTGTCGGGGGCGTCGGCCTGCGTCGGGATCACGGCCGTCTGCTGCCCGCCGGTGGCCCAGCCGGTCGTGTCGTGGAGGCCCGTGTCGTAGGCGGCGTAGTGCTGGGCCGCGTAGGCGTCGTAGGAGCCGTTGCCCTGGGCCTCGCCGGTCCACTGACCCGTGTCGTAGACGTCCGCCACGGGACCTGCACCGGGCAGGTCACCGAAGAGCGGATCGGTGGCGAAAGTGCCGGTGGCAGGGGGTGCGGAGGCAAAACCGGTGGCGTCGTAGCCGCCGTACGTGGTGAAGTCGCCGTACTGGCCCTCCTGCGTGCCGTACGGCGCGTAGGGCACCGAGGTGGCGTCGGAAGCCGGAGCCGGGGGGATGGTCCCCGACGGGTGACGGTCGTTCACCAACTTCTCTTTCGCCTCGACAACGGTGGCTGCCAGAGCAGTGCGGCGACTGTACCCGGCGGTATGCGGGCGCGACAATCTTCCGCAGGTTTCAGGCTCGCAGGAAACGGGCATTCGGTTGCGTTTTGGCGGCGCCCACACGAGGTCTTGGCTCTGCGTTCGAAATACGTTCGAGTCGAGGGTGGTGTCGGTGGTGACAAGTCGGCCCTACGGGGCGGTTGTTGTCCGAACGCCGGGCCGGACGGGATGCCACCGCCGGGTGGCATGTGCCTCGGGCGTGTCGGGCGCCCGGGGTGCGGAGCGTCAAGTGGTCGGCGTCAGGTCCGGGTGGGGCCGGCATGAGACCGGGGCGCGACCGGGGTGTGGTCCCGCGCCGGGTCGAGGCCGGTCCGTCCCTGTCCGCCCCTGTCCGACGTGGGGCCCTGTGCCGGTCCGACGCCGCCGGTCCGACCCAGTTCGGCACCGGTCCGACCCCGGTTCGGCACCGGTCCGCCCCCGGTTCGGCACCGGCCCGCCCCCGGTTCGGTGCCATCCCTGTGCCATCCCCGTGCGGTCCTGTGCCGGTGCGACTCCGATGCACTCCGGTGCACTCCGGTGCGACGCGGTCCCGTGTGAGGTGCTGTGTGCGGTCCTGTACCGGTCGGCCTCGGCCCGCCGTCGGAGCAGCCGGAACAGCGCGGGAGCGAACGAAGCAGCACGAGACCTAAAAAAGCAGAGGGGAAGCCGAAGCCGACGTCAGGCCACCGTCGTGCTGCCGGCCCGGCCCGCCGTCGGTTCTCCCGGCTGCGCGGTGTCCAGGGCCTCCCGGATGCCGGTCGCCACGGCCGGGTGCACGGGCAGGGCGAGGTGTCCCACGCCGCTCACCCGCACGTTGTCCACCGTCAGGTCCGGGTGCTCGATGCAGGCCGTCTCCAGCGGGTCCATGATGTGGTCCAGGTCGCTCCAGAAGGCGACGAACCGGGTGCGGCAGCCCGGCGCGGGCCGGGTGAGTTCCTCGAGCACCTCCGAGCCGGGACGCATCTGGCGCACGATGGGGTGCGCGTTGGCGAGCGGGGCGACACGCGTGCCGGAGTGCGGGGTGCCGAGCGTGACCAGGGTGCGCACCCGGGTGTCGCCCCCCAGCCGTTGCACGTAGTACCGGGCGATGAGACCGCCGAGGCTGTGCCCGACCACGTCGACCCGGTCGCTGCCGGTGCGCTCGCACACCTCCTCTATGTGGCGGCCCAGCAGTTCGGCGGCGGTGCGGATGTCGCACGTGAGCGGGGAGTAGTTGAGCGACTCGATCTGCTGCCTGCCGTGCTGGGCGAGACTGCGCCGCAGCAGGAGGAACACCGAGCGGTTGTCGATGAACCCGTGCAGCAGGACGACCGGCGGCTTGGCTTCGACCGGCAGCTGTGCGGTGCCCTCGGGGGCCGGCAGGGCGGGGCGTGCGTCCCGGCGCTCCTGCACGATGCCGGCGGGATACAGGAGGAGGTGGCCCGCGAGGATCGCGAGCTCCAGGGCGGTGGCTTTCAACAGGGCCAGGGAGAGATCCGCGAGCCGGGTCGGCAGAAGACGCCGGCACAGCGGAAGCAGAGGGAGAGCTGCCTGGGTGACCTTCATGGGCCGACCTCCTGTCGGCACGCGGAAGGACAGCCGTGTCCCCCGTGTGCCCTCATGGGGAGACGCGACGACCAGGGCCGACGCAGCGCGCACGCGTCGCGTCGGACGGTCGCGATACGGCGGCGACCTCGTCGCGGATCCCTTATGCGCATGTTCCCACTGATGCCCGCGTGTCGCACGAGCACGTGGAGTCCGGAGCCGGCGGCTCGGGAACGCTGCGCGGTGAACGTGTCCCTGTGTGTGATTTCCCCCTCGCTCCGCACCGTGAAACGGCCGGTTGCGGGATGCTGGCGATAACGTTCGTTCACTCCCCGGCCGGGCTCGGCCGGGGCGTCCGTGTCCCGGTCGTGCGCCCGGCGCAGCGGGCGGAGGCACGTGCGGCACACGCGACCGGTGCGATCAGCGCGACGTGCGTGAGGTGTACGGCATGGCGGATGTGTGCGGTACTTGTCGGTACGGATGGATGTAGTCGGTTCATGGAGGCAGTGATGGGTGTGGCAGCCGGTCCGATCCGCGTGGTGGTGGCCAAGCCGGGGCTCGACGGCCACGATCGCGGGGCCAAGGTGATCGCGCGGGCGCTGCGGGACGCCGGTATGGAGGTCATCTACACCGGGCTCCACCAGACCCCCGAGCAGATCGTCGACACCGCGATCCAGGAGGACGCCGACGCCATCGGGCTGTCGATCCTCTCCGGTGCGCACAACACGCTCTTCGCCGCCGTGATCGAGCGGCTCCGGGAGCGCGACGCGGCGGACATCCTGGTGTTCGGCGGCGGCATCATCCCTGAGGCGGACATCGCCCCGCTGAAGGAGAAGGGCGTCGCGGAGATCTTCACCCCGGGCGCGACGACGGCATCCATCGTGGACTGGGTGCGCGCGCACGCACGGCAGCCCGCCGAGGCGTAGCCCCCGGACCGGATGAACGGTCCCGGAGCCGGTCGGGGCACCGGCGACGTCGTCCGCGGAGGTCCCTTCCTCCGGCCCTCCGCGCCCTCCCGAGCCGGGTGGGGGCGTCCTGCCGGGCGTCCCCGGCGGAAGCGGTGCTCGGCGGGCGGCTTCGGCGTGCGGCCCGTCGGCTTGTGCGCCCCGTGGCCGGTTCACGGCGCGCCGCCCGTCTGCGAGGCCGGCGCGGGTGGGGCAGGCCGCGGCGGACCCAGCTCCCGCAGCATCGCCGCCCGCAGGCGCAGCGTGGTGACCAGCCGCTGGAACGCCTCCGTCCAGTAACCACCGGCTCCCGGGGAAGCGTCCTCGGACTCGTCCGGCATCGCCGGCAGCGCGTCGAGCCGGTCGGCTTCGCCGGGGTCGAGGCAGCGTTCGGCCAACCCCATGACCCCGCTGAAGCTCCAGGGGTAGCTTCCCGCGTCCCGGGCGATGTCGAGTGCGTCGACCACCGCACGCCCCAGCGGCTCGTGCCACGGGACCGCGCAGACCCCGAGCAGCTGGAACGCCTCCGACAGGCCGTGGGTCTCGATGAACCCGGCCACCCACGCGGCCCGTTCGTCCGGGGGCAAGGCGGCGAGCAGCCGGGCGCGCTCGGCCAGCGACACCGCCCCCGGGCCGCCTGCCTCCGGTGCCGAGGGGTCGCCCAGCAGGGCCCGTGACCAGTCGGGGTCCCGCTGCCGTACCGCTGCACGGCACCAGGCCGCGTGCAGTTCCCCCTGCCAGTCGTCGGCCACCGGCAGCTGCACGATCTCCCGCGGGGTCCGCCCGCCGAGCCGGTGCGGCCAGGTGGCGAGCGGTGCCGACTCCACCAACCGGCCGAGCCACCAGGACCGTTCGCCCCGCCCGGCGGGTGCCTTGGCAGTGATGCCGTCGCGTTCCATGCCCGCGTCGCACGCGTGGGGCGCCTCCACGACGATCGTCGGCGTGTCCCGGGTGTGGTCCATGGCCACGCAGGCCGCCGCCCGCACGGCCATCCGGCCCGCGAACGCCGACCCCGGCAGGGCCGACAGCAGGTCGGCCGCCGTCGCCCGGACGTTGCGGCTGCGGTCGCCGAGAGCCTGTTCGAGGAACTCTTCGTCGTCGGGTCCGAGCCCGGTGCGCAGCGAGTCCAGGAACATCAGGCGGTCCTCCGCCCGTTCCGTGCTCCAGGTTCCGGCCAGCAGGGCCCTAGCGGCGGCCGGCCGCCGGGAGCGCAGCGTGGCGAGCAGTGCGACGCGTTCCGCGAACAAGCCCTCCTGCCACAACCGTTGGTACCCCGCAGGACCTTCGGGGCCCGACCGGGCGAGTGCTCCGCCCGGTGTCGCGCGCAGGGCGAAACGCCAGTCGGGGTTGAGCCGTGCCAGCCACAGCGCACGGGGGCCGGCGAAACGCAGCGCCGCCGGGCGCAGGTCCGTCCGTCCCCGTGCGGCGTCCAGCAGGGCGGGGAGGAGGGCGGGCGGTGCCGCGAAGCCCCGGTCGTTCGCGGCGGCGAGCCACTGGGGAAGGAGTTCCCGCAGGTCGGGTGCGGCCCCGCGGCGGCCCCCGGAAGGGCTTGGACGGTCGGACAGGAGCGTTTCGAGGCGCCGGGTGGCCGCCGGGGGCAGTACGGGCCGGGGGTCCGGCGGCGCGGGCCAGGGCCGCTCGGCCGCCCTGACGGGCAGCAGACCGGCACGCCGCCCCAGGGTGGCCTCGGCTGCCGCGTCGAGCAGGGCCGCCGGTGCCGCCGGCCCGGGTGGGACGCCCGGTGGCGTGCGACGGTCGGTCCCCAGGAGAGCGGTGGTGACGAGTGCGTCCCAGGCTTCCGGCCCGGGGGCGGGAGCGGCGGGCGATGCCGAGGACACTCCACCGGGCCCGGACGCCCCAACCTCGTCGGCGTAGAGCCGGGCGGGGGACCCGGCCGGGGCACCGGTCGGGCGGCCGGCCGGGTCCGCGGCGGCGGCGATCCTGCTCATGAGCTTCCCTTCCGTCGGATGTCCCGGAGCGGTCGAAGACTCACGGGTGCCGGGTGTCCCGTGTGGCGCGTGCCATGCCTGAGGCGCATGGGCCGGGAGTGCATGCCGGAAAAGGGCGGGGTCAGCACAACGGGACCACCTCACCGGGCCCCTCCGGCCATGCCGCCAAAGGAGTGAATCCCTGGTGGCCGTACTCCCCGAAGACCCGCACCGGCGTCCCGCCTGCCAAGGACACCAGCCGCCACAGCCCGGAGCGGGAGCATGCCGCAGGGGTGAGCGGCAGGGCGGTGTCGGCGTCGGCGTCCGCGAGCTGCCAGCCGGTGCCGTCCGGGACCGGAACCACCCGGTCCAGGGCCACCGGCACCCCGTCCAGCCACGGGTCGTCCCGCAGCGCATCGCCGTACCGACGGGCCGCCCCGGCCGTGGTGACGCCCGGGGGCCGTGCAGTCGTCGGTTCGGGGGACCCGAACCGCTCGCGCAGCGCGGCCCGCAGCTGACCCGCGCCCGGATAGGGGGCCAGCTCCGCGTCCAGGGCCGGCCCCACCGGAAGCGACAGTTCCGGCGCCCGGCCGGCCGCACCGTAGGAGAGGAGCAGGGCCGTGCGGCCCGACGCGATGCCGTGGACCCAGATCCGACGCGTCGTCAGGCGGGCGTCCGCCGTGTCGTACCGGGCGAGCACCAGCCAGCGGTCGCGCATCCCCGGCCCGTCCGCCGACGTGGGCAGGCCCACGCGGGAGCGGACCGTCGCCGCGAGGCCGTCGGGCAACAGTTCCCGCCGAAGCCAGCCCCGGACGAGGAGGTGGAGCAGCGCGCACTCCTCCAGCAGCCGCACCGGCCACTGCGGCCCGGCACCCGGTATCGCCGCCAGCTCCCGCACCCGGGCGGCCAGTCCCGGTGCCTGGGCGTCGACCATGCGGGCCGCCGTCTCCTCCCACAGGCCGGACCCTGCCTGTTCGACGGCGGCCAGACCACCGCGCACCAGGTCCGCCAGCCGCTGCTCCAGCTCCGTGACCCCCGCCGTGACGCGCTCCGCCCGCCGCTGAGCCCTGCGCCGCGCCGCCTCCGGATCGGCCGGCCCCGCCGCGACAGCCCGGCCCTCCGTGGTGCTCCCGCCCTCGGTGACACCCCCGCTGTCCGTGGCGCTCGTGCCCTTCGCGCTAGTTCCGCCCTCCGTGGCACCCGTGCCCCGCCCACTCTCCCGGCCGCGCCGGTCCGCCGCCCAACGCGCCGCCCAGCCCGGCGCATCCGCCCGCGGCACCGCCCCCTCGCCCGCGGACCACAGCGTCAGCAGACCCGCCGCGTGCCGGCACGGTTCACTGCGGCTCGGGCAACTGCACCGGTACGCGGGCGCGGCGACGGCCCCCACGTCGACGGCCGTCCGGTGCTGCGCGCTGCCGCCGGGCTCCGTCCCTCCGTACAGCCCCCACACCACACCGTCGTCCGACCACCCCGTGTCCGCCCATGCACCGGACGCGTCCGGTTCACCGCCGATCGGCCCCGATGCCTGGTCAGAAACCAGTGCAGCCCGCCGATTAGCGGTGCGGTTCACCTCCTGCTGACTCATGCACCCGACCGTACGCACCACCACTGACATTGATGCTGATACTCAGGTTCCGGTGATCGTGGCCCAGCCACTGACTGACGCCCTGCTGGGTTGTCCCCCCGTTGTTCTGTCCGGTCGCCGGGACCTGTTCTCATGGCTCCGGCCGGGCGGAACATGACCTGATAGGGAGCTTGGTCCAGAAGCGAGGTTGTCCACAGGTGGTGCACGGGACTGTCCACAGGCCGGGGCGATTGTCAGTGGCGTGGTGCACGGTGGTGACAGATCCGAACCGGCCGAGCTGGAGGGGGACGACTCAGCCATGTCCACACCCGTTGAACCGACGTCCGGCGCCCCGCGCCGGAACAGCGCCGCACCCCTGGGAACGCACACGCGCACCGACGCGTTCCCCGCCGCCCCGACACGCAGTGGCCCGGCATCCGGTGACCCCGCCTCGGCACCGGACCCGCCGACGCCGGTGCTGCGACCCCACGCGGAGGACGCCTTCGCCGGTGAACTCGCCGCGCTGGCCGCCCAGGACGACCGCCCCCGGCCGGCGAACTGGCGGCTCTCGCCGTGGGCCGTCGCCACCTACCTCCTCGGCGGCACCCTGCCCGACGGCATGGTGATCACCCCCAAGTACGTGGGTCCGCGGCGCATCGTGGAGGTCGCGGTGACCACCCTCGCCACGGACCGTGCGCTGCTGCTCCTCGGCGTGCCCGGCACGGCGAAGACCTGGGTGTCGGAGCACCTGGCCGCGGCGATCAGCGGCGACTCGACCCTGCTGGTACAGGGCACCGCCGGCACACCGGAGGAAGCCCTCCGCTACGGCTGGAACTACGCCCGGCTCCTCGCCCACGGACCCGGCCGTGACGCCCTCGTGGCCGGCCCCGTGATGCGCGCGATGACGCGGGGCGCCACCGTCCGGGTCGAGGAACTGACCCGCATCCCGGCCGATGTGCAGGACAGTCTCCTCACGATCCTCTCCGAGAAGACGTTGCCGATACCGGAGCTGGGCGAGGAGGTGCAGGCGGTCCGCGGCTTCAACCTCATCGCCACCGCCAACGACCGCGACCGCGGCGTCAACGACCTGTCCAGTGCCTTGCGCAGGCGGTTCAACACCGTCGTGCTGCCGCTCCCGGGCACACCCGAGGAGGAGGTCGGCATCGTCGCGCGGCGGGTGGACCAGATCGGACGCTCCCTCGACCTGCCGCTGATGCCCGACGGCATCGACGAGATCCGCCGGGTCGTCACCGTCTTCCGCGAACTGCGCGACGGGGTCACCACCGACGGCCGCACGAAGCTCAAGTCGCCCAGCGGCACCCTGTCCACAGCGGAGGCCATCTCCGTCGTCACCAACGGGCTCGCCCTGTCGGCCCACTTCGGCGACGGGGTGCTGCGGGCCGGCGACGTGGCGGCGGGCCTGCTCGGCGCCGTCGTGCGCGACCCGGCGGCCGACCGGGTCGTCTGGCAGGAGTACCTGGAGACCGTGATCCGCGAACGGGACGGCTGGAAGGACTTCTACCGCGCATGCCGGGAGGTCGGCGCATGAGCGGCGGCACCCGCGCCGAACGCCGTCACCCGGCCGCCCCGTCGGGCGCGAACACACCGATGGGCGGCGGGATGACAGGCTGTCGGGGGGCGGGATGACGGGCGGCGGCCGACAGGGCCTCAAGCGACCGCGTCTCGACCGACCGGGCCTCGACGGGCAGGGCCTCGGCCGGTCGGGAGCGGGACCCTTGCTGCTGGGCGTCCGGCACCACGGACCGGGGTCGGCGCGAGCGGTGCGCGCGGCCTTGGAGGCGGCCCGGCCCGCCGTCGTCCTGATCGAGGGACCGCCCGAGGCAGACCCGTTGCTCCCGCTGGCCGCTGACCCGGACATGCGCCCGCCGGTCGCGTTGCTGGCCCATGCCGTGGACGGGCCCGGGCGGTCGGTGTTCTGGCCGCTGGCCGAGTTCTCCCCGGAGTGGGTGGCTCTGCGGTGGGCCCTGGAACACGGCGTACCCGTCCGCTTCATCGACCTGCCGGCCGCCCACACCCTGGCGTGGGATGCCGACGAGGAGGACCGTACGGACGGCCGGGAGGAGGCCGGTGACCGGGGCGGCAGCGAGGACCAGGCGGCCGAGAGGAACAAGAACGGAAAGGACAGGAACGGGAAGGACAGGAACGGGAAGAACAGGAGCGAGAAGAGCACGAAGAACTGGAACGAGAAGAACGAGAGGAACGACGGGAGCGACGCGGACGCGGACGTGGACGCGGAGGAGCGTGAGGACGGGGGAGGCGGGGAGATCGGCGAGGACGCCGCCGGCCCGGGCGGGGACAGCGGCGGAGGGACCGGGCGGAGCAGGCCCGGCCCGGACGGAGAGACGGTCCCCGGGGACCGAGTACGTATCGATCCGCTGGGCGAGCTGGCCCGCGCCGCCGGGTATGACGACGCCGAACGGTGGTGGGAGGACGTCGTCGGGCACCGCACCGGAAGCGAGGGGGACCCCTTCGCGCCGTTCACCGCACTCGAGGAGGCGATGACGGCCCTGCGGGAGACCCACGGCAGCGGCGGACACGACCGGGACCTCCTGCGCGAGGCACACATGCGGCTGAGCATCCGGGCGGCCCGGCGGGAGGCCGGGGACGACGTGGCCGTGGTGTGCGGGGCATGGCACGTGCCCGCCCTGCGCCGGAGAACCACCGTCGCCGCCGACCGGGCCCTGCTGAAGGGGCTGCCCCGGACGAAGGTGGACCTCACCTGGATCCCGTGGACCCACCGCAGGCTGTCCCGGAGCAGCGGATACGGGGCCGGCATCGATGCGCCGGGGTGGTACGGACACCTGTTCGCAGCCCAGGACCGCCCGGTTGAGCGCTGGATGACCAAAGTGGCCGGTCTGCTGAGGGCCGAGGACCGGATCGTGTCCACCGCGCACGTCATCGAGGCCGCGCGGCTGGCTGGGGCCCTGGCGGCGATGCGCGGCCGGCCGCTGGCCGGCCTGAGCGAGACCACCGACGCCGTGCGGGCCGTGCTGTGCGACGGCTCCGACATACCGCTGGCCCTGGTGCACGACCGGCTGGTCGTCGGGGACGTGCTGGGCGCGGTCCCGCCCGCGGCCCCCGCCGTGCCGCTGCAACGCGACCTCACCCGGAGCCAGCGACGGCTGCGGCTGAAACCCGAGGCGGCCGTCCGCGAGCTGGAACTCGATCTGCGCAAGGACACCGACGCGGGCCGCAGCAGGATGCTGCACCGGCTGCGGCTGCTCGGTGTCGGGTGGGGCGAACCGACGGCCTCGCGCGGGAGCACGGGCACCTTCCGCGAGAGCTGGCGGCTGCGCTGGGAGCCCGAGCTGTCCGTGCGCGTCGCCGAGGCCGGGATGTGGGGGACGACCGTGCTCGCCGCCGCGAGTGCCAAGGCCGAGGCCGACGCGGTCGCCACGCGTGGGCTGGCCGAGGTGACCCGTCTCGCCGAGCAGTGCCTCCTCGCCGGACTGCCCGACGCGTTGCCCACGGTGATGCGGGTCCTGACCGACCGGGCCGCACTCGACACGGACGTCGGCCACCTCGCCCAGGCGCTGCCCGCGCTGGTGCGCGCTCTGCGCTACGGGGACGTCCGCGGCACGGACACGGCGGCGCTGGCCGGGGTCGCCGCGGGGCTCGCCGAGCGCGTCTTCGTCGGCCTGCCCCCGGCCTGCAACGCCCTGGACGCCGACGCCGCCGAGGAGATGCGGGGCCATCTGGAAGCGGTGCAGAGCGCGCTCGGCCTGCTCGGGGAAGGGGCCGCGCCGGGCCACGGCGACCTGCGCGGACGCTGGCAGGCGGTGCTGCGGACACTCTCGGGGAGGGACGCCGTGCCCGGCCTCCTCCGCGGGCGGGCGGTTCGTCTGCTGCTGGACGGCGGTGCCCTGGAGTCCGGCGAGGCGGCACGGCTGATGGGCCTCGTGTTGTCCCCGGGCACACCTCCGACCGGTGCCGCCGGGTGGATCGAGGGCTTCCTGGGCGGCGGCTCCGGCGGCGGCATGCTCCTCGTCCATGACGAAGGGTTGCGCACCCTCGTCGACAGCTGGCTGACCGGCGTGCCGGCGGAGGCGTTCACCGATGTCCTGCCCCTGCTGAGACGGACGTTCTCGGCCTACGAGCCGGGAGTACGCCGCACGCTCGGCGAACTCGCCCGACGCGGTCCGGGAGCATCCGCCCGCTCGGCCGCTGCCGGGGCCGGACCGGCTGTTCCGGGGCGCACACCGGGCCTCGACCGGGGACGGGCCGACGCCGTGCTCCCGGTCGTCCGACTGCTCCTCGGCAGTCCCGGCCCGGGCGACGAAGAGGGTGGACGCAGGCACGGTGAAGAGGGCGGACGCAGGCACGGTGAAGGAGGTGGACGCGGGCGCGGCGCGGACGGCGAGGGCGTCGGGCGCGGCACGTGCGGCGAGGACCCGCGCGCGGAGCCGGCGGGCGTGACGCCATGACGTGCGGCCCGCAGCGAGACCGGCAGGACCGGTAGGACCTGCATGACCTACGGAACCCGCAGGACCGCAGGACGGTGGACCGGCGATGACCGGCAGAAGGGAGAGTCCCGATGGAAGCGCACGAGGACCCCGCGGACGAGCGGCTGCGGAGGTGGCGGCTGGTGCTGGGCGGACACGTCGCGGACGGCACCGGATATCCGTTGTCCGGCCAGGACAGCGCCATGGACGGTGCGCTCGCCGCCCTGTACGGCACGGGCGAGGCACCGCGGGTGGGCCACGACCGGGCGGCGGGGCTCGGCGCGTCGGCACCGTCGGTGGCGCGCTGGCTGGGCGACATCCGTTCCTACTTCCCGACCCCCGTCGTCCAGGTCATGCAGCGTGACGCCATGGACCGGCTGGGCCTCGCCTCCCTTCTGCTGGAACCGGAGATGTTGGAGGCGGTGGAGGCGGACGTGCATCTCGTCGGCACCCTGCTGTCGCTGGAGAAGGCCATGCCGGACACCACGCGGGAGACGGCCCGGGCGGTGGTCCGCAAGGTCGTCGCCGAACTGGAGCAACGCCTCGCGACCCGGACGCGGGCCACGGTGACCGGTGCGCTCGACCGCAGTGCCCGCACACGCCGGCCGCGCCACCGCGACATCGACTGGAACCGCACCATCGCCGCGAACCTCAGGCACTACCTGCCGGAACACGGCACGGTGGTCCCCGACCGCCTCGTCGGCCACGGCCGGGCCGCCCAGTCGGCGCGCAAGGAGATCATCCTGTGCGTCGACCAGTCGGGGTCCATGGCGGCCTCGGTCGTCCACGCATCGGTGTTCGGCGCGGTCCTGGCCTCGATGCGGGCGGTTCACACCCGACTGATCGTCTTCGACACGGCGGTCGTCGACCTCACCGACCGACTCGACGACCCCGTCGACGTGCTGTTCGGTACCCGGTTGGGCGGCGGTACGGACATCAACCGGGCCCTGGCGTACTGCCAGTCGCGGATCACACGGCCGGCGGAGACGGTGGTGGTGCTGATCAGCGACCTCTACGAGGGCGGGATCCGTGACGAGATGCTCAAGCGGGTGGCGGCGATGAAGGCGTCGGGGGTGCAGTTCGTGACGCTGCTCGCGCTCTCCGACGAGGGGGCGCCCGCCTACGACCGGGAGCACGCGGCGGCCCTGGCCGCCCTGGGCACGCCCGCCTTCGCCTGCACCCCGGACCTCTTCCCCGACGTGATGGCCGCGGCCATCGAGAAGCGGCCCCTCCCGATACCGGACGCGGTGGGTTCTCCGTGACCGGAGTCCGTGCGGTGACCCGGCCGGGCGGAGTCGTCCTCGGGTGCGCCGGGACGACGTCGCCCAGGAACCGGGTTCCTCCCCCACGGCGGACTGCGTAGGACCACTCGCGGAACCGGACCGGACGCGGATCCGAACCGGGCGCGGACCCGGACGGGGAACGGCGTCGGACGGGGAACGGGGCCGGACCTGGGAGGCAGCCCGACGGATGAGGGGACCGGACCGGGAAGCACGAGCGTCGGCCGAGGGCGGGTCCGGACGGAAGAGAGCGTGCCCGGCTGTCGACCGGGGCCGAGGTGGCGGGGTGGTAGCGCGTGTCCGCCACGGCGTGAGGACTCGTCGAGTGACCGGAGAACCGGGGTGACCGCCCCGTACAGAAGTCCCGCCGTCCCGCCGTCCCGCTGTCCTGCCGTCCTGCCGAGCCGCCGTCCCGCCGTCCCGCCGTCCCGCTGTCCTGCCGTCCTGCCGAGCCGCCGTCCCGCCGTCCCGCCGGGAGTCACCGGCACCGTCCCCGGCGCCACCCGAGCCCGGCAGCATCCACACCCGAGGAAGTACCGACCGGCCGGCGCCACGACGTCCCGCCGACACCGCCCCGCCCCAGCACCATCCGGCGCGTACACCCTCCACCGCCCCTGCCCGCCCCTACCCCTACCCCTGCCCCTGCCGCTGCCGCACACGCTTCCGCGCCCCACCCTCCCCGCGGCGCCGAACGCTTCCGTGCCCTCCCTTCCCCGTACCGCTCCCCCTCCCGCACCGCTCCCTCCTCCCGCACCGCTCCCTCCCTCGCGGGCTTCTTCTGTCAGAGTGCCGGGACGGTCGGCAGGGTCGGGCTCCTTCGAGGCTCTCCCGCAGTCGCGCGCCGGCCCCTGACGCGATGCGGGGCTGGCTTTCGGGTAACAAAGAGTTCCGCGAGACACCGGAGCCCGAACGGCCGAAGCCATCGGAACCCGTCGGGCCGGGGTCCCGCGGACGGGGTGAACGGTTCCCATTGGGGTGGGTGCCGAGTCCCCGGCACCCCGGAGGGCGGGGATCCACCGCCGCCTCCGGGTTGTACAGCGGGCCTCACCGGGTCAACCCCAGCCCGGTGGGGCCCCTCGCCGGCGGCACCGCGTGCCGTACAGAATGGCATCATGTGACAGGTATCACCGCTCACGTGTGACCCGCGATTTAGGGTGGCCAGGGATGCGGGGATAACCTGCGAGGCGGACATGCCGCGCGCTCGGACACCGTGTGCGCCTCCCTTGTGACAGAGCGGACGTCACGTTGCCCTTCGCGGCACGCCCACGCATCCAACGAACCGCGAGATCACTGATAGGGACGGAAGCGCGTGGACCTGTTCGAGTACCAGGCGAGGGACCTCTTCGCCAAGCACGGTGTACCGGTGCTGGCCGGTGAAGTCATCGACACGCCTGAGGCGGCGCGCGAGATCACCGAGCGTCTGGGCGGCAAGTCGGTCGTCAAGGCTCAGGTGAAGGTCGGTGGTCGAGGCAAGGCGGGCGGCGTCAAGCTGGCCGCCACCCCGGACGAGGCCGTTGCTCGCGCGACGGACATCCTCGGCATGGACATCAAGGGCCACACGGTCCACAAGGTGATGATCGCCGAGACCGCTCCGGAGATCGTCGAGGAGTACTACGTCTCCTTCCTCCTCGACCGCGCCAACCGCACCTTCCTCTCCATCGCCTCCGTCGAGGGCGGCATGGACATCGAGGAGGTCGCGGCCAGCCGCCCCGAGGCCGTCGCCAAGATCGCGATCGACGCCATCGACGGTGTGGACAAGGCCAAGGCCCAGGAGATCGCGGCCGCCGCGAAGTTCCCGGCCGAGGTCGCGGACCAGGTCGCCGACGTCCTGGTGACCCTGTGGGACGTCTTCGTCAAGGAGGACGCCCTCCTCGTCGAGGTGAACCCGCTGGCCAAGGTCGCCTCCGGCAAGGTCATCGCCCTCGACGGCAAGGTGTCCCTCGACGACAACGCCGAGTTCCGCCACCCCGAGTTCGAGGAGCTCCAGGACAAGGCCGCCGCCGACCCGCTCGAGGCCGCCGCCAAGGAGAAGAACCTCAACTACGTCAAGCTGGACGGCGAGGTCGGCATCATCGGCAACGGCGCGGGTCTCGTCATGAGCACCCTGGACGTCGTCGCCTACGCCGGTGAGGCGCACAAGGGCGTCAAGCCCGCCAACTTCCTCGACATCGGCGGCGGTGCCTCGGCCGAGGTCATGGCCAACGGCCTGGAGATCATCCTCGGCGACCCGGACGTCAAGTCTGTCTTCGTCAACGTCTTCGGCGGCATCACCGCCTGCGACGCCGTGGCCAACGGCATCGTGCAGGCGCTGGAGCTCCTCGAGGGCAAGGGCGAAGAGGTCACCAAGCCGCTGGTCGTCCGTCTCGACGGCAACAACGCCGAGCTCGGTCGGAAGATCCTCGACGACCGCAACCACCCGCTCGTGCAGCGCGTGGACACCATGGACGGCGCGGCCGACAAGGCCGCCGAGCTGGCTGCTGCCGCGAAGTAAGGGACGAGGTCACAGAACACCATGGCTATCTTCCTCACCAAGGAATCCAAGGTCATCGTCCAGGGCATGACCGGCTCCGAGGGCCAGAAGCACACCCGGCGCATGCTGGCCTCGGGCACCAACGTCGTCGGCGGCGTGAACCCCCGCAAGGCGGGCACCAGCGTCGACTTCGACGGCACCGAGGTACCCGTCTTCGGCTCCGTGAAGGACGCCATCGAGAAGACCGGCGCCGACGTCACGGTCATCTTCGTCCCGGAGAAGTTCACCAAGGACGCGGTCATCGAGGCGATCGGCGCCGAGATCCCGCTCGCGGTGGTCATCACCGAGGGCGTCGCGGTCCACGACACCGCCGCCTTCTGGGCGTACGCCGGCAAGAAGGGCAACAAGACCCGCATCATCGGTCCGAACTGCCCCGGTCTGATCACGCCCGGTCAGTCGAACGCCGGCATCATCCCGGCCGACATCACCAAGCCGGGCCGCATCGGCCTGGTCTCGAAGTCCGGCACGCTGACGTACCAGATGATGTACGAGCTGCGCGACATCGGCTTCTCGACCTGCGTCGGTATCGGTGGTGACCCGATCATCGGCACCACCCACATCGACGCGCTGAAGGCGTTCCAGGACGACCCCGACACCGACCTGATCGTCATGATCGGTGAGATCGGCGGCGACGCCGAGGAGCGGGCCGCGGCCTTCATCAAGGAGAACGTGACCAAGCCGGTCGTCGGCTACGTCGCGGGCTTCACCGCGCCCGAGGGCAAGACCATGGGCCACGCCGGCGCCATCGTCTCCGGCTCCTCCGGCACCGCCCAGGCCAAGAAGGAGGCCCTCGAGGCCGCCGGCGTCAAGGTCGGCAAGACGCCGACCGAGACGGCCAAGCTGGCCCGGGAGATCCTCGCGGGCTGACCCGCGGCAGGACAACACGGCTGGGCCCGTCCCCCTCTCGGGAGGACGGGCCCACCGTCGTTCCCGGCACCGTGCGGCCGAGACCCCGGGACCCCGGGACCCCGGGACTCCGGGACTCCGGGACTCCGGACGCCGGACCCCGGACGCCGGACGCCGGGCCCCGCACTCCGAAACCCGGGACCCGGGGTCACCGTGACTGCGGGGCCAGCCGTTCGGGGCCGTGGAGCAGTTCCTTGCGCAGCTTGCTGCGCAGCTTCTGCTGCTTGTCCGACAGCGGGCCCGGGGCCACGTGCGGCGGGACGCCCTGCACCGTCTCGCCCGGCGGCACCGGCGGCTCGTAGTGGGTGGGGGCGGTGCGCAGGGTCAGCGCGGTGGTGCCGATCAGAGCGACCGTGAAGGCGATGGCGGCCCGGGTCCAGAAGCGGGCCCTGCGCTCGCTGCCGTCGCGCACCGCGGGCGGCTGGGCGGCCCGCAGTCGCTCGGCGGAGGCGAGTTCGGCCAGCCGGTCGTGCAGCGCCCGCGGATCGGCCAGTTCGGGGAGCCGCTGCGCCACGGTCTCACGGGCGTGCAGCAGCCGGTTGGCCGCCGCGGGCGTGCTCGCCTCGGTCTCCGCGGCCGTCTCGGGCAGGTCCAGGCCGACGCCGTCGTACAGCACGAGGGTGCGGCGGTGCGGGGCGGGCAGCGCCATCAGGGCGTCCATCAACGCGCGGTCGGCCGCGTCGGAGGGGGGCGGTTCGGGGTGCCGGTAACGGGGCCGGAAACGGTGCCAGGGCGAGAGCGCCCACTCGTACGCGGAGGCGCGCACCCAGCCCGCCGGGTCGCGGTCGCGGGCCACTTCGGGCCAGCGTTCCCAGGCCAGCTGGAACGCGCGTTCCACGGACTCGCGGGCCAGTTCGCGGCGGCCGGTGAGCAGGTACGTCTGCCGGACGAGGGCGGGGGCGCAGAAGGCGTACAGGGCGTCGAAGGCCTGAGCGGGCGTCAGCCCGTGCGGGTTCCGCTCCGCGTCCCCGGTGGTGCCGGGACCGGGGTCCGGCTCCACCACCACGGGGTCCTGCAGACGGCCCGGTCCTCGATTCCCCTCCGGCTCCGTCCACCCGGTCCCGTCGGCGGTCTCCGCGCCGTCGGCGACCACTGCTCTTCCGGCACCGCTCTCTCCGGCGGGTCCGGGGTCCGCCCCGCGGCTGGTCCCCGTCCTGCCACCGGTATCCGTTGGGTGACCCGTATCCGTTGGGTCACCGGTGTTCGGTGGGCCACCGGAATACGTACGGTCACCGGCACCGGACTTCGTCAGACTGCTGGTGCTCCGCTCACCGTCCGACCGGGGCTCCGAGGCGGGTGTGGGCCCTCGACCGGGCCGGCCGGGTCCGGCATTGCGGCCGGCTGCGAGGACAGCCGGTTCCGGTTGCTCCGGACGTACCGTCACCGCTCCGCTGGACGCGCCGGTTTCCTCCGTCCCTTCCCCGTCCTCGCGCCTGCCCCGTCCGCGTCGACCCTTCCGGTTCCTCCGGTCCTGCCGGTCCTGCCGGTCCTTCCGGGACTGGCGTGCTTTCCGTGTCCCCCGCGGAGTGGCCCCCTCCTCGTTCCTGCTGCTCCCACCGTCCAGGTAGCCCTCGCCGTCCTCGCCGTCCTCGCCGTTCATCCCGCTCTCGCGGCCGACCGGGTCGCTCTGACGATGGTCACCGGGCGCGACTCCGGGTGCCTCCGTGCCGCTTGGAGCAGGGGCAGCACCTGCGACACCCGCGACACCCGCGACACCTGCGACACCCGCAATGCGGGTGGTGTTCGCGGCACTGGTTGTGCCCGCAGCACCCGGCGCACCCGCAGCGGACACCGCGTCCGGCGCACCCGCAGCGGATGGCGTACCCGGCGCACCCGCGGCCATCGATGCACCCGAACCGTCCGAAGCGGCGGGGGAGGTGAGCGCGGGTTCCGGCCGGAACCGCTCCGCCAGGTCGGCGAGCAGGCTCGCGTACTGCCGGCGCTTCCGGCCGCGCGGGGTCGTGCGGCCGGACTCCCACCCGCGCACGGTCTCCCGGCTGACGCCCAGACGGGCGGCGAGCTGAGCCTGGGTCAGGGAGCCGGACACACGCAGGCGTCGGCGTTCCTCGGGGGCGGGAAGTGGGGCGGCAGGACTTCGCGGCACGGGGCGCCATCCCTCCGTACGAAAAATGACATAAACGTATATTGAGCGACACAGCCGGGCTTCGCCCGTTACGACGGAAAAGCGCGTGTCGTTGGGAGCATGGCGGGCGTGATCCACTCCACTGCTCGTCACTCCCCGCGGGTCCGGCTGCTCCACCGGCTGCGGGACCGTTCGCCCGGCTTCGCCGGTGGGATGCTCGGGGGCGCCCTCGCGGCCGGGCTGGGGCTCGCCGCGTTCGCCGTGCTCGTGATGCTGCTGTGGATCAGTTCGCCCTACCCGGACAGCGGCCCCGACGGTGCCCTGCACACTGCGGCGGCGCTGTGGCTGCTGGCCCACGGGGCCGACCTGGTCCGCACCGACACGCTCACCGGGGTCCCGGCCCCCGTGGGACTCCCCCCGCTGCTGCTGCTCGCGCTCCCGGTGTGGTTGCTGCACCGGGCGGCCCGGGACGCCACCGACCACGACGCCGACGCCGAGGCCCCCCTCGTGCCCGGCCGGACTGCCTGGGCGGGCGTCGTCTTCGGATACCTCGCCGTCGCCGCCCCGGCCGCGCTGTACGCCGGGGCCGGCGGGCTCGGGCCGCGGTGGGAGTCGGTGGCGCTGTGCGTGCCCGTGGTCGCGGTGCTGGCGGCGGGCGCGGGGGTGTGGTCCGCCTACGGCAGTCCGAGCGGCCCGCCGGCGCGGGCGCTGGGGGCGGTGGTGCCCCGGCGGGTGCGTCATCTCGTCCTCGGGCCGGACGGGCGCCTCGGCGTCGCCGCGCGGGCGGCCGGTTCCGGGACGGCCGTCCTGGTGGCGGGCGGTGCCCTGTTGCTGACGGTGTCCCTGGCCCTGCACGGCTCCGAGACCCAGGGCGCGCTGCTGCGGGTGACCGAGGGCTGGTCGGGCCGGTTCGCGGTGCTGCTGCTCGCGGTCACTCTGGTGCCGAACGCCGCTGTGTGGGCCGCGGCGTACGCCCTCGGCCCGGGGTTCCTGCTCGGCGCGGGGGCCGCCGTGACGCCGCTCTCCTCCGCCCCGGTGCCGCTGCTGCCGCCGTTCCCGCTGCTGGCGGCGGTTCCGGACCCGGGGGCGGGCACCTGGCTGAACTGGGCGGCCGGGGCCGTGCCCCTCACCGCCGGGGTGGTGACGGGGTGGTACGTCGGACGGGACGCGGCTGGGCCCGCCGGCGTGCGGGCGTCGGAGCGCGCCCCCGGTGAGTCACCTGAGCCCGCGATCCACACGAGGCTCTCCCAGCAGTCCAAGCAGTCCAAGCAGTCCCAGCACTCCCAGCAGTCCTGGCAGTCCCAGTACTCCCAGCAGTCCCGGCAGTCCAAACAGTTGAAGCAGTCGTCCACGGCGGCGCACGGGACGGTGGGTGCGGCGGCCCGGCCGGCGGACGGGCCCGCCGGGGTCCGCTCGGTGCGGTGGACGGTGGGCGTTGCCCTGCTCGCGGCCGCGCTCTGCGGGTTCCTGGTCGCGGTGCTCGCCGCCCTCGCGGGTGGCCCACTGGGTACGGACCGGCTCTCCCGTTTCGGTCCCGTGTGGTGGCAGGCCGGAGGGGCGGCCCTGCTGTGGACCGGACTGGTGGGGAGCGTGACGGCACTGGCCGTTCGGGCCTGGCGGGGCCGTACACCGCGCGCCGCCAGAGCGGAGGAGGCGCCGAGCAGCCCCCGGATCGGCAGGCCGCGGACCGGGACCCCACAGGAGTCCCTCACGGACGAGCGGAGCCGCACGGGCCGGCGCACGTTCCGGATGCCGTGGTCGCGGAGCCCGTCCGACGCCGACAGGACGACCGCCCACGGAACCGCCGTGACCGCGAAGGACCGGGAGGCGCGGCTGTGGGAGGACGCCGTTCTCCTGCCGTACGGGGAGGAGGCGCACCCACTCCCCTCCCCGGACCCGTCCCGGGTCCAGTCCCCGGGTGACTGGATTCCGTCGGCCCCCGGGAGCGTCGGCCGGGCCTCCGGCACGGACCGGGCCCCCGCCTCACCCCGCACCGACGACGCCGCTGACGCCGGGCGGGCCGTCCCCGGCTCAGGGGGTGTCCTGGACACGGGCAGCACCGGCTCCGGTTCCTGGGGCACACCGGCCACGGACCGTGCCGTCCCCGCGAACCCCCTGTCCGACACGGCCCCGGTGCGCCAGGCGCCGCCGCCCTCTCGTCCGCGTCCCGCAGCCCGGCCGGGCACCGACACCTCGAACGCCTCGGACCTCTCGTACCCGCCGACCCCCTCGGAGCTTCCGCACCCCGGAGCCCCCGAAACCCCCGCACCTCCCGCAGCACCTGCGGCTCCCTCGGACACGTCGGGCCCCGGGGAAGCCCCGGACGGCACGGGGAGCTAGCGGAAGCCGAGGAAGCCGGCGAGAGCCGGCGGGGGAGGGCCGGCGAGGGCGGGGTCGAACGCCTCCGGGCGTGGGCGCTGCCGGCGACCCGTCGGCCCACGAGCGGCCGAGAGTCGGAGGCCCTCGCACCTCACGTCCTGACGCCGTTCCGCCTGACCTCGTGACGCCCTACGCCCTGGCGCGTACGCCTGACGCCTGAACGCCGCCGTGCCGCCTGCCCTCCTGACGCCCTACGTCCTGGCGCCTGACGCCGTGACGCCTGGCCTCGTCACTCCTCCAGGCCCAGCAGCCCGCGCAGCTGGTCCGGCAGGAGCTCGTTGCAGGATTCCTTGGCGACCTCGGTGAGGGCGTCGTTGGTGCACGTGTAGTAGTCGCGGTAGACGAGCTGTGCCGTGAAGGAGGCGGCCACCAGGGCGAGCGCCAGTGAGGCCGTGACCAGGCCGCTCACCGCGGCCGTGGTCTGCGGGCGGCCCTTGGGCGGCTCCGCGGCTGTCGAGTCCTGGTCGCCGGAGCGGGGCTTCGCGCGCAGCGCGCTGATGCCCCAGTACAGGGCGAGGGAGCCCAGCAGCAGGGCGACGTACGGCCAGCTGAACAGGGCGAAGAAGAAGGCCCACATGCCGGACAGCAGGGCGTAGCGCGCCCGGCGCTGGGCCGGGTCGGTCGGGTCCCAGCGCATGCCGGACGGGCCCTGCGGGCCGCCGCCCTGGTTCTCCGGGCCGCGCGGCCGGTCACCGAAACCGCCGGAGGAACGGCCGGGCTGCCGGTCGCTCCACTGCCGCCCCCACAGCGAACGCCCGCCGTCGCCGCGGGAGTCGTCGCGGCCCTCGTCGTCGGACGGGTGCCGGGGCTGCCAGGGCTGGTCGGGAGCGCCCTCCGGCGGCGGCGCGAACGGGTTGTCCTGGTGGGAACCCCCGGAGTCCCGACCGCCCCGGGAGTCGCGGCGCCCGTCGTCGCCGTCGCCCCCGCCCCGGGGCGCGTCGGGCGGGGAGGAGGGGCGCTCCCGCAGCAGCACGGCGCCACGCTCCCCTCCCTGCGGCGACTGCTGGGGGAACGTGGGGAACGTGAGGAGTCGCGGGCTGCGGTCCGGCATCAAGTGAGCGTCTTCCCCTTAATGAAGTACGGCGTGGTGCGGCGCTGGGGGCCGCGCACGGCGTATCGACTACGACTGAGCTGGAGCGTGCCCGTCGGCACTCCGGCCCGGGTCCGTCTCTCCGTGAACGCTCGGCGCGCGGGTGGCGTTCCCCCGTTGCGGGGTTTCCTGTGTGCCCCAGGCGTTCCCGGATCAGCTCTTCCCAGACGCTACCTTCCGGCCACGCCCCCGTCCCGCGGGGGCCGTCCGGTGTGCCGGTATCGTTGCTGACGGTCGGCCGCTTCGTAGGCTTCCCCGTATCCGGAGGCCCGAAGCATTCGTAGGAATGAACAAAGCGCTGTGCCGTCGACCGTGCAGACGCTCCCCGAGAAAGGGCCCCACCGTGGCTGCCGAGCCCGTGGCCGAACGCCCCCGGCGTCTCGTCGTGCTGGTCTCCGGATCCGGTACGAACCTCCAGGCACTCCTCGACGGGATCGCCGCCACCGGGGCGGAGGCGTACGGGGCCGAGGTCGTGGCCGTGGGCGCCGACCGGGCCGGGATCGAGGGACTGGCCCGCGCCGAGCGGGCCGGGCTGCCGACCTTCGTGTGCCGTGTGCGGGACCACCCGAGCAGGGAGGCGTGGGACGCGGCGCTCGCCGAGGCCGTCGCCGCCCACGAGCCCGACCTGGTGGTGTCCGCGGGCTTCATGAAGATCGTCGGCAAGGAGTTCCTCGCCCGCTTCGGGGGACGGTTCGTCAACACCCACCCCGCGCTGCTGCCCAGTTTCCCGGGTGCCCACGGGGTGCGGGACGCGCTCGCCTACGGCGCCAAGGTCACCGGCTGCACCGTCCACTTCGTCGACGACGGCGTCGACACCGGTCCGATCATCGCGCAGGGCGTGGTGGAGATCCGGGACGGGGACGACGAGAGCGCTCTGCACGAGCGCATCAAGGACGTCGAGCGAAGGCTGCTCGTCGAGGTCGTGGGGCGGCTCGCCCGCAACGGCTATCGCATTGAGGGACGAAAGGTAGTTATCCAGTGACCGCCGAGAGCAACAAGCGGGCCATCCGACGGGCGCTCGTCTCCGTCTACGACAAGACCGGCCTCGAAGACCTCGCGCGCGGCCTGCACGAGGCCGGGGTGGAGCTCGTCTCCACCGGGTCCACCGCCGCGAGGATCGCCGCCGCGGGCGTCCCCGTGACCAAGGTCGAGGAGCTCACCGGCTTCCCCGAGTGCCTGGACGGCCGCGTCAAGACACTGCACCCCAAGGTGCACGCCGGCATCCTCGCCGACCTGCGCCTGGACTCCCACCGGGAGCAGCTCGGCGAGCTGGGCGTGGAGCCGTTCGACCTGGTGGTCGTCAACCTGTACCCGTTCCGGGAGACCGTCGCCTCGGGCGCGACGCCCGACGAGTGCGTGGAGCAGATCGACATCGGCGGCCCGTCGATGGTGCGCGCCGCCGCCAAGAACCACCCCTCCGTCGCCGTGGTGACCAGCGCCGGCCGGTACGGCGACGTCCTCGCCGCGGTCCGTGACGGCGGCTTCGACCTCACCGCCCGCAAGCGGCTCGCCGCCGAGGCGTTCCAGCACACGGCCGCCTACGACGTCGCCGTCGCGAGCTGGTTCGCCTCCGACTACGCCCCCGTCGACGCTGCGGCCGACAGCGGCTCCGCCGCGGGGCGGTTCCCCGACTTCCTCGGCGCCACCTGGGAGCGCAAGAACACCCTCCGCTACGGCGAGAACCCGCACCAGCCGGCCGCGCTGTACGTCTCCGGCACGGGCGGCCTCGCCGAGGCCGAGCAGCTGCACGGCAAGGAGATGTCGTACAACAACTACACGGACACGGACGCCGCGCTCCGTGCCGCGTACGACCACGACGAGCCCGCGGTCGCGATCATCAAGCACGCCAACCCGTGCGGCATCGCGACCGGCGCCGACGTCGCCGAGGCGCACCGCAAGGCGCACGCCTGCGACCCGCTGTCGGCCTTCGGCGGGGTGATCGCGGTCAACCGCCCGGTGTCCCGGGAGATGGCCGAGCAGGTGGCGGAGATCTTCACCGAGGTCATCGTCGCGCCGGACTACGAGGAGGGCGCGCTGGAGGCCCTCACGAGGAAGAAGAACATCCGCGTCCTGCGCGCCCCCGGCGCCCTGGCCGCGCCCGTCGAGGTCAAGCCGATCGACGGCGGCGTCCTGCTCCAGGTCACCGACCGCCTCCAGGCCGACGGCGACGACCCGGCGCAGTGGACGCTGGCCACCGGTGAGGCGCTCGGCGAGTCCGACCTCGCCGACCTGGCCTTCGCCTGGCGGGCCTGCCGCGCGGTGAAGTCCAACGCGATCCTGCTCGCCAAGGACGGCGCCTCCGTCGGCGTCGGCATGGGCCAGGTCAACCGCGTCGACTCCGCGAAGCTGGCCGTCGAACGGGCCGGGGCCGAGCGCGCCGCCGGTTCCTTCGCCGCCTCGGACGCGTTCTTCCCCTTCCCCGACGGCCTGGAGATCCTCACCGAGGCCGGCGTGAAGGCCGTGGTCCAGCCCGGCGGCTCGGTCCGCGACGAGCAGGTCGTCGAGGCCGCGAAGAAGGCCGGCGTGACGATGTACTTCACGGGGACGCGCCACTTCTTCCACTGACACCCGGTCGGTCCGGGGTTCACCGGGGACACGGCAGGACGCCGAGTGGCGGGGAGGCGTGGAGCATCCTCCGGGCGGGGGCGCTGCCCTCCACTGTCCGGGCGCGCACCCCGCCGCTGCCGCTGTCCGGTTCCGCCGCGGGACGAGCAGGTCCCGCGGCGGAAACAAACCCGGAAGCGCGGTTGTTGGGGTGAACACGGCACGGGGGAGCCGCATCGGTCGACGCGTCCCCCGTGCTCCGTCACCGCCACGGAAGGGGACCGCACCCGATGAGCAACGGCGCTTCGACGAGGCGCGTGACGCCTCCTCAGCTCCGCGAACTCGGCCGCTTCCTCGTGGCGCGGCGGGCCGAGGTGTCCCCGGCCCAGGTGGGACTGCCGGTCGCCGGCCGGCGCCGGACGCCGGGACTGCGGCGCGAGGAGGTCGCCCTGCTCGCCGGGGTGGGCGTCTCCTGGTACACGTGGATCGAACAGGGCCGCGCCGAGAACGTGTCGGGCGAGGTGCTGGACTCCATCGCCCGGGTGCTGCTCCTCGGCGAGAACCAGCGGCTGTACCTGCGTCGGCTCGCCGGGGTGCCGGCCGAACCGCCGTTGCCGCAGGCTCCGCCGGAGGCCGGGGCCATGCGCCCGTTCGTCGACAACTGGTGGCCCAACCCGGCGTACATCGCCGATCACGCGTGGAACGTCGTGGTGGCCAACGCGGCGGCCGAGACGCTGCTCGGCATGGGCGGGGAGCGCGACGGCGACCTCCTCGGTGCGGGCCCCGGTCGCGACCTCCCCGCGGGCCGTCGGCCCTACAACCTCCTGCGCGAGTTCTTCACCAGCGACCACGTGCGGGCCGCCCACCCGCACTGGGAGGAGATCGCCCCGAGCGTCGTCGCCCGCTTCCGCGGCCAGGCCGCACCGCATGTCCAGGACGCGGCGATTCCCGCGCTGGTGGACGAACTCCGCGCCGTCAGCCCGCTGTTCGAGCGACTGTGGGAGCGGCACGAGGTGCTGGAGGACTCCTGCGGACCCGAGGTGCTCACCCACCCGGCCGTCGGCGACCTCCACTTCGAGCGCGCCACACTGGACTTCACCCGCCGCATCGCGGTGCGGATGACGGTGTACCTGCCCGCCCCGGGCACCGGAACGGAGGCGGCGCTGCGCAGGCTGTCGCACGTCACACCGGGGCGGCGGGCCAGCGGCCTCGGGACGGACGCCCTGGTGCGGGGGGCCGGTTGACCACCTCGCGGTCCGTGAGGTGACCACCTCGGCGGTCCGTGAGGTGACCGCCCCGGCGGTTCGTGACGTGACCGCCCCGGTCTGCGACGGGTTCGTCACCCACCGGCCGGCCTTCCTCCCGAGCGGTTCCGTACGCTGGGTCCCCCTGGGCCGCCGTACGCCCACGCCGGCGCGGTAGTCGACCCGCCGGACCCGCTCCCGTCGCCCCCCGGAGTGCGCTGACGGCGGCTGCGGACCCCCGTTCGCCGTGTCGGCCGGGGTGCGGGCCGGGGTGTCGGCCGACACCCGGTCCCCCCCGTTACCTTCTAGACGGCCTCGATCATGAGGCTCCCGGCCTTCTGGCCCGGCATGACTTTTGCCCCCTGTCGACCATGACCCGGGGGGTGGTGTCACCGGGCCGGGAGGCGCCGGTAGATCGCTAATAGGGGCAAGAGCGCCGGTTTGCCGGCAACGCTCTTCGTAACGTGGTTGCCGGATGTCGGTGCCGCACCTTGGCCGGGAATAACGAACCCTCCCAGGAGGAGTGAAGTGATCGACACCCGCGACGTGGCCGTCTTCCTCGGCCTGGACGTCGGCAAGGGCGAACACCACGCCACCGGCCTCACGCCGGACGGCAAGAACGTCATCGACAAGCCGCTGCCCAACAGCGAGCCGAAGATGCGGGCCATGCTCGACAAGCTCACGGCGAAGTACGGCCGGGTTCTGGTCGTGGTCGATCAGCCCGCCTCGATCGGCGCCCTGCCGCTGGCCGTCGCCCGCGCCGCAGGCTGCGAGGTCGCCTATCTGCCCGGCCTGACGATGCGGCGGATCGCCGACCTCTATCCCGGCGAGGGCAAGACCGACGCCCGCGACGCGGCGATCATCGCAGACGCCGCCCGCACCATGCCCCACACGCTCCGCTCGATCGAGCTGGACGACGAGACCATCGCCGAGCTCCACATGATCGTGGGCTTCGACGACGAC
>NZ_JBWHZP010000021.1:0-65263 GCF_056323165.1 Streptomyces sp. 3-6
CGGGCCGTTCGTCCGGGCCGTTCGTCCGGGCCGTTCGTCCGGGCCGTTCGTCCGGGCCGTTCGTCCGGGCCGTTCGTCCGGGCCGTTCGTCCGGGCCGTTCGTCCGGGCCGTTCGTCCGGGCCGACGATCTGTACGGACGGGAGTCTAGGCCCTGATAAAGGCACGGTAAGCAGCCCGTCACCCACTCCGCGCGAGGGGTGGGGTTTTCCCCAGGGGGCGAGGGCGGTCGCCCTCATGGCGCGGGCCCCCGGGTGACGGGCAGGCTAGGGCTCATGACCAAGCATGGCGACCCCGGCGGCCCCGGCGATCCCCGAGACCCCGTCGGCCCCGGTGAACCCGGCGGCTCTCGCGACTCGGGCGACCCCGGTGGCCTTCGCGTCCGCGTGGACCGCGGCGCGGGCGACGACCGTCCGCCGCCTCCCCGATTCGCGTTCGACCGGCACACCTGGCAGGAGATCGCCCATCTCCTGCTGAACCTCCCCGTGTCGCTGGTCGGTTTCACCTACGTGGTGACCGTGCTGTTCACCAGTGTCCCGCTGACCGTCACCGTCATCGGGCTCCCGCTGCTCGCCGCCGCGCTGATGGGTGCGCGGCTGCTGGGGAGGGCGGAGCGGGCCCGGGCGAGGGCGTTGCTGGGGGTGCGGGTCGAGGAGCCGAGCCGGCTGCCGATGCCGGGCTCCGCGGGGTTCTGGGAGCAGTTGTGGCTGGCGCTGAAGGACCCGGTGGGCTGGCGCACCATGCTCTACGAGCTGATCCGGCTGCCGTGGGGTGTCCTCACCTTCTCCGTCACGCTGGTCTCGCTGTTCGTGCTGTGGCCGGTGCTGCCCTACCTGGCCCGCGCGATGACCGAGGTGGACCGGGCGATGGTCAGGGGGCTGCTCTCCCCGTCCGACGAGCTGGAACGGCGCATCGCCGAACTGGAGTCGGACCGGGGCGTGGTGGTCGACACGGCGGCGGCCGACCTGCGTCGCATCGAACGCGACCTGCACGACGGCGCGCAGGCCCGGCTGGTCAACCTCGCCATGGGGCTGGGCCTGGCCAAGGAGAAGCTGCTGGAGGACCCGGACACGGCGGCGGCGATGGTCGAGGAGGCCCACGGCGAGGTGAAACTGGCCCTGCAGGAACTCCGGGACCTGGCCCGGGGCATCCACCCCGCGGTGCTGACCGACCGGGGCCTGGACGCGGCGCTGTCGTCGGTGGCCACCCGCTGCACGGTGCCGGTGAAGGTGACGGTCGACCTGACCGAACGCCCGGCCGCCGCGATCGAGGGCATCGCGTACTTCACGGTCTCGGAGCTGCTGCAGAACGTGAGCAAGCACAGCGGTGCACGGTCCGCCTCGGTGGACGTGTGGCGCACCGACGACCGGCTGCTGGTGCAGGTGGAGGACGACGGCCACGGGGGCGCGAGCCTGGAACGGGGCACGGGGATGCGCGGGCTCGCCGACCGGCTGGGAGCGGTCGACGGGCTGTTCGTCGTCGACTCCCCGCAGGGCGGCCCGACGACGGTGACCGCGGAACTGCCGTGGCGCGCCCGCGCCGAGGACCGTGCCGACGCCTCCCACGCCCCGCACACCCCGCCTGCCCCGTCCGCCCCGCCGACGTCCCACACCGCGTCCGCCCCGCAGCCCCCGTCCGCCCGCCCCCCGCGCCGGACCGCACCCTGAGGCGCACGCGGGCCGACCCCGCGCCCCGCCCCCGGACCTGCCCCGCCCCCGTCCCCCTGGGTACGGGGGCGTCGTCCGTGCCCGGTGCCGCCGACGCGGGCACGGCCGGCGCGGCCGGCGCGGAAACGGGCCCCGCGGTGGGGTTAACCCCCGTCCAGGACTGCGACGGACTCCATGGTCCGCCGACCTGCGACGGAGCAGGCTGGAGCACGACAGGACAGCCGCCGGACAGGAGAGGGACGACGCCGATGGCCACCGACTACGGACAGGGCGACGGGTACGGCTACGGGCCGGCCCACGGACTCGGCAGCGGACCGGGGCGCCGGGAGACCGCCGGGCGCCGCCACCGGCTGCCGGCCGCGCTGCGGGCACCGGTCGAGGGGCGCACCTGGCGCGAGCTGGGCTACGTCCTGCTGAGCCTGCCGATCAGCGTCGTGCTGTTCACCTACGCGGTCACGATGGTGTCGCTGGGGGCCGGTCTGCTGGTGACCTTTCTGGGCGTCCCGGTGCTGGCGGCGGCGCTCGCGGGATGCCGCGGGATCGGCGTGCTGGAACGGGCACGGGCCCGGGCGCTGCTGGACCTGGAGGTCGACGAGCCGGAACCCGTACGGATGAGGAAGCCGGGCGCGATGGCCTGGATGGGGGCGGTGCTCAAGAGCGGCACCTCCTGGCGGGCCCTGCTGTACTCGCTGCTCCAGATGCCGTGGTCGATCTTCACCTTCACCGTGTCGGTGACGTTCTGGTCGATCGGCTGGACGCTGCTGACGTACCCCCTGTGGTTCTGGGTGTTCCCGGCCTACGCCGGACAGGGCGGCATCCAGCTGTACGGGGACGGGCAGCACCGGATCTACCTCGACAACGCCTTCGAGGTCACCGTGACCGCGCTGGTGGGCCTGCTGTTCACCCTCGCCACGCCGTGGATCGTGCGGGCGCTGACGACGGTCGACCGGGTCATGGTGCACGGGCTGCTGGGGCCGTCGCGGCTGGCGACGCGGGTGGTGGAGCTGGAGTCGGACCGGGGCGTGGTCGTGGACACGGCGGCGGCCGACCTGCGCCGCATCGAACGCGACCTGCACGACGGCGCGCAGGCCCGGCTGGTCAACCTCGCCATGGGGCTGGGCCTGGCCAAGGAGAAGCTGCGGGAGGACCCGCAGGCCGCGGCCCACATGGTGGACGAGGCGCACGGCGAGGTGAAGACCGCGCTCCAGGAGCTCCGGGACCTGGCCCGGGGCATCCACCCGGCGGTGCTGACCGACCGGGGACTGGACGCGGCGCTCTCGTCGGTGGCCTCTCGCTGCACGGTGCCGGTGCGGGTCGAGGTGGACCTGACGGAGCGGCCCGCGTCGGCGATCGAGGGCATCGCGTACTTCACGGTCTCCGAGCTGCTGCAGAACATCAGCAAGCACTCGGGCGCGACCGCTGCGAGCGTGGAGGTGTGGCGGACGGAGGACCGGCTGCTGCTCCAGGTGACGGACAACGGTGTGGGCGGCGCCGACGTGGCCGCCGGCTCGGGTCTCGCGGGGCTGGCGGAGCGGCTGGACGCGGTGGACGGCATCCTGGTGGTCGATTCGCCGGCGGGCGGCCCGACCCGCGTGACGGCCGAGCTGCCGTGGCGCACCGAACCGCACCGGTGAGCCCTGCGCCCCGGACCGCACGGGCACGCCGCACCGGCCACACCCCTCCGGCCCCGTGCCGCACCGGCGCCGACCCGGCGCCGGCGGTCCTGCGCCCCGGACCGGCCCCGCACTGGTGCGTACGCACCGGTGCGTACCTCGCCCGCGTCCGGCCCCGAGCCCCGCGACCACCGTCCGGCGGCATCGACGGCCCCGGCGGCCCCCGCGGCCCCGGCGACACCCGGCGGCGGACACTCCCGACCGCGTCCCCCTCCGCATGTCCGGGACGAACTGGGATGCTGGTCCTGTCGAACGGGCCGCCACACGGGCGGTGCCGGGACAGGGCTGGGGGGCCGAGGAACGTGGAGGACAGGGTGCGGGTGGTCATCGCCGAGGACTCGGTGCTGTTGCGGGAGGGACTGACCCGGCTGCTGACCGACCGGGGCCACGACGTGGTGGCCGGGGTCGGCGACGGTGAGGCACTGATCAAGACCGTCGGCGAACTGGCCGACCAGGGGGAACTCCCGGACGTGGTCGTCGCCGACGTCCGGATGCCCCCGACGCACACCGACGAAGGCGTGCGCGCGGCGGTGCAGCTGCGCAGGTCGCACCCGGGGGTGGGGGTCCTGGTGCTGTCGCAGTACGTGGAGGAGCGCTACGCCACCGAGCTGCTCGCCGGATCCAGCCGGGGCGTCGGCTACCTGCTGAAGGACCGGGTGGCCGAGGTGCGCGAGTTCGTGGACGCGGTCGTACGGGTGGCCGGGGGCGGTACGGCCCTGGACCCGGAGGTGGTCGCCCAGCTGCTCGGGCGCAGCCGCAAGCAGGACGTGCTCGCGGGACTGACCCCGCGGGAGCGCGAGGTCCTGGGGCTGATGGCCGAGGGGCGCACGAACTCGGCGATCGCCCGGCAGCTGGTGGTGAGCGACGGCGCGGTGGAGAAGCACGTCAGCAACATCTTCATGAAGCTGGGGCTGTCCCCGAGCGACGGCGATCACCGCAGGGTGCTGGCCGTGCTGACCTATCTGAACTCCTGATCCGCCCGAAGGGTCCGTCCCACCGACCGGATCCGTCCCTCGGCCGTCCCGCCCGCCCTGAGGCGTCCCGCCGGTCCTGAGCCTCCGCCCGGTCCGTCCGTCACCGCCCGTCCGTCGGCCCGTCCGTCGCCGCCCCTTCGTCGTCGCCCGTTCGGCACCGCCGCCTCTCGGTGTCCGATGCCCCGAACCCGGATTGCGATCCGCTCCCACCGGTACCCGGACCCCGGAGGTCGCAGATCTCCGGCCCCGGAGGTTCCAGGTCCCCGAACCCGGAGGTTTCCCGGATCCGCAATCTCCCCGGACCCGGAGCCTTCCCGGACCCGGAGCAGCCGCCCCCGTCCCGGAGGGCTTCCGGACGCCGGGCCCCCGCGACCGGCGCCGCTCCCCGGCGGACGCGCGCCCGCCCGTACGGGCGATTTCCGGGGCCGGAGGCGCGGCGGTGCGGCCGGGCGCGAACCGGCGCGGGAGCGGGCCGCGTCTTGGATGGCAAGGGTGCGGGGCCGGAAACCGGCGTGATTCAAGGGAAAAGGCGGGACACATCGGTACGTCGTGACGGGCCGCGTTCGGGTCCAACATGCGAATGACCCGAGGAAGGCGACCCTTACGGACGTAGGGTTGATCCAGGGAGGGCCTGCGGGAGGGCCGTCCCGGACAGCCGCCTCGAGGAGGTCCAGTTCAGTGACCAGTCAGGTCAGCAGCCCAGCGGAGCAGGCCGACGGAGCAGTCGTAGGAGAGCAGCGCACAGCGGCGGGGGCGAAGGACGTCCGCCGGCTCGACCGGGTGATCATCAGGTTCGCGGGGGACTCGGGTGACGGCATGCAGCTCACCGGTGACCGCTTCACCTCCGAGACCGCGTCCTTCGGCAACGACCTGTCGACGCTGCCGAACTTCCCCGCGGAGATCCGCGCGCCCGCCGGCACCCTGCCGGGGGTCTCGTCCTTCCAGTTGCACTTCGCCGACCACGACATCCTGACCCCGGGTGACGCGCCGAACGTGCTGGTGGCGATGAACCCGGCCGCCCTGAAGGCGAACGTCGGGGACCTGCCGCGCGGCGCCGAGATCATCGTCAACACGGACGAGTTCACCAAGCGGGCGATGGCCAAGGTCGGCTACGAGAGCAACCCGCTGGAGGACGGCTCGCTCGACGGCTACCACCTCCATCCGGTGCCGCTGACGACGCTCACGGTCGAGGCCCTGAAGGACTTCGAGCTGAGCCGCAAGGAGGCCGAGCGCAGCAAGAACATGTTCGCGCTGGGCCTGCTGAGCTGGATGTACCACCGGCCCACCGAGGGCACGGAGCGCTTCCTGAGGTCGAAGTTCGCGAAGAAGCCGGACATCGCGGCGGCCAACATCGCGGCCTACCGGGCCGGCTGGAACTTCGGCGAGACGACCGAGGACTTCGCCGTCTCCTACGAGGTGGCCCCGGCCGCGACGGCGTTCCCGCCGGGCGTGTACCGGAACATCTCGGGGAACCTGGCGCTGGCCTACGGCCTGATCGCGGCGTCCCGACAGGCGGACCTGCCGCTGTTCCTGGGGTCCTACCCGATCACCCCGGCGTCCGACATCCTGCACGAGCTGAGCCGCCACAAGAACTTCGGCGTGCGCACCTTCCAGGCGGAGGACGAGATCGCGGGCATCGGCGCGGCCCTCGGCGCGGCCTTCGGGGGGTCGCTCGCGGTCACCACGACCTCCGGTCCCGGCGTGGCGCTGAAGTCGGAGACCATCGGGCTGGCGGTGTCGCTGGAGCTGCCGCTGCTGATCGTGGACATCCAGCGGGGCGGCCCGTCGACGGGGCTGCCGACCAAGACGGAGCAGGCGGACCTGCTGCAGGCGATGTACGGGCGCAACGGCGAGGCGCCGGTCCCGGTGGTGGCACCGCGCACGCCGGCGGACTGCTTCGACGCCGCGCTGGAGGCGGCCCGGATCGCGCTGACGTACCGGACTCCGGTGTTCCTGCTGTCCGACGGTTACCTGGCCAACGGTTCGGAGCCCTGGCGGGTGCCGGACCTGGAGGAGCTGCCGGACCTCGGGGTGCAGTTCGCGCAGGGCCCGAACCACACCACCGAGGACGGCACGGAGGTGTTCTGGCCGTACAAGCGCGACCCCGAGACGCTGGCCAGGCCCTGGGCGGTCCCGGGCACCCCCGGCCTGGAGCACCGCATCGGCGGCATCGAGAAGCAGGACGGCACGGGCAACATCTCCTACGACCCGGCCAACCACGACTTCATGGTCCGCACCCGGCAGGCCAAGGTCGACGGCATCGAGGTGCCCGACCTGGAGGTGGACGACCCGGACGGCGCGCGGACCCTGGTCCTGGGCTGGGGGTCGACGTACGGGCCGATCACGGCGGCCGTGCGGCGGCTGCGCCGGGCCGGGGAGGCGGTGGCGCAGGCGCACCTGCGGCACGTCAACCCCTTCCCGAAGAACCTCGGGGACGTCCTGCGGTCGTACGACAGGGTGGTGGTCCCCGAGATGAACCTGGGCCAGCTCGCCACCCTGATCCGGGCGAGGTACCTGGTCGACGCGCGGTCCTACAACCAGGTCAACGGCATGCCGTTCAAGGCGGAGCAGCTCGCAACGGCTCTGAAGGAGGCCATCGATGGCTGAGACGTCCACACGAGGCGCGGCGACGGGCCCGGACGCGGGCACGGGACCCGAGGCGGGCACGGGATCCGCGGCGGGCACCGGCACGCTCGGGCCCCTCTCGCTGGTGCCGAAGGCCGAGGGCAAGCAGTCCATGAAGGACTTCAAGTCCGACCAGGAAGTGCGCTGGTGCCCCGGTTGCGGTGACTACGCCGTGCTCGCCGCCGTGCAGGGCTTCATGCCCGAGCTCGGGCTGGCGCGGGAGAACATCGTCTTCGTCTCCGGCATCGGCTGCTCCTCCCGCTTCCCGTACTACATGAACACCTACGGGATGCACTCCATCCACGGCCGGGCCCCGGCCATCGCCACCGGCCTCGCGGCCTCCCGGCGCGATCTGAGCGTGTGGGTGGTCACGGGGGACGGCGACGCGCTGTCCATCGGCGGCAACCACCTGATCCACGCCCTGCGCCGCAACGTCAACCTGAAGATCCTGTTGTTCAACAACCGGATCTACGGTCTGACCAAGGGCCAGTACAGCCCGACCTCCGAGGTCGGGAAAATCACCAAGTCGACGCCGATGGGTTCGCTGGACGCCCCGTTCAACCCGGTGTCGCTGGCGCTGGGCGCGGAGGCGTCGTTCGTGGCCCGCACGGTCGACTCGGACCGCAAGCACCTCACCGGGGTGCTGCGCGAGGCCGCCGCCCACCCGGGCACGGCCCTGGTGGAGATCTACCAGAACTGCAACATCTTCAACGACGGTGCCTTCGAGGTCCTCAAGGACCGGCAGCAGGCCGAGGAGGCGGTGATCCGGCTCGAACACGGGCAGCCGATCCGCTTCGGCAGCGAGGGCTCCAAGGGGGTCGTGCGGGACCGGCTGACGGGCGACCTCCGGATCGTCGCGGTCACCCCGGAGAACGAGGCCGACATCCTGGTCCACGACGCGCACGCCGCGTCGCCGACCACCGCGTTCGCGCTCTCCCGGCTCGCCGACCCGGACACGCTGCACCACACCCCGATCGGCGTGCTGCGCTCCGTGGACCGCCCGGTCTACGACACGCTGATGTCCGACCAGCTCGACACCGCCGTCGAGCAGCAGGGCAAGGGCGATCTCGCCGCGCTCCTCGCGGGCGGCGACACGTGGACGGTCGTGGGGTGAACCCGGGGGCACCGACGCACGGTGCCCTCCGCACACCGGCAGGACGGGGCCCGGACACCGAGGAGCGGTGTCCGGGCCCCGCCGTGTGTGCGCCGGCGGCGCAGGAGTCTCGCAGGGTCCCCGGACGCGTGCGCGGCCTCGGCGACGGCCGCCCGGCGCGGACGCGGTGGCTTCAGGAGGCGGCGCGGGCCGCGTCGTACGCCTGCCGGGCGGCGAGCACCTCGGGCGTGCGGCGCTCGGTCCACCGGGCCAGCTCACGGACCTGCTCGGCGGCCTCCCGGCCCAGGCCGGTGAGGGAGTAGTCGACGCGTGGGGGGATGACCGGACGGGCGTCGCGGTGCACCAGGCCGTCGCGCTCCAGGGTCTGGAGGGTCTGGGTGAGCATCTTCTCGCTGACCCTGCCGATGGCCCGGCGCAGTTCGCCGAAGCGGTGCGGCCGGTCGAGCAGGAGGACGAGCACCAGCACGCCCCAGCGGCTGGTCACGTGTTCCAGGATCAGCCGGTGGGGACACATCGCCTCGGCTTCGTCCCGTGCGGCACGTCCACTGACCGTCATACCCGTACCTTCATACCCGTACCTTACTTCAAGGTGGGTACTTTCAATGAGTTAGTACCTCCCCTACGGTGGGTGGGAAAGCCACCCACCCGCACAAGGAGTCGCACACCATGGGCATCGTCGTCACCGGCGCCACCGGGCACCTCGGCCGGCACGTCGTCGGGCAGCTGCTGGAGAAGGTCCCGGCCGACCGGATCACCGCCGTCGTCCGGAACGCCGACAGGGCCGCCGACCTCGCCGGACGCGGCGTCCGGATCGCCGTCGCCGACTACAACGCGCCCGAGACCTTCGACGGCGTCTTCGCGGCCGGGGACAAGGTGCTGCTGATCTCCGGCAGCGAGGTGGACCAGGACCGGGTCGCCCAGCACCGGGTGGTGATCGACGCCGCCCGGGCCGCCGGGGTCGCCCTGCTCGCCTACACCAGCGCGCCCGGCACGCTGACCGCCTCGCTCGCCGACGCCCACCGGGGCACCGAGGAGGTGCTGCTCGGCTCGGGGCTGCCGTACACGCTGCTGCGCAACTGCTGGTACCACGAGGTCTACACCGAGAACCTCGCCCCGGTCCTGGAGCACCGCGCGGTGGTCGCGGCGGCCGGCGAGGGCCGGGTGTCGTCCGCGTCGCGCGCCGACTACGCCGCTGCCGCCGTCGCCGTGCTGACCGGCGAGGGCCACGAGAACAAGACCTACGAGCTCGCCGGTGACCGGGCGTGGAGCTTCGCCGAGTACGCGGCCGAGCTGAGCCGGCAGACCGGCGAGGAGATCGCCTACCGGAAGGTCACGCAGGAGGAGCTGACCGCGATCCTGACCGGTGCGGGCCTGCCCGAGCCGGTGGCCGCCGTCTACGCGGGTGCGGACGCCTCCATCGCCAAGGGCGAGCTGGTCGTCGACAGCGGCGACCTGTCCCGTCTGACCGGCCGTCCGACCACTCCGCTGTCCGAGGCGATCACCGCCGCCCTGAAGGGCTGACCGGCACCCCCGCCGCACCCCCCGATACCTCGCCCCGCCCCCGCCCCGGCCCCGGCCGTCGGTGCGGGGGCGGGGCCGGCACCGGACGACCCGGTGACCGAGGTATCCCACCTCCCGCTGCCCCTCCCCGCCTCCCGTACCCGGACCCGCGCCCCGACCCCGTCATGACCGTATCCCGGTACGGGCATGACAGGCAGGGGCCCGCGGCGTTACCGTCGAACAGTTCGGGCGGCGCCCGGACACGGCACACGCAGGGAACCGAGGGAGGGCCAGTGACCGGGAAGCCGGCCGCCGAAGGGCGCACAGGACTGCTGAACGGCTTCGCGGCCTATGGCATGTGGGGCCTGGTCCCCCTCTTCTGGCCCCTGCTGATGCCCGCCGGAGCGGTGGAGATCCTCGCCCACCGGATGGTGTGGTCCCTGCTCTTCGTCGGCGTCGCCCTGCTGCTCGTGCGCCGCTGGGCGTGGCTCGGCGAACTGCTGCGGCAGCCGCGCCGGCTGGCGCTGGTGGCGCTGGCCGCGGCGGTCATCACCGTCAACTGGGGCGTCTACATCTGGGCGGTCAACTCCGGGCACGTCGTCGAGGCGTCCCTCGGCTACTTCATCAACCCGCTCGTCACGATCGCGATGGGCGTGCTGCTGCTGAAGGAGCGCCTGCGCCCGGCGCAGTGGGCGGCCGTGGGCGTCGGCGCCGCGGCGGTCGCCGTCCTGACCGTGGGGTACGGGCAGCCGCCGTGGATCTCGCTCTGCCTCGCCTTCTCGTTCGCCACCTACGGCCTCGTGAAGAAGAAGGTCGACCTCGGCGGGGTCGAGTCACTGGCCGCGGAGAGCGCGATCCAGTTCCTGCCCGCGCTCGGCTACCTGATGTGGCTGGGCAGCCGGGGCGAGGCCACCTTCGGCACCGAGGGCACCGGCCACGTACTGCTGATGGTCGCCTCCGGACTCGTCACCGCGCTGCCGCTGGTCTGCTTCGGCGCCGCCGCCATCCGCGTGCCGCTGTCCACGCTGGGGCTCCTGCAGTACATGACGCCGGTCTTCCAGTTCCTGCTCGGCGTCCTGTACTTCAAGGAGGCCATGCCGCCCGAGCGCTGGGCCGGGTTCGCGCTGGTGTGGCTGGCGCTCACGCTGCTCACCTGGGACGCGCTGCGCACCGCCCGCCGGACCGCACGCACCCTCGCCGAACACCGGGCCGCCGGCCGGACGGCCGCCGGCGGCCCGCGCGCGGGCGGCACGGCGCACACCCCGGCGCCGGAGCCGGTACCCGCACCGGTGCCGGTACCGGCCGGGCCGGAGGGCTCCCCGGCGGCCGGCGCACCGCTCCGGACCGACGCGCCCCGAAGCGAGACGGCCCGGAGCGACACGGCCCGGTCCCGTCCGTGACGCGCTCAGCGGCGCCGGCGCGGTAGAACTGTGGGCATGAATCAGACGCCGGCACCGCCCGTCTCCGTCCCCGTGCACTGGAAGCTGGTCATCGACGCGGGGGACCCGCACGCCCAGGCGGACTTCTGGGCCGCGGCCCTGGGTTACCTGGTCGAGGACAACAGCGCCCTCATCGAGCGGTTGCTCGCGTCCGGCGCCCTGCCCGCCGAGGCGGTGGTGGTACACCACGGCCGCCACGCCTTCCGGGACCTGATCGGGGTACGGCACCCCGACGACCCCTACGAGGAGGCGAGCGGCACGGGGCTGGGCCGGCGGCTGCTCTTCCAGCGGGTCCCGGAGGCGAAGACGGTCAAGAACCGGCTGCACCTCGACCTCCATCCGGAACCGGCGGACCGCCGCGAGGAGGAGGTCCGCCGACTGGAGCGGCTGGGTGCGCGGGTGCTGCGGGAGGTGCGGGAACCCTCCGGGACCTGGACCGTGATGACCGACCCCGAGTCGAACGAGTTCTGCGTGCACTGACCAGCACCCGGGCCTCGGCCACCGCGCTGCGGGCACGGCGACAAGGGGCAGAGACAGCGGAAACAACGGCAGCGGAAGCAACGCAACGGAAACCACGGCGACAGAACCCCGCGTGGGCTCCCGGACGGTGACCGCCCGGCCGTACGCCGCCCTTCCGTACACCCCCCGGGTCCGCTCCGCGCTTCCCGGGCGGGCCCGTTCGCCTCCGGAATGCGCGAACGGGTGTCCTGATACCGCTCTTGACGGAGATTCAGTTTCAGCTTCACCATCCAGGCACCCCCACACCCAGGGGATGCCTGTGGACTCCCACGGGCTCACCCGAGGAACTCGGAGCCCCCCATGAAGCTCTCCGTTTCCGTCCGTACGGCGGCCGCCGGTGCCGTCGCCACCGCCACCCTGCTGGCCGGCGGCACCGCGTCCGCCGGCGCGGCCCCCGCCCCCGCCCCGCGCGCCGCCGCCGCACCCGACATACCCGTGGCCAACGTCAAGGCGCACCTGTCCCGGCTCCAGTCCATAGCCGCCGCCAACGGCGGCAACCGCGCCCACGGCCGCCCCGGCTACCAGGCGTCCCTCACCTACCTGAAGGACCAACTGGACGCGGCCGGATTCACCACCCGGGTGCAGCAGTTCACCGCTTCCGGACGCACCGGCTACAACCTCGTCGCCGACTGGCCCGGCGGCGACTCCGAGCACGTCCTGATGGTCGGCGCCCACCTCGACGGGGTCACCTCCGGCCCCGCGATCAACGACAACGGTTCCGGCTCGGCCGCCGTGCTGGAGACCGCGCTCGCCGTCGCCCGGACGGGGTACCAGCCCTCCAGCCACCTGCGGTTCGCCTGGTGGGGGGCGGAGGAACTGGGCCTGGTCGGCTCCCGGTACTACGTCGCCCAGCTGTCGTCCGCCGACCGCTCCCGCATCGACGGCTACCTGAACTTCGACATGATCGGCTCGCCGAACCCCGGCTACTTCGTCTACGACGACGACCCGGTGATCGAGCAGACCTTCAAGGACTACTTCGCGGGCATCGGCGTCCCCACCGAGATCGAGACCGAGGGCGACGGCCGGTCGGACCACGCCTCCTTCAAGAACGCGGGTGTCCCGGTCGGCGGCCTGTTCACGGGCGCGAGCCGGACCAAGACCGCCGCCCAGGCCAGGAAGTGGGGCGGCACGGCGGGCCGCGCGTTCGACCGCTGCTACCACTCCTCGTGCGACACGACGGCCAACATCGACGACACGGCCCTGAACCGCAACAGCGACGCGATCGCCCACACCGTCTGGGAGCTGTCGCAGTGACGCGGTGACGCACCCCTCAGGGGTAGCTCCGGAGCCACCAGCCACGGAGTGACGGAGCGACGGAGCGGGACGCCGACGGAGGGGCGCGAGCCCTCCTGCGGCGCGGCTCAGTCCTGCCGGGTGCGGGCCCGGGTGTGGAGCCGGTCCATGCGGGCCCGGGCCGACTCCAGGGCGTCGGTCTCGGCGCCGGCCGGTCCCCCGTCGGCCGCGAGTTCCGTCCACAGCGCGAGGAGTTCCCGGCCGAGTTCCAGCCCCCGCAACGGGTCGCGCACCGCCCGCCAGGCGGTGGCGGCACCGCGGACGCTGCTGTACGCGGCCTCGGCGTCCCCCGCGCGGCGGCGGAGCGCGGCGACGTCGAGGCAGGTCCGCAGGGCGGGCTCGGGATGCCCGGCCAAGTAGGCGACGTAGGCGCCGAGTTCCCGTACGCGGAGCACCTCGGGATGCTCCGCTCCCAGGGTGGCCGTCGCCTCGGTCACGGTCTCCTCGGCCAGGCGTGCGGCCGGGTCCAGCCTGCCGTGCCGGACGGCGTCGCTGATCCGGGCCACGGGCTCGGCCAGCAGGCCGCCCGCGGTGGGACCGGGGAACTCGGACCCGTCCCCCAGCACCGCCTCCGCCACCGCGTCGAACCCGCGGGGCGGGGCCGGCCGGTCGTCCGGGTCGGGGCTCCGGTGCGGGGAGGTCCCCGCTGCCCGTCGGGGCCCCTCGTCGGCGACGACGGGGTGCGGCTTCGCCTCCATCACCGGGGGCGGACCGAAGGTCCCGGTGGGCGGCGCCACCGTGCCGAACGGCACCGCCCGGCCCGTGTCGCCGACCGGCAGCGGGGCCGGGGGACGCACCACGGCGTTCCGCGCCGCCACCGCGTCGGGTGCCGGGGCCTGCGGCGGCGCGGAGGGGACCGGGGGCGCGAAGGGCGCGGCGGGCGGTGCGGGCCGCGCTTGTTCCGTGGGCGTCGAGACGGGCGCGGGCGTCGAGGTCGGCGCGGGAGCGGCCGGTGCGGGTGCCGTGCTCGGGCCGGTCGGCACCGGGTCGGCGGTGAAACGGCTGGAGCCGTCCGGCTCGACCCGGAGCGGGACGACGAAGCCGATGCGCTCGTCACGGACCGTCGCCAGGACGGCGTGCCCGGCGGCGCGGGCCAGGTGCTGGAGGCGGTCCAGGACGGCCTGCTGCACTTCCTCCCCGGGTGCGACGGTCACCGGCACCCCGCCGACCGACGCGACGGCGTCACCGGCCCCGTGGGCGGGGATGCGGACCTCGATCGGCTCGGCGGCACCGTGCGTCGTGTGCGCCGCCTGCTGCTGTTCCCGCTTCTTCTCGCGGCTGAGTCGCGCCATGGTCCCCTCATTCGGGTCGTACACCTACCGACCAGTCTGTCCGCCTCCCCCGGTTTCTCACGTCACCGCGCTGTCACAGGCTCGTCCCAACGGCCGTCCGCCCCCGCGCCGGGCTCGCGCCGGGCGGAGCAACGGGGCCCCGGCGGGGCGTGCGGGGCCCACCGGGGCTCGTGGGACCGCGACACGACCCGCGCGCTCGGTGGAGCGGCAACCTGCGCAGGGGCGGAGTGTGCGGAGGGGGAAGTGCGCGAAGGAGCAGGGAAGGGCATGCAAGGGCACGGAGGAGCGGAACGGGAACGGCCGGCAACCGCCGCCACGGCTCCTGGACCCCGCCCCCGCCTGGCTCGCCCTGCGGACCGGACGGACCGGAGGAGCCCGGCGCACCGCCGGGCCACCGGCCGGTCACGCGGACGACGCCCCGGCCGGGGCCGGGGCGCTGCGGCGGGAGAACGACGTGCGTCTGGCCCGCGTGTGCGCCGAGGCCCCCCTGCTGCTCACGCCCACGGCGCCGACCGCACCGCACGGCCACGACGGCCCCGGGGACGTCTACTCGACCGCCCTCACGTGGGCGTTCAACCTGAGCGGGCACCCGGCGCTGAGCCTCCCGGCCGGGCTCGGCACCGAGGGCTGCCCGGCGGGCCTTCAGCTGGTGGCACCGCACGGGCGGGAGGACCTGCTGCTGGCCGTGGCGCGGGCGGCGGAGGCGGGCACTCAGGTGCGCGCGGCGGCGAACACCCGGGCGCGCGCGGCACTCGCGGGACCCGAGACGCATGCGCGTGCGGAGGCGAACACACAGGCGCGCGCCCCCGCCCCTACGGCCCCGCCACCGTCGGAGGCGGCCACATAACGGCCGGGCACAGGAGACGCCCCCGGGCGGCGGAGCGTCCCGGGGCCGCTGCCGCGCCGACGGCGAAGCCCGCCGGGACGGCCTGGCAGGGCCGGTCCCGGCGGGCTTCAGCCACCGGCCGGGGCGGGCCGACGCGGCCCACCGCCGGCCGCCGCCCCGGAAGGGCCGCTTCACCTGCCTGGAGGGCTACTTCGCCCCCTCGGCCGCCTTCACCAGGGCGTCCTTGGTGACCGCGCCGACGTAGACGGTGCCGTCCTCGGTGATCAGGGCGTTGATCAGGCGGGTGCTGAACACCGTGCCGGTGCCGAACTCGCCCTTGACCCGGTCGCCGAGGGAGCCGAGGAAGCCGTCCAGGTCGCTGCCGGTGCCGCCGGCGGGCAGGCCCGGGCCGCCGGTGTCGAAGGTGGCGACGGAGTTCCAGCCCTCGCCGAGGACCGTCATCCCGTCGAGCCCCCGGGCCGGGCCGTCCTCGGGCCCCGGAGCCTTCCCGGGCCGGCCGGAGTCCTCGGCGGCACTCTTGCCGGAGTGCCGCCCGGCTTCCTTCTCCGCCTTCTCCGCCTGCTCCGCCTCCTTCTGCGCCTTCTTCGCCAGGTCGCCCTCCTCGGTCACCCGGGCGCCCTCGGGCGGGGTGAAGTCGAAGGTCGAGGCGGCGGGGCGGTCGAAGTCGACCTTGGTGAAGCCGACGTCGACGACGGCCGCGCCGCCGCTCGCCGGGGTCAGGGTGAACTTCAGCGGCAGGCCGGTCTCGTGGTCGACGGCGATGCTGATCGCGCCGACCGTGGTGCCGGACTGCCGGGGCTGGACGACCAGCTTGTAGGCGTCCCGGCCCGCGACCCGAGCGGTGCCGTCGACGGTCACGGAGGTGGTGTCGTCGACCGCCTTCAGGGCCTCCTCGGCGAAGTCCTTCGGGGTGGCGGGCGGCTGGTGCTTCCCGTCGTCCTCGCCTGGCCGCTCGTCGACCGTGCCGTGGAAGACCTCGTCGGACGTGCTGTCGTAGCCCCAGACGTCGCTGCCGTTGCGGATGAGGCTGTACTCGTCGGAGCCGTCCAGGATCGACAGCTTCTGCCGGTCCGGGCCGTCGGCGGCGACGCGCAGCGTGTGGGTGCCGGAGGCCAGCTCGGTCAGCTGGGCGGAGGGGTCGGCCGAGGAGCCGTCACCGCCCTGGCCGAGGGCGCCGGAGGTGAGGGCGCTCTCCAGCCCGCCGAGGTCCGGCAGGCCGAGGTCGGTGGTCACCTTCACCGTGCCGGACAGCTGCTCCACGTCCGACTCGGCGATCTTCTCGATGAGCTGGGCGGCGGTGATCTTCGGCAGGTCGGGGTCACCGGAGCTGGCGAGGGCGGGCACGAGCCCGATGGTCGCGGCCGCCACCCCCATCACCGTGACCGGGACGACGTACCGGGCGGCCCTGCGGCGGGCCGGGCCGGGCTCGACGGCCGGCGCCGCGGGCGTCTGGTCGTCGGATGCGTTCGGTGCCATGTGTGCCTTACCTCCTGGTCGGCGGCGGCCTGCGTCGCGTGCTGCGCACCTGTTCACCCCGAGCCGCCGTTCTCACCCGAATCGGTGAGGACTGGTGATGTCCGTCGTGTTCCATCTGACCAAACCGCAGCGGAGGATGCGTCAGACCGCGGGCCCAACTCCGTGTACTGCTGGGGTATGACATCGGGGCCGCCACGGGTCCGCCAACCAGTAGGGGTCGTCGGGGACGGGGCGCGGCGGCCGGTCCGGGCCGGGGGCCGGCCCGGCCGGTGCACCACGGTGCCGGACCGCACGCGGCGGGTCCGGGCCGCGGGTCAGCCCGCCCGGTGCACCACGGCGTCGCACAGCTCCGTCAGGGCCGTCCTCGCCTCGCACTCCGGCAGCGGGGCCAGCACGGCGCGCGCCTCCTGGGCGTAGCGGACGGTGTCCCGGCGCGCCTGCTCCAGGGCGGGGTGGGCGCGCAGCAGGCGCAGCGCCTCGGCGTGCCGGCGGTCGTCGGTGAGGTCGGAGTCGAGCAGTTCGCACAGGGCGAGGTCGTCGGCCAGTCCGAGCCGGGCCGCCCGTTCGCGCAGGCGCAGCACCGGCAGGGTGGCGACGCCCTCGCGCAGGTCCGTGCCGGGGGTCTTGCCCGACTCGTGGGAGTCGGAGGCGATGTCCAGGACGTCGTCGGCGAGCTGGAACGCGACGCCGAGGCGTTCGCCGTACTGGGTGAGCACGTCCACGAACGTCTCGTCGGCGCCGGACATCATGGCGCCGAACCGGCAGGAGACCGCGACCAGGGAGCCGGTCTTGCCGCCGAGCACGTCCAGGTAGTGCTCCACGGGGTCCCGGCCGTCCTGCGGGCCCGCGGTCTCCAGGATCTGCCCGGTGACGAGCCGCTCGAACGCCACGGCCTGCACGCGGACGGCCTCGGGGCCGAGGTCGGCCAGGATCTGCGAGGCCCGGGCGAAGAGGAAGTCGCCGGTGAGGACGGCGACCGAGTTGCCCCAGCGGGTGTTGGCGCTGGGCACCCCGCGCCGCACGGCGGCCTCGTCCATCACGTCGTCGTGGTACAGCGTGGCCAGGTGGGTCAGCTCCACCACCACGGCCGACGGCACGATGCCGGGCGCGTAGGGGTCGCCGAACTGGGCGGAGAGCATCACGAGCAGCGGCCGGAACCGCTTTCCGCCGGCCCGTACCAGGTGCTGGGCGGCCTCCGTGATGAAGGGGACCTCACTCTTGGTGGCCTCGAGCAGCCCTTCCTCGACAGCCGTCATACCGGCCTGGACATCGGCTTCCAGAGCCTGGTCCCGCACGCTCAGCCCGAACGGCCCGACGACGGTCACGAGGGGTCTCCTGTCTGCTGGTGTCCACTGGCGTTTACACGGTTTGTCGATAGGTCGCTGCCATCACTCAAGTCAGCGTATCCGGTCATGTTTCGATCACCGCCAGGGCCCGGGGCTACGGGCGGGGCAGGAGACGATCAGGACCGGCCCGTTTTCGATCGGACGACAACAAGGAACATTTTCCGACTTTCCGGGGTGCATCGCAGCGCACTCCGGACCACACCTCGACATGCGCACCATCCTGCCCGCCCCGACGCCCGATTTGCCGCAATTACCAAGCGAATTCCCCTTGGCGTGAAATGCTCCGGCACCCCTCGGCCCGTGAGGTCGGTCACGCGCCACCCGGCAGAGGGACGACGGGCGCGGGCCGCCGGTTCCCCGTTGCCCCGTGGCGAGTTGAGCCGTGGCGACCGCAAAGGATCAAGTGGAGCAAACCGCCCATGTCAAGATCAAGCAGCGTTTACCGTGACGGCCGCACTTGTTCCCGGCGTGTGCTCTCGCATACGTTCCGGGCCGCCGGGCGGACGCCGAATCCTGCCGCCGCCCGCACCACCCATCGACGAACTCACTCACGCACGGCAGGAGCGGGGGACCCAGGTAAGTCGCCGGGACGGCCACGCGCCGGAACGGCTCGGGGTGAAGCCGTGCCCGCAGGGGCACGGCCGGACACTCTCCCGTCCGAACCCGACAGCTCACCTCGCAGGCGTAGGAGAGGAACACAGACATGCCTGCATCCGGTCAGCTCCGCCGCCTCGGCGGTCGCCGTCTCGCCCGCACCCTCGCCGTGGCCGGCACCGGCGTCGCCGTGGCCGCCCTCCCGCTGCTCGGCGCCTCCAGCGCCTCCGCGGCCACCCCCGCCGCCCCGGCCGCCGCCACCGCGGCGACGGTGTACCCGGACAACCTCGACGGCTGGATCCGCGAGTCGCTGTCCGTCATGGCCCAGCACGGCATCCCCGGCTCCTACGAGGGCATCCACCGCAACATCATCCGCGAGTCCTCGGGCAACCCGCAGGCCATCAACCTGTGGGACTCCAACGCGGCCAAGGGCACCCCGTCCAAGGGCCTGCTCCAGGTCATCGACCCGACCTTCGCCGCCTACCACGTGCCCGGCACCGTCTACGACCCGTACGACCCGGTCGCCAACATCACGGCCGCCTGCAACTACGCGGCCGACCGCTACGGCTCCATCGACAACGTCTTCGGGGCGTACTGAGCCACCACCCTCCCCGCGGCGGGCGGGGACGGGACGCCCGGGGCGGACAGGTGCGGCACGTGTTGGGGCACGTGCGGCACCGCGCCCCGGCCGAACAGTCGCTCGAGGACGACGGCCACGCCGTCGTCCTCGTTCGTCGTGGTGACCTCGTCCGCCACCGCCTTCAGCTCCGGGTGGGCGTTGGCCATCGCGACCCCGCGGGCCGCCCAGTCGAACATGGGGATGTCGTTGGGCATGTCACCGAACGCGAGGGTGTCCGCGGGGCTCAGGCCCAGGTGCCCGGCCGCCAGCGCCAGGCCGGTGGCCTTGGTGATCCCGCACGGCTGGAGCTCCACCGTGCCCGGCCCCGACATGGTGACGGTGGCCAGCGAGCCGATCACCGAACGGGCCGTCGCCGCCAGCTCGTCGTCGGACAGCACCGGGTGGCGCAGCAGCACCTTGCTGATCGGCCGCTCCCACAGGTCGGAGCGCCGCTCCACCCGCACGGCGGGCAGCGTGGGGTGCGGCATCCGGTAACCCGGCTCGATCAGCGTGAGCCCGTCGACCCCGTCCTGGTCGACCGCCGCGTACACCTCCCCCGTCTCCGCCTCGATCTTGCCGAGCGCGGTCTCCGCCAGCTCCCGGTCCAGGGTCACCGACCACAGCAGCCGGTCGCTCCCGGCGTCGTACACCTGGGCGCCCTGCCCGCACACCGCGAGCCCCGTGCAGCCGAGGTCCTCCAGGAGGGGGCGCACCCGGGGGGCCGGACGCCCCGTCACCACCAGGTGCCGGGCACCGGCCCGCGTGGCCCGCGCGAGCGCGGCGAGGGTCCGGTCCGACAGGGTGTCGTCGCCGCGCAGCAGCGTCCCGTCCAGGTCGGTGGCGATGAGTGAATATGCGGTGGGTGCGGCCATGATCAGAGAATACGGACAGCGCACGCCCCCCATTCACCACGTCCGCCCGCCCCGCTCCTCACGTCCGCCCCACCCCGCCACCACGCGCCACCCCGGCCGCACGCACCCGACCCCCGCAGCCGTCCCCGCGTCCGGCCCCCGCGTCCGGTCCTCGCATCCGGCCGCCCGCCCCGCCGCCCGACACGACGGTGCCGGACGCTGCCAGCCGCTGCCGGACGCTGCCGGACGCTGCCGGGCTGTGCCGGACGGTGCCCGGTCGTCGACGGTTCGTGCACCCGGTGGCGAAAAGGGCAGGACGCCACCTACCGGCCACCGGCCCCCGGCGGTACCTTCCAAGGGTCCAGGGGGACTTGATCGGGGGGTCGGGTGAACAGTGGACGCCTGCGTGTGCTGAGGCCGGAGGAGCTCGGCGAGGGGGAGAAGGAACGGTGGCGCGACCTGCGCGCCGCCGCGGACACACCGCGCAATCCGTTCATGGAACCGGAGTTCACCGCGGCCGTCGGACGGGTCCGGCCGCGGGCCCGGGTCGCCGTGCTGTACGAGGGGGCGGAGCCGGCCGGCTTCCTGCCGTACGAACGGGGACCGTGGGGACAGGGCCGGGCGATCGGGCTCGGGGTGTCGGACTGCCAGGGAGCGATCCTGGCGCCGGGGGCGGTCCCGGACGCCCGGGAGCTGCTGCGCGCCTGCTCCCTGTCCAGCTTCGCCTTCGACAACCTGGAGGCGGACCAGCCGCTGTTCGTGCCGTACGCGGCCGAGGAGCACGCCACCTACGTCATCGACGTGGAGAAGGGCTACGAGACCTACGAGTCGGTGCTGCGCACGCAGGCACCGAAGTTCCTGAAGACCACGCTGGCCAAGGAGCGCCGGCTCGGCCGCCAGGTCGGTCCGGTCCGGTTCGTCCTCGACGAGCGCGACCCGGCCGCGCTGCGCACGCTCATGGAGTGGAAGTCCGCGCAGTACCGCAGGACGGGCCGGCGCGACCGGTTCGCGCAGGAGTGGATCGCCCTGCTGGTGGCCCGGCTCGCCGAGACCAGGGCCGCGCAGTGCACGGGCACGCTGTCGGTCCTCTACGCCGGCGGCCGTCCCGTCGCCGCGCACTTCGGCCTGCGCTCGGCCTCCGTGCTCGCCTGCTGGTTCCCGGCCTACGACCCGGAGTTCGCGAAGTACTCGCCCGGGCTGGTGCTGCACCTGCGGATGGCGGAGGCGGCAGCCGCCGACGGCGTGGGCCTGCTCGACCTGGGGCGCGGCCGGGCCGAGTACAAGGACTCGCTGAGGACCGGCGAACTCGCCGTCCACGAAGGGGCGGTGACCCGTCCGGGGGCGGGTGCGGCGCTGCACCGGCTGAGCCGCGAGCCGGTGCGCCGGGCACACGGCTTCGTCCGCGCCCGCCCGCGCCTGGCGTCGCTGGCCTCGCGGACCCTGCGGGGCGCGGGCCGGCTGCGCCGTTCCTGAGGAGGGAGGGAACCCATGTCCCGCAGTACACCGTCCGGCTGGAGACCGTCCCGCGGAACACCGTCCGGCAGCACGTCCTCTCCCGGAACACCGTCCCGCGGAGCAGCGTCCCGCAGAGCACGCGCGGCCCGGGAGGAGATCCGCCGTTTCCTGGCCATCGGGGCGGTGCAGGTCGCCGAGGTGGACCTGCGCGGCGCCGAGGTGGACCTGAGACCCGGCCCCGGCAGCCCGGCGGTCGGGCACGGCGAGGTGTTCGCCCTGGTCCGCCGCGACGGCCGGCCCGTCGGGACGCTGCTGGGACACGTCCCGGAGGGGGCCGACCCCCGGGCGGTACTGGCCCGCCTCGCCCGCGCCGCCGTGCCGGCCGGCGGTGCGGCGGCCGGGAGGGCCGCCGACGCGGGGGCCGCGCCCGCTGCTGTGGCCGGGCCCGTCTCCGGGGCGGGCGGCGGGGACTCCGCGGGCGGGGCGGCGGAACCGCCGTGCACGACGGTCGTCGTGGCCACCCGGGAGCGCGCGGGGCAGTTGGCCCGGGCGCTCGACTCCCTGCTCGCCCAGGACCACCCCCGGTTCGAGGTCGTCGTCGTCGACAACGCCCCGGTGACCGACGCGACGCACGACCTGGTGCACGGGGCGTACAGGGGGCGCGTGCGCTATGTACGCGAGCCGGTCCCGGGGCTCGCGGTGGCCCACAACGCGGGGCTCGCGCGGGCGCGGGGCGAGGTCGTCGCCTTCACCGACGACGACGTGGTCGCCGACCCCCGCTGGCTGACCGAGCTGACCGCGCCCTTCGCCGCCGACCCCCGGCTCGGCTGCGCCACCGGCCTGATCCTGCCCGCCCGGCTGCGGACACCGGCTCAGGTGCTGCTGGAGAGCCACGGAGGCTTCGCCAAGGGCTTCACACCGGTCACCTACGACCCGCGGCACCCGCCCCGCGAGGAGCCGCTGTTCCCGTTCACCGCGGGCCGGTTCGGCTCGGGCGCCAACATGGCGTTCCGCGCCGGGGCCCTGCGGGAGGCCGGCGGCTTCGACCCGGCCACCGGCGCCGGCACGGCCGCGCGCGGCGGGGACGACCTGTACGGCTTCGTCCGCGTCCTCGCCGAGGGTCACCGGCTGCACTACACGCCGTACGCGCTGGTCTGGCACCACCACCGGGAGACCTGGGCCGACCTGGAGACCCAGGCGTACGGCTACGGCGCCGGGCTCACCGCCTACCTCACCGCCGTCCTGGTCAACCGTCCCGCGCTGCTGCCCGCGTTCCTCGCCCGGCTGCCCGGCGGGCTGTCCCACGCCCGGTCCCTGACCGCCGTGCGGGACACCGACGGCGGCGGCACCCCAGGCGCCCACGACACCCGCACCCATCCCTGGCCGCGCCGACTGTCCCGGCTGCAACGGCGGGGCATGCTGTACGGACCGGTCGGCTACCTACGGGCCCGGCGCGCGCTGCGCGGCTCCCGGGACGGCGCGTCGGGGGCGGGGGCGGGGGCGGGCGCGGGTGGTGCGGCTGCGGGTGCGGGGGCAGGTGCGGGTACGGCTGCGGCTGTGGTGGTGGGTACGGCTGCGGGTACGGCTGTGGCTGCGGAGAGGAGAACGCGATGACGGCGTCGCCCCAGCGGTCCGGGGCGGGGCAACCCCGCCCGGAGGGCACCGCGCGGACTGCGCCCGGATCGGGCGGGAGCCCGGCCGTGCCGGTGTTCCTCTACCACGCCGTCATGGACGACCCGCCCGACTGGATCGCCGAGTTCACCGTCACCCCGCGCCGGTTCGCCGCGCACCTGGACGCCGTGGTGGACAGCGGCCGCACCCCCGTCACCATCAGCGCCCTCGCCGACCACCTCGCCGGGCGCGCCCCGTTGCCGCCCCGGCCGGTGCTGCTCACCTTCGACGACGGGTTCGCCGACCTGCCCGGCCCGACCGCCGAGGCGCTCGCCGCCCGGTCCCTGCCCGCCACCGCCTACCTCACCACCGGTGCCCTGACCACGGGCGGCGGGAGCCTGCTGCCGCCCGGGCCGATGATGGGCCTCGACCGGGCGGCGGACCTGGAGGCCGCGGGCATCGAGGTCGGCAGCCACACCGTGACCCACGCCCAGCTGGACACCCTGCCCACCCGCCGGCTCCGGGCCGAACTGGCCGACTCCAAGGCCGTCCTGGAGGACGCCCTCGGCCACCCGGTCCCGCACCTCGCCTACCCGCACGGATACAACAGCCCCCGGGTCCGGGCGATGACGGCCCGCGCCGGGTACGAGACGGCCACCGCGGTGCGGCACGCGCTCAGCTCGGGCCGGGACGAGCCGTACCGCATCGCACGGCTCATCGTCCGGCGCACCCACACGCTCGCCGACGTCGAGGACTGGCTGGCGGGCCGGGGCGCGCGGGTCGCGCCCTACCGCGACGGCCCGAGGACGGTCGGCTGGCGCTGGTACCGCCGGGCCCGGGCGGCGGTGCGCGGACCGGAGTTCGCGGGCTGACCGGGCCCGGCAGGACGGGGACGGCAGGACGGGGACGGCAGGAGGGGAACGGCAGCAGCGGGACCGTAGGGGCGGCACGGGGCGGGCGCACCGGCGGGCACGCGAAGCGGACCGGAGGCCGGCAGGCAGGCGGGCGGACCGGGCGGTCAGCGGCCGGACCCGGAGCCCGCCCGCCCGCCGGGTCACCCGACCGGCTGGTTCAGGTACGGGTCGGCCACCACCTCGCGCAGGCTGTCCCACGCCGCGTCGCCGGACAGGGCGAGGTCGCAGTGCGGTCCGGGGTCCCGGTGGTTCCACTGGAGGGCGGCCTTGACGCCGTCCAGGCTCTTGAGCACCCCGGGGACCTGGGCGTACCACTCGGCCTGGCGGTCCGGGCGGGACGGGTCGGAAGCGCTGCCGAACTCGGAGAGCATCAGCGGTTTCCCGTCCGAGATGTGCGCCCGGACCCAGGCGTGCGTGGCCCGCTGGGTCCGGGCGAAGCTCCGCCAGTCCGTCCGGTGGCAGCGGTAGTAGTTGTACTGGTTGTAGCCGATCCAGTCGACGTACGCGTCGCCCGGGTACATCCGCTCGAACAGGTCGGCGTGGCCCAGGTAGCCGGTGATGATCCACGTCCAGACCACGTTGTCGACACCGAGTTCCCGGAACCGGTCGTGGATGTGCCGGTGGGCCGCCACGTACTCCTCGGGGGTGCCGTTGTCCGGGGTGCGGGTGTCCATCTCCAGGTCGAAGGAGAGGAAGACCTTCCGGCCGGTGCGCTCGCCGTAGTCCCTGATGCGCCGGGCCTGGACGTCGATGACGGTCTCGTCCAGCTCACCGGCGGCGATCTGCTTCCACGTGGGCTGCTGCTCCTTCGTGCCGCCCCACCACTTGCTCTCCCAGGAGAGCAGCAGCATGCGGTCCTCGCCGACGGCCTGTTCCTCCGGGCTGAGCAACTGCCCCTCCCGGCGGGTGCCTTCGGGCAGCGACATGTCGTGGTACGTGTACACGATGTCGAGCCGGCGGCCCACCCGCTTCTCGTAGGCGGCGACCTCCCGCTCCAGGGTGTGCCGTTGGTGCGGCACGAACGCCCCGAACCAGGCACCGCACGGGGGTTCGAGCAGTTCGGTGGGGCGGCACTCCTCCCGGGCGGAGGCGTCCGTCCCGCCCGCCGGTCCGGAGGCGTTCCGCAGGGCGAGCAGCGCGGCCAGCAGGGCGCCGACGACCACCGCCGACGTGAACAGCAGCCGGCGGCGCGGCGACTGCGGCCGGGCCCTCGGCACGCGGTGCCGGCCGGTGCCCGGGCCGGAGCGGGCCGCACCGGACGCGCCGGGGGCGGGACCGAGTCCGGGATCCGCGCCGAGGCCGGGGTCGGGGCCGGGGTCGGGGTCGAGGTCGGGGTCGAGGTCGGGGTCGAGGTCGAGGTCGAGGTCGGCGGGGTGGCCTTTCGCGGCGGCACCGGCGGGGTGACCGTCGGTGGCAGTCCCAGCGGGGTAGCCGTGGGAGCCGGGAACGTCGGCGCGGCCGTCGGAGCCGGGACCGGCGGTGTCCCGGGCGTCCCGCAGGGCGGCGGTGACGCGGTGGAGGAGACGGGCGGGGTGACGGGCGAACCTCACAGAGCGGAACCCTTCCGTGTCCGGGGCGTCGGGGGCGAGCCGCCCGGTCGCGGGCAGAACGCGGCGAGCGTCGTCAGCACCGTCAGGGCGAGCAGCACCCGCTGGGCGCTGAAGGTGTGGGTGGCGATCAGCACGGTGGCGGTGATCATGGCCGCGCCGACGCTGGCGAGGACCACCAGCATCAGCCGCTCCAGCAGGTCGGAGTGGCGGGCGAAGCGCGGGTCACGCCCGTCGACGGGCCCCTCGGCGGGCCGTGCGCCCAGCGCCGGGGCACAGGCCGCCACCAGGGCCGCCCCCGGCCCCGCCGCCAGGAACGCCACGACGGCCGCGCCGCGCAGCGGTGACCCCCCGGGCAGCGCGAGCGAGGCCAGCGCCAGCCAGCCGCCGAACGGCGGCAGCATCCGGACGACGAGTTCCTGCGGTGTCATCACTCCGTCCCTCCTTCGCCGCGCAGTGCGTAGACCGTCCCGGCGCCGTTCTCCGCCACCAGCCGGAAGCGGGGCGAGGCCGCCACCGCCCGTTCGATGCCGGTCAACTGCTCTCGGGTGAGCTGCCCGTTCATCTCGGAGTGGGCGAACTGGCCCTGGGTGAAGAGGAGGTAGGCGGTGCCCGGCCTCTCCACCCCGGCCAGGTCCGAGGCCAGGGTGGCGGCCGGGTCGGTGACGATCCGGTCGATGTGGGACCGCTCGTCGTCCAGGTACCAGTAGTGGTCGATGGTCCCGTACGAGGCGTAGGCGAGCGGGTAGTTGCGGTTGGCGGCGACGACCAGCGAGCCCTCGGCGGCCTCGGCGAAGACCTGCCGCACGAGCGCCACCTCCTGCGGGGGGAAGTAGTTGACGCGGTCCTTGCCCGAGTAGCTCGGGACGAAGGCCAGCGTCACCACGAGGAGCACGGCCGGCGGCCCCCACCCGGCGAGGCGGCGGCGCACGGCGGACCTCTCCCGGACACCTGCCGCCCGCGGCGGTCCGGCCGGCGCCTCGACGGCCGGGGCCTCGGCGGCCGGCGCGCGCACCGTCGGCAGCAGGGCCGCCGCGGCGAAGAACGCGGCACCGGGCAGCATGAACATCAGCACCCGGAAGATCATCTCGCTGCCGTAGCTGCTCGCCACCAGCATCGGCAGGGGAGCCGCCGCGAGCAGCAGCAGAGGCATCGCCCGGTGCCTCAGAACCCGTTGCCGCCACATCCCGGCCGCCGCCAGCAGCAGGACCGCACCGGACAGCAGCCGGGCGGCCCACGAGGTGGCGACCGCCCCGGTGCCGGTCGGCGTGGTGCCGTAACCGGTCGCCACGTTGCCGCCGATGTCGCCGACCGAACGGATCATGTCCGGCAGCGCGGCGGACAGGAAGGGCAGCGCGGCGGTCAGGCACCACGTCAGGAAGAGCACGACGGTGGTGGCCACGGGCACCCAGTCGCGGTACCGGCGCAGCAGGCACAGCGCGAGCAGGGACACCACCAGCATGCCCGGGGTGAGCTGGTGGGAGATCACGATCGCCGTCACCATGACCACGAGCACCGCCGTCCACACGGCCTGCCCCTGCCGCCGGGCACCGCCGCCGGTGCGGCCGAACCGGCGCAGCACCACGGCCAGCACCCCCAGGTGCAGCGCGAACGCCACCGACTGCGGGGAGAAGTAGTCCTGGCCCACCCAGTTGGCCACGAAGAACAGCCAGACCCCGGTCCAGATCAGCCGCCGGTCCTCGGTGAAGGTGCGGTAGATCAGCAGCAGCGGGAGCAGCAGCATCAGGCTCGACGCCAACGGCCACCACGCCATGTACATCGCCGCCGAGTCCACGCCCAGCAGGCGCACCAGCGCGGCCTGGGCGGCGAAGAAGCCGGGCCACTGGTCGTAGACCGCCATGTCGCCGACCTCGGCCGCGCTCTGCAGCCCGCCCGCGGTCAGCAGGTGGTCGACCACACCGTCGTGCTTCCACGCCCACGCGTACAACGGCGTCGGGTAGAGCACGGCCTGGGTGGCCCGCTCCATCACCAGCAGGCCCAGCACGTACGCCGCGGGCCAGCCGCCGCGGCGCCCGGGACGGCGCACCGTCAGCCAGAAGCCCGCGGTCAGCACCGCGAGCCCGGCCCAGAACGCCGGGTGCAGTGCGGTCACCAGGCCGAAGTCGTCCAGCGCCGACACGTCCGTGTGCCGCACCGCGTACGCCCACAGGGCGAGCGCCACGGCCAACGGCACGACGGGCCAGGCGGCGAGGGCACGGCGTCCGGACCACACGGGCGGAAGGTCGGCCAGGTCCGTCACGGGGTCCCCGGGCTCGCGCGGCCCGCGCGGCCCGCGCGGCTCGCGGGACTCGCGGGACTCGCGCGGCTCACGGTCGAGGCTGTCCTCCGGTGCGGGTTCGGGCCCGGATCTCTCGCGTGCAGTGGCTGGCGGACGCACGGTGGTTCCCCCCTGACGGTTAGGCTCTGACGTCTTGTTCAGTCCTCTTGCGCAGTCCCCTGGTGCGGTCCTCTTGGGGGCCCTCTTGTGCGGTCCTCCTGTTCAGTCCTTCTTTCAGTCCTTCTGTTCAGTCCTCGGGCGTCCTGGACGGGCCCGGTGGGGCGGACGGGCCGGGCGGCTCCGGTGAGCCCGGCGGGCGGGGCGGCCGACCGGGGGCGGGCGGGTCTCCACGGGTGACGTCCCGGTGCAGCGGACGCAGCGGACGCAGGGGACGGAGCAGGCGGAGCGCGTGACCGGGCAGGGCCGAGGCCGCCACGGCACGCACCACGGGCACGAGCAGGACGAGGACGACCAGCAGGACCGGCGCGACCGACGCGAGCGCCCCTTGCCACACCCAGCCGCCCACCGCGACGAGGTACAGGACCCCCCAGCGTCTCTCCCACGACAACCGCCCGCCCGCACACCCGAGCAGCAGCCACAGCGGGACGAGGCACAGCAGCGTGCAGACCACCGGCGCCCACCGCAGCAGCGGTCCGGTGCCGTCGAGCCCCACCGCGTCCGCGACGAGCCCGGCCGCTTCCTCGTACAACGGCCCTTCCGCCGGCCGCGGTTCCCGTCCCAGAGCGATGGGCGCGGCGTGCAGCGCGAGCAGCGCGGAGCCCAGCGCGGCACCGGCCGACCGGGGCGCGGGGCGCAGGCACAGGGTCACCGAGGCGACGAAGACCAGGAGCAGCACTCCCCCGGCCGCCAGCGCGGGCAACGGCAGTTCGTGCAGCAGGTCCTGCCCGGTGAGGTCGTCGCGCGAGGGGCCACGGAGCCAGGCCAACGGGCGCACGGACCACCAGAAGACGAACGTGGCGAGGCCGAGGCCCCCCCACAGGGCGCGCCGAAGGAAGCGGTCCGGATCCACGGGGGCGGGGCCGGACCCCGGACCCGTACCGGCGCCGGGGACGAGGGCGGGGACGGAAGGGGACGGAGCAGCCGACGTCGGGAGGGGCGCGGCGGGCGGAGCCTCGTCCCGGGGCGCGCTGCTCGCCTCGGCGGGGGCCTCGCGCTCCCAGGAAGCGAGCCCGCCGGGCGGAGCGGACCGGACGGGCGGAACCGACGGACCGGGCGGATCGGATGCGTCGCCCAGGACCGCCTCGCCCGCGCCCTCGGCCCCGCCCCGGACCATCTCGCCCGCGCCCTCGGTTCCGACCCGGTCCCGGACCTCGTCCTCGCGACCGTCCACCTCCGTGCCGGCCGGGCCGCCCAGGCCCGCCGGCCCCGAGCCCCGTGGACCCGGGCTGGCCGGAGCCGAACCCGGCACACCTGCGGGCGCCCCCTCTGCGGGCGCCCCGTCCGCGAGCTCCGCAGCTGCGGGCACCGCGTCCGCAGGCACCCCCTCCGCGCCCACCGCGTCCACAGGCACCGCGTCCGTCGGCACCGCGTCCGCCGGTGACGCCTCCGCCGGTGACGCGTGCGCCGGGGACAGGTCGCCGGGCCGCGCGTCCGAGGGCGCGGTCTCCCCCGTGACCGCTTGCGGACCGCCCGCCCCGGAGGTGCCCCCGCCCGGCCTCGGCGGCTGCTGCCGACGCACCGCGACCGTGGGCGGGTCCACCCGGAATGCCTCGCGCTCGTAGCCCGGGGTGCCGATGAACAGCGACACCGTGTCCTCGCTCCCGCCCTTGCGGCCGCACCCGGCGACGCCGCCCCCGTCCGGGTCCCCGCCCTCGTACGCGGCCCGGCGGGCCCAGCTCGTGCCGTAGCCGGCGGTGGCGTTCAACCGGGCCCAGCGGGTGCCGTAGACAGGCTCGGCGGGCGGTGGGTCCGCCGGGGCGGCCGGCCCGGGGCGCAGCGCCGAGCGCAGGCCGAACACCGAGACGACCGCGATGAGCGACATGCTGCCCAGCACCGCCCAGCCCGCGCCGGAGATCCCCGCCGGGGTGAACAGCACGGCCGCGCTGCCCAGGACCAGCACGCACATCGCCCCCTGGAGCGCGGCGAGCACACCGGTGCGGCCCTGGACCCGCAGGACCCCGATGTACAGCTCCACGACGACCCGGGGCAGCGCCCCGAGGGCGAGCAACCGCAGGACGGTGGAACCGTGTTCGGCGTAGTCGGGGCTGAACGGGGTGAGGATCTGCTCCGCGCACACGACCAGGACCAGCACCACCGGCACCAGCAGCAGGCCCATCCGCCGCAGCGCGCCGCGCACGCCGTCCGCGAGCCGGCGCGGGTCGTGCGAGGCGTGCGCGGTGAGCGAGGAGGCCATGTTGATGGCCATGAACTCCATGGTGCCGCCGACGGTGTAGGCGATGTAGAAGTAGCCGTTCTCGGCGGCGCTGAAGCGGACGGCGACCATCACCGGCAGCAGGTTGATCATCGCCAGGCTGAACAGCGCGCCGAGCGAGTCGCCCGCCAGGAAGCGCCCCACGGACCGCAGCCGGGGCGGTTCCACGTCCTGGTCGGCGGCGGCCTGGCGCGGGATGAGACGGCGGAAGATCAGCCAGCCCAGGGGCAGCGTGGAGAAGGCGATCGCCACGGCCCAGGAGACGAAGATGCCGAGCACCGGCATCGCCCCGGCGAAGACGGCCAGCAGGGCCAGCTTGCCGACGGAGAACACGGCGTTGCCGGCCGGCACCCACTCCGCCCTGCGCAGCCCGGTCAGCACCCCGTCCTGGAGCGTGAGCAGCGCCCAGGCCACGCACGCCGCGACGAACAGGGCCCCGGCGGACAGGGTGCCGAGGGGTGCGTACGAGGCGCCCCACTGGTCGAGGGTGAGCAGGAAGACGCCCGCCGCCAGGGCGACGACCAGCGAACTCGCCCCGTACACGCCCCACACCAGACGTGCGGTCTCCCGCCCGGCCCGGGGGACGAAGCGCACCACCGCGCCGATCATCGTGGTGGCCGTGATGCCGGCGAGCAGCCGCATCGCGGCGATCGCGGCGGACCCCTGGCCGACGGCGTCCTCGGAGTAGTAGCGCGCGGCGACCAGCCAGAAGCCGAGACCGAGGACGGCCGAGACCCCGGTGCTGAGCATGAGGAAGTAGGCGTTCTTGAACAGTGAGTCGGAGCCGCCCGCCGACCCCGGCCGGGGCCCCGGCCGGCTGCCGCCGCGGTGGGCCGCGGAGGGCTCGTGCACCCGGGTCTCAGCCACCGGTGTCCCGCTCCCCCGGCCCCGGTGCGGGCCGGCGGGTGAGTTCCCGCGGCGGTTCGGCTGGCGGCACGCCGGACCGCCGGAGCACGTCCAGTGCCTCCCGGGCCCGCAGCGGGTCGACGGGCAGCGCGTGCCGGGCGAACCAGCGGGCCGCCGCGGGCGCCGGTGACGGATCGGTGAACTCCGGGCCGGCGTAGTCGTCCAGCGGCGGGTCGTAGAGGTAGCCGACGACGATGCCGCGGCGGGCCAGCGCCGCCCTCGCCGCGTCCCGGTCCGCCACCAGCAGCGGGACCCGGAACAGCGGCTGCACCGCCGCGCCGTCCGCGCGCGGGCGGGCCCAGCGGGACGCGAGCAGCGTGGCGGTGCCGGCCCGGTGGGCGGCGAGGATCCCGTCGAGCCGGGCGAGCCGCCGCCCGATGCGGCGCAGCCGTACCGGGCCCGGCTCCCGTCGGTAGTCGTGCAGGTCGACGCGGACCCAGGGGTCGTGGGCGCCGAGGTCCGGGGCGGTGGCCACGGCGCGGCGCAGGTCCTCGGGGCGCAGGGGCATCCGGATGCCCTCGCGTTCCGTCAGGCCCAGCAGATCCAGCGTGGCCCGGGCGGCCCGGCGCAGCCCGAGCCGCCGGACCGCCGCCTCCGCGTACGGGCGGACGGCGTAGGCGAGTTCGGACCGGACGCGGCGCGGGAACAGCAGGTCGTCGCGGGCCGCGCGGAACGCGTCGGCGAGATGCGGATCGGCGACCGCGAGCAGGCCGCCCGACTTGGCGCCGACGTGCTTGGACAGGCTGAACGCCGACGCGTCGCCCCAGGCCCCGACCGGCCGTCCGCCAATCTCGCTGCCGAGGGCGTGGGCCGCGTCCTCGATCAGCGGGATGCCCAGCGACGCGCAGCGGGCCCGCAGTTCCGGCGCCGGGTCGGGGTTGCCGTACAGGTTCGTGGTGAGCACGGCGGAGACCGAACCCCACACGTCGTCGGGCACCGCGCCGACGTCGAGGGACCCGTCGAACGGGTCGAGCGGCGCCTGCACCGGGCGCAGCCCGGCGGCCAGCACCACGAAGAGGATGACGTCGTCGTTGACCGGCGACATCAGCACCCGGCCGCCGGGCGGGCACCAGTGGCGCAGCGCCACGTACAGCCCGAGCCGGCACGACGGCATGTACACGCTTTCCCGGCCGAGCCGGGCCCGCAGGATCTCCTCCAGCTCTCGCGGCCGGACACCCGCACGCACCGAACCCGGACCGGCCTCCCCTCTGGCCATCCGCCCCCCTGAGGTGCCGTCGGAAGGCCCCCTCCCCGAGACCTCCCGGCACCCGCCCAGAGTCACCCCGTTCGCACCGCTCCGTCAAGATTGCGTCGCGCCCTGTGGATGACGCCCGGTACGCGCGTGACCCGGGACGCGCCCGCGCGCCGCACGCCACCCTGCGCGGCGCCGTACACCGCCCTGCGCGTCGCCGCACGCCACCCTGCGCTTCGCCGCACGCCACCCTGCGCGGCGCCGTACATCGTCCTGCGCGGCGCCGTGCGCCGACCCGCCCGCGCCCCGTCCGTCACCCCGCCCGTCCCCCCGCTCGTCGCCCGCCCACCGGGACGGCCCTGCCCAAGAGCCGGGTGTCCCCCGTAACGTGTGGCACGGCCACGGACACGTGGAGCACTGCGCACACGAAAGCGAGGCAGCACCCGATGCCCCCCTTCGATGTCCCCGAGGGCGATCCCTTCGGCCCGCACAACCTGCCGTACGGCGTGTTCTCGCCCCCCGGTTCGTCGGAGCGGACCGTCGGCGTCCGGCTCGGCGACCACGTCCTCGACGCCGGAGCCGCGGCCCGCGCGCTCGGCTCCCCGTACGCCTCCCTGCTGGCCCGTCCGACGCTCAACGCCCTGCTGGCGGCGGGCCGTACGGCCTGGTCGGACGTCCGGCGGGCGATCACCGCCTGGGTGACCGTCCCCGCGCACCGGGACACGGTCGAGCCGCTGTTCCACCCCCTGTCCGCGGTGACCCTGCACCTGCCCTTCGAGGTCGCGGACTACGTGGACTTCTACGCCTCGGAGAACCACGCGCGGAACGTGGGCCGGATGTTCCGTCCCGACGCCCCGGACTCGCTCACGCCCAACTGGAAGCACCTGCCGATCGGTTACCACGGCCGGTCCGGCACGGTCGTGGTGTCCGGCACCGAGGTGGTGCGTCCCGCGGGCCAGCGCAAGACGCCCGCCGACGACGCCCCGGTCTTCGGCCCGTCCGTCCGGCTGGACATCGAGGCCGAGGTCGGTTTCGTCGTCGGCGTGCCGTCCGAGCAGGGACGCCCGGTGCCGCTCGGTGCCTTCCGGGACCACGTGTTCGGCCTGTGCCTCCTCAACGACTGGTCCGCGCGCGACGTCCAGGCCTGGGAGTATGTCCCCCTGGGCCCGTTCCTCGGCAAGTCCTTCGCGACCTCCGTGTCCGCGTGGATCACCCCGCTGGACGCCCTGGACGAGGCCCGGGTGGCGCCCCCGGAGCGCACCCACGCCCTGCTCCCCTACCTGGACGACCGCGACGAGGAGCCCGGCGGCTACGACCTGCGGATCACCGTCGCGCTCAACGGCCACGTGATCTCCGAGCCGCCCTTCTCCACCATGTACTGGACGGCCGCCCAGCAGCTCGCCCACATGACGGTGAACGGGGCGTCGCTGCGCACCGGCGACCTGTACGGCTCCGGCACGGTGAGCGGAACCGCCGAGCGGGAACGCGGATCGTTGCTGGAGCTGACCTGGAACGGCCGCGACCCGCTGGAACTGCCCGACGGCAAGCGGACGTTCCTGGAGGACGGCGACGAGGTGACCCTGACCGCGTGGGCGCCCGGCCCCGGCGGAGTGCGGGTCGGCCTCGGCGAGGTCACCGGCCGGGTGGTCCCCACGCCGTCCTGACCGGAGAACCGTTTCGCGGGGGTCGGCCGGTGCGCCACCGGTCCGGCGCCGCACCGGCCGACCCCTCCCCCGCACCGCGCCGCCGCGTCATACTGGGCGGCGGGCGGTGCGGACGGTCCCGGCAACACGCACGGGAACCGGCGCGCCCGCCCCGCGCGCCTTCCCGCCGTGTCCCGAGCCGCCCTCTTCCGACAGGATCCGGAGTCCGTGGCATGACCGTCTGCCTGCTCCTGCTGAGCTTCGTCGCCGTGACGGCCGCCTTCCCGGTCCCCCGGGCGCTGACCCGGGCGACGTGGCCGGAACGGGAACCGGTGGTGGGCCTGTGGGTGTGGCAGTGCCTGGTCGCCACCGTCCTGCTGTGCTGCGTGACCGCCCTCGCCCTCGGCGCCGCCGCCGTGTTCGGCACCGTCCGCGCGCAGCTCTTCGCACCGGCCCCGCCCGCCGTGACCGCCGCCTACGACCTGTCCTCGGCACCGGCCTGGGCGGTCGTCCTCACCGTGCTCCTGGCCTGCGGGGCCGCCTGGACGACCGCGATGCTCGCGCGGGAGCTGTTCGAGACCCGCAGGCGCCGCTCCCGGGCCCGCGCCCACCTGCGGGAACGGGCCCCCGACCTGCCCGCCGGGCTGCCCGGCGGACAGGGACCGCTGCTGGTGCTGGAGGACGAGTACCCGGACGCCTGGTGGATGCCGGGCAGTCCGGCCCGGCTGATCGTCACCACCGGCGCCCTGCACCGCCTCACCGACCACCAGCTCGACGCGGTCCTCACCCACGAGCGGGGGCACGCGCGGGCCCGCCACGACTGGCTGCTGCACCTGTCCACCGCGCTGGCCACCGGTTTCCCGCGCGTCCCGCTGTTCACGCACTTCTGCGACCAGACGCACCGCCTCGTCGAGCTGGCCGCCGACGACACCGCCTCCCGCCGCTGCGGCCACCTGACCACGGCCCTGGCCCTGATCGAGCTGAACCAGCACCGCGGGGTCCTGTCCTGCGCCTCCAGCCACCGCCTGCTCGGCGAGCGCGTCGACCGCCTGCTGCAGCCGCCGCCCCGCCTCGGCCGCCGTGACCGCGCCCTGACGACGACGGCTGCGGCCCTGGTCCCCCTGGTGCCCCTGCTGATCACCTTCGCGCCCGGGCTCACCGCGCTGCCGTAGCCGAGGACGGGCGACCGGCGCCGGGTCGGCGGGTCGCCGGGTCTCCGGGTCGCCGAGCCGACACGGGCCGCCGGGTCCGCACCGGGCCGCCGGCCGACCGCCGGGTCAGAACCAGGGCACCGGGTCGGTACCAGGCCGCCGGGCCGGCGGCGGCAGCCCGCCCCGCGCTCGTGGCCCACGCGGGGCCGGCCCAGGGGTCACTCCCAGAGGGGGCAATCCCAGAGGTCACCCGCAAGGGTCTCCCCCAACGGGTCACCCCCAGCAGGTCACTCCCACGGGTCGGGTTCCGGCTCCTCCTCGGGCCAGACCTCGTCCGGACCCTCGGCGACGGCCTGGCGGGAGGCCGTGCCGCGTCCGGCCGGGGCGTCGGCCGTGGAGGCACCCGGCGAGCTGCCCGACGGGACCTCCGGCGCGGCGCCCGACGGGGCGTCCGACGGGGCGTCCGATGAGGCATCCGGCGAGGCGGACAGGCCCGCCAGTACCTCCAGCACCCCCTCGCCGTAGGTCGCCAGCTTCTTCTCGCCGACCCCGCTGATCCCTCCCAGCTCGGCGACCGACGAGGGCCGCGCCGCGGCGATCTCCCGAAGGGTGGCGTCGTGGAAGATGACGTACGCCGGGACGCCCTGCTCGCGGGCCTGCTCCGCGCGCCAGGCGCGCAGCGCCTCGAAGACCGGGACCAGCTCCTCGGGGAAGTCCGCGGCGGCACCCGCCGCGCGCCCGCCCCGGCCGGAGCCGCCGGCGCCCCCTCTCGTCCTGGCCGTGGGCGCTCTCTTCGGCTCCTTGCGCAGCGGCACCTCCCGCTCGCGCCGCAGCACCGCTCCGCTGGCCTCCGTCAGCACCAGCGTGCCGTAGTCGCCCTCGACGGCGAGCAGGCCCTGGGCCAGCAGCTGGCGGACCACGCCCCGCCACTCGCCCTCGTCGAGCTCCTCCCCGATGCCGAACACGGACAGCTGGTCGTGGTCGAACTGGATGACCTTGGCCGTGCGCCGCCCGAGCAGGATGTCCACGATCTGCACCGCGCCGAACTTCTGCCCCCGCTCGCGCTGCAGCCGCACCACAGTGGACAGCACCTTCTGCGCCGCGACCGTGCCGTCCCAGGTCTCCGGCGGGGTGAGACAGGTGTCGCAGTTGCCGCACGCCTCCCCGCCGGGCTCCTGGCCGAAGTAGGCGAGCAGCTGGCCGCGCCGGCAGCGGGCCGTCTCGCACAGGGCGAGCATCGCGTCCAGGTGCTGGGCGGCCCGGCGCCGGAACGCCTCGTCGCCCTCGCCGGTCTGGATCAGCTTGCGCTGCTGGATGACGTCGTTCAGCCCGTAGGCCATCCACGCCGTGGACGGCAGGCCGTCACGGCCCGCGCGCCCGGTCTCCTGGTAGTAGCCCTCGACCGACTTGGGCAGGTCGAGGTGGGCGACGAAGCGGACGTCGGGCTTGTCGATGCCCATGCCGAAGGCGATGGTCGCCACCACCACCAGGCCGTCCTCCCGCAGGAAGCGCGCCTGGTGCGCGGCGCGCGTCCCCGCGTCCAGCCCCGCGTGGTAGGGCACCGCCTCCACCCCGTTGCGGGACAGGAACTCGGCGGTCTTCTCCACGGAGTTGCGGGACAGGCAGTAGACGATGCCCGCGTCCCCGGCGTGCTCCTCGCGCAGGAACTGCAGCAGCTGCTTCTTCGGGTCGGCCTTGGGGACGATGCGGTACTGGATGTTGGGCCGGTCGAAGCTGGCCACGAAGTGCCGGGCGTCCGGCATGCCCAGCCGCTCGGTGATCTCCCGGTGGGTGGCGTCGGTGGCCGTCGCGGTCAGCGCGATGCGCGGCACGTCCGGCCACCGCTCGCCGAGCACCGACAGCATGAGGTAGTCCGGGCGGAAGTCGTGGCCCCACTGGGACACGCAGTGCGCCTCGTCGATCGCGAACACGGAGATCTTGCCGCGCGAGAGCAGGTCCAGCGTGCCCTCCAGCCGCAGCCGCTCCGGCGCCAGGTACAGCAGGTCCAGCTCCCCGGCGAGGAACTCGGCCTCCACCACCCGGCGCTCGTCGAAGTTCTGCGTCGAGTTCATGAACCCGGCGCGCACCCCGAGCGCCCGCAGGGCGTCCACCTGGTCCTGCATCAGCGCGATCAGCGGGGAGACCACCACCCCCGTACCCGGTCTGACCAGGGCCGGGATCTGGTAGCACAGCGACTTGCCGCCGCCGGTGGGCATGAGCACCACGGCGTCGCCGCCGGCCACCACGTGCTCGATCACGGCTTCCTGCTCGCCCCGGAAGGCGTCGTACCCGAACACCCGGTGCAGCGTGGCCCGCGCCTCGCTCTCCGTCACTGCCATCTCGGCGATACCGCCCATCCCGCCCATCGACCCGTCCCCCGTGCGTCGTCCCTCGACCACTGCGTCCACGATAGGCGTCCGCGCCGACAGACCCGGAGTTTTCCACAGGCACCGGCCCCGGGCGGCCCCACCACCACCTCAGGCCGGGAGGCCGGGCACCGGGACGACCAGGACGAGGAGGCCCTGCCGCGTGGCGGGACGAGGCGGTCCGCGCCCGTGGAGGGACCAGGCGGTCCCCGCCCCGTTGAGGACCAGGCGGTCCGCGCCGGTGGCGGGACGAGGGCGGGTGACGCGCCCGGTCGCCGCAGCCCCGCATGCGAAAGGGTCCGGGCCCCCCTGGGGGAGACCCGGACCCTTCGGCGTACGCGCGGCACAGGCGCGCCCCTGCGCCTCAGCGCACGAACACCCCCGCCGTGCCGGCCAGGTCCAGGAAGTACTGCGGGGCCACGCCGAGCACCACCGTGACCGCCACGCCGACCGCGATCGCCGTCATCGTCAGCGGCGACGGCACCGCGACGGTCGGGCCCTCCGGGCGGGGCTCGCTGAAGAACATCAGGACGATCACCCGGATGTAGAAGAACGCGGCGATGGCCGAGGCGATCACACCGACCACGACCAGCGGCACCGCGCCGCCCTCCGCCGCCGCCTTGAAGACGGCGAACTTGCCGGTGAAGCCCGCGGTGAGCGGGATACCGGCGAAGGCCAGCAGGAACACCGCGAACACCGCCGCCACCAGCGGCGAACGGCGGCCCAGACCGGCCCACTTGGACAGGTGCGTGGCCTCGCCGCCCGCGTCGCGGACGAGGGTGACCACGGCGAAGGCGCCCATCGTGACGAAGGAGTACGCCGCCAGGTAGAACAGCACCGACGACACCCCGTCCGGGGTGGCGGCGATGACGCCCGCGAGGATGAAGCCCGCGTGGGAGATCGCCGAGTAGGCCAGCAGCCGCTTGATGTCGGTCTGGGTGATGGCGACGATCGCACCGATCAGCATGGTGGCGATCGCGACGCCCCACATCACCGGCCGCCAGTCCCAGCGCAGCCCGGGCAGGACCACGTAGAGGATGCGCAGCAGGGCGCCGAAGGCGGCCGTCTTGGTGGCGGCGGCCATGAAGCCGGTGACCGGCGTCGGGGCGCCCTGGTAGACGTCCGGGGTCCACATGTGGAACGGGACGGCGCCCACCTTGAACAGCAGGCCCATCACCACGAGGGCGCTGCCGACGAGCAGCAGCGCGTCGTTGCCCATGGTGCCCGCCAGCGCCGGGCTGACGTCCTGCACGGTGCCCTCGACGACCTGCGCGATCGTGGCGTACGACATCGAGCCGGCGTAGCCGTACAGCAGGGCGATGCCGAACAGCATGAACGCCGAGGCGAACGCGCCGAGCAGGAAGTACTTGACCGCCGCCTCCTGCGAGATGAGCCGCTTGCGGCGGGCCAGCGCGCAGAGCAGGTACAGCGGGAGGGAGAGCACTTCCAGCGCCACGAACAGCGTCAGCAGGTCGTTGGCCGAGGGGAAGACCAGCATGCCCGCGACCGCGAACAGCAGGAGCGGGAACACCTCGGTGGTGGTGAAGCCGGCCTTGACCGCCTTCTTCTCCTGGTCGCTGCCCGGTACGGCGGCGGCCTGGGCGGCGAAGGAGTCGACCCGGTTGCCGTGCGCCTCCGGGTCGAGCCGGCGTTCGGCGAAGGTGAACAGGCCCACCAGGGCGGTCAGCAGGATGACGCCCTGGAGGAACAGGGCGGGGCCGTCGACGGCGATGGCGCCCATCGCCGCGATGCCCGCCTTCGTCGTGCCGTAGCCGTCGACCGCCAGCGCCACCACGGCGGCGAAGGCGGCGGTGAGGGCGACCGCGGCGACGAACATCTGCGCGTAGTACCGCGACTTCCGCGGCACCAGGCCCTCGACGAGCACCCCGACGACCGCCGCTCCCACGACGATCAGCGTGGGCGCGAGCTGGGCGTACTCGATCTTCGGCGCGTCGATCTTCGCGATCGGTTCGGCCGCCGTCGTCCACAGGCTGTGGATGGCTGTTGCGCTCACTTGGCCGCCTCCACCTCGGGCTGGGGGTCCTTCTGGTCCACGTCGGACATGGTGTGCTGCACCGCCGGGTTCACGATGTCCGTGACGGGCTTCGGATAGACGCCCAGGAACAGCAGCAGCACGATCAGCGGTGTCACCACCGCGATCTCACGCAGCCGCAGGTCGGGCAGCTCGGCGACCTCCGGCTTCACCGGGCCCGTCATCGTCCGCTGGTAGAGGACGAGGACGTACAGGGCGGCGAGCACGATGCCGAGGGTCGCGACGATCGCGATCGCCGGATGGCGGGTGAACGTGCCGACCAGGACCAGGAACTCGCTGACGAACGGCGCCAGTCCCGGCAGCGACAGCGTCGCCAGGCCGCCGATCAGGAACGTGCCGGCCAGCACCGGGGCCACCTTCTGCACCCCGCCGTAGTCGGCGATGAGCCGGGAGCCGCGCCGCGAGATCAGGAACCCGGCGACCAGCAGCAGCAGCGCCGTCGAGATGCCGTGGTTGACCATGTACAGCGTGGCCCCGGACTGGCCCTGGCTGGTCAGGGCGAAGATGCCCATCACGATGAAGCCGAAGTGCGAGATCGACGCGTAGGCGATCAGGCGCTTGATGTCGCGCTGGCCCACCGCGAGCAGCGCGCCGTAGATGATGCTGATGACGGCGAGCACCAGGACGACCGGGGTCGCCCACTGGCTCGCCTCCGGGAACAGCCCGAGGCAGAAGCGCAGCATGGCGAAGGTGCCCACCTTGTCCACGACCGCCGTGATGAGCACGGCGACCGGGGCGGTCGACTCCCCCATGGCGTTGGGCAGCCAGGTGTGCAGCGGCCACAGGGGCGCCTTCACCGCGAACGCGAAGAAGAAGCCGAGGAACAGCCAGCGTTCGGTGCTCTGCGCCATCTCCAGCGAGCCGTTGGCCCGCGCCTCGGCGATCTCGGGGAGGGAGAAGTTCCCGGCGACCATGTACAGCCCGATCACCGCGGCCAGCATGATCAGTCCGCCGGCCAGGTTGTAGAGGAGGAACTTCACCGCCGCGTAGGACCGCTGGGTGGCGCCGGCCTTCTCGCCGTGCTCGTGCGCCCGGTCCCCGAAGCCGCCGATCAGGAAGTACAGCGGGATCAGCATGGCTTCGAACAGGATGTAGAAGAGGAAGACGTCGGTGGCCGTGAAGGCGAGGATCACCATCGCCTCGATGGCGAGGATCAGGGCGAAGAAGCCCTGCGTCGGCCGCCACCGCTTGCTGCCCGTCTCCAGGGGGTCGGCGTCGTGCCAGGACGCCAGCACGATGAACGGGATCAGCAGCGCGGTCAGCGCGATGAGCGCGACCGAGATGCCGTCCACCGCCAGGTCGTAGCGGACCCCGAAGTCGGCGATCCAGGCGTGCGACTCCGTGAGCTGGTAGCGGTCGCCGCCCGGTTCGAAGCGCACCAGGATGACGACCGCCAGGGCGAGCGTGGCGAGGGAGACCAGCAGGGCCAGCCACTTGGCGGCCGTGCGCTTGGAGGCCGGTACGGCGGCCGTGGCGATCGCCCCGATGGCCGGGAGCGCCGCCGTCGCTGTCAGCAGAGGAAAGGACATCGGTATCAGACCGCCCTCATCAGCAGGGTCGCGGCGACCAGGACCGCCGCGCCGCCGAACATGGAGACCGCGTAGGAGCGCGCGAAGCCGTTCTGCAGCCGGCGCATGCGGCCGGACAGGCCGCCGAACGAGGCCGCCGTCCCGTTGACGACGCCGTCGACCAGGGTGTGGTCGACGTACACCAGCGAGCGCGTGAGGTGTTCGCCGCCGCGGACCAGGACGACGTGGTTGAAGTCGTCCTGGAGGAGGTCGCGGCGGGCGGCCCGGGTGAGGAACGATCCGCGCGGGGCGACCGCCGGGACCGGGCGGCGCCCGTACTGGGCCCAGGCGACGGCCACACCGACGACCATCACGGCGACCGTGGCCAGCGTGACCGTCAGGGCGCTGACCGGGGGGTGGCCGTGGTCGTACCCGGTGACCGGCTGCAGCCAGTTCAGGAAGCGGTCGCCGATGCTGAAGAAGGCACCGCCGGCGACCGATCCGACGGCCAGCACGATCATCGGGATCGTCATGACCTTGGGCGACTCGTGCGGGTGCGGCGGAGCGTACTCGCCGCGGGTCTCGGCGGCGGGCTCCACATCCGGAGCCGCCGGGGACGGCGTCGGGGCGTTGCGCCAGCGTTCCTCGCCGAAGAACGTCATCAGCATCACGCGCGTCATGTAGTACGCGGTGAGGGCCGCGCCCAGCAGGGCGCACGCGCCGAGGATCCAGCCCTCGGCGCCGCCCTTGGCGAACGCCGACTCGATGATCTTGTCCTTGGAGAAGAAGCCGGACAGGCCCGGGAAGCCGATGATGGCGAGGTAGCCGAGGCCGAAGGTGACGAAGGTGACCGGCATGTACTTCCTGAGGCCGCCGTAACGGCGCATGTCGACCTCGTCGTTCATGCCGTGCATGACCGAACCGGCGCCGAGGAAGAGGCCGGCCTTGAAGAAGCCGTGCGTCACCAGGTGCATGATCGCGAAGACGTAGCCGATGGGGCCGAGGCCCGCGGCCAGGACCATGTAGCCGATCTGCGACATGGTCGAGCCGGCCAGCGCCTTCTTGATGTCGTCCTTGGCGCAACCGACGATCGCACCGAACAGCAGCGTGACCGCGCCGACGATGGTGACGACGAGCTGCGCGTCCGGGGCGCCGTTGAAGATCGCGCCGGAGCGGACGATGAGGTAGACGCCCGCGGTCACCATGGTCGCGGCGTGGATGAGGGCCGAGACCGGGGTCGGGCCCTCCATCGCGTCGCCGAGCCAGGACTGCAGCGGCACCTGGGCGGACTTGCCGCAGGCGGCCAGCAGCAGCATCAGGCCGATCGCGGTGAGCTTGCCCTCACCGGCGGCCGAGGCGAGCCCCGGCTCCCCCTCGGAGCCGAGGACCGGCCCGAAGGCGAAGGTGCCGAACCAGGCGAACATCATCATGATCGCGATCGACAGGCCGATGTCGCCGACCCGGTTGACCAGGAAGGCCTTCTTGGCGGCGGTCGCCGCGCTGGGCTTGTGCTGCCAGAAGCCGATCAGCAGGTAGGAGGCGAGACCGACGCCCTCCCAGCCGAAGTACAGCAGCAGGTAGTTGTCGGCGAGGACCAGCAGGAGCATCGCCGCGAGGAAGAGGTTCAGGAAGCCGAAGAAGCGGCGGCGCCGCTCGTCGTGCTCCATGTACCCGACGGAGTAGAGGTGGATCAGCGAGCCGACGCCGGTGATCAGCAGGACGAACGTCATCGACAGCTGGTCGAGCCGGAAGGCGATGTCGGCCTGGAAGCCCTCCACCGGGATCCAGCTGAACAGGTGCTGGGTGACGGTGCGGTCGGCCGCGTCCCGGCCCAGCAGGTCGGTGAACAGCACCAGGCCGACCACGAAGGAGACGCCGGCCAGGGCCGTGCCGATCCAGTGGCCGACGGCGTCCAGTCTACGGCCGCCGCACAGCAGGACCGCCGCTCCGAGCAGGGGCGCCGCCACCAGCAGCGCAATCAGGTTCTCCACGATTCAGCAGCCCCTCACAGCTTCATCAGGCTGGCGTCGTCGACCGAGGCCGAGTGGCGGGAACGGAACAGGGACACGATGATCGCCAGCCCGACCACGACCTCCGCGGCGGCGACGACCATCGTGAAGAAGGCGATGATCTGACCGTCGAGGTTGCCGTGCATCCGGGAGAAGGCGACGAAGGCGAGGTTGCAGGCGTTGAGCATGAGCTCGATGCACATGAACACCACGATCGCGTTGCGCCTGATCAGTACGCCGGTGGCGCCGATCGTGAAGAGCAGGGCGGCGAGGTAGAGGTAGTTGACCGGGTTCACTTCTGCCCCTCCTCGGTCCCCTTGAACGGTCCGGCTTCGATCGCCGTGCGGCCCAGACGCTCCTCCGCGCGCTGCTCCAGCGCCCGCAGGTCGTTCATCGCCTCCTGCGACACGTCACGGATCTGGCCCCGCTCACGCAGCGTGGCGCTGACCGTGAGGTCGGAGGGCGTGCCGTCGGGCAGCAGGCCGGCGATGTCCACGGCGTTGTGCCGCGCGTACACGCCGGGGGCGGGCAACGGCGGGAGGTAGGTGCCCTCGCGGACCCGCTGCTCGGCCAGCTCCCGCTGGGTCCTGGCCCGCTCGGTGCGCTCCCGGTGGGTGAGCACCATGGCGCCGACGGCGGCCGTGATGAGCAGGGCGCCGGTGATCTCGAAGGCGAACACGTACCGGGTGAACAGGAGGGCGGCGATGCCCTCCACGTTGCCCCCGGCGTTCGCCGCGCCGATGCCGTTGAACTCGGTGAGGGAGGCGTTGCCGATGCCGCCGACCAGCAGGATGCCGAAGCCGGTCATGCACAGCAGGGCCAGCCAGCGCTGCCCCTTGATGGTCTCCTTCAGGGAGTCCGCCGCGGTGACGCCGACCAGCATCACCACGAACAGGAACAGCATCATGACCGCGCCGGTGTAGACGACGATCTGCACGACGCCCAGGAAGTAGGCGCCGTTGGCGAGGTAGAACACCGCCAGGATGATCATGGTGCCGGCGAGGCAGAGCGCGCTGTGCACGGCCCGCCTCATGAAGACGGTGCACAGGGCGCCGATCACCGCGATCGTGCCCAGGATCCAGAACTGGACGGCCTCGCCGGTGGAGGTGGTGTAGGCGGCGAGCGCGGTCATCGGCCGATCACCTGCTCCGACGCCGGTTCGTCCTCGCCGAACGTGGACTCCGCCTCCTGGACGACCTCTCCCTTGGAATGGGCGACCTGGCGTTCCGTGCCGGGGGCGGCCTCGGTCACCAGGCCCCGGTAGTAGTCCTGTTCGTCGGTGCCCGGGTACATGGCGTGCGGGCTGTCCACCATGCCCTCCTCCAGACCGGCGAGCAGCTGCTCCTTGGTGTAGATGAGGTCGGCGCGGCTGGAGTCGGCCAGTTCGAACTCGTTGGTCATCGTCAGCGCCCGGGTGGGGCACGCCTCGATGCACAGGCCGCACAGGATGCAGCGGGCGTAGTTGATCTGGTAGACGCGGCCGTACCGCTCGCCCGGCGAGTAGCGCTCCTCCTCGGTGTTGTCCGCGCCCTCCACGTAGATCGCGTCGGCGGGACAGGCCCAGGCGCACAGCTCGCAGCCGACGCACTTCTCCAGGCCGTCCGGATGGCGGTTGAGCTGGTGCCGTCCGTGGAAGCGCGGAGCGGTGGTCTTCTGCTGCTCGGGGTACTGCTCGGTGAGCCGCTTCTTGAACATGGCCTTGAAGGTCACGCCGAAGCCGGCCACGGGGTTCAGGAATCCGGGCTTGGTCTGCCCGGCCTCCTTGGGCTCCTCAGCCATCGGACGCCTCCTTTCCATCCGTGGATCCGCTCGGAGATTCGTCACTCCGAGTATCGGGACCACCACTGACAATCAGCTCCCGCTCCCGGCGGGGGCGGCGGCGGGGCACCGGCGGCAGTTCCTGGCCGGGCAGCGGCGGGACGGGGAACCCGCCCGCCATCGGGTCGAACGCGGCCGGGGGTTCGGCGGTGGCCTGCTCCGCCCGCTTGGCCTTGTCGCGGAACAGGTCCGCGACGAAGGAGAGCAGCAGCAGCGCCAGGACCGCGCCGCCGATGTAGAGCGCGATGTCGGCGAAGGCCACGTTCTCGTTGCGCAGGGCGCGCACGGTGGCCACGAGCATCAGCCAGGCCAGCGCGACCGGGATGAGCACCTTCCAGCCCAGCTTCATCAGCTGGTCGTAGCGCACCCGGGGCAGCGTGCCGCGCAGCCAGACGAAGCAGAACAGCAGCATCTGGACCTTGAGGACGAACCAGAGCAGCGGCCACCAGCCGTGGTTGGCGCCCTCCCAGAAGGTGCTGACGGGCCAGGGGGCCCGCCAGCCGCCGAGGAACAGCGTGGTCGCCACGGCGGAGACGGTCACCATGTTGATGTACTCGGCGAGCATGAACATCGCGAACTTGATCGACGAGTACTCGGTGTTGAAGCCGCCGACCAGGTCGCCCTCGGACTCCGGCATGTCGAACGGGGCGCGGTTGGTCTCCCCGACCATGGTGACGATGTAGATGATGAAGGAGATCGGCAGCAGCAGGATGTACCAGCGGTCGGTCTGCTGCTCCACGATCTGCGAGGTCGACATCGACCCCGAGTAGAGGAAGACGGAGGCGAAGGCGAGGCCCATCGCGATCTCGTAGGAGATCATCTGCGCGCACGAGCGCAGTCCGCCCAGCAGCGGGTAGGTGGAGCCGGAGCTCCAGCCGGCGAGCATGATGCCGTAGATGCCGATCGAGGCGACCGCGAGGATGTAGAGCATCGCGATCGGCAGGTCGGTCAGCTGCATCGTGGTGCGCTGGCCGAAGATCGAGACCTCGTTGCCGGCCGGCCCGAAGGGGATCACGGCGATCGCCATGAAGGCCGGGATGGCCGCGACGATCGGCGCGAGGACGTAGACCGCCTTGTCGGCCCGCTTGACGACGACGTCTTCCTTGAGCATCAGTTTCACGCCGTCGGCGAGCGACTGGAGCATGCCCCAGGGGCCGTTGCGGTTGGGGCCGATGCGCAGCTGCATCCAGGCGACGAACTTGCGCTCCATCACGATGGCGATCAGCACCGTCACCATCAGGAACGCGAAGCAGAACACCGCCTTGACGACGACCAGCCACCAGGGGTCGCGGCCGAACATCGAGAGGTCTTCGGCGGAGAGGTACATCATGCCTCCACCTCCTGGGGGGCCTCGCCGGCGCCGGTCGCCGGGCCGATGCGGACGAGGGATCCGGGCAGCGCCCCGGTGTCGGAGGCGACGCCGTCGCCGGCCGAGTTCAGCGGCAGCCACACCACCCGGTCGGGCATCTCGGTGACGGCCAGCGGCAGCGCGACCGTTCCCGTGGTGCCGGTGACCGCGAGCAGGTCGCCGTCCTTGACGCCCGCCTCGGCGGCCGTGGCGGCCGAGAGGCGGGCGAGCGCGGCGTGCCGGGTGCCGGCGAGCGCCTCGTCGCCCTGCTGGAGCAGGCCCTGGTCGAGCAGCAGCCGGTGTCCGGCCAGCACCGCCTCGCCGGCGGCGGGCCGGGGCAGCGCGCCCGCCCGGTCCTCCGGGTCGGTGGCCCGCGGGCCGTCCCAGGTGCCGAGCCGGTCCAGCTCGGCGCGCAGGGTGCGCAGGTCGGGCAGGCCCAGGTGGACGTCCATGGCGTCGGCCAGCATCTGCAGCACCCGCGCGTCGGTCGGCGCGGGACGGCGGGTCATCTGGTCGGGCTTGATCGCCGCCTCGAACAGGCGGGCCCTGCCCTCCCAGTTGAGGAAGGTGCCGTCCTTCTCGGCGACCGGGGAGACCGGCAGCACGACGTCGGCGAGCGCGGTGACCTCGCCGGGCCGCAGCTCCAGGGAGACCACGAACCCGGCCTCGGCCAGGGCCTGGCGGGCGCGGGCCGGGTCGGGCAGGTCGGCGACCTCCACCCCGGCCACCAGCAGCGCCTGCAGCTGGCCGTCCGCCGCGGCTTCGACGATGCCGGTGGTGTCGCGGCCGAAGCGGAGCGGGAGTTCGGCGACGCCCCAGGCGGCGGCGACCTCCTCCCGCGCCCGCGGGTCGGTCGCCGGACGCCCGCCCGGCAGCAGGGTGGGCAGGGCGCCCGCCTCGATCGCGCCCCGCTCGCCGGCGCGGCGCGGGATCCACGCCAGCCGGGCGCCGGTCGCGGTGGCCGTCCGCACGGCGGCGGTGAGGCCGCCCGCGACGGCCGCGAGCCGCTCCCCGACGACGATCACCGCGCCGTCGGCGCGCAGCGCCTCGGACGCGGCGGCCCCGTCGCCCTCCAGGCCGACCCCGCTCGCGAGGGCGTCCAGCCACTCGGTCTCGGTGCCGGGGGCGGCGGGCAGCAGCGTGCCGCCCGCCTTCTGAAGACCGCGGGTGGCGTGGGTGGCCAGCGCGAAGGTGCGCTGGCCGCGCTTGCGCCAGGCCTTGCGCAGCCGCAGGAAGACGCCGGGCGCCTCCTCCTCCGACTCGAACCCGACCAGCAGCACGGCGGGCGCCTTCTCCAGCGCGGTGTAGGTGACGCCCGTGCCGTCGAGGTCCCGGCCGCGGCCGGCGACCCGGGCGGCCAGGAAGTCGGCCTCCTCGCCGCTGTGCACCCGCGCCCGGAAGTCGATGTCGTTGGTGCCCAGCGCCACGCGCGCGAACTTGCTGTACGCGTAGGCGTCCTCGACGGTGAGCCGGCCGCCGGTCAGGACGCCGGTGCGGCCCCGGGAGGCGAGCAGCCCCTGGGCGGCGATCTGCAGCGCCTCCGGCCAGGAGGCGGGCTCCAGGTCACCCTCAGCGTTGCGCACCAGCGGGGTGTGCAGCCGGTCGCGCTGCTGCGCATAGCGGAACCCGAAGCGGCCCTTGTCGCAGAGCCACTCCTCGTTCACCTCGGGGTCGTTGCCCGCGAGGCGCCGCATGACCTTGCCGCGCCGGTGGTCGGTGCGGGTGGCGCAGCCGCCGGAGCAGTGCTCGCACACCGACGGCGAGGAGACCAGGTCGAAGGGGCGGGCGCGGAAGCGGTAGGCCGCCGAGGTGAGCGCGCCGACCGGGCAGATCTGGATGGTGTTGCCGGAGAAGTACGACTCGAAGGGGTCGCCCTCGCCGGTGCCGACCTGCTGCAGGGCGCCCCGCTCCAGCAGTTCGATCATCGGGTCGCCCGCGACCTGCACGGAGAACCGGGTGCAGCGCGCGCACAGCACGCACCGCTCGCGGTCGAGCAGGACCTGGGTGGAGATCGGGACGGGCTTCTCGTAGGTGCGCTTGGTCCCGTCGAAGCGGGAGTCGGCGTGCCCGTGCGACATGGACTGGTTCTGCAGCGGGCACTCGCCGCCCTTGTCGCAGACCGGGCAGTCCAGGGGGTGGTTGATGAGCAGGAACTCCAGCATCCCCTTCTGCGCCTTCTCGGCGACCGGGGAGGTCAGCTGGGTCCTCACCACCATGCCGTCGGTGCAGGTGATGGTGCAGGAGGCCATCGGCTTGCGCTGGCCCTCGACCTCGACGATGCACTGGCGGCAGGCGCCGACCGGGTCGAGGAGGGGGTGGTCGCAGAACCGGGGGATCTCGATGCCGAGCTGTTCGGCGGCCCGGATGACCAGGGTGCCCTTGGGCACGCTGATCTCGACGCCGTCGATGGTCAGCGTCACCAGGTCCTCGGGCGGGACCGCCGCCTCTCCCCCGCCGGAGGGAGCGTTGGTGGTCACAGTCATGCGTGCACCTCCGTACGGTCGGCCCAGGCCGTCGACTTGGCCGGGTCGAAGGGGCAGCCACGGCCCGTGATGTGCTGCTCGTACTCCTCCCGGAAATACTTCAGCGAGGAGAAGATCGGCGAGGCGGCGCCGTCGCCGAGGGCGCAGAACGCCTTGCCGTTGATGTTGTCGGCGATGTCGTTCAGCTTGTCCAGGTCGGACATCCGGCCCTTGCCGGCCTCGATGTCCCGCAACAACTGCACCAGCCAGTACGTCCCTTCGCGGCAGGGCGTGCACTTGCCGCAGGACTCGTGGGCGTAGAACTCCGTCCAGCGGGTCACGGCGCGGACCACGCAGGTGGTCTCGTCGAAGCACTGCAGCGCCTTGGTGCCGAGCATGGAACCGGCGGCGCCCACGCCCTCGTAGTCCAGCGGGACGTCGAGGTGCTCGTCGGTGAGCAGCGGCGTGGAGGAGCCGCCCGGGGTCCAGAACTTCAGCCGGTGGCCCGGGCGCATGCCGCCGCTCATCTCCAGCAGCTGGCGCAGGGTGATGCCGAGCGGTGCCTCGTACTGGCCGGGCTGGGCGACGTGGCCGCTGAGGGAGTAGAGCGTGAAGCCCGGGGACTTCTCGCTGCCCATCGAGCGGAACCAGTCCTTGCCCCGGTTCATGATGGCGGGAACCGAGGCGATGGACTCGACGTTGTTCACGACAGTGGGGCACGCGTAGAGCCCCGCGACCGCGGGGAAGGGAGGACGCAGCCGCGGCTGGCCGCGGCGGCCTTCGAGCGAGTCGAGCAGTGCGGTCTCCTCACCGCAGATGTACGCGCCCGCCCCCGCGTGCACGGTGAGTTCCAGGTCGAGTCCGCTGCCCAGCACGTTCTCGCCGATGAAGCCGGCCTCCCGGGCCTCGCGCACGGCCTCGTGCAGCCGCCGCAGCACGGGCACGACCTCGCCCCGGAGGTAGATGAAGGCGTGCGACGACCGGATGGCGTAGCAGGCGATCACGATGCCCTCGATGAGGCTGTGCGGGTTGGCGAACAGGAGCGGGATGTCCTTGCAGGTGCCGGGCTCCGACTCGTCGGCGTTGACCACGAGGTAGTGGGGCTTGCCGTCGCCCTGCGGGATGAACTGCCACTTCATGCCGGTGGGGAAGCCGGCGCCGCCGCGTCCGCGCAGACCGGAGTCCTTGACGTAGGCGATGACCTCGTCGGGGGTCATGGCGAGCGCCTTGCGGAGCCCTTCGTACCCGTCGTGTCTGCGGTAGGTGTCCAGGGTCCAGGAGCGGTCCTGGTCCCAGAAGGCGGACAGGACGGGTGCGAGCAGCTTCTCCGGTCCGGTGTCCTTGATCTCGGGTGCCAAGGTCATCACTCCCCCTCCTCGGCAGCGGTTCCCGTGGGGCCGGAGGGACGGGGCGGTGTCTCCGGGTCACGGGAGGTGGTGGGTGACGGGTGGGCGGGGTCGGAGGCCGCGGTGTCCTGCGGCGCGTCGTGCGAGCTGAGGTGCTCGGTGGGCGACGGCTCGTGCGGCGGGGCCTCGTGGCGGGCCTCGCCGCGCGGGTGGACCACGCGGGCGGGCGGGGCCTCGCCCTTGGCCAGCTTCAGCCCGGCCAGGGAGGCGGGGCCGGCCCCTCCGGTGGCCTCGACGGCGCCGTCCCGCTCGTCGGGGAAGCCGGCGAGGATCCGGGCGGTCTCCTTGAAGGTGCACAGCGGGGCCCCGCGGGTGGGCGCCACCGGGCGGCCGGCCCGCAGGTCGTCCACCATGCGCTTGGCGCTCTCGGGCGTCTGGTTGTCGAAGAACTCCCAGTTCACCATCACCACGGGCGCGAAGTCGCAGGCCGCGTTGCACTCGATGTGCTCCAGCGTGACCTTGCCGTCGCCGGTGGTCTCGCCGTTGCCGACGCCGAGGTGCTCCTGGAGTTCCTCGAAGATCTGGTCGCCGCCCATGACGGCGCACAGGGTGTTGGTGCACACGCCGACCTGGTAGTCGCCGCTCGGCTTGCGCCGGTACATGGTGTAGAAGGTCGCGACGGCGGTGACCTCGGCCGTGGTCAGGCCGAGGACGTCCGCACAGAACCGCATCCCGGTGCGCGTGACGTGGCCCTCCTCCGACTGCACCAGGTGCAGCAGGGGCAGGAGGGCGGACCGGGAGTCCGGGTAGCGGGCGACGATCTCGCGCGCGTCGGCCTCCAGCCGGGCGCGGACGTCGTCGGGGTAGTCGGGCGCGGGCAGTTCGGGCATGCCCAGGCTGACGCCCCGCTCCGAAGAAGAGGTGGTCACCGGTCGACGCCTCCCATCACGGGGTCGATGGACGCGACGGCGACGATGACGTCGGCGACCTGGCCGCCCTCGCACATCGCCGCCATGGCCTGCAGGTTGGTGAAGGACGGGTCGCGGAAGTGGACCCGGTAGGGGCGGGTGCCGCCGTCGGAGACGACGTGCACCCCGAGTTCGCCCTTGGGCGACTCGACCGCGGTGTACGCCTGGCCGGGCGGGACCCGGAAGCCCTCGGTGACCAGCTTGAAGTGGTGGATCAGGGCCTCCATGGAGGTGCCCATGATCTGCTTGATGTGGTCGAGGGAGTTGCCCAGGCCGTCCGGTCCCAGGGCGAGCTGGGCGGGCCAGGCGATCTTCTTGTCGGCGACCATGACCGGGCCCGGCTGGAGCCGGTCCAGGCACTGCTCGATGATGTTCAGCGACTGGCGCATCTCCTCCAGGCGGATCAGGAAGCGCCCGTAGGAGTCAGCGGTGTCGGCGGTCGGGACCTCGAAGTCGTAGGTCTCGTAGCCGCAGTAGGGCTGCGCCTTGCGCAGGTCGTGGGGCAGGCCGGTGGAACGCAGCACCGGGCCGGTGACCCCGAGGGCCATGCAGCCGGCCAGGTCGAGGTAGCCGACGTCCTGCAGCCGGGCCTTGAAGATGGGGTTCCCGGTGGCGAGCGCGTCGTACTCCGGGAGGTTCTTGCGCATCTTCTTCACGAACTCGCGGATCTGGTCCACCGCGCCGGGCGGCAGGTCCTGGGCGAGTCCGCCGGGGCGGATGTAGGCGTGGTTCATCCGGAGGCCGGTGATCAGCTCGAAGATGTCGAGCACGAGTTCGCGGTCCCGGAACCCGTAGATCATGATCGTGGTGGCGCCGAGCTCCATGCCGCCGGTGGCGATGGCCACCAGGTGGGAGGAGAGGCGGTTCAGCTCCATCAGGAGCACCCGGATCACCGAGGCGCGGTCGGGCACCTGGTCCTCGATGCCGAGCAGCTTCTCGACCGCGAGGCAGTACGCCGTCTCGTTGAAGAACGGCGTCAGGTAGTCCATGCGCGTCACGAACGTGGTGCCCTGCGTCCACGTGCGGTACTCGAGGTTCTTCTCGATGCCGGTGTGGAGGTAGCCGATGCCCGCACGGGCCTCGGTGACCGTCTCGCCGTCGATCTCCAGGATCAGCCGCAGCACGCCGTGGGTGGAGGGGTGCTGGGGGCCCATGTTGACGACGATGCGTTCGTCGTCGGCGCGGGCCGCGGCCTCGACGATCTCGTCCCAGTCGCCGCCGGTCACCGTGTAGACGGGACCCTCGGTGGTGTCGCGGGCCGAGGCGGAAGAGGGGGTGTGCGTGCTCATGAGTACGACCTCCGCTGGTCCGGAGCCGGGATCTGGGCGCCCTTGTACTCGACGGGGATGCCGCCGAGGGGGTAGTCCTTGCGCTGCGGGTGGCCCTGCCAGTCGTCCGGCATCATGATCCGCGTCAGGGCCGGGTGACCGTCGAAGACGATGCCGAAGAAGTCGTACGTCTCGCGCTCGTGCCAGTCGTTGGTCGGGTAGACCGAGAACAGCGACGGGATGTGCGGGTCGCTGTCCGGCGCGCTGACCTCCAGGCGGATCACCCGGTTGTGGGTGATCGAGCGCAGGTGGTAGACGGCGTGCAGCTCGCGGCCCTTGTCGTTCGGGTAGTGCACGCCGCTGACGCCGGTGCACAGCTCGAAGCGCAGCGCCGGGTCGTCGCGGAGGGTCCTCGCCACCCGCACGAGGTGCTCGCGCTCGACGTGGAAGGTGAGTTCGCCGCGGTCGACGACCGTCTTGCCGATGGCGTTGGCCGGGAGGAGGTCCTGCTCCTCCAGCGCGCCCTCGAGTTCGTCGGCGACCTCGTCGAACCATCCGCCGTAGGGGCGGCTGGACGGCCCCGGGAGCCGGACCGGCCGGACCAGCCCGCCGTAACCGGAGGTGTCGCCTCCGTTGTTGGCGCCGAACATGCCGCGCTGGACGCGGATCTCCTCGCCGCCGTCGCCGCGCTGGCCGGGCAGGTTCTGCGCGGAGAGGTCCTTCTCGGGGTTCACGCCGTCCCCCGCGTGGTGCGCGTCGCTCATCGCAGCAGCCCCTTCATCTCGATGGTGGGCAGGGCCTTGAGCGCCGCCTCCTCCGCCTCGCGGGCCGCCTCCTCGGCGTTCACGCCGAGCTTGGAGTTCTGGATCTTCTGGTGCAGCTTGAGGATCGCGTCCAGGAGCATCTCTGGGCGGGGCGGACAGCCGGGCAGGTAGATGTCGACCGGGACGACGTGGTCGACGCCCTGGACGATCGCGTAGTTGTTGAACATGCCGCCCGAGGAGGCGCAGACCCCCATGGAGATCACCCACTTCGGGTTCGGCATCTGGTCGTAGACCTGCCGCAGCACCGGCGCCATCTTCTGGCTGACCCGGCCGGCCACGATCATCAGGTCCGCCTGCCGGGGCGAGCCGCGGAAGACCTCCATGCCGAAGCGGGCCAGGTCGTACCGGCCGGCACCGGTGGTCATCATCTCGATGGCACAGCAGGCGAGGCCGAACGTGGCGGGGAAGACGGACGACTTGCGCACCCATCCCGCCGCCTGCTCGACGGTGGTCAGCAGGAAGCCGCTCGGCAGCTTTTCTTCGAGTCCCATGGCTAACCCCTCAGTCCCATTCCAGGCCGCCGCGCCGCCATACGTACGCGTACGCGACGAAGACGGTGAGCACGAAGAGCAGCATCTCCACGAGCCCGAAGATCCCCAGGGCGTCGAAGCTGACGGCCCAGGGGTAGAGGAAGACGATCTCGATATCGAAGATGATGAAGAGCATCGCCGTCAGGTAGTACTTGATCGGGAAGCGCCCGCCGCCGGCCGGCGTGGGGGTCGGCTCGATTCCGCATTCGTAGGCCTCGAGCCTGGCGCGGTTGTAGCGCTTCGGACCGATCAGCGTGGCCATGACCACGGAGAAGATCGCAAAGCCTGCCCCGAGGGCTCCCAGTACGAGGATGGGCGCATACGCGTTCACCGCTCCTCGCTCCTCTCAGTCGGCACTGACTGCTGGCGCGTCGGGCCTCCCACCTGCCTCAGCAACCTCTCGAACCACGCCCGCCCCGGCGAAGATCGAGAACATGTGAAGCAGGTCACAAGCCCAACTGCTCCGCATCCTATGCCCGGTGGTCTGTGATCTGCGACACGGGGTATCCCACTACCTTTGTGATCTCTGCCACCTGACGAACGATCATGAAGTCGGATGAGCGGTGATCTTCACACGCGAAGCGTCCGCGCGATCACGAGAAGTGACATTTTGGCACGTCGACGCAGGTCGGAGGGGTGCGTCTCCATATCAAGAGGTTTCCCCTGCATGCAAATTGGTGCTGGACCGGATCTCTTGATAGTGGCCGTTCACACCTGCGGGGGGCTGCGGGGAGCGATGTGGACACGTGCACGCGTTCACGAAGTCGTGCGACTCCCGCCGCCCCTCCCGACCCCCTCGCGGGCGTCACCCCCGCGGTCCGCCCCGGCCGAACCCCGGGACGCCGCCGCAGGGGTAATCGTTCCGTGACCTCCGCCACATCCGCAGGCCCGGCCGAACAAGGGGGCTTGGCCAATCGGCGGAACCGGTGGTAGGTGGCGGGCAATTCGGGCGTAACGATGAAAGACCGTGATCACAGGCCGATTACCGGGCGTCCGCAATGTCCGTTACGGCGTCAATAAGGAACGACACGCCCGGGATTCGGGGTCTCGATTGAACAACTGTGGCGCAGCACACGTTTCTTGTGGATATGAAGGAGCCCCTGGTACCGGTTGTTCCCATGTCCCACACCGCTCACATACGCAGCCACCGGAAGCCCCGGCGCACCGCACAGACCACGATGGCGATGCGGGCCGGCGTGGCCGGTGGCGTCCTCAGCACCCTGGCAGTGGCCGGCGCATCGGGTTCGGCGAACGCAGCCGAGCCGGTGACCCAGACCCTCGAACTGCCCACCCTGACGGCCGACCTGGCCGCTCAGGTCGCCCAGTCCGCGGACGCCACGCAGCAGGCCGCCGCGAACTACCAGCTGCGGGCCGAGCGCGACGCGGCCGCCGCCGAGGCGGCCAAGGAGGCCAAGGCGGACCTCGCCGAGGCCAAGAAGAAGGCGGCGGCGAAGAAGAAGGCCGCCGAGGAGGCCCGCAAGGCCGCCGCGGAGCGCGCCACGCGCACCGCCGACCGCCCGGACCTGTCCACCAGCACCGCTAGCACCGCCACGACCGCCTCCGCGCCCGCCAGCGGCAGCGTCGCGACGGTCATCGCCTTCCTCAAGGCGCAGGTCGGCGACGCCTACGTCATGGGCGCCACGGGCCCCAACGCCTGGGACTGCTCCAGCCTGGTGCAGGCCGCGTTCAAGCAGGTCGGCGTCGACCTGCCGCGCGTCTCCCAGGCCCAGTCGACGGTCGGCACCGACATCCCGCTCTCGCAGATCCAGGTCGGCGACATCCTGTACTGGGGCGGGAAGGGCTCCGCGTACCACACGGGTGTCTACATCGGTAACGGTCAGTACCTGGACGCGGCCAACCCCTCCAAGGGCGTCGTCATCCAGGACCTCTCGGGCTACCCGGCGTCGGGCGCCGTGCGCGTGCTCTGAGCCGTACGACGAGACGCCGGAGGGCCGCTGCCGCTCGGGGGCAGCGGCCCTCCGCCGTTCACATCCCGCCCCTCCGGGGGCACTTCGGGCGGATCGCCCACGCCGGTGCGACGGCCCGAACGGGTCGGCACGGCGCCCGCAGGAGTGACCGGCGAGGGCCGGCACCCCACCCGCACGGGTGACCGCCGGCCGCCCCGCGGCGCACCCGCCCGCGCGGAGCCGCGGGGAACACCCGCCGGGCGGGGGCAGTTGCACGGGATTGCCCGAATCACCCCCTTGCCGGGGCGCCTTGGCATGCCCTCACGTCCGCGCGGAGCGGCTCCACGGCCCCTGGAAGGCCCGCAGAGCGCTCCGACGGGCGGGTGGGCGGCCGGGAGTCCACGATCGGCCGCCGGCCGCTCCCAGTCGCGCTGTACGGTCTCCGCGCCGAGGAGCGCGCCGCCGGGACGCCGGGCGCGTCGGCACGGAACGGGGTGAGGCCCCGCCGGGGCCCGGCGCCGGCGGCGCGGATGCACCGGCGGACGCCGTGCCGCCGCCGGTCCCGTCGACCGCGAGGGAGCCTGGCCGAACGTCCCCGTACGGACCATCCGCCCCACTCGCGCCGTACGCCCTTTTCCCGCCGTGCGCCCGCTCGTTCCGGGCCGCTGTCGCCGGCCGGTCGCCCGGGGCGCCCCACGTCACGCTCACGCCGGGCAGGAGCCCCGGGACGAACGGGACCCGTCGGACGAGCCGGGCCTGTCGGACGGGGCGACCGGCCCGCGGGCGCACGCCCGCGGGCTCCGTCGGCCGGTCAGGCCTTCGGGGCCACCTTGCTCAGGCCGTTGATGATGCGGTCCATGGCGTCGCCGCCCGTCGGGTCGGTCAGGTTGGCGAGCAGCTTGAGGGTGAACCGCATCAGCATCGGGTGGGTGAGTCCGCGCTGGGCGGCGATCTGCATGATCTTCGGGTTGCCGATGAGCTTCACGAAGGCGCGGCCGAGCGTGTAGTAGCCGCCGTAGGTGTCCTTGAGGACCCGCGGGTAGCGCTGGAGGGCGAACTCCCGCTGGGCCGGGGTCGCCCGCGCGTGCGCCTGCACGATGACCTCGGCGGCGATCTGCGCGGACTCCATGGCGTAGGCGATGCCCTCGCCGTTGAACGGGTTGACCAGGCCGCCCGCGTCGCCGACCAGGAGCAGTCCGCGGGTGTAGTGGGGCTGGCGGTTGAAGGCCATCGGGAGGGCGGCGCCGCGGATCGGACCGGTCATGTTGTCCGGGGTGTAGCCCCACTCCTCGGGCATCGAGGCGCACCACGCCTTCAGGACCTCGCGCCAGTCCAACTCCTTGAAGGAATCGGAGGTGTTGAGGACACCGAGGCCGACGTTGCTGGTGCCGTCGCCCATGCCGAAGATCCAGCCGTAGCCCGGCAGCAGCCGGTCCTGGGCACCGCGGCGGTCCCACAACTCCAGCCAGGACTCCAGGTAGTCGTCGTCGTGGCGGGGCGAGGTGAAGTACGTGCGGACGGCGACACCCATCGGACGGTCCTCGCGCCGGTGCAGGCCCATCGCCAGCGACAGCCGGGTGGAGTTGCCGTCGGCGGCCACCACCAGCGGGGCGTGGAAGGTGACTTCGCGCTTCTCCTCGCCCAGCTTGGCCTTCACGCCGGTGATGCGGCCGGTGCGGTCGTCGATGATCGGCGCGCCCACGTTGCAGCGCTCGTACAGCCGCGCGCCGGCCTTCTGGGCCTGCCGGGCGAGCTGTTCGTCGAAGTCGTCACGCTTGCGGACCAGGCCGTAGTCGGGGAAGGAGGCGAGTTCCGGCCAGTCCAGCTGGAGCCGGACGCCGCCGCCGATGATGCGCAGGCCCTTGTTGCGCAGCCAGCCGGCCTCTTCGGAGATGTCGATGCCCATGGCGACGAGCTGCTTGGTGGCGCGCGGGGTGAGGCCGTCGCCGCAGACCTTCTCCCGCGGGAACTCGGTCTTCTCCAGCAGGAGCACGTCGAGGCCGGACCTGGCCAGGTGGTAGGCGGTGGTGGAGCCGGCTGGCCCCGCGCCCACGACGATCACGTCGGCGGTGTTGTCGGAGAGGGGCTCGGTCACGGCGGGTTCTCCCCAAGGCTCGAAATCTGGTGCCGGCCGGCACGGGACAGGGGCAGTCTATGCAGGAGAATCGATCACCCGGCTGAAGGGCTGTCTCCATGACCAGAGCTCTCCCCGTCGTGCGGCTCCGTGTGCCCACCCATGAGGACGCCGTCGTGTGGCACCGCCTCTTCGCCGACCCCGAGGTCATGGAGTTCCAGGGCGGGAGGGCCGCCGAGCTGTCGGTCTACGAGGAGCTCACCGCCCGCCAACGCCGGCACGACGCGGAACGGGGCTTCTGCCTGTGGACCCTGCTCGACGGGGCGGACGAGGTCGTCGGCTTCACCGGCGCGCAGCCCTGGGAGCGGGAGTGGGGTCCCACCGGTGAGACGGAGATCGGCTGGCGGCTGGGGCGGCGGTTCTGGGGCCGGGGGTACGTCACCGCGGCGGCCCGGCAGACCCTGGAGCGGGTCCGCGCGGCCGGCGTCGCGGACGTGGTCGCGATGGTGGACGCCCGCAACGCCCGTTCCATCGCGGTCACCCGGCGCCTCGGCATGCGCCTCGCCGAGACGTACACGACGCCGGTGTCCCGCCGGGAGGGGCACTGCTACCGGCTGGCCCTGTGACCGCTCCCGTCGGCCCCCGCACACCGCACCCGGACGAACCCCGCCCCCGACTCACCCCGAGGCACCCCGCCTGACGATCACTCACGGTCATCCGCTGTCACGTAACGCGACGCGTACCTTCCGGGGGGCACCCCGGCGGGTCTACCCTGCCGGTACCGCTGGGGGGTGACGTCCGTGCGAGTGACACCCGGGACACCCGACGTGCGCGTACCGCACCTGGTCGGCCTGATGGCCGTGGACGCGCGCGAGGCGGCCCGCGCGCGGGGTCTGCACCTCGACGCGCCGGACCGGCCCGCCTTCCACCTCGTCGTCGTCGAGCACGTCGTGCGCCAGTACCCGCAGCCCGGCACCCGGGTGCCGCGCGCCTCCCCGGTCCACGTGTGGTTCGACCTCGGCGAGGGTGAGGGCGGCGGCGGGGTCCGCGAGCCGCGCGCGCCCGGCCCGCCCGACGGGGGACTGCGGTGCGCGCGGGACGAACCGCGCCCGCCCCGGCCGGGCGACCCGCTGCCGCCGTGCGGCCGGGACCTGCTGCCCGTCGGCCCGCCCTGACCCCGGCAGGCCCGGTCACCGCAGCACCCGCCGGCTCCGCGCAGCCGGGGACTGCCGGGGCCCCCGGCCCATCCGCCGTACTCGAAGCCGCGGCCCCGGGGCGGACGCGCCGCCGTTCAGCTCTCCTTGAAGCCCCGGTGCAGGGTGACCACGCCGCCCGTCAGGTTCCGCCAGGCGACCCGGGACCAGCCGGCCTTGCCCAGCCGCTCGGCCAGCGCGGGCTGGTCGGGCCAGGCGCGGATGGACTCGGCGAGGTAGACGTAGGCGTCCGGGTTGGTGCACACCGTGCGCGCGAGCGGCGGCAGCGCGCGCATCAGGTACTCGGTGTAGACGGTGCGGAACGGCGCCCACGTGGGGTGCGAGAACTCGCAGATGACGATCCGCCCGCCGGGCCGGGTCACCCGGTGCATCTCGCGCAGCGCGGCGTCGAAGTCCTGCACGTTGCGCAGCCCGAAGGAGATGGTGACGGCGTCGAACACGTCGTCCTTGAAGGGCAGCCGGGTGGCGTCCCCGGCGGTGTGCGGGAGCCACGCGTTGTTGCGCTTGCCGACCCGGAGCATGCCGAGGGAGAAGTCGCAGGGGACCACGTAGGCCCCGGCGCGGGCGAAGGGCAGCGAGGACGTGCCGGTGCCGGCCGCCAGGTCGAGGATCTTCTGCGCGGGGCGCGCGTCGACTGCCCGGGCGACCTCCTTGCGCCATCGGCGGTCCTGGCCGAGGGACAGCACGTCGTTGGTCAGGTCGTAGCGTTCCGCCACGTCGTCGAACATCGAGGCGACTTCGTGCGGCTGCTTGTCCAGGGATGCGCGGGTCACGGGCCCATTGTGGCAGCCCGCCCCCGGCCGTCCCACGCCGCCCGCCGCGCCGCCTCGCGGTTCAGCGCCGCCGGTGCACCAGGCGGCCGGCCAGGACGGTGGCCACGCAGGTCCCGGCGCCGCGGGCGGCCAGCGCGGCCTCGTCGGGCACGTCGAAGACGGCGAACGTGGCGGTCCCCTCCCCCGCGACGAGCGGGGGCGCGGCCACGGAGGCGGGACTGCGCCGTCCGGCCAGCGGGTCCAGGACGGCGGGACCGTCGCAGTCGCCCGGGACGCCTGATCCGCCGGTGCCGCCGGGTCCGCCGGGGCCCGGCAGGACGCCCAGCCCCGCCCGCCGCACGGCGTCCACGACGGCGGGCCGCCGCAGCGGCCCGGTCACGGCGACGACACCGTGCGCCAGCAGCCGCTGCGCCCCGCGCCGGGCACTGGCACCCCAGCGGGCCTCGGTCGGGGCGAGCGCGGCGAGGGCGTCACCGGTCAGCGGGTCGGTGCCCAGCTCGTCGGCCTCGCGCGGGTCCGGGTGGTAGGCGCGCTCCAGCAGCGCGGCGCCGCAGGGGTGGACGAACCCCGGGGTGAGCAGCCCCGGCCAGCGCCGGGTGCGCGCCGCCGGGTGGGCGGCGGCCAGCGTCGCGTACGGGCCGACGGCGGCCGGCACGCGGCCGTCCACCAGCACGGCCCCGTCCGGTACGGCGGGCCGCCCGCCCCCGGGGACGACGAGGTCCGCCGCGTGAAGCGTCAGCACGGCCCGGTCAGTTGGAGGCGAGGAGCTTCAGCTCCGGGTGGGCGGTGCCGCCCTCGAGGGCGGTGGACGAGATGTGCGAGACCACGCGGTCGTCGGCCGGGTCGTTCGCCGGGTCGTCGTGCACGACCAGGTGCTCGTAGGTCGTCGACCGCTGCGCGGGGACCCGGTCCGCCCGGCGGATCAGGTCGATGATCTCCAGCCGGTTGGAACGGTGCTTGGCACCCGCCGAGGAGACCACGTTCTCCTCCAGCATGATCGAGCCGAGGTCGTCCGCGCCGTAGTGCAGGGACAGCTGGCCGGCCTCCTTGCCGGTGGTCAGCCACGAACCCTGGATGTGCGCCACGTTGTCGAGGAACAGGCGGGCGATGGCGATCATCCGCAGGTACTCGAAGAGGGTCGCCTGGGTCCGGCCCTTCAGGTGGTTGTTCTCGGGCTGGTAGGTGTACGGGATGAAGGCGCGGAAGCCGCCGGTGCGGTCCTGCACGTCCCGGATCATGCGCAGGTGCTCGATGCGCTCGGCGTTGGTCTCGCCGGTGCCCATCAGCATCGTGGAGGTGGACTCCACGCCCAGGGTGTGGGCGATCTCCATGATCTCCAGCCAGCGCTCGCCGGACTCCTTCAGCGGCGCGATGGCCTTGCGGGGCCGCTCCGGCAGCAGTTCGGCGCCGGCGCCGGCGAAGGAGTCGAGCCCGGCCGCGTGGATGCGGGTGATGGCCTCCTCGACCGACACCTTCGAGATCCGCGCCATGTGCTCGACCTCGCTCGCCCCCAGGGAGTGGATGACGAGCTGCGGGAACTCCTTCTTGATCGCGGAGAAGTGCTTCTCGTAGTACTCCACGCCGTAGTCCGGGTGGTGCCCGCCCTGGAACATGATCTGGGTGCCGCCGAGTTCGACGGTCTCGGCGCAGCGGCGCAGGATGTCGTCGAGGTCGCGGGTCCAGCCCTTGGCGGTGTCCTTGGGCGCGGCGTAGAAGGCGCAGAACCGGCACGCGGTGACGCAGACGTTCGTGTAGTTGATGTTGCGCTCGATGATGTACGTCGCGATGTGCTCGGTCCCGGCGTAACGGCGGCGGCGCACCGCGTCGGCGGCGGAACCCAGCGCGTGCAGCGGGGCGTCGCGGTAGAGGAGCACGGCCTCCTCGGGGGTGATCCGCCCACCGGCGGCGGCGCGGTCGAGGATGGGCTGAAGGTCGGCCTTCTCGGTCACCGGCGTCCCTTTCGTGAGGGTTGATCAGGAGGTGCGCGCGGGGCGCTCGCTATGAGAGTGGTGGTGGGAGACGGGTGGGCGGACCGATCCAGCGTACGTCAGCGCGGTTTCCCGGCCGACGTCAGGCCGTGTACGCGCCGATGAGCAGCCCGGCCAGCGCTCCGGTGGCGAGGAACGGCCCGAACGGGATGACCGTCCCCCGTCCCGCCCGGCGGGCGAGGACCAGGACGCCGCCGTACAGCGCCCCGAACAGGAAGCCGGCGAAGGCCCCGAGCAGCACCGTCGGCCAGCCGTACCAGCCGAGGACGGCGCCCGCGCCCAGGGCGAGCTTGACGTCCCCGAAGCCCATGCCGCCGGGGTTGACGAGGAACAGCAGGAGGTAGCCGGCGCCCAGGGCGAGCGCGCCCAGCACCGCGGTGGTCCACCGGCCGGCGTGCCCGGGGAGGAGGGCGGCGGCGCCGAGCAGGAGGAGCGCGGCACCGGCGAACGGCAGGGTGAGCGGGTCGGGCAGCCGCTGCACCCTGAGGTCCACCACCGCGAGCAGCACGCCCACGGGCGCCAGCAGCAGCCAGACGGCCAGCTCGGGCCGGGGCCCGGTGGCGGCGGCCAGCACGGCGCAGACGGCGGCGGTCACCGGGACGGTCGCGGTGCCGGACCCGTAGGGCCGCCCCGGGCAGCCCGCGCACCGGGCGGGGCCCAGCCAGCCGACGAGCACGTGGCCCGCCGGGCACGCCGCCCGCCAGTCCTCCTCCGCCGGCACGGACAGCCGGTAGGCCGCGCGCGGCACCAGCGCACCCGCCGCGGCACCCCACAGCGCGGCGAGCACGATCAGCACGGCGTCGACGGGTAACGGCATGGGGGCGTCCTGACGGGCGAGGGAGGGATGGCGGCGCGGGGTGCCGGGCCGAGGAGATCCTAGAGACGCTCCGGGCCCGCGTCGACGGGCACGCCCGAGGGCCCCGCCCCCGGCCGCCGCCCCCGGCCGCCGCCCGCCGCCGCGCGGGCACCGGGTGCGGACCGTGCGGACGGTGCGGATCCGCGGGATGTCCGGCGACCGGCCCCCGCCCGCACCGGGACGGGACGGCGACCGGCCCTTACCGCAGTCGCGAGAGCCGGGCCTCGGGCCGCCCCGACGCCTTGCTGTCGGACTCGTAGCGGAGGTCGTCGCCGGTGGGGGTGAGGACGACGGTGTGCCGGGCCCGGTCGCACACGGAGCGGTTGGACTCGGCGCCGGACGCGCTGGCGACGAGCCGTTCGCCGGAGACCCGCACGAGGGTGAGGACGTCGTCGCAGTCCCCGCCGAGGATGTCGGTGTGCCGGACGGTGCCCACCCGCTCGCCCACCTCGGCGTCCCTCACCGTCACCCGGAACGTCCCCAGCGGGATGGTGATGCTGTCCCGGGAGGCGGCCTGCCCCTCCCAGGTGCCGACGTAGGCGGCGGGAACGGTCCGGGCGGGCGCCTCGGAGTGGGCGTCGTCCCGGGAACCGTGCGCGCCCTCGCGGGAGCCGCCCGGCAGCAGGTCGAGGACGAGGACCGAGCCGACGGTCACCGCGGCGAGGGCACCGGCGACCGCGAGCGCCACCGTGCAGCTGACCCGCCGGCCCCGGCCGCCGCCGCGCTCCCGGCCGGTGGTGGCCGTCACCGACACCGAGAGCCGGCCGGGCCGTCCGCCTCCGCCGGAGGGCTCGGCCGGCGGGTGCGGCGGTCCGGCGGACGGCGCGGGGTCCGGCGCGGGGGCGTCGCGGGGTTCGGGGACGGCTCCCCGGCCCGCCGCCCGGCCGTCCCCCGGCATCACCGGCGGCGGGCCGAACGTGCCGGACGCGGTCCCCTCACCGGACCAGGCGGCCGGGCCGCCGGCCTCCTGTCCGTCGGCCGCGGTGACGGACGGGGTGCTGAACCCCACGGGCCCGGACGCGGGCCCGCCGCCGTCCGGGCCGCCGTGCCCGGCCTCCAGGTTGAGCAGCCGCACGGCGCCCCGGCTGACCTGCTCCACCAGCGGCCCGGGCAGCCACCCGCCCGCCACCAGCCGGGCCGCGCCCTCGGGGGCGAGCCGCCGGGCCACCTCGGCGGGGGCCGGGCGGGCGGCCGGGTCCTTGGCGAGGCACTCCTCCGCCAGCGCCCGCACCTCGCCGTCCAGGCCGCCGAGTTCGGGCGGTTCGTGGACCACCTTGTAGAGCAGGGCCGCCGAGGAGTCGCCGGGGAAGGGCGAGGCGCCGGTCGCCGCGTAGGCGAGGACCGCGCCGAGGGAGAACACGTCGGCCGCGCCGGTGACGCCCCTGCCGAGGATCTGCTCGGGCGACATGTAGCCGGGCGAGCCGATCGAGACGCCGGTGGAGGTGAGGGACGCGGTCCCGTCCGTGGCCCGGGCGATGCCGAAGTCGATCAGCAGCGGGCCGTCGAGGGTGAGGAGCACGTTGGACGGCTTCACGTCCCGGTGCACCAGGCCCAGGGCGTGGACCGCCGTCAGCGCCTCGGCGAGGCCCGCGCCCAGCGCCCGGACCGTGCCGTCGGGCAGCGCCCCGCCCTCGGTGACCGCCGCGGCGAGCGAGGGCCCGGCGGCGTAGGCGGTGGCGACCCAGGGCACGCGGGCGTCGGGGTCCGCGTCCAGGACGGGGGCCGTCCAGGCGCCGCCGACCCGGCGCGCGGCCTCCACCTCGCGCCGGAACCGCGCCCGGAACTCCTCGTCGAGCGCGAAGTGCGGGTGCACGATCTTGACCGCGACGGTGCGCCCGCCGGCGCTCCGCCCCAGGTAGACCCGGCCCATGCCGCCGGAGCCGAGCCGGCCGAGCAGCCGGTACGGCCCCACGGCCGTGGGTTCGTCGGCCTCGAGCGGCCGCATGGCGCCCCCCTCCCCCGTCACGCCTGGTGCGCCGGAACTCCAGCAGGGTAGTGGGCGGGCGCCCGCTCCTCACGGCTGCAGCAGGTCCACGCGCACGTCCGCCGGGAAGCCGGTCGTGGGGCCCACCCGGCGGGCGAACTCCGCGACCGCCGCGAGCTGCGGCGCGCCGAAGCTGAAGTCGAGGGTGGTGAAGTACTCCGCCAGGGTGGCCTCGTCGAAGTCCTCCCAGCGGGCGGCCTGCTCGGCGACCTTGCCGACCTCCTGCAGGGAGAGGTTGCGGGAGGAGAGGAACGCCTCGTGCACCTTGCGGGTGATGACCGGCTCGCGCTCCAGGTAGTCGCGGCGCGCCGCCCAGACGGCGAAGACGAACGGCAGCCCCGTCCACTCCTTCCACAGCCGGCCCAGGTCGTGCACGTCGAGCCCGTAGCGGGGCGCGTCGAGCATGTTGGCGCGCAGGGCGGCGTCGCCGATCAGGACGGCCGCCTCGGCCTCCTGCATCATCGAGCTGAGGTCGGGCGGGCAGGTGTAGTAGTCGGGCCGGACGCCGTAGCGCTCGGCCAGGAGCAGCTGGGCGAGGCGCACGGAGGTCCGCGAGGTCGAGCCGAGGGCGACGCGGGCGCCGTCCAGGCGGTCCAGCGGGACCTGCGAGACGATCACGCAGGACATCACCGGCCCGTCGCAGCCGACGGCGATGTCGGGGAAGGCGACCAGCTGGTCGGCGTGCTTGAGGAACTCGACCAGGGTGATCGGCCCGATGTCGAGGTCGCCCTGCACCAGCTTCTCGCTGAGCTTCTCCGGGGTGTCCTTCGTGAGCTCGAAGTCGAGGAGTGTGCCCGTTCTGGCGAGCCCCCAGTACAGGGGCACGCAGTTCAGGAACTGGATGTGGCCGACGCGCGGCCGGGTGCGAGGATTGTCCACATCGTGAGGCTAGCCCCAAGGCCGTGAAGTTTGCGGCTGGGGCGTGTCGTCAAGGGCCTGGGGGCGCGAGGATTTCGATGCCGGTGGTGGCTTTGTAGCTGGTCCGGTCGATGCGGGGGCCTCGGGCCTGGTACTTGGAGATGGCGCGTTTGACGATGCGGGGGCTGACGCG
>NZ_JBWHZP010000022.1:0-60587 GCF_056323165.1 Streptomyces sp. 3-6
TTGTCTTGGTCGACTGCCAGTTCTACCGGGGCTCCGCTCCTCATGTCCGGCGAAACCGCAGTTCACAACCCCTGGACAACCCCACCCAGCCCGCAAACTTCACGGCCTTGGATCTAGTCCACCAACCCGCTGGAGCGGCTGAACCGGGAGATCTAACGCCGCACCGACGTCGTCCAGGTCTTCCCGAACCCGCCCGCCGTCCTCCGCCTTGGGACTGCGGTCCTCGCCGAACTCCACGACGAACGGATCGCCTTCCCCCGCCGCTACCTCTCCAACGAAAGCATGGACGCCCTCTACCCCGACGACACGATCGTCCTGCCGACCGCATCAAACGGCTGATCCCCTACACCACGACAAGGGACATGACCTCCGTCCGTCGGTGCCTGCACCCATGCGGGCGGCATAGCGTTCATAGGCGCGGCGGACCAGTTCGGGGTCGAAGCCCTTGGCTGCCATGTCGGCGAGTAGTCCAGAGACCATTGAAGTCCGGCCGAGCTCCTCGTGGCATCCTCGCCCACCGATCCATATTCGGGATGAAAAGGTCGTAGGTTTGTCTGCGGCGGGCCAGGCGCTCGACGGGCGCCTCACGGGGGCGTTGCCGTCTGGTCGGTTGCCCCCACCGCCGTCCGCGCCGCCGTCACGAAGGCGGCGATGGCCGGGTGGGCGCCGCCGCCGGCGCGGAAGGCGACCTTGGAGCGGCGGTAGAGGGGGAGCCGGGTCAGGACGACGCCCTCCGGGGGCTGTGCGGTGGCCATCTCGGGGACGAATCCGGCGCCCTGCCCGTGGGCGGCCAGGGCCAGGACGGTGCGGAAGTCGTTGACCTGGTGGCGGATGCGCGGCTGGAAGCCGGCCGCCTGGCAGGCCCGTACGGCCATGGCGTGGCCGGTCGTGCCGTCCCGGGCCGTGATCCAGGGGGCTGTGGCCCAGGGTCCGAGCAGGTCTGCGAGCGTGGGGCCGTGGGCGCCGAGGTGTTGTGCGGGAATGTCCGGTGTGCCGGCGCCTCGAAGGGGTGCGGGCGTGGGGGCGCCACTGCCGAACCCGACGCGGTCGTCCGACGGCGCGGGAGCGGGAGTGGTGGCTGGGGCAGGAGTGGTGGCCGGAGCAGTTCCCTCGGCGGTTCCGGGCTCGGTGCAGGTTCCCGAGGCGGTATCGGTACCGGTGGTGCCCGTGGCCAGGTACATGGGTTCTTCGAGGAGGGGGACCTGGTCGACTGCCGTGTCGGGGGGCGCCGGGACGAAGTCGTAGTCGTGGACGAGGGCCACGTCGAGTTCGCCGGCGCGCAGGCCGTCGGAGACGCGTGCCGAGTCGATCTCCTGCACCATCGGCTCCAGGGCGGGGTGCCGCCGGGCCAGTTCGGCCAGCGTGGCGGGGACGATCGCCGGGCCGCCCGAGGGGAAGGTGCCGATGCGCAGCGGGCCGCCGATGCCCTCGCGTGCGCCGGCGAGTTCGGAGACCGCCAGTTCGAGGCGTTCGAGGACGGCGTCGGCGTGGGTGACGAGGGTGCGTCCGGCGGGGGTGAGCGTCACGCGTCGTCCGCTGCGTTCGAGCAGGGGGACGCCCGCCTCCCGTTCCAGCACGCCGAGTTGCTGGGAGACGGCCGAGGCGGTGAAGGTCAGGGCCTCGGCGACGGCGGCGATGGTGCCCCGCCGGTGCAGTTCGCGCAGCAGGCGGAGACGTCGGAGATCGAGCATAAGCTCAGCTTACGGAAGAGGGAAGAAACGTGAACTGGATCTACCGGGTGGGGTCGGTCAGGGTGGAGGCATGAAGCCCGATGTGAGCCTCAGCGGTCTGTTCGTCCCCCTGGTCACTCCGTTCACCGACGACCTGCGTCTCGCCCCCGACGCCCTCGCCCGTCTCGCTGACGACGCGCTGACGACGGGTGGTGCTCGCGGCCTCGTCGCCCTGGGGACGACGGCGGAGGCGGCGACGCTGACCGCCGAGGAGCGGCAGACCGTGGTCCGTGTCTGCGCGGCGGCCTGCCGGGCGCACCGGGCCCCGCTGATCGTCGGGGTCGGCACCAACGACACCGCTTCCGCGCTCACCACGGTGCGGGAGTTGGCCGACCGCGGTGACGTCAGCGCGGCGCTCGTTCCCGCGCCGCCGTACACCCGGCCCGGCGAGGCGGGGACGTTGGCGCACTTCACGGCGCTCGCCGAGCACGGAGGGCTGCCGCTGGTGGTCTACGACATCCCCTACCGGACGGCGCAGCCGATCGGCACCGGCCTGATGCACTCCCTCAGGCGCCTGCCGCGCGTCGTCGGGGTGAAGTACGCGACCGGTGCGATCGACGCGGCGGCGATGGAGCTGCTCGGTTCACCGGCCCCCGGCTTCGCGGTGCTCGGCGGTGACGACGCCGTCATCTCCCCGTTGCTCGCGGCGGGTGCCGACGGCGGCATCCTGGCGTCGGCCAACGTCCGCACCGCCGACTACGCCGAGCTCATCGCACTGTGGCGGCGCGACGCCGCCGGGCCGGCGCGCCGGCTGGGGGCCGAGCTGGCCCGGATGTCCGCCGCCCTCTTCGCCGAGCCGAACCCCACTGTGATCAAGGGGGTGTTGCACGCCCAGGGCCGCATTCCCAGCCCCGCCGTCCGGTTGCCCCTGCTGGCCGCCTCCGCCGAGTCGGTCCGGCGTGCGGTGGGCCTGGCCGCCCACACCCGGCAGGACGGCGACCGGGGCGACACCGACACCCACCAGGCCGCGGCCTGAGGCGAGTCGCCCCCGTCGGCCCGGGTGTCACCGCAGCCTGAAGCAGGCCGCTCCGGCCGGCCCGGGGAACCGTCGCTGTCCGGCCCGAGGGACCGTCGTTGTCCGGCCAGGGGGACCGTCGTTGTCCGGCCCGGGGAACCGTCGTCGTCCCTGCCGTGCCGCCTCGTCTTCTCGCCACGGCCGTCCGGCCGGGTTACGCGGGCGGGGCCGCCCGGTTGACGTCCACGTCGTCGAAGAGGGCCAGCATCCGGGACAGTACGCGCAGGCAGGCGTCGACGTCCTCGGCGGTCAGGTCGCCGCCCACCTCGCGGAGCGCGGCGTGCTCCCGGGCGTGCACCGCCTCGATGGCGGCCGTGCCGGTCCCGGTGAGCCGGATCAGCCGGGACCTGCGGTGGGCGGGGTTGGGCGCCGTTTCCACGAGGTTCTGTGCCGCCGCGTCGTTGACCATGCGCTGCACGAACTGACGGCTCAGGTCCTGGGCTCGCCCCATCTGAGGAACCGTCATCGGGCCGTGCTTGTACAGCAGGTCGAGCACGGCCCGGACTCCCACCGACAGTCCTTCGAGCGGCGCGGTCAGTTCGACCTTGCGGTGCACCCGCCGGTACAGCGGACCGACCAGGTCGAACACCTCGGTCAGTCGGCCGGCCAGCTGGTCCGGAGCCAGCGGGGTGCAAGACGGTGCGGGGGTGGTCGGCCCGGTGTGGGAGGACGAGGGCCTGTCGGGTGTCGTCACCGTTCCAGCATGACACCTTGGTTGCCATACCCGGGGCAACATGACACCTTGGTTGTCATGTTGGATTCCACGGGTACACCCCCGACTCTGTCGTTCCAGACGTCCGACGGCGCGCTCGCCTACGTCGATCAAGGAAGTGGACCGCCTCTGGTCTTCCTGCACGGCGGCTTCGTCGACCACACCATGTGGGACGCCCAGATCCCCGTGTTCGCCCGCACCCACCGGGTGATCGCGCCTGACGCACGCGGGCACGGCGCGTCAGCGAACGCGACGCGGCCTTTCCGGTCCGCCGACGATCTCGCGGCACTGCTGCGCCACCTGAACGCCGCGCCGGCGATCCTCGTCGGCCTCTCCATGGGCGGCGGGGTCGCCGTCGACACCGTGCTGGAACACCCGGAGCTGGTCCGGGCGGTGGTGGTCAGCGGCTCGGGCACCAGTGAGCCGGTGTTCGAGGATCCGTGGACCCTCGACGTGTCCGGCGCCCAGCAACGGGCGCTGGCCGCCGGTGACGTCGAGGGGTGGCTCGCCGCCTTCGACCGGTTCACGGTGGGGCCCCGGCGGACGGTCGACGACGTCGATCCGGACGTGGTCCGCCGGCTGCGCGCCATGGCGCTGCGGACCATCGCCAAGCACACCGCCGACGAGCCCCCTCACCACGTTCCCGTGCGGCACACCTGGGAGCGCGCCAAGGACATCCGCGTCCCGGTCTTCGCGATCAACGGCGCGGCGGACTCCCCGGACATCCTGCGCATGGCCGAACGCCTGGTGAGGGCAGTCCGGGCCCCCGGAGACCGTGTCACGACGGTCGAGGGCGGCCACTACCCCAACATGGAGGACCCGGACGGGTTCAACGCCGCACTGACCACGTTCCTGAACCGTCTGGATGCCCCGGATGCCCCGGAGGCCCTGGATATCAAGGGGACGCAGGGTGCCGAAGGGTCCCAGGGCGCCGGGCGTGCCCGGGGTTCCCTCTGATGTCCGTGGGTTCCCCCAGGACAGGATGACGGCTCAGGGTGGCGGTGCAGACCGCACACCATGTCCTCAGCCGGCACCGGTGTGCCGTTCGGTGGCCAGGTCGTGCCTGGGCAGGGGATGTCCCAGGTCCACGGCCTCTCGACGCAGCGGCTGACATGCAGTTCGCCCATGCCGGACCAGGGAAAGAGCTCCCGCAGCCCCGCAGCCTCGGCGTACGCGGCTCGCGCCGACGCGTGGTGCACGTGAGGCCGGACGAACAGCTTCTGCCACGTGGCTTCGACTCCTGCTGCGGCGAGGCCGGCACGGCTTTGATCCGTCATGGTCCACTCCTGGCAAGCGGCGCCCCGGCGTAGCCAGGGCGCGGCGGTGACGATGGGCGCGGACGCGATGCCGGGCGCGGACGCGACACCGTGACCGGACTCGACACCGTGATCGGACTCGACGGCGTGCGCGGACGCGACGGCGTGTGGGGCTCGGTGCCGCTCCCTTCGGTTCTGCGGGACAGGGGTTCCGGCCACGGGGTGGTTCCCGCCGAGGTCAGGACTCGCCGCGGTGTCACGGCTGCGGACGCGTCGGCTTCGGGTGGGTGGCCGGCACCGACTCCGGTGGAGTCGTCGCGGCCCGGGGCGTGCCCTCACCGGCGGTACCGGGCGCACCGGGAGTACCAGCAGTACCAGCACCGGAGATACCGGGAACACCGGGCGCCCCAGAAGTACCAGGCGCCCCGGAGGTGCCAGGCACCCCGGGAGCACTGGGCGCCCCCGCAGCAGCAGGACCGTCGGCCGACGTCCCTGCCGAGGCCTCTGGCACGGGCTCGGGCACACGCTCGGGCGGGGTGAGGTGGCGGAGGATGCGGGGCAGGTCCGTGGGGGCCGCCGTCAGGTGGACGGGGGTGCCGGCGTCGTCGAGTTCCGCGACGTGCCAGTTCTTGGGCACCGTCTCGCCGTCACCGCCGCGCGCCCTGCGGACGGTCTTCACGGTGAGGCGGTGGACCGGGAGCGGACGCGCCCCGAAGCGGCCGGGGCCGCCGTGCGGGGTGACGGCCGGGGGTTCGCCGCCGCCGATGACGACGTGGGTGCCGAAGTGGTGGGGGTTGTGGTCGGTGGCCTCCAGGAAGCGGGCCGGGAGGAACTCCTCCCGGTCGGTGTCCGGCGCCACGGCGACTCCCGGCGTGCTGGCCCGGGTGGCTCGCCAGGCCCAGGCGAGGAGGGCCAGGGAGATCAGGCTGCCCGCGACGGCCCAGGCGAGCGCGGCCGGGGTGGTGATCAGCGCCGTGGTGCGGACGTAACTGAGCGGGAGCAGCCACCCGGCCGTCACCAGCAGGGCGACGACGAACGGGGTGGCCGACGGGAGCACCTCGTCGTCGGGCCGGCGCCGGGCGCGCAGGCGGATGACGATCCGGGCGGCCGGGTGGCCCGCGGCGAGGGCGAGTGCGCTCGCGAGCACCGCGACGTCCCCGCCGCCGGTCACCCGGCTGCGCCACACGTACCGCTCGCCGGCGACCTCCATCACCGTGCCGCGCCACAGCGTCAGGTCGACCCGGTCCCCGGCCCGGAACTCCTCGGCGGCCGTGGCCGACACCGCGACCCGGTCCGCCGGCCGGTCGTCGGCGAAGTAGAGGTAGCTGCCCTTCTTCGGGCGGCCGGGGTCGGTGCGCTCGATCACGGCGGTGAGCGTGTGCCGGCAGTCGGCGCCGTCCCGGGACGCGTCCGCGGAGGCCGGGCAGGGGGCGGCCGACTGCCAGTCCCGGTGGTGCGACTGGGCCTGCGGCACGGCCCACGCCGCCCCTGCGGCCCCCGCGAGCAGCAGGACGCACAGGACGAGGGAGCCGGCCCAGCCGCGGCCCGCGGTGCGGTGGGTGACGACGGACAGGTGGTCCGGACCGGGCGGGCCGTGACGGCGGCGCAGTGCGCGGAGGGCGTCCAGGGTGTCGTCGAAGTACGGGTCCTGCTCCGACAGGCCGATGGGCACCGGGAGCACCCGCGTGCGGCCGTCGCGGTGGACGAGGACGGTGCGGCGCACGTCCTGGGTGCGGGGGTCCCGGGCGTACTTCAGACGGACCCGCAGGTCGGCCACGTCGCTCCACGGGACGGTCCGGCCGCGCAGCGCGCTGCCGATGTACAGGCCCCGGGCGTCGGCACGGACCTGCCCGGTGGCCCGGTGCACCGCCCAGACGCCGCCCGCCGCGCAGAGCAGGGCGGCGACCAGCCACGGGACCGTGGCCGTGCCGGTGGACACCGCCAGGACCACGCTCGCCACCGTCCCGGCCGCGGCCGACCCGGCCAGGAACCACAGCGAACCCGCCCAGCGGGGACGGCAGATCACTTCCCGAGGCTCGCTCATGCACCGCATGCTGTCAGGAGCCTGCCGGCCGGCGCCGGGGCGCGGTACGGCAGTGTTGAGGCCCCGCACTTGCCGACCGCGGACATGGGGACGGACGGGGAGGGCCGGCGACCAGGGGTTCGTGCCCCGCGGGCGGTCGGGGCGGCTGCTCGGTCGCCTTCACGGGATCCACAGCGGTGGCAGTGGCAGCATCGGGGTACGCGCAAGGGCGAGCGAAGGAGCGGTTACATGATCATTTTCGGCACCAAGGGGTATCTGTACCAGCTCGCGATACTGACGCTGGTGTGCGGGCAGTGCGGCAACCCCTCCGCGCACACGCTCAGGAAGCGGGTCACGAAGTTCACCCTGTTCTTCGTGCCGCTGTTCCCCGTCTCGACGAAGTACGCGACCCAGTGCACGTTCTGCGGGGCCGAGCAGCGGGTGAGCGGCGAACAGGCGGAGCAGCTCCAGGCGCAGGCGCACGACGGCCGGGGCGGGCCGGGTGGCCCGGGCGGGCAGGGCTCCGGGCAGCCGCAGCAGCAGGGTTACCAGGGCTGACGGCGCCGGGCACCGTGCCGGCGATCACAACGGCGTCGCCGCGCGGAGCAGGGAGATGAGGATCAGGGCCGCGTTGGCGGAGGACATCGCCGACAGCGCGGTACCGGCCGCCGCTCCCCAGGTGGCCAGGCCCGCTGAGGTGAACACCGCCGGCCAGCGGGCCGGGGCCGGGGGCGGAGCCAGCAGGGCCGCGACCCGGCGGGGCACCGGGCCGGGCGCGGCGAAGGCCGGGAGCGGGGAACCGGGCCGGGAGGCGAGGGCCGCCTTGCCGATGGCGGTGGCGACGGTGCGCCGGCTGCCGACCCGCTGGGCCGCCACCTCGTCGGCCCAGCGTTCCGTCGTGTAGGACACCGCGGTCTGCAACGGGCGCAGGAACGGGTTCGCCCGGGCCGCCAGCCGCACGGCCAGCAGCAGCCGGTGGTGACCGTCGGACAGGTGGGCCCGCTCGTGCGCGAACAGGGCACGGCGCTCGGCCGACGTCAGCCGGTCCAGCAGTTCGGTGGTGACCACCACGCGGCCGCGGCGCCGACGGACGCCCGGCAGCGCGTACGCGTACGGGGCGCCGTCGGGGAGCACCGCCACCTCGGTGTCCGGCAGCCCGGCCAGGGCGCGGTGGGCCCGACGGCGGGTGCGGCCGTGCCGCCAGAGGGTCTGCGTGCAGGCCAGCAGCACGGCGCACAGGGCGGGAATGGCCGCCTTCCCCACCACCTCGTCGTAGGGGACGGCCGCCCGTACCTCCGGGTCCGACCAGCCGTCGGGCAGCGGGTTGCCGGGCAGCTGCGCCGTGCCGACGACCATCACCAGCGCCAGGCAGACGGTGCTGCACACCGCCATCACCGCCGCGACGGCGGTCAGCATGCGGGTCGCGGTGCGCGGGTGCAGATGTTGTGCGGCCAGGCGCGCGATCGGCCACGCGGTCAAGGGCAGCACGAGCGGCAGGAAGACGAACACCCCCATGAGGTTTCAGTCTTCCCCGTCGCTCCGCGGCTGATCCAGCAGTTCGCGCAGCAGCCGTTCGTCGTCCGGAGCGAGTCCGGTGACGAAACTGGCCAGCACGGCCTCCCGGTCGCTCTCGCCGTCCAGCACCTTGCGCATCTTGTGCGCGGCGAGCCCCGCGTGGTCCGAGGCGGGCGTCCAGACGAACGACCGTCCCGCCCGCTCCCGGGTGACCGCGCCCTTCGCCAGCAGCCTGGTCAGGATCGTGATGACGGTGGTGTACGCGAGGTCCTCACCCAGTCGTTGCTGCACCCGGCCGGCCGTCGCCGGGCCCTCCGCCTCCCGCAGCGCCGACAGCACCAGCGACTCCAGTTCGCCCTGCCCCCGCCGCCGGGGACGCTGCCCGTGCTCCGACACGGCCTGTCTCCCTTCCGCCGCTTCCCGTTCTCCCGGCGGACATCGTATAGATGAGCGGACGCCGTCAAATTATCTACATTGCTGTAGATTCTACGGGCCCCCGCGACACCCCGCAGCACCCCGCAGCACCCGCGGGACCCGTGGCACCCCGCCGCTCCCGCGCGACCGACCCCGAACCGGCAGCCGTCCGGCACCGGCCCACGAGAGGAACGGACCCCATGTTCGGACTGAGCGAGCTCGCGATCATCCTCATCGTCGTCATCGCCGTCCTGGCCGCGAAGAAGCTGCCTGACCTGGCCCGTTCCGCCGGCAAGTCGGCCCGCATCCTCAAGGCCGAGGCCCGCGCCATCAAGGAAGCCGAGAAGGCCGAGAAGGCGGCGAAGGCCGAGAGGGCCACGGGCGACGGCAACGGGAAGGGGAACGGGAACGGGAACGGGAACCTCGGCGGGGGCGGGGAGGGCCCGGCGCCGCGGATCATCCGGGGCGAGGCCGTCGTGCGGGACACCACCGGCGACGGCGAGCACGGCGGGCAGCGGGCCTGAGGTCCGGCTCTCCCGCCCCCTCCCCCGCCCCGGCGCTCGCCGAAGCGCCTCCGGCACACTGCTGCTCGCGGGCGGATCAGCCGTTCCAGGCGTCGTCGTACGGGTCGGCCGGCGGCTGCACCGGGCGGGAGGCGGTGACCTCCATGTACGGGACCGGGCCGTCGTTGACGGGGTCCTTGGTCCGCCGGGGCGTGTAGGTGCCGGTGATCTCCAGCCAGCTGTCCGGGCGGAGCACCGGCGGGACGTTCCCGGTGAGCGCGATCTTGACCGGCTGGGCGTCGGCGGCGCAGCAGTTGAGGGTCATGCGGACCAGCTGGGGAGCGCCGTCGCGGCCCAGGGTCACGAAACCGGTGATCCGCAACGGGCGGTCGCGCAGGTGACGGCCGTCGTCGTAGACCGCGCGGGCCGCGTACTCGCCCACGCTGAGCCGGAGCGGACCCCGGCCCTCCGGGACCTCCGGGAAGCCGAAGGGCTTCTGCAAAGCGGTGCCGGTGTGCGCGGCGGTGTACGAACCGAGGGCGGGCGGGGCGACCAGGATCAGCGCGACGAGCGGGAGCGACAGCAGCCAGAAGACCCGGGGTTCGCGGTGGTGGCCGCCCGCGCCGGTGTCGGGGCCGGCGTCAGGGCCGAGGTCGGGGTCGGCATCAGGGCGGGCGTCAGGGCCGGTGTCGGGGTCGGCGTCAGAGGAGCTGGTGCCGGGGCCGGCTTCGGGGCCGCCGTGCAGGTCACGGACCGGTGCCTCGCCGGGCTCCGTCTTCTGCGGTTCCGGGGACGGTGATGTCACCGCTCTCGTTCCCAATCCCGCTCTCGTCCCCGTTCCCGCTCCCGCTTCCGCTTCCGCTTCCGCTCCTGGGGCAGGCGGTTCCGTGTCACGGGTTCCGGGCTCACGAGGGGCACGATGCCCGTGCTCCGGGCCCTCGTCCGGGACCGTCGGACGACTGCCCGGCCGGGTGCGGCGGCGCTCGTACAGCAGGGTGGCCGCGGCCGTCGCGATCAGTACGGCGCCGGCCAGCAGGAGCAGCGGGCGCAGGCCGGCCTTGACGTAGCGCAGGTGCAGGTCGGTCAGACCCGCGTGCAGCACGGTCGCGCCGAGCAGGAACAACAGGGCCGCCTGCGCATGGCTGTTGAGGTCGGCGAGGCTCCGGGCGGAGGGGGTGCGCCGGGGGCCGGCGGTGTTCCGGGCCGGGCCCGTGGTCCGTCGGAGGTTCCGGTTCGTCACAGCAGCACCGCTCCCGTCAGGACCGAGGCGAGCACCGCGAGGGCGAAGGTCGCCGGCGCGAACCGCAGCGCGAAGGCCCGGCCGAAGGTGCCCGCCTGCATGGCGAACAGCTTGAGGTCGATCATCGGGCCGACGACCAGGAAGGTCAGCCGGGCCGTCAGCGAGAACTGGGTCAGCGAGGCCGCCACGAACGCGTCCGCCTCCGAGCAGATCGACAACAGGACGGCCAGCGCGGCGAGCGCCAGCACCGACAGCAGCGGGTTGTCGGCCGCCGCCCTCAGCCACTCGGCGGGCACCACGGCCTTCAGCGTGGCCGCCGCCATCGCGCCGATCACCAGGAACCCGCCCGCGTGCATCACGTCATGCCGCACCGAACCCCAGAAGGCCGCGCCCCTGCCGAGCCCTTCGAAGGCCGAACGGGCGGGCGGGCGAAGCCAGTCGGCGCGGCCGAGTCGGTGCCACAGCCAGCCCATCGCGCACGCGACGAACAGGCTCGCCACGAACCGGGCGAGGACCATCTCCGGGTTGCCGGGGAAGGCGACCGCGGTCGCCGTCAGGACGATCGGGTTGATCGCCGGCGCGGACAACAGGAACGCCAGGGCCGCCGCGGGTGCCACTCCCCTGCGCACCAGCGCGCCCGCCACCGGTACGGACGCGCACTCGCAGCCGGGCAGCACCGCGCCCGCGGCACCCGCGACCGGCACCGCCAGCGCCGGGCGCCCGGGCAGGGCCCGGGCGAAGAAGGACGGCGGGACGAACACCGCGATCGCCGCGGACAGCAGGACACCCAGGACCAGGAAGGGCAGCGCCTGCAGCATCACCGCCACGAACACCGTCATCCAGCTCTGCATCACCGGAGCGGCCAGCGCACCGCGGATCGCGTCCTGGAACAGCAGGGCCGTCAGCAGGGACAGGGTGAGCAGGAGCGGGGCGTTGAGGTGGCGGGACTCGTCGGCGTCGGATGCCCGCGGGCCGTGGTCGGCACCTGGTGCTCGCCCTTCCTGGGCCGCGTCGGGCGCCCGCCCGCCGTTGCCGGTGACCGGTACGTGCCCGCCGCGGTCGGGTTCGCCGGGCGCGCTCTCGGGGAGGGACGGAGTGGACGTCGAGGAGACCGTCGAGGAGACCGCGGGAGCCGGACCTCCGCCTCCCGCAGTCTCCGGGCACTCCCCGGGCTCCGGGCACTCCACGGACTCGGCGGGCGCCGGTGATCCCGCGTCACGGGACGCGTCGGAGTCCCGCGATGCTGACTCGATGAGGGCCAAGGGCCGGGTACCTCCGGTGCGCACGCCGGTCGTCGACGGACGGCTGAGCGGGCGGACGGGTGGACGGGCGGACGGGCGGACGGGCGGAGCGGACACGAAACCGGGCGCCGGGCCGGGTTCCGGTGCGCGCGCGTGGCCCGGAACGCGGGCACCGCACCCGCTTCTCCCTGGGGTACGCGACACGGGGCCGTCCCGTTCAGGCGGGCCCCGGCCCACTCGACATGATCATGTCTGGAACCGGCCGTCGGAATGCGGCAGTCTCCTCCCCTGTGGTGAGCCTTCCGAGCCTTCCGAATCCGACCCTGCCGGCCGTTCCCTCCGCGCACATGGTGGTCTGCGGCGACGACGGGCTGGCCCACCGCCTCGCCGCCGAACTGCGGGGCGTGTACGGCGAGCAGGTCGTCCTCGTCGTCCCGCCGTCCGAGACGCAGGCGCGGCAGCCGGTGGTCGGTCGGGCGCGCGCGGCCTCCGCGGCCCTGCTGGACCGGGTGGTGAACGCGACCGTCAACCGGGGCGGCAACGCCGGCACCGCGGGCGGCTCCGACACCGGCTCCCACACGCGCGAGGTGGAGGCCGCCGAGCCCACCGAGAGCGTGCTCGCGGGAGTGGGCGTGGACCGGGCCGCCGCGCTGGCCCTGGTGTACGACGACGACGAGACCAACATCCGGGCCGCCCTCACCGCCCGCCGCCTCAATCCACGGCTGCGGCTCGTGCTGCGCCTCTACAACCGCAGGCTCGGGCGGCACATCGAGGAACTGCTCGATCAGGCCGCCGAGTTGGCGCTCGGTGACCGGCCGCACGGGCGCCCGGGCCGGCTCGACGACAACTCCACCACCGTGCTCTCCGACGCCGACACCACCGCACCGGCGCTGGTCGCCACCGCGATCGTCGGCACCAGCAAGGTCGTCGACGCCGACGGCCTGCTGCTGCGCGCGGTGGAACGGCAGCCGCCGGCCGCGGGCGAGGTGGCCGATCCGGGACTGTGCACCCTGGCGCTGCTCTCCGCGACCAGCAACGACCCGGCCGGCGCGGAGGGTTCGGAGGACAGCGGCGAGCAGGGGCCGCAACTCCTGCCCGACGGCGACGCGGTGTCGGCGGCGACGGGACGCGGCACCGTGGTGCTGGAGCAGGTCTCGTACTCCGGTCCGCCGCTGCCGCCGGTACGGGCGCGGGTGCCGCCCTTCGCCTCGCTGTTCTCCCGACGGCTGCGCTGGTCCCTCGCCGGTCTCGTCGCGGCCACCGTCGCCCTCGCCGTCGCCCTGACCCTGGTGACCGGGGACAACCCGCTGCACGCCACCTACGTCACTCTGCTCGACCTCTTCGCCATCAACGAGCCCGCCCACAACGCGGCCATGGGCCGCCAGATACTGCAACTGCTCTCCGGGCTGGTCGGGTTACTGCTGCTGCCGGTACTGCTGGCAGCCGTCCTGGAGGCGCTGGGACTGTTCCGCAGCGCCTCCTCCCTGCGGAAGCCGCCCCGCGGACTGAGCGGGCACGTGGTCCTGCTCGGGCTCGGCAAGATCGGCACCCGGGTGCTGACCCGGCTGCGCGAACTGCACATCCCGGTGGTGTGCGTGGAGGCGGACCCCGAGGCGCGGGGCATGGCGACGGCGCGGCGGCTCAGGGTGCCGGTGGTGCTCGGGGACGTCACCGAGGAGGGCGTGCTGGAGGCCGCGAAGATCCACCGGGCGGACGCCCTGCTCGCGCTGACCAGTGTGGACACCACCAACCTGGAGGCCACCCTGTACGCGCGCTCGCTGCGGCCCGACCTGCGGACGGTCCTGCGGCTGTACGACGACGACTTCGCCCAGGCCGTGTACCGCACGCTGCGGGCCGCGCACCCAGATGCCCTGACGCGCAGTCGCAGCGTGTCCCACCTGGCGGCGCCCGCGTTCGCGGGGGCGATGATGGGCCGGCAGATCCTCGGTGCGATCCCGGTGGAGCGGCGGGTGCTGCTGTTCGCGGCGATCGAGGTGGGCGGGCACCCGCAGTTGGAGGGGAAGACGGTCGGCGAGGCGTTCCGGGCCGGCGCGTGGCGGGTGCTGGCCCTCGACACCGCAGCCGGCGAGGACCCCGCCGGGTCCGGGTCCCGGGCGGGGGCCGGGACCGGCACGGGGCCCGGACAGTCCCCCGCAGCAGCGGCCGTCGGGCATTCGGGGCTGGTGTGGGACCTGCCCGACACCTATGTGCTCCGGCGCGAGGACCGGGTCGTCCTGGCGGCCACCCGGCGGGGCCTCGCCGAACTGCTCGGACGCCGGGGCCGGGAGCGGAGGGGCGCCCCGGGCGGACGCTGAGCCCTGGGGAGGGCGCGGGGAAGCGCCGAGGCCCGGCGCAGGTGGCAGGCGGACGCTGAGCACGACGCAGGGTTCAGGGCGGACGCCAGGGACGGGACAAGGCCCCGGGCGGACAGCGGACACCGAAGACGGGCACCCCGGGCCGGCCCGACACCCGACCCGACCCGACGTCCCAGCCGCCCCTGCCCCCGGGACGCCCAGGACCGGCCCCGACCCGGCCCGACGCCGAACCCAGCGCCCGACCCGCCACGACGACGCCCGAGCCGGCCTCGCTCCCCAGGACACCCAGGCCGGCCCCGCCCGGGCGGACGCCGAACCCGACATCCGCCCGGGCGCCGGGAGGGGACCCGCGTCCGGGAGGGGCCCCGCGCCCAAGAAGGGGCCCCGCGCCCGGGAGGCCCCGCGCCCGGGGACGCCGTCGGCCGACGGCGTCCCCGCCCCAGAGGGCCCTCGGCCGACGGCGCCCGGCCCAGGCGCGCGCCCCCTCAGCTCCCTCCTCAGCTCCCTCCCCGCTCCGGCCTGCGCCTCAGCGGCGCGGCCGGTACGGCGTTCCGCCCTCAGCCGCCGATGTGGCGTTCCGCGAAGTCCAGCTCCAGCCGGACCTGCTTGATCCGTTCGTCCACCACCAGGGAGCCGTGTCCCGCGTCGTAGCGGTAGACCTCGTAGGTCGCCCCGCGGGCCTCCAGGCGCTTGACGTAGTTCTCGATCTGGCGGATGGGGCAGCGCGGGTCGTTGACGCCGGCCGAGATGTAGACCGGGGCCTTGACCTGGTCGACGTACGTGATCGGCGAGGACACCTCGAAGCGGTCCGGGACCTCCTCGGGGGTGCCGCCGAACAGCGTGCGGTCCATCGCCTTCAGCGCCTCCATCTCGTCGTGGTACGCCGTGACGTAGTCGGCGACCGGGACCGCCGCGATGCCCAGCGTCCAGGCGTCGGGCTGGGTGCCCAGGCCGAGCAGGGTGAGGTAGCCGCCCCAGGAGCCGCCGGTGAGGATCAGCCGGGCGGGGTCCGCCAGGCCCGAGGTGATCGCCCACTCGCGCACCGCGGCGATGTCCTCCAGCTCGATCAGCCCCACCCGGTGCTTCAGCGCGTCGGTCCAGGCGCGCCCGTAGCCGGTCGAGCCGCGGTAGTTGACCCGGACCACCGCGTAGCCGTGGTCGATCCAGGCGGCCGGGCCGGCCGCGAAGGAGTCGCTGTCGTGCCAGGTCGGGCCGCCGTGGATGTCGAAGACGGTGGGGAGCGGACCGGTCGCCCCCGCAGGCCGCTGCACCAGCGCGTGGATGCGGCCGCCCGGGCCCTCCACCCACACGTCCTCCACCGGCACCGAACCGGGCGACTTCATGCCCGGCGGGTCCAGCACGACCCCGCCCGTCGTGGACCGGACGGCCGGCGGCTCGGCCGCCGACGACCACAGGTACTCCACGCTGCCGTCGGGCCGGACCGTGGCGCCCGAGACCGCGCCGCGCGGGGTGGGGATCTTCTCCAGCCGGCCCTCGGCCAGGTCGTAGCGGAACAGCTCGCCGCGCGCCTCGAAGCCGTGCGCGATGAGCAGGCCCGAGCCGTCCGGGTACCACTCGGCGCTGACGTCGCCGGGGAGGTCCAGCGCGAGGTCGCTCTGCTCCCCCGTCGCCACGTCCCACACCAGGGGCTCCCACCGGCCGCGCCGCTGGTGGCCGATGAGCAGCCGGGTGTCACCGGCGACGGGGGCGAAGCCCAGCACGTCCAGGCCCAGCTCGCGGGTGCCGCCCTCGGTGTCGTCGAGCTCCGCGACCTTGGTGCCGTCCGGCCGCACCAGGCGGAGCGCCGAGTGCATCGCGTCGCCGTGCTCGGTGTGCTCCACGGCGATCAGCGAACCGTCGTGCGACAGGTCCCCGACGCCCGCCGACTCGCGGTGCCGGTAGATCTCCACCGGCTGCTCCCCGGTGCGCACCAGGTGGATGGTGGTGCCGTCCTCGTCCGTGGAGCGGCCCACGACCGCCGTGCGGCCGTCCCGGCCCAGGGCGAGACCCGCGGGGTAGGAGGGGTCCAGGCCGGGCGTGGCCAGCTCGTCCTCCCCGCCCTCGAAGCGCTGGCGGCGCCAGACGCCGAACTCGTCGCCGTCCTTGTCGTCGAACCACCAGATCCACTCACCGTCCGGCGAGAGCACGCCGTCCGTCGTGCCGTTGGGCCGATGGGTCACCTGTCGTTGTTCGCCGGTCTTCCGGTCCCAGGCGTACAACTCGTACGTCCCCGTCGCGTTCGACACGAACAGGGAACGGTCGGGTGCGTCCTCCGCCCAGTCGGGGAGGGACACCCGGGGCGCCCGGAAGCGCTTCTCCCAGGCAGGCATGTCCTGGCCCCGTTGCACACGCTCGGTCTGGTCCGCTCGATTCTGCGCGTCGGACCCGTTGCTCTCAGTCATGGATCCATACTGCCCGCCCCGGCGGCCATCGTGCTCCCGAGGCCCCCAGCCTGTGGAAAACCCCGACCGGAACGTTCACCGGATTCCCCCGCACCGACCGCCGGCCACGGCTTCTCGCGACGCCCGGACGGTGCTCGGGACGGTTCCCGGGACGGTCCCGGGACAGGGTGCGGGACGGTGTGCGGGACGGCTGTGGGGGTGTTGTCAGTGGCGGGGTGCACACTTCTCGACATGACCGATCTGCGAGAGAACGTCCACCGGTTCTGGGCCGCCGCCGAGGCCCGGGACTGGGCCGCGTTCGCGACCACGCTGGCCGAGGACGTCGTCTACACGCTCCCCCAGACGCGGGAGCGGATCAGCGGCCGGGAGCGTTACGTCCGCTTCAACCGGGAGTACCCGGGCGACTGGCACCTGCGGATCGAGCGGACCGTCGCCGAGGGGGAGCAGGTGGTCACCTGGTCGCGGTGCACGGTCGGGGACGAGGAGATGCCGGTCCTCTCCTTCTTCACCGGGGACGGGACGGGCCGGATATCCGCGATCACCGAGTTCTGGCCGGAACCCTACGACCCGCCGGCGGGTCGCGAGCACCTGACCGAGAGGTACGACGGATACGGCAGACAGGGGGCGTGACGCACCCGCGCCGGACCCGTGCCCGCCTGGCGCCCGGCCCGTCCCCCTGCCGCCCGGGCCTCCCCGGGGCCGGTGAGCGGGTGCCGCGGCGGCCCCACCCCGCGCACGGGGACGGGCCGCGAGCCCCGTACCGTTGGGGGCGTGTACCGGTTTCTGCTGACGCCCCGATGGTGGGGGATCAACGTCTTCGTGCTGCTCGCCATCCCCTTCTGCATCTACATGGGCTCGTGGCAGCTGGGCCGGTTCGAGGACCGGGTGGAGAGCCACGAGGGCGCCCGGCAGCAGGCCGATTCCGCGCAGCGCGAGGCCGCCGAACCGGTGGACGACCTGCTGCCGGTGACGAAGGCGACCTCCGGCCGGCAGGCCACCGCGAGCGGGCGGTACGCCGAACAGCTGCTGGTGCCAGACCGGGACCTGGACGGCAGAAGCGGCACCTACGTGCTGACGCTGCTGCGCACCGACTCCGGCAGGGCCCTGCCCGTCGTGCGGGGATGGCTGCCCGGGTCGCCCGACCCCGCCTCGGTGCCCGCGCCGCCCTCCGGCGAGGTCACCGTGACCGGCGCACTCCAGGCGTCCGAGACGCCCGGCAACAACGGCGTCAGCGCGCGCGGCGGCCTGCCCGAGGGCCAGACGGCCGCGATCAGTGCGGCCTCGCTGGTGAACCTGGTGCCGTACGACGTGTACGACGCCTGGGTCACGCTCAACCGCGGGGACTCCGGGATGCGGGCGGTGCCCGCCACCGCGCCGAGCGGTACCGGGCTGGACCTGAAGGCGTTCCAGAACCTCGGCTACACCGCCGAGTGGTTCGCCTTCGTGGGCTTCGTGATCTTCATGTGGTTCCGCCTGCTGCGCCGTGAGCTGGAGTTCGCCCGGGACGCGGAGCTGGGCCTCCTCCCGGACGAGGACGGGGACAGGAGCGGGGGCGCGGACGCGGGCGTGGTCGGGAAGCGGGACGGGGAAGGGGACGGGGACGGGACCGGCGGCACATTCGGGCCTGGCGGCTCACCCGGGACCGCCGACCCGCCCGACCGCGCGAGCATGCCCGACCGCGCGGCTGGGGACCGGGACGCGGCCCCGGAGGACGAGTCGGCGCGGGACCGGGAGCAGGAACCCGGGCGGCCCAGCCCGTCCGGGGTCTGAGCGCCCAGCCCTCCCGGTGTGAGGCCCGTAGCGTCCGGGAGTGACGCCCCGCCTCGGCCCGTGGTGACGAGCCCAGCTCCCCACGTTCCCGGGTGTGAGGCCCAAACCTGCCGAGAGGGACGCCCGCCCCGGCCCGGTGGGGACGGAACCGGCCGGCGACCGCCGAGGGGACCCTCTGCCGCCGCTCGGCGCCGAGCGGCGCAGCTCAGGCCCGTGCCGTCGGGCGCCAGCCACGCCACCAGCAGCCCAGACCCGCACCGATGCCGCCGTGACCGGCTCGGCCGTCCGCCGCGATCGCTGCCGTCCGCCCCTTCGGCAGCGGTTGCTGAGCATCCCCCGTCGGCAGTGGTTGCCGGCCGTCCGTCGTCGCTGCCGACCGTCCCCTGCCGACGACAGGCCCGACCCGTGGCCGTCGGATGCCGTCCGGGGACCGCCGGGTGTGTCGTCCCGGCCCGGTGGTGCCGTCGGGGGCCGTCGGGAGCCGCCTGAGGTCCGCCTCGGGCCGCCGGGGCGCATCGGCCACCGCCCGGCCCCGCTGTGCCCTGACAGGCCCTGCCCTGCCCTCTACGAGGCCGTCAGCACACCCGTCCAGTAGACGGTGCCCGCGCAGGCGTTGACCACCGTCGCGCCCGCCTCGCCGGTCCCGGTCGCCGCCGTGTAGGTCACCGTCACGCTGCCCTCGACGGTGCCGTCCGCCCGCAGCGTCTGGGGGGCCGTGCCGTCGTCGCCCGTGGCGGCCCCCGTGGTGCTCGTACCGCCGGTGGGGGTCGGGTCGGGTGCGGGCTCGCCGGTTCCGCCGCCGGTGCCTGTGCCGGTCGTCGGACAGGTCTCGCTCGGCACCCAGGCGAACTTCACCTCGTAGGCCGTGCCCGGCTTGAGCACCACCCCCGAGGCGGCCTCCAGCGACGGGTCGGGCAGGCCGGCCGCCGCGTCTCCGGCCGCGTGCCGCATCGTGCTCACCTTGGCCGGGTCGGCCGCGCCCTTCGTGGTGACGCCGATGGTGCCGGGAGCGCCGACCGTGCAGGTGTCGCCCGAGACGTTGGTGACCCGGAACGAGCCGTAGACGGCGCCCGAGGAGTCGGGTGCCGCGGTGCTGGCCACGGCCGGACCGAGCTGGTCGGCACTGCACGCGGGCGCGCCCGCGTCGGCGCTGGACGAGGGTCCGGCCCCTTCCGCCGCACCGGCGCCGGTGCTGTCGCCGGCGCCCTCGTCCTCGCCCGGCACGCCGCCCCCGCCGGTTCCCCGGACCTCGTCGGCGGAGCCTCCCGCGGTGCTCGCGTCGCTGTCCGGGCCCCTGCCCTGGCTGGTGCCGCCCTGGGCCTGCGAGGCGTGGCCGACGGCGGAGGGGTGGGCACCGGAGCCCGAGGAGCCGGAGACGTGCACGACGGCGGGGACGGCGGTGCCGACGAACAGGGCGGCGGCGGCCACCCCGACCAGTGCCTGACGCTTGCGCGCCCGCCGGGCCGGAACGGCCCGGCGGAGGTGGTCAAGCGTGCCGTCGCTCGGTTGCACCTCGCGCACCGCCTGGTGCAGCAGGGCGCGCAGGGCGCGTTCCTCCGGGTCCAGGTCCTCGGTGGCCCGGTCCGCGGGGGCGGCGGGGTCGTGCTGCACCGTTCCGTTCCTGGCGTGCGGGGACGTCGGGTCCTGACCGTCCGGCCCCGCCGGGGCCCGCAGCGGCACGGCCGCGTCGCCCGGTGGCGACGGCTCCCCCGCCGTGGGGCCCGCCGGGTCGGTGGCATCGGCCGGGTCCGTGCGGTCCGCAGGTGCCGGGTCCGTGGCCCCCGTCGTGGTCCCGCCCGCGGATGCCTGGTCCGTGGCCCCGGTGGTGGTTCCCGCCGCTTCGGAGGGTTCGGAGGGTTCGGAGGCGGGGTCGGTCGGCAGGCCGGCCGCGGGGTCGCCCGCGGGGTCCGCCGCCGGCTCGAAGGGCGCACCGGACGGTGCGGACTCAACAGCCCGCGAGGGCTCTGCAGCCGACGAGGACGCGGCAGACCGCGAGGACTCAGCGGTCCCCCAGCGCTCGGCAGCCCCCGAGGACCCGGAGAACCGCGAGGGCTCGGCAGACCGCGAGGACTCGGAGAACCGCGAGGGCTCGGCAGACCGCGAGGACTCGGACGGCCCTGAAGGCCCGGCGTCCGTCACGTCCGCGGCCTCCTCCCCGGCGGACCGCTCGGCACGGGCGGACCGCCCCGTCCGGCCACACGGCTCCGCGTGGGCGGCGTCCTCCGTCGGCGCCGCCCCGTCGACGCCGCTCGGGCGCTCGTCGTGCGTCCCCGAACCGTTGCTCATACCGGGGCCTCCATGGCCACCCGCAGTGCCGCGATGCCGCGCGAGCCGTACGCCTTCACGGAACCCAGCGATATGCCGAGCGATTCGGCGACCTGGGCCTCCGTCATGTCGGCGAAGTAGCGCAGCACCAGCACCTCGCGCTGGCGGCGCTGCAACCCCTTCATCGCCTGGATGAGGGAGTCGCGTTCGAGCTGGTCGTAGGCGCCCTCCTCCGCGCTGGCCATGTCGGGCATCGGCTTGGACAGCAGCTTCAGTCCGAGGATGCGGCGGCGCAGCGCCGAGCGGGAGAGGTTGACCACGGTCTGACGCAGGTAGGCCAGGGTCTTCTCGGGGTCGCGGACCCGTTTGCGGGCCGAGTGGACGCGGATGAACGCCTCCTGGACGACGTCCTCGCAGGACGCGGTGTCGTCGAGGAGGAGCGCGGCGAGGCCCAGCAGGGAACGGTAGTGGGCGCGGTAGGTCTCGGTGAGATGGTCGACGGTGGTACCGGCCGCGACGGCGTCGTCGGTGCCGTCGCGCTGATCGGGGATGCGGACCGGCCGCGCTGCGGGCATCGGCGCGATCACCGGCATGCCACCGGGCACACCGGCCATGCGCGGTCGGAGAGCCTGGCGGGGGGAACGGGGACGGAGTGCCGCCGCACCGCGCGCCGCTGTGAAGTCGAGTACCTCAGCCACGCCAGTTGGACACGCTTCCCCCCAGGAGGGTTGTACGCGCCGGGCATCACGTTTGCGTCGGCGGCCGTGGCGGGACGTGGTCCGGTGGGCGGTGGGCAGGCCCGCGCGGCGGATCCCGCCCCGGGCGTCACCGCCTCGGCTCTGCCGGCGCGACCCCACGCGTCCACCCACGCGCTCCATGACCTCATGCGTCCCGCTCTTCCCCTGTGTGCCATATGAACGGGCGTCCCCTCCCCCCGCCCGGTTCCAGACGTCCCCACGTCTGCAGGACCCCGCCCCCACGCACCGGAAAGGGTGACCGCAAAGACGCTCCCCGCCCGCCGCACGGTTGCGGCGGGCGGGGAGGTGAATCCTGGGTTCCATCCTCGGCTCCCGGACCGGCCGGTTCAAGTGCTCCGGATCATCAACCCGAGCCGCTCGTCCGGGACATATCCCGCAAACGGCACCTTCCGGCCCCGGGGGCCCGTTCCGTCAGCTCTCGGCCGCGACCAGTTCGGCGATCTGGGCGGTGTTGAGCGCGGCGCCCTTGCGCAGGTTGTCGCCGCAGACGAACAGTTCGAGCGCGGTGGGGTCGTCCAGGGCGCGGCGGACCCGCCCGACCCACGTCGGGTCGGTGCCGACGACGTCCGCCGGTGTGGGGAACTCGCCGGCGGCCGGGTTGTCGAAGAGCACCACACCGGGGGCGGTCGCGAGGATCTCGCGGGCCCGGTCGACGGTGACCTCGTCCTCGAAGCGGGCGTGCACGGTCAGGGAGTGCGCGGTGACGACGGGGACCCGGACGCAGGTCACGGCGACCGGCAGCCGGGGCAGGCCGAGGATCTTGCGGGACTCGTCGCGGACCTTCATCTCCTCCGACGACCAGCCGTCCTCCCGCAGCGAGCCGGCCCACGGCACGACGTTCAGCGCGACGGGTTCCGGGAACGGCCCGGTGTGGTCGCCGACGGCCCGGCGGAGGTCGCCGGGGTGGGTGCCCAGCTCCGTGCCGGCGACCAGGGACAGTTGCTCGCGCAGCGTCCGCACGCCCGCGTGCCCGGCGCCGGAGACCGCCTGGTAGGAGGAGGCGACCAGTTCGCGCAGCCCGAACTCGGCGTGCAGCGCGCCCAGCGCGACGATCATCGACAGGGTGGTGCAGTTGGGGTTGGCGATGATGCCGCGCGGCCGCATCCGGGCGGCGTGCGGGTTGACCTCAGGCACGACCAGCGGCACCTCCGCGTCCATGCGGAAGGCGCCGGAGTTGTCGATCACCACCGCGCCCCGGGCGACGGCGAGCGGCGCCCACCGTGCGGACACCTCGTCGGGGACGTCGAACAGGGCGATGTCGACGCCGTCGAAGGCCTCCTCGGTGAGCGCGACCACCTCGACCTCCTCGCCGCGCACGGCCAGCTTGCGGCCGGCCGAGCGCGGGGAGGCGATCAGTCGGATCTCGCCCCAGATGTCCGCCCGTTGGGACAGGATCTGGAGCAGGACCGTGCCGACGGCGCCGGTGGCTCCGACGACGGCCAGTGTCGGCCGCCCGGAGCGGCCGGACCCTGTGGTGGCGGCCATCAGCGGCCGGTGCCTCCGTAGACGACGGCCTCGTCGCTGTCGGAGTCCAGTCCGAAGGCGGAGTGCACGGCGCGCACGGCCTCGTCCACGTCGTCCTTGCGGGTGACGACCGAGATGCGGATCTCGGAGGTCGAGATCAGCTCGATGTTCACCCCGGCGTCGCTGAGCGCGGTGAAGAAGTCGGCCGTGACGCCCGGGTTGGTCTTCATGCCCGCGCCGACCAGGGAGATCTTGCCGATCTGGTCGTCGTAGCGCAGGGACTCGAAGCCGATGGCGCCCTTGTTGCGCTCCAGGGCCTCGATGGCCTTGTGGCCCTCGCTCTCGGGGAGCGTGAAGGAGATGTCCGTCAGGCCGGTGGACGCGGCGGACACGTTCTGCACGACCATGTCGATATTGATCTCGGCGTCGGCGATCGTGCGGAAGATCGAGGCCGCCTCGCCCGGCTTGTCCGGCACACCGACGACCGTGACCTTGGCCTCGGAGGTGTCGTGCGCGACACCGGAGATGAGAGCCTGCTCCACCTTCTTGTCCCCTTGCTTGATCGGCTCGCTGCTGACCCACGTGCCCTGCAGTCCGCTGAACGACGAGCGGACGTGGATCGGGATGTTGTACCGGCGGGCGTACTCCACGCAACGGTGGAGCAGCACCTTGGAACCGGAGGCCGCCAGTTCGAGCATGTCCTCGAACGAGATCCAGTCGATCTTCTTGGCCTTGGTCACCACGCGCGGGTCGGCGGTGAACACGCCGTCCACGTCGGTGTAGATCTCGCACACCTCGGCGTCGAGCGCCGCGGCCAGCGCGACGGCGGTGGTGTCGGAGCCGCCCCGGCCGAGCGTGGTGATGTTCTTGCCCTGCTGGCTGACGCCCTGGAACCCGGCGACGATGGCGATGTTGCCCTCGTCCACCGAGGCCTGGATGCGGCCCGGCGTGACATCGATGATGCGGGCTTTGTTGTGGACGGAGTCGGTGATGACACCCGCCTGGCTGCCGGTGAAGCTCTGGGCGTTGTGGCCCAGGTTCTTGATCGCCATGGCCAGCAGGGCCATGGAGATCCGCTCTCCGGCGGTCAGCAGCATGTCGAGCTCGCGCCCGGCAGGAAGGGGGGATACCTGCTCGGCGAGATCGATCAACTCGTCCGTCGTGTCGCCCATCGCGGAAACCACGACGACCACCTGGTGGCCGTTCTGCTTGGCTTCCACAACCCTCTTGGCGACGCGCTTGATGCCTTCGGCATCGGCTACGGAGGAGCCTCCGTACTTCTGCACGACAAGGCCCACGTGCGCTCCTCGCTCAGTCCGTTGTTGTCCCACGATGTACACACATGTGTGTGATGCGTGGCGGGCTCATTCTATCGAGCGTCCGAAAATCCCCTCGGCGATATCGCATGGTGAGACCTCCGGGACGCCTGCGCAGGGGCTCATGCCCAGCCCGGCGCCGGGCACTCGGAAAAGCGATCCGCGTCACACGCGGAAACGGATGCGTGACCGTCCGGACGGTCACCCGGGAACGTTCGTCCGGCATGGCACGGCCCGCCGGCCCGGGTTCGCGTGGTCGGCCCGCGCGGCACGACCCGTGCGTCCGGCCCGCGCGCCCGGCCGGTCCGTGCCCGGCTGACGACGGGGCCCGGGTGCGGTCTAGGTGACGGGTGAGCGCAGGCCCAGGGGGGCGGCGATCTCCTCCGCCATCACCTTGCCCGCCTCGAACTCCAGGGTCTCGTCGCCCAGGCCCTGGTCGGTGTCGAGGCCGTCGAGCGCGGCGAGCGGCTGGTTGAGGCGGACGTGGGCGACCACCGACTGCAGGGCGCGCAGGGTGGCGGACGCCGTGGAGCCCCAGTTGGAGAAGTAGGAGAACTGCCACCACCACAGGGCCTCGGTGGTGCGGCCGGCCCGGTAGTGGACCATGCCGTGGCGCAGGTCGGTGATGACGTCGGTGAGATCGTCGGAGATCCGGGCGGGCACCGGCGCCGTGCGGGGTTCGTAGGGGTCGAAGACCTCGGAGTAGACGTCGACGGGCTCCAGCAGCCGCGCGAGGTTCTCGCGCAGGTCGTCCACGTCCGGCTCCGGACCCGGGTCCGGCTCGTAGCGCTCGTCGGGGACGATGTCCTCGTGCGCGCCGAGCCGGCCGCCGGCCAGCATCAGCTGGGAGACCTGCAGGAGCAGGAAGGGCACCGCCGAGTCCGGCTCGTCGCCCTTCGCGACCTCGGTGACGGCGACCAGGAAGCTCTCGATCTGGTCCGCGATCTGCACCGCGAAGTCGTCGGGGTCCTGGTCGGTGGCGTGGAGCGTGGCATCAGACATCTAGGAGTCGTCTCCCCTCGAAGGCGCGGCCGAGGGTGACCTCGTCCGCGTATTCCAGGTCTCCGCCCACCGGGAGGCCGCTGGCCAGGCGGGTGACCTTCAGGCCCATGGGCTTGATCATCCGGGCGAGGTACGTCGCCGTGGCCTCGCCCTCCAGGTTGGGGTCCGTGGCCAGGATCAGCTCGGTGACCGTGCCGTCGGCCAGCCGCGCCAGGAGTTCCCTGATCCGCAGGTCGTCCGGACCCACCCCGTCGATCGGGCTGATCGCGCCGCCCAGCACGTGGTAGCGCCCCCGGAACTCGCGGGTGCGCTCGATGGCCACGACGTCCTTGGGCTCCTCCACCACGCAGATCACCGCGGGGTCGCGGCGGCTGTCGCGGCAGATGCCGCAGAGCTCCTCCTGCGCCACGTTGCCGCAGGTGGCGCAGAACCGGACCTTCGCCTTGACCTCCATCAGCGCGTGGGCGAGACGGCGGACGTCGGTCGGCTCGGCCTGGAGGATGTGGAAGGCGATCCGCTGGGCGCTCTTGGGACCGACGCCGGGCAGCCTGCCCAGTTCGTCGATGAGGTCCTGAACCACGCCTTCGTACAACGGACTGCCGTCCTTCCTGAGGTCACGTCACTAGGTACCGTAGAGGTCCGCGGGCTGTCTTAGAAGGGCAGTCCGGGGATGCCGCCGCCGCCCAGTCCCTGGGCCAGCGGGCCCAGCTTCTGCTGCTGCAGGTTCTGGGCGTTCTCGTTGGCCGCCTGGACGGCCGCGAGGATCAGGTCGGCCAGGGTCTCGGTGTCCTCGGGGTCCACCGCCTTCGGGTCGATCCGCAGGGCGCGCAGTTCGCCGGAGCCGGTGACGGTGGCCTGCACCAGCCCGCCGCCCGCCTGGCCCTCGACCTCCGTGCGCGCCAGTTCCTCCTGGGCCTTGGCCAGGTCCTGCTGCATCTTCTGGGCCTGCTGCAGCAGCTGCTGCATGTTGGGCTGGCCACCACCGGGGATCACGATTCAGCTCCTTGATCGGTGCGTCGGGCCGTCGGGTTCGACGTGCCGTCCGGGCGTTCTTGCCGTTCGGCACGAGCCTACGTGGTCGGGGCAGCCGTCGCCCCAGCACTCTTTCGAGTGAGTCCCGCGGAGCGCCTATACCTGATCACGGCCCTCCATCGGGCGGAAAAGGCGCCGAACCCGCCACCGGGCCACCCATTGGGCGGTAGGAAGGGTCCGGCAGGTCGCGGATCAGTCACGGTCAGTAGGGAGTACCGGGTGGGTCAGCCGGAGATGCAGCCCGAGGGACGGCCTCAGGACCGGCACGGCGAGGGGGCCGCACCGCGGCCGGATGATCTGACCGGACGGGTGTTCCCGCTCGGCGACTGGGGCGAACCGGCGGCCCGGCTGGACGAGTTGTACCGGTGGGTGGAGCGCGGGGCGCTCGACACGGCCGCCTGGTACCTCACGGACCGGGTGTGGAAGCGGCGCTGCGGTCAGGCGCTGCGCGGCGGGGCCGCGGTGGGCGCGGTGACCGGGGCGGCGCTGCCGCTGCTGGACCTGGCGGGCGCGCTGGGCGGGGTCGCCGCCTGGGGGTACCTGGCCCTGCTGCTGGCGGTGGCCTGCGTGGCCGGGGACCGGTACTTCGGGGTGACCTCCGGCTGGATGCGGGACCTGGCGACGGCCCAGGCGGTGCAGCGCCGCCTGCAGGCCCTCCAGTTCGACTGGGCGTCGGAGTGCGTGCGCGAGGTGCTGGGTCCGGCGGACGGCACGGCCGGCGAGGCGGCGGAGCGGTGCCTGTCGGTGCTGCGGCGGTTCTCCGAGGACGTCGCGGAGCTGGTGCGGGTGGAGACGGCGGACTGGATGGTGGAGTTCCGCACCGGGGGTGCTCCGCTGGGCCTCCAGGGAGCCATGCCCGGCGGCAGCCGTCCCGACCCGGTCGTCCCCCCGCACGGCCGGTTCGCCGCCCCGCCCGGCTCCGCCCGCCCGAACATGCCGAGGCAGCGCCCGCCCGAACCGCGGTGAGTCACGGGTCCGGCGGGGCGGGCCGCGTCGTGGGTCGTGGGCCGCGTCGCGCGTGGGGGCGCGTCGCGCGTGGTGGGGCGTGGGGCGCGTCCGTCGTCGTGGGCAGTGGGTCGCGCGCGGCGGGCTGCGGGAGGACGCGGTGTCGTCGGTCGCGCTGCGGGGAGAGGGGACCCGTCAGCCACGCTGCGGAGGTTCGCGGGCCGCGCTCGGGAACGCGAGGGGGGCGGGGACGGGGCGGCTGCCGTGGCACGGAGGGGACGGCGGCCGTGCCCGCGACGCGGGCTGTGACGCGACGCGGGCTGTCGCCGGAACGGGGAAGGAAGGCTGCCGCCGGAACGGGTGACCGGCCCCGCTCCGTCCCTCCCCCGTGCCTGCCCGGGGCTCAGTCCCGGGTGTAGGTGAGCTGTTCGCCGCTGCTGGTGTTCACGCGCTGGAGGGTCCCGCCGGGCAGCAGCCGGACCTGGGTCGCGGCGCCCGGGGTGCAGGCGCTGCGCGGCCGGCCGCTGGTGACGCTCGACGGGCCGAGTTCCAGCCCGCCGGCAGCGGACGCCGAGGACAGCCGGGCCTCGAACACGCAGCGGTAGGTGCCGTTGCCCGTGGGGCCCTCGGCGAGGAGGGACATGACCGTCTCGCCGACCTCGCCCTGCTGGAGGGTCAGCCGGCGGGTGTGCACCCCGCTCGCGTTGTCGATGGTCGTGGACCAGCTGCCCAGGTACTCGGCCGGGACGGTGCCGTCGGGCGGGGACGTGGTCTCCGGGTCGTCCGTGCCGGGCCGCTTGTCGTCGGACGGGGTCCCGGTGTTCCCCCCGTCGCCCTCGGTGGTGGCCTCGCCGGACGCGGACGGCGAGGCGGAGGAGTCGCCGCCCGCGGTCTTGTCGCCGCCGTTGCTCATCAGCGCGTACACGGTGCCGCCCGCGGCCAGCGCGACGACCAGGGCGATGACCACGAGCAGCGCGTTGGACCGTGCGGTGCGCCGCGGGTCCTGGGGCGGGCCGTACGGCGGGGTCCCGGTGAACGGGGGCGGCCCGTAGGGCGGGGTGGCTCCGCCGCCGTAGCCGTTGTAGGGGTAGCCGTAGCCCGGGTGCTGCTGGGGATGGCCGTACCCCGACGGGTTCTGCGGGCCGGCGGGGAGGGCCGGGGTGCCCGGTGCGGGGGGTGGGGCGGCCTGCTGTCCCGCGACGAGGGTGGGCAGGTGGTTCAGCGCAGCGCCGTCGCCCGGCCGGCCGGGGGCGGGCGGGGCGCCGCCGGCCGCGGGGCCCACGGGGCCGCCCGGGTCGTCGGTGGCGGGGGCGTGCTCGGGCGTGGCGGCGGGCGCCGGCAGCGCACGCGCCGCGGGCCCGTGCGCCCCGGCGGGCGTCGCGGCCGGGCCTTCCGGGGCTGTCGGTGCCGCCGGTGCTCCCGGGCCGGGCGCCTCGCCCGGTCCGCCGGTCCCGCCCGGCCCGTCCTGGCCGTCGGGCCCCTCCGGGTTCTCCGTGTCGAGGAGCTGGACGGCGTGGCGGCCGAGCTGGGCGACCAGGGCGCCCGGCAGCCAGGGGTCGCGGGACCGGCCGTCGGTGACGGTGTCCCCGGCTCCGGTGCGCCGCAGGATCTCGTCGAGCGTGGGCCGCGCGGCGGGGTCCTTCTTCAGGCAGTCGCGGACGAGGTCGGCGACGCCCTCGGGCACGGCGTCGAGGTTCGGCTCCTCCTGCGCGATGCGGAACATCAGGGCGTGCACCCCGCTGTTGGCGGTGCCGAAGGGCAGCTCGCCGGTGGCCGCGTAGGCGAGCACCGAGCCGAGGCAGAACACGTCGCACGCGGGCGTGATGCGGTCGCCGCGCACCTGCTCGGGCGCCATGAAGCCGGGCGATCCGACCAGCGCGCCGGTGCGGGTGAGCCCGCCGTCGGTCACCGTCTCCAGGGCCCGCGCGATGCCGAAGTCGATGACCCGCGGCCCGTCGATGGTGACGAGCACGTTGGACGGCTTGAGGTCGCGGTGCACGATGCCCGCGGCGTGGATGTCCTTCAGCGCGTGGGCGAGACCGGCGGCGAGGATGCGGACCGACCGCTCGGGCAGCGCCCCGTGGTGGTGGCCGACGACCTGCTGGAGGCTGGGCCCGGCGACGTACCCGGTGGCGACCCAGGGCACCGGCGCCTCGGTGTCCGCGTCCAGCACCGGAGCGGTCCACGCCCCGCCGACCTGCCGCGCCGCCTGCACCTCCTGCCGGAAACGCGCCCGGAACTCCTCCTGCTGGGCCAGTTCCTCGCGCACCAGCTTCACGGCGACGGTGCGCCCGCGGTCGGAGCGGGCCAGGTAGACGAATCCCATGCCGCCCGCGCCGAGCCGTGCGAGCAGCCGGTACGCGCCGATCCTCGGCGGGTCCCCGGGACCGAGCTTCTCCATCGTCGCGCCGCCTTCCCCCCAGTGAGCAACATCATGAGGATAGTCCGGGGGACGTATGAGGACCGGCTGACGACCTCTACGGTTCCGTAACAGGAACCGTGTCCGCCGGGCCGTGCACCGGGCCCGCCGGCCCGACCCACTCACCTCCCCCGCCGGCCCGCGCCCCGGGCCCGGCGGCCCGCCGCTTCGGGGGCGGCGAGGCCGGGAGCCGGCAGTCGGGAGTCAGAGCTCGACGGCCGGGAGGCGGGAGCAGGGAGCCGGGAGCCGGGCGTCGGGAGTCGGGAGGCGAGGGCAGGGAGCCAGGGGCAGGGAGCAGCCGGTACCGGCCGGGGGCAGTCGACAACCTGTCGTGGAAAGCCTCCGAGCGCAGACAGGCCGCCGATGTCGCCCGGGCCGCGGGCCGCCTACCCTCGGCGGCATGACCGCTCAGCCGAACCCCGAGGCCGGCGCCGCAGTGAAGGCCGCCGACCGTGCCCATGTGTTCCACTCCTGGTCCGCGCAGGAGCTCATCGACCCGCTCGCCGTCGCCGGGGCGCAGGGGTCGTACTTCTGGGACTACGACGGCCGGCGCTATCTCGACTTCGCCAGCGCGCTCGTCTACACCAACATCGGCTACCAGCATCCCAAGGTGGTCGCGGCGATCCAGGAGCAGGCCGGGCGGCTGGCGACGTTCGCCCCCGCCTTCGCCGTCGAGGCGCGTTCGGAGGCGGCACGGCTGATCGCCGAGCGGACCCCCGGCGACCTGGACAAGATCTTCTTCACCAACGGCGGCGCCGACGCCGTCGAGCACGCCATACGCATGGCCCGGCTGCACACCGGCCGCCCCAAGGTGCTGTCCGCGTACCGCTCCTACCACGGCGGCACCCAGCAGGCCGTGAACCTCACCGGTGACCCGCGCCGCTGGGCCTCCGACAACGGGACCGCCGGTGTCGTGCACTTCTGGGCGCCCTTCCTCTACCGCTCCCGGTTCTACGCCGAGACCGAGGAGCAGGAGTGCGAGCGGGCGCTGGAGCACCTGGAGACGACGATCGCCTTCGAGGGGCCGTCGACGATCGCCGCGATCATCCTGGAGACGATCCCGGGCACCGCGGGCATCATGATGCCGCCGGCCGGCTACCTCGCGGGCGTGCGGGAGCTGTGCGACAAGTACGGCATCGTCTTCGTGCTGGACGAGGTGATGGCCGGGTTCGGCCGGACCGGCGAGTGGTTCGCGGCCGACCTGTACGACGTCGTGCCCGACCTGCTGACCTTCGCCAAGGGCGTGAACTCCGGTTACGTTCCGCTGGGCGGCGTCGCCATCTCCGGGGCGATCGCCGACACCTTCGGCAAGCGGCCCTACCCCGGCGGGCTGACGTACTCCGGGCACCCGCTGGCCTGTGCGGCGGCCGTCGCGACGATCCGGGTGATGGCGGAGGAGGGCGTCGTGGAGAACGCGGCCCGCCTCGGCTCGGACGTCCTGGAACCCGCCCTGCGGGAGCTGGCGGAACGGCACCCCAGCGTGGGCGACGTGCGCGGCACCGGCATGTTCTGGGCCCTGGAGCTGGTGCGCGACCGGGACACCCGCGAGCCCCTGGTCCCGTACAACGCGGCCGGTGAGGCGAACGCCCCGATGGCCGCGTTCGCCGCCGCGGTGAAGGAGGGCGGGGTGTGGCCCTTCGTGAACATGAACCGCACCCACGTGGTCCCGCCGTGCACCGTCACCGAGGCGGAGCTGAAGGAGGGCCTGGCGGTGCTGGACTCCGCGCTGTCGGTGGCGGACGAGTACGTGGCGTAGCCGGCCCGCCGGGGCGGACGGGAGGCGGCCGGAGCCTCCCGTCCGCCCCGGAGGCGGCCGTAGCCCTCGGGCAGACGGACCGCAGGCCGCCGGGCTGCCCCGGGGCGCCGCGTCGGCGGGCGGTCGGCGCAGGCCGGGGCCCGCGGGGCCGGTCGCCTCCCGCGTCTCTCCTCCACCCCGGTCGGGTCCGCTCCCCTCCCCGTCCGCCCCTCCCACCCCTCTCCCGCCCCGTATGTGCTTTCTCGAACAGGCATGCCCCGCCCGAACGCGTAAGGTGTCGCTCCCGTAGTACACAGGTGCCCGCACGGCACACAGGTGTCCGTCCGGCACCGTGCCCGCACGGCACACGGGTGTCCGCACGACGACGCCCCGTGTCCGCGGGCACCCCAGGTGGCCGCACGGCCCGCGAACGCGACGAGGGAGCGCCCCCGACCATGCCCGGCAGCAGCGGCCACGCCGCGGTGACCCGCAGCACCCTGCGGCAGCAGATCGCCGACGCGCTCCGGGACGAGGTGCTGGCCGGACGGCTTCAGCCGGGACGGGAGTTCACCGTCAAGGAGATCGCCGAGCAGTACGGGGTGTCCGCGACCCCCGTGCGGGAGGCCCTGGTCGACCTGTCCGCGCAGGGTCTGCTCGACGCCGACCACCACCGGGGTTTCCGCGTGCACGCGTTCTCGCTCCCCGACTTCCGCGGCATGATCGAGGCTCGCGGCCTGGTCATCGACGGCATGTTCCACGCCCTGGTCCGCCACCACCCGGACCGGTACCGGCCGGACGACCCCCGGACGTCCGCCGCGCTGGCCGCGGTCCGGCGGCGCGGCGAGGAGGCCCGGCGGGCCGCCCTGGCCGGGGACCTGACCGTCCTCATCGGCTACGACCTGCGGTTCTGGCGCGAACTCTCGGCGGTCTTCGGCAACCCGTACCTCACCGACTTCCTGCACCGGCTGCGCGTCCAGACGTGGGTGGGCATGGTCCAGCACCTGCGGCGCCTGCCGGATCTGCGGGGCGAGTTGTGGGCCCGGCACACCGAACTGGTCGACGCCCTGTCGCACCGCGACACCGACACGGCCCGCGCGATCATCGGCTCCTACAACGCCCATTCGCTCGCCCTGATCGAGCGCATGGCGGACGGGTGAGCGGTTGCCGCGGCCCCGGTCGCGTCGTCCGGGCACGCCGGGGTATAGGGGGTGCACGGGGAAACCCTCTCCTCGCACCGCGCCGTTACCCTTCGAGGACCGGGTGCTCGCGGTGACCGCCGCGAACACGGCCACCGTGACCGCCGCGACCGCGCGACCGCTGTGACCGCCCCGACAGCCCTGACCGTCGTCCTATCCGCGAGGAGCCCTCTTTGGCCTGTGATCTGTGGCTGGTACCGCTCGTCGACGTCCTGTGCCACACGCCCGACAATCCGTTCGCCGAGGAACTCGCGCAGTACAACCGGGTGCTCGCGGACGGCGGGCTGCCACCGGTGCCGGTCTACCAGTACATGCCGGGGCTGTCCGGCGAGGTCGCCCCGGTCGCGGGCTTCGACTACGACGCGCTGCACTTCCTGCGCCGCGCCCACCTGCTCCACCTGTCCGGTCTCCCCGTCACCCCGGTGGGGGAACTGGGCAGCGACTACGAGCAGTTGCTGGAGATGTTCGAGACGACGGCCCAGCAGTCCCACCTCGTCTGGCACTACGACCACGCGGGCGCCTACGTCCCCGTCGACTTCCCGCACCCGCTCTCCAGCGACGAACTCCTCGCGGGCGGCGGCCCGCTGGGCTCCTCGCACGCCCTGCTGCGGGAACTGGAGTCCGTGGCCCCCGTGCTGGGCATCGATCCGGCCAACCCCCCGGCGGCCCCCGAGCCCCCGCGCGGCCCGACGGAGCTGGAGGAACCGGCGGTCCCCGCCCCCTACGACCCGAGCCCCTTCGCCCGCGAACGCCACGTCTGGCTGGGCCTGCACGCGGCGGCGACCCGGAGCCTGGCGCAGGGCTCGATGATCGTCTTCAGCTGAGGCACGCCGGCGGGAGTCCGCCACGCCGCCCGCGACGGCGCGGCCCGCCGGGCACCGGCCGGCCTCCGCCGTCCCCGATGAGGGGACGCTGCGGCGCGGGTGCGCCCGGTCCGGGCGGGCGGGCCCTCAGGGGCGGGGTCCTCGCCGTGCCCGGCGGCCCGCTGCGGGCCGGTACGACGCGGGGGCGGCCCCGGCAGGCGGCGGGCGGCCCTCACACGGCGTCGGCGCGGCAGGCGGCGGGCGGCCCTCACGCGACGTCGGCGCGGCAGGCGGGGGCCGGCCGTCAGGCGGCGTCGCCGACGTCCGGCCTTCAAGCGGAGTCGGCGGGGGCGGGCCTCCGTCGGCATCCCCGGCGTCCGGCCCTCAGACGGAGTCGGCGGGAGCCAACTCGGGCTCCTCGGGGGCGACGAAGTCGACCTCGGCGGCCCGCTGGAGCCGGATCTCGTACGGGCGGCGGTCGATGTAGACGCCGTAGCCGTCGAGGATGCGGTGGTGGTGGTCGATGATCGCCTCGACCGGCAGGTGGTCGGACGGCGTCGAGTGCCCGTCGGACACCAGGGTCACGTCGTAGCCGAGCGTCACCGCCTTGCGGCAGGTGGAGTCGACGCACAGTTCGGTGGTGAGGCCGGCGACGACCAGGTGCCGCACCCCGCGCGAGCGCAGCAGTGCGTCCAGTTCGGTCTCGTGGAAGGCGTCGCACTCCGCCTTGCGCACCCTCGGGTCGTCGTCCCGCGCTCCGAGCCGGGGGTCGATGAGCCACTCCGCGGAGCCCACCTCTCCGAGGTCGTCGTCCTGCACGTGGATCACCGGGATGCCGAGGGCCCGTGCGCGCTCGGCGAGCGGGCGCAGCCGTCCCAGCAGGGCATCCGCCTCGGGAACCGCACCCTCCCCGGTCAGCAGGCCGACTTGGAGATCCATCAGGACGAGGGCCGTCGTCATACGGCTGCTCTTTCTTCTCGGGAATGAGGAGCGCGGACGGGCGTCTGGCGCCCGCGTGGCGCTTCGGTGCCGAACACCGAACCCGGGCAGGTAATCACACCGAACCGTCTCCCGTGCACCCGATAAAACGCCCTCCGCCCCGGGGCACCCGCCCCACGGACGACGGGACGGCCGGTGCGAGGTGGTCGCACCGGCCGTCCCGTCGGGTGCCCCGGCCCGCGGGGCGGGCGGACTCAGAGAGACGAACTCAGAGGAACGAACCCAGAGGAACGAACTCAGAGGAACGAGTTGATCTGGATCGTCTCGTCGCGGCCCGGCCCCACGCCGATCGCGGAGATCGGGGCGCCGGACATCTCCTCCAGGGCCTTCACGTAGCCCTGCGCGTTCTTCGGCAGGTCGGAGAAGGACTTCGCGCCGGTGATGTCCTCGGACCAGCCCGGCAGCATCTCGTAGACGGGCTTCGCGTGGTGGAAGTCGGTCTGCGAGTACGGCAGTTCCTCCACGCGCCGGCCGTCGATCTCGTAGGCGACGCAGACCGGGATCTGCTCCCAGCCGGTGAGGACGTCCAGCTTGGTCAGGAAGAAGTCGGTGAGGCCGTTGACGCGGGTGGCGTACCGGGCGATGACTGCGTCGAACCAGCCGCAGCGGCGGTCCCGGCCGGTGGTCACACCGCGCTCGCCGCCGATGCGGCGCAGCGCCTCGCCGTCCTCGTCGAACAGTTCCGTCGGGAACGGTCCGGCGCCGACCCGGGTGGTGTACGCCTTGAGGATGCCGATGACCCGGCCGATCTTCGTCGGCCCCACGCCCGCGCCGGTGCAGGCGCCGCCCGCGGTCGGGTTGGAGGAGGTCACGAAGGGGTACGTGCCGTGGTCGATGTCGAGCAGGGTGCCCTGGCCGCCCTCGAAGAGGACCACCTTGTCCTGCTCCAGCGCCTCGTTCAGCACCAGCACGGTGTCGGCGACGTACGGCGCCAGCTTGTCCGCGTAGCCCAGCAGCTCCCCGACCACCTGGTCGACGGCGATCGCGCGCCGGTTGTAGAGCTTGGTGAGCATCTGGTTCTTGACGTCGAGGGCCGCCTCGACCTTCTGCGTCAGGATCGACTCGTCGTACAGGTCCTGGACGCGGATGCCGACCCGGTTGATCTTGTCGGCGTAGGTCGGGCCGATCCCGCGGCCGGTGGTCCCGATCTTGCGCTTGCCGAGGAAGCGCTCGGTGACCTTGTCGACCGTCACGTTGTACGGCGTGATGATGTGGGCGTTGCCGCTGAGCAGCAGCTTCGAGGTGTCGACGCCGCGGTCGTTCAGCCCGCTCAGCTCGGAGAGCAGGACCGAGGGGTCGACGACGACGCCGTTGCCGATCACCGGCGTGCAGCCGGGGGAGAGGATTCCGGACGGCAGGAGGTGCAGGGCGTACTTCTGATCGCCCACCACCACCGTGTGGCCGGCGTTGTTGCCGCCCTGATAGCGGACCACGTAGTCGACGGAGCCACCGAGCAGGTCCGTCGCCTTCCCCTTGCCCTCGTCACCCCACTGAGCACCGAGCAGCACAAGTGCGGGCACGCGCGTACACCCCTTCCGGGCGGGGCATGTCCAGGGTCAGGGGCGTACGCGGAGGTTCTCCGCCACGTGCACCGCGACCATCGTTGGCCGCCGACCGTCGGACCGGGTGCCCCGGAATAGACGAAGCCCCTGGCGCAATAGCGCAAAGGGGCTCTTGCACAAAGATGCTACCCGAGGAAGCGAGGCATGGCCGAGGTGGCGACTTCCGCGACGTCCGATCAGCTCCTGGTGGTCATCGATCCGGTCGCGCGGCGAACGGACGGCGAATCCGTCCGGATCGCGAAAGACGTGCTCAGCGGCGGTGCGGTGAGCACGAAGGTGTGCCTGCCGGACGGTCCGGAGGAGTTCGCCCGGGCGCTGGCCCGGCGCGGCTCCCGGCGCCCGGTGGTGATCGGTGACGACCGGGCCCTGATACGGGCGGTGAGCGTGCTGCACCGCCGCCGGGAACTGGCCGGATGCGTGCTGTCCCTGGTGCCGGTGGGCGGCACGCTGTCCCTCGCCCGGTCGCTGGGCGTGCCGACCGGCGCGGTGGGCGCGGCGCGGGCCGTCCTGGAGGGGGCCGAACGGCGCCGGGACCTGCTGGTCGACGACAGCGACGGCGTGGTCCTCGGCAGCCTGCGCATCCCGCCGGCCGGGGCGCCGGCGCGGCACCCGGCCGAGACCGGTCATCCCTGGCTGCGGACCTGCCACTCCCTGGTCCGGACCCTGGTCCCCGCCCTGCCGACGCGCGCCGCGCCGGTCCCCGAGGCGCGGCACGCGCGGCTGCGGGTGGAGGTCGACGGGGTGACCCTGGTCGACCTGCACCAGCCGGTGGAGGCCGTGTGGGTCGCCCCCACCGCCCCGGGCCGGGCCCGCGTGGAGGTGCACCCGCTGTCCGTCGGCGCGGAGGCGTCCCCGCTGCTCGCCGAGGGCCGCACGGTGACCGTCTCGGGCGCCCACTTCCGCTACCGCGCGGACGCGGTGGTCTCGGGCCCGGTCCGCACCCGGACGTGGGAGGTGCGGGAGGGGGCGTGGGGGCTGACGGTGCCGGCGGCGCCGTGACCGGGGCGCGGGGCGGCGCGTGGCCGTGAGGGCCCGACGGTGCCGACGGGCCTTTATCCCACCTCCACGACCAGCCCCTCCAGCCCCCTGATCACGAAGTTCGGCTTGCGCTGCGGTTCCGCCGCGAGGCGGAGACCGGGGACCTTCTCCAGCAGGGCCGTCATCGACGCGGCCAGCTCGATGCGGGCCAGCGGGGCACCGATGCAGTAGTGGATGCCGGCGCTGAAGGAGATGTGCGGGTTGTCGGCGCGGGTGAGGTCCAGGCGGTCCGGGTCGGTGAAGACGGCCGGGTCATGGTTGGCGGAGCCGAACAGCATGGCGATCTCGGCTCCCCGGGGGATGACCTGCCCGTCGATCTCGATCTCGTCCAGCACCCAGCGCTCGAACAGCTGGAGCGGGGTGTCGTAGCGCATCAGCTCCTCGACGGCCCGCGGGACCAGGGAGTGGTCCGCGCGCAGGGCGGCGAGCTGGCCGGGGTTGCGGAACAGCGCCCACCAGCCGTTGACCGTGGAGTTCACGGTGGCCTCGTGGCCCGCGTTCAGCAGCAGCACGCAGGTGGAGATCATCTCCTGCTCGGTGAGGCGGTCGTCCTCGTCGTGGGCCGCGATCAGGCCCGAGACCAGGTCCTCACCGGGGTTCTTGCGGCGCTCGGCGATGAGATCCCGCAGGTAGGCGGAGAACTCCACCGACGCCCGCACCGCCTTCTCGGCCGCCTCCCCGGACGGGTTCAGCTCGTACATCCCGCAGATGTCCGCCGACCAGGGACGCAGCGGCGCCCGGTCGGCCTCGGGGATGCCCAGCATCTCCGCGATCACCGCGACGGGCAGCGGCTCGGCCACGTCCCGCAGCAGGTCGCCGCCGCCCGCGTCGACGAGCGCCGTCACCAGGTCCGCCGCGAGACCCTCCACGTACGGCTTCAGCCGCTCCACGGTGCGCGGGGTGAACGCCTTCGACACCAGCCGCCGGATACGGGTGTGGTCCGGCGGCTCCAGGTCGAGCATGCCGTGGTCGTTGAGCGTGTGGAACGGCTCCTGCTCGGGCGGGGGCGGGGTCCGGCCGAACTCCTCGTGGGTGAAGCGGTGCAGGTAGGTCCGGCCCAGGCGGCGGTCGCGCAGCAGCGCCGACACGTCCGCGTGGTGCGGGACGAGCCACTGGTTCGTCGACTCAAACCAGTGCACCCGGCCCCGTTCGCGCAGCTCGGCGTAGGCGGGGTACGGGTCGGCGAGGAAGGCCGGGTCCCACGGATCGAACGCGAGGTCGGGCTGAGCCATCATGCCGGGACCTTAGAACGCCCACCTCCCGTGTGCCAGTGCCCGGCCCTTACGGACTCCGGTCGCCGCGGTGCGCTGGTGCCCCGCCCGCTACGGACTCCAGTCGCCGCGGTGTTCCGGTGCCCGGCCCGCTGCGCACTCCGGGGGCGGCCGTCCGCCGATGTGCTCGGCCGCTGCGGGTTCGGGTAGCGGCCTGACGGTCGTGAGCAGAGGAGGGCTCGGCGTGAGGGGGGCGCTCGGATGAGGGGGGTGCGGGCAGGGGAGGGCGATGTGCTCCCGTGCGCGGACGGGACCTGTCGTGCGCGGTCAGGGGTGATGCTTCAGGTGCTCGATGAACACTGCGAAGGAGGACACGGGGACGGACAGCACGCCCCGGGCGGGGGCCTTGAAGTCGCGTACGCATATCCGACGGTGCGCGGTCGCCTCCGCGATCTCGACGCAGGTGTCGCCGTCACCGCCACTCGAATAGGTGGACTTCCACCAGTTCAGGGCCTCGGCCATCGTGTGCCTCACGTCTCCTTCACCAGCCGGTGGATGAGGTCCCGCGATGCCACGGGATCCAGTGCCGCGCTCCTGACCTTCCCGAACAGGGTACGGAGCCATGCGAGTTGGGCTTGGGCATCGCAGAGGACGACACCCGTGGGCGAGTCACGCAGCCCGGTGTCCGGGCGGGGAACCGGGGCTCCGAGGTACTGCAACGAGGCGGGATGACCGGACCGTGGCGTGGCCCCTCTCGAACTCCACGCGGATGGAGACCATCCGAGCCGGCGAAGCAGGCACGCCGGTCCCGGTCAGGAGTGACGCTTCAGGTACTCGATGAAGCGCGTGAAGGAAGGGGCGGGGACGGAGAGGGTGCCTCGGGCCGGAGCCTTGGAGTCCCGTACGACTATGTGCGTGGTGAGGGCGGCGATCTCGACGCAGGTGTTGCCTTCGCCGCCGCCGGAGTAGGTGGACTTCCGCCAGTTCATCAAAGCTCCTTCGTCATGCGGTGAACGAAGTCCCGTGACTCGGAGGGGTCCAGCGCCGACTTCTTCACCGTACAGAAGAGTGTTCGAAGCCGATTCAAGTGATCTGCCGCGTCGATGAACAGGGTGCCGGTGGGTGAGTCGAGGAGTCCCGTGTCCAACTTGGGCACCGGTCCGCCCGGCACCGGAAGCGCACCGCTTCGTCCTGTCATGACGGTTGCGGCAATGACACCGTCCGGAGGTCGCGCCGTCCGCCGTCCCGCCCATCACCTCACCGAACGGAGTGGCCGCATGCCCGAGGACGAGCCCTGGGAGTACTCCCTGTACATCCCGCACGACCCGCGCGCCGTCACCGTCAGCCGCCGTACCCTCCGGCTCATCCTCACGATGCACGGGCTGATCCGCCTGGTCGACGTCGCCGAACTGCTGGCGACGGAACTGGTCACCAACGCGGTGCGGCACGCCGGAGGGCCCGCCGCGCTGCGGGTGCGGTGGGCGGTCGGCGTGCTGCGGATCGGCGCGTGGGACGCGGACCCCGAACCGCCGCTCCCGCCCGCCGCGCCGGACGGCTGCCTGACCGACGAGGACGGCCGGGGACTCGCGCTGGTCAGGGCCTGCTCCGACCTGTGGGGCTGGCATCCGCTCTCGCGGTTCGGCAACCGGGGCAAGTACGTCTGGTGCGAGCTGTCCGGTCAGCCCGGGGTGACCAGCCGGGCCTCGTAGGCGAAGACGGCCGCCTGGGTGCGGTCCCGCAGGCCCAGCTTCACCAGGATGCGGCTGACGTGGGTCTTGATCGTCGACTCGGCCACCACCAGCCGGCCGGCGATCTCCGCGTTCGACAGGCCCTGCGCGATCAGCACCAGCACCTCCGTCTCCCGCTCGGTGAGGTCCCCGTACGCCGCGTGCGCGGCCGGCATCAGGCGGGGGGCCTCGGACAGCTTGGAGAACTCGGTGATCAGCCGCCGGGTCACCGTCGGGGCGAGCAGGGCCTCCCCGGACGCGACGACCCGTACCCCGTCGGCCAGTTGGCGGGCCGAGGCGTCCTTGAGCAGGAAGCCCGAGGCGCCCGCCCGCAGGGCCTGGTACACGTACTCGTCGAGGTCGAAGGTGGTGAGCACCAGCACCTTCGCGGTGCCGTCGGCGGCGACGATCTCCCGGGTCGCCTCGATGCCGTTGAGCTCCGGCATGCGGATGTCCATCAGCACGACGTCGGGACGCAGCTCCCGCACCCGTTCCACCGCCTGCCGCCCGTTGACGGCCTCGCCGACGACCTCGATGTCGGGCATCGCGTTCAGCAGGACCGAGAAGCCCTCGCGCACCATCATCTGGTCGTCCGCGATCAGCACGCGGATGGTCATGCCGTTTCCCCGCTCGTCTCGTGGGCCACCGTGACCGGCAGGAACACCGCGACCTCGTAGCCACCGTCCTCGGTCGGCCCGGCCGTCATCTCGCCGTTCAGCATGGAGACCCGCTCCCGCATGCCGGTGATGCCGTGGCCGGCGCCGGGTGAGGGCTTGACCAGGTTCGGGGCAGGCGCCGGGCCGTTGACCACGCGGACGCCGAGCCCGCCGAGCACGTAGCCGATCTCCACCCGGGCGCTCGCCCCGGGCGCGTGCCGCAGGCTGTTGCTCAGCGCCTCCTGCACGATCCGGTACGCCGACAGCTCCACGCCCTGCGGCAGCTCCCGCACCGCGCCGGTCACCACCTTCTCCACGTCCAGGCCGGCGTCGCGGACGTTGGCGAGCAGGGCGTCCAGGTCCGCCAGCGTGGGCTGCGGGGCGTCCGGGGCCTCGTAGTCCTCGGCGCGCACCACCCCGAGGACGCGCCGCAGCTCGGTGAGGGCGGCCACCGCGTTCTCCCGGATGGTGGCGAAGGCGCGCTCCAGCTCCGGCGGCGGGTTCTCCACCCGGTACGGCGCCGCCTCGGCCTGGATGGCGACCACCGACATGTGGTGCGCGACCACGTCGTGCAGCTCGCGGGCGATGGTGGTGCGCTCCTCCAGCAGCGTGCGCCGGGACCGCTCCTGCGCGGTGACCGTCTGCTGCGCGGTCACCTCCTGCTGGGCCGTGTGGCGGACGTGCCACAGGGACACCACGAGCAGGGCGAACGCGGAGGTCACCATCATGGGTCCGCTGTTCGTGTAGTAGTAGGGGCCGCCGAGGACCACGTCCGACAGGAACGCGTAGCAGGCGGTCAGCACCCACATCCAGGCGGCCGTCCGCGGCCGGGTCCGCAGCGCCACGATCACCAGCACCGCCAGGTGGCTGATGAACGCGCCCGGCAGCCACGGCCAGTCGCCCCCGCCGCCGTTGAGGATCGCCACCACCGGCGTCACCGCCAGCGACAGCCAGAACGCCCCGACCGGCCGGACGAGCGTCGCGAGCACCGGCAGCGCGCACAGCAGGCCGCTCAGCAGCGCCGGGACGTCACCGCCGGGCATGCTGCCCGACACCGCGCCGACGAGCAGGGAGAACAGCGCGATGCCGCCGACCACCGCGTGCGGCAGGTTCCGCGCGGATGTCCGCAGCCGGCCGGGCAGCCGGCGGACGAACGGGCCGTCGGTGCGCCGGGGCGGCAGCGGACGGTAGGCGAAGGGGTCGTGGAACAGGTCCTGGCGCAGGCCCCGCAGGACGTTCTGGGCCAGCCGGTACTCCGGGCTGCGGGATTCCGCCCCGTCCCCGGCACGGCGCGGGCCGCCCGGGGGCTGCGTGTGGGTCGTCTCGGTCACGCTCACACGGTAGGCCGACCGGGTGACCGCGGTCGTCCCCGTGAAGAGGGGTTCCCGGACGTCCGTCTCAGGTACTACACGGGCGCCGCACGCGGTCGGCGCGACGTGCCCCCCGGTCACCGCCCAGACCGGTCACGGGTCACGGGTCACCGTTCGCCGCCCACCGGTCACGGGTCACTGTTCACCGCCCACCGGTCACGGGTCACCGCTCACGGCCCACGGGCCATCGCCCACCCGACGGGCCGCGTCCCGCCGCGGGACTCACCTGCGGGGTGGCTCTCCGGTATGACGGGTACTACGGGCCGCCCGGCCGCGGGTGCGCCGCGCGAGCCCCGCCGTGCACGGGCCGGACGCGCTACGAGCCGCCGACGGACGCGAACGCGCGCCCCCGCACACCGGCCGGACCGGGCCCGCGTCGCCGACGCGCCCGGCCTCCGGCCCGAACCGGCGCCGTCGCCAAGCCAGTTGGCCGTCACCAGGCCAGTTGGGCGATCTCCTCCGCCACCACCGCGCAGGCGTCCGCCGTCGGGTCGATCAGGGGGAAGTGGCCGACGTCCTCCAGCAGGGTCAGGCCGACCACCTCGCCGGCCTTGGCGGCGGCGTCCGCGTACGCCTCGGCGACCGCCTGCGGGACGTCCAGGTCGGTGCGGCCCTGGACGATGGTGGTGGCGATCCCGGTGGGCAGCAGCCCCGCGGGGTCGGCGTACGGCCGGCGTGCGGCGAAGTGCTCGTCGCCGCCGAGGAGTTGACGCACGGCTCCGTCGCAGACGGCCAGCTTGTCGGCGACCTCGAAGTCGGCGACCGGGGCGAGGGCGACCACCCCGCGCAGCGGGGCCGGCCGGTCGGTGCGCCACGGAGCGTCGGCGGGCAGCAGGTGCCGGGCGGCGGCCCACAGGGCCAGGTGACCGCCCGCGGAGTGACCGGTGACGACCGTGCGGCGGGGGTCGGCCCGCGGCAGGTGCCGGCGGGCCAGCGCGGGCAGGGCGTCCAGGGCGGCGGCCACGTCGTCGAACGTCTCCGGCCAGCGGCCCGCACGGGGCCGCCCGTCCGCGTCCCGGCCGGATCCACGCCGGTACTCGACGCTCGCCACGGCGAACCCGCGCCGGGCGAGGAAGGCGGCGAACGGGCTGACGTGCCGCCGGTCGTAGGGGTCCCGCCAGGCACCGCCGTGCAGGACCGCGACGAGCGGGACGGGGCCTTCGGGGCCGTCCGCCGCGCGGGGGGCGTAGAAGTCGACCACCTGGTCGGGGTCGTCGCCGTAGGCGGCGCTCGCGTCCGGGTCGACGGGCGCGTGGGACAGGGCCGCCTCCTCCTCGGCGGTGGCCCGGGCGGCTGCGGCGGCGTCCGTCATGCTCGACCTCTCACGGTGACACGTGGATGGCGGACCGGCGAAGGGGTCCGGCTGTTTGGCCGGGACGGTATCAGGACGAGGACCCGCGTGGACATGGGGATATCACGCACGGTGAACCCCTGCGGGTCCGCACGTCCCGGCCCACTCCGCACCGGGGGCGCGGGGCGGGCCGGGCGACGGTCCTCCGGTACGGCACGAGTGCCGGTACGCGCCGCCCGCCGGTGACGCGTCGACCCGTTGCCACCCGCCGAGCGAAGCGTCACCCGGCGCCACCCGCCGGGTGGTGCGTCGATCCGCACCACCCGCCGGGCGAGGCGTCAGCCCGGACCACCCGCTGAGCAAGCATCAGCCCGCACCACCGGCCGGGCAAGGCATCAGCCCGCACCGCGGGCCGGGCGAGGCGTCAGCCCGCGTCACCCGCCGGCGCCTCGGCCAGCACCTCCGCCAGCACCCGCGCCGCCCGCTCCACGTCCGCGAAGCCGAGGTAGAGCGGGGTGAAGCCGAAGCGCAGCACGTCCGGGTGGCGGAAGTCGCCGACCACCCCGCGCTCGATCAGCCGCCGCATCACGTCACCGGCGTCCGGGCAGCTCAGGGCGATCTGACTGCCCCGCTCCCCGTGCGGGAGCGGGGTCAGGCACGCGACCCTGCCGTCCGGGACGTACGCGGCGACGCACTCCAGGAAGAAGTCCGTCAGCGCGAGGGACTTCGTCCGCACCTGCTCGACGGACACCCCGTCCCAGACCTCCAGTGCCGCCTCCAGGGCGAGCATCGACAGGATGTCGGGGGTGCCGACCCGCCCGCGCAGGGCGCCCGGCGCCGGCTCGTACTCCGGCCGCATCCCGAAGGGCTCCGCGTGGGAGTTCCAGCCGGGCAGCGGGGAGTCGAAGCGGTCCTGCAGGTCCGCGCGGACGTACAGGAAGGCGGGCGAACCGGGGCCGCCGTTCAGGTACTTGTAGGTGCAGCCGACCGCGAGGTCCACGCCGTGCTCGTCCAGCCCCACCGGCAGCGCGCCCGCGCTGTGGCACAGGTCCCACACGACCGGGGCGCCCGCCGCGTGCACGGCGGCCGTGAGGCCGGGCAGGTCGTACAGCCGGCCGGAGCGGTAGTCGATGTGGTTGAGCAGCACGGCGGCCGTCCGCTCCCCCACCGCGCCCGGCACGTCCTCCGGGGCCACCGGGCGCAGCGTGCAGCCGGTCATCCGGGCCGCCGACGCGGCGATGTAGCCGTCCGTGGGGAAGGTGGTCGCGTCCACCAGGACCTCGTCCCGGGCCGGGTCGCCGAGCCGCGCCAGGCGCACCGCGCCGACGACGGCCTTGAACACGTTGACGCTGGTCGAGTCGCCCACGACGATCTGCCCAGCCGCCGCACCCACCAGCGGGGCGATCCGGTCGCCGATCCGCTCGGGCGCGGTCCACCAGCCGCCCTCCGTCCAGGACCGGATGCGCAGCTCGCCCCACTGCCGGGCCACCACGTCCGCCACCCGGGCGGGCACGGCGGCGGGCAGCGCGCCGAGCGAGTTGCCGTCCAGGTAGACGCCCGCGGTGCCGGACGCCCCGTCGGACGCGGAGTCCAGCACGAACTCGGCGCGTTTGGCGGCCAGTTCGTCGGCCCCGTCCAGCTCCTTGGCCCGTATCCGCAGTTCAGACATAGGACCGCGCCGTCCACAGCTCGGGGAACACGCTCTTCTGCGCCCGCTTCTCCAGCCAGGCCACCCCGGCGGAGCCGCCCGTCCCGGTCTTGGCGCCCATCGCCCGGCGGGTGGCGACGAGATGGTCGTTGCGCCAGCGCCACACCAGTTCGGCGACATCGGTCAGCGCCTCGCCCAGGCGCGCCACCTCGTCCCGCTCGTCACCCGCGTACACGGCCGTCCAGACGGCCTCCACCCGCGGGGACGGCTGGTAGCGCTGCGAGACGTCCCGGCCGAGCACCTCGTCGGGGATGTCGTGGCCGCGCCGCGCGAGGAACCGCAGCACCTCGTCGTACAGGCTGGGCTCGTGCAGGGCCTTCTCCAGCTCCGCGTACACCCGCGGCGCGCCCCGGTGCGGGACCAGCATGGACGCGGACTTGTCGCCGAGCAGGAACTCCATCCGCCGGTACATCGCCGACTGGAAGCCGGACCCCTCACCGAGGGCGCCGCGGTAGGAGTTGAACTGCGCCGGGGTGAGCCCGCTCAACGGCCTCCAGGAGGCGTTCAGCGCCTCCAGCTCGCGCACCGACCGCTTGAGCGCGTCGATCGCGGTCGGTACGTCGTCCTGCCGCAGCGCCTTCGCGGCCGTCTCCCACTCGTGGACGATCACGGTGAACCACAGCTCCATCACCTGGGTGGTGACCAGGAAGACCATCTCTCCGGGATCGTCGGAGAGGGTGTGCTGGAGGTGGGTGAGGACGTCGGCCTTGACGTAGTCCTCGTACGGCGTCGTGCCCTGGAAGTCGAGATGCGGGGTCTCGGGCTCGTGAGCCTCGTGGGACATCGCTGTCTCCTGAAATGTGCTCCGGGTAGCGGTCCGCCCCTGCCGTTACCGGCACGGGGGCCCCGGTCCCCATACCGCATCCTGCGCATGGCCCCCACTGATCCGCAAGGCCCGCCCGCTCACGGGCGGGCCTCGACGCGGTCACGGCTCAGCCGAGGACGTCGGCCGCCGTCGGGGAGGAGTCCTTGAGGAACTGCGAGCAGCGCTCGTACTCCTCCTTCTCGCCGATGGCCTGGGCGGCCCGGGCGAGGGCGTGCAGGGCGCGCAGGAAGCCGCGGTTCGGCTCGTGCTCCCACGGCACCGGTCCGTGGCCCTTCCAGCCGTTGCGGCGCAGGGCGTCCAGCCCGCGGTGGTAGCCGGTGCGGGCGTAGGCGTACGACTCGACGACGCTGCCCCGCTCGAACGCCTCGTCGGCCAGCCGGGCCCAGGCCAGCGAGGAGGTGGGGTACTGGGCGGCGACGTCGGTCGGGGTGGTGCCCGACGCGAGCAGCTCACGCGGCCCGGGGTCGTCGGGGAGGTGCGTGGGGGGCGGGCCCCCGAGGAGGTTCTCGTGAATCGACATGCCTCCAGTCTCGTACATCGGGCGCGGGCCGCGTCACGGTGCGTGGCCGGGCCCGGGAGACGGCACGGCGTCACCGCGCACGGGTGAGCCGGGAGGCGGCACCTTCTCAGCCCGGCGCCGAGCCCCGGCCCGGTGCCCCTCTCAGCACGCTGCCGCGCCTCGGTCCAGTGCCCCTCTCAGCACGCTGCCGCGAACCGGCCCTCCGCCGCAGCCTCAGCCGGCCGCCGACCCCATCCCGCCACGCCGCACCGCATCCCGCCACCGCATCCCAACCCGCCACCGCACCCCATCCCACCACCGCCCCTCACCCCGGCGCCGCACCGCCGCCGCCCTCCTCCCGCAGCCGCCCGACGGAGGTGCGGGGCTCCAGGGGCGGCACGGCCACGCTGCCGTGGGTGCGGCACTCGGGGCGGCGGCAGTCCGGGGCGGGGCGGCGCACGGTCGCGAAGGCGAGCACCGCGCCGGCCACCAGCACGCCCGCGCACCAGAGCATCGCCCGCCCGAACGCGTCGTCGAAGGCGTCCGGCCGCCGGTACGCCTCCGGGCCCATCCCGGCGAGCAGCGGCAGCGCCGCCACGGCCAGCAGCCCGGCCGCACGGGCGGCGGCGTTGTTGATGCCGCTGGCCAGCCCGGCCCGGCCGACGTCCACCGAGGCGAGCACGGTCGCGGTCAGCGGCGCCACCAGGGCGACCATGCCGAGACCGAGGACCAGCAGCGCGGGCAGCACGTCGGCCGGGTAGGAGGCGCCCGGCCCGACGCGCAGCATCAGCACCATGCCCGCCGCCGCCAGCAGCGGGCCCACGGTGAGCGGGAGGCGGGGTCCGATGCGGTCGGCCAGCTCGCCGGAGCGGGCGGAGAGCAACAGCATCAGCGCGGTGGTCGGCAGCAGAGCCGCGCCGGCGGCGAGCGCCGAGTAGCCGACGACGACCTGGAGCTGGAGCGCGGCCAGGAAGAAGAAGCCGCCGAAGGCCGCGTACACGCACAGGGTGAGCAGGTTGACCGCGGTGAACTGGCGGGAGGCGAAGATGTCCGGCGGCATCATCGGGTCCGGGTGCCGCCGCTCCACCCACACGAAGGCCACCGCGGCGGCCAGTCCGGCGGCCCCCGCGACGACCACCGCGCCGGACGCCTCCTCGGCCCCGATCAGCGCATACGTCACCAGCGCCAGCGCCAGCGCGCCGAGCCCGGCGCCCAGCACGTCGAACCGGCCGTGCGTGCCGCCGCCGGAGGACTCCGGCACGTGGCGCACGGCGATCGGGACGCACAGCAGGGCGACCGGCACGTTGATCAGGAACACCCAGCGCCAGCCGGGCCCGTCGACCAGCCAGCCGCCGAGGAACGGGCCGACTGCCGCGCCGATCCCCCCGAAGCCGGACCACAGGCCCACCGCGCGGGCCCGGTCGTCCCGGTGGAACGACGCCTGGATGAGGGCGAGCGAGCCCGGCGTGAGCAGGGCGCCGCCGACGCCCTGGAGCGCGCGGGCGGCGATCAGCGTCCCGGGACCGGGGGCCAGCCCGCACAGCAGGGAGGCCGCCGCGAACCACACCACGCCGACGACGAACACCCGCCGCCGCCCGAACCGGTCCCCCAGCGCCCCGCCCAGCAGGATCAGCCCGGCCAGCGTGACCATGTACGCGTTGACCGTCCACTGCAGGACGGCGAGGTCGGCGTCGAGGTCCCGGCCGATGCGCGGCAGCGCGACGTTGACGACGGTGGAGTCCAGCATCGCCATGCCGGAACCGAGCACCGTGGTGAGCAGGATCCACCTGCCCTGCGGGGAGGCCAGCCGGACATCGGGCATCTTCGGAGCATACGGAAGAACCCGGCACCGCGGAGGGTGCCGGGTCCGTCGCGTGCGGCGCGCGGGCCCGTCCGGCGGACGGGTCCCGCCGGGCCGTTACTTGATGCGGGTGCCGGTCGAGCGCAGGTGGCGGCAGGCCTCGACGACGCGGGCGGCCATCGACGCCTCGGCGACCTTGCCCCAGGTGCGCGGGTCGTAGGTCTTCTTGGAGCCGACCTCGCCGTCGATCTTCAGGACGCCGTCGTAGTTCTTGAACATGTGGTCGGCGACGGGCCGGGTGAAGGCGTACTGGGTGTCGGTGTCGATGTTCATCTTGACCACGCCGTTCTCCAGGGCGGTCAGGATCTCCTGCTCGCTGGAGCCGGAGCCGCCGTGGAAGACGAAGTCGAACGGGCCGGGGGAGGCCGGCTTGCCGTACTTGGCGGCGACACCCTCGTTGAGCTCCTTCAGCAGCTCGGGGCGCAGGCGGACGTTGCCCGGCTTGTAGACGCCGTGCACGTTGCCGAAGGACGCGGCCAGCAGGTAGCGGCCCTTCTCGCCGAGGCCCAGGGCCTCCGCGGTGCGGATCGCGTCGTCGACGGTGGTGTAGAGGGAGTCGTTGATCTCGTGCGAGACGCCGTCCTCCTCACCACCGGTCGGGGTGATCTCGACCTCGAGGATGATCTTCGCGGCGCGGGCGCGCTCCAGCAGCTCCTGCGCGATGCTCAGGTTGTCCGACAGCGTCTCCGCGGAGCCGTCCCACATGTGGGACTGGAACAGCGGGTTGCGGCCGGCCTTGACGCGCTCCTCGGACACGGCGAGCAGCGGACGGACGTAACTGTCCAGCTTGTCCTTCGGGCAGTGGTCGGTGTGCAGCGCGATGTTGACGTCGTACTTCTCGGCCACGATGTGCGCGAACTCGGCCAGGGCGACCGCGCCGGTCACCATGTCCTTGCTGTGCTGGCCGCCCAGGAACTCGGCGCCGCCGGTGGAGATCTGGACGATGCCGTCGCTCTCCGACTCGGCGAAGCCGCGCAGTGCCGCGTGCAGGGTCTGGGACGAGGTGACGTTGATGGCCGGGTAGGCGAACTGTCCTGCCTTCGCCCGGTCCAGCATCTCGTTGTAGACCTCGGGAGTTGCGATGGGCATCTGTCCGCTCCTCTTAGCTGTGCGGGTTGGCGTACTGCGTACTGTCGGCCCTGACCTGGAACCTTGGAAGCGACGTCGTTGTCGGCCCCATCTTCCCAGACTTGCCCGCCAGGTCCACGGCGCAGGTCAAGTCGTGATGTGGCGGGATCCTGCGGGCTTGCTGCGGGCCTGCCGCGGGACGTCCCGGCGGGGCCCTTCGGACGACGGCCGCCGGACGGTGTCGGCGGGCGGCAGACGCCTGGCGGACGACCGGCGGCCGGAGGAGCCAGACCGGCCGGGCGGACGGGGCCGCCGGACCACCGGGGCGCCCGGCGCGGTACAGCCGGTACGGCCGGTGGTCGGTACGGCCGGCGCTCGGGCCATCCGGTGGTCCGGGCCGTCGGCCGCGTCGGACCGCCGGTCAGCCGGTACGGCCGGCCGTCAGTCGAGCCCCAGTTCGTCCTTGGAGAACGCGAACAGGTACGGCACGCCCGCGCCCTCCCGGATCTTCTCCGCGGCGCCGGTCGCCCGGTCCACGATGGTGGCGACGGCCACCACCTCGGCACCCGCCTCCCGCACGGCCTCGACCGCGGTCAGCGGCGAGCCGCCGGTGGTGGAGGTGTCCTCGACGACCAGGACACGGCGGCCCGCGATGTCCGGACCCTCCACCCGGCGCTGCAGACCGTGCGCCTTGGCGGCCTTGCGGACGACGAACGCGTCCAGCCTCCGGCCGCGCGCGGCGGCGGCGTGCAGCATGGCGGCGGCCACCGGGTCGGCACCCATGGTCAGGCCGCCCACCGCGTCGAACTCCAGCTCCCCGGTCAGGTCGAGCAGCACCTGGCCGACCAGCGGCGCGGCCTCGCCGTCGAGGGTGACGCGGCGCAGGTCGACGTAGTAGTCGGCCTCCAGCCCCGAGGAGAGCGTCACCTTGCCGTGCACCACGGCCTTGTCCTTGATCTGCTGCAGCAGCGCGCCGCGCGTGTCCGTCATGGCAGCCAGCTTAGAGGCGGGTCCAGGTCCAGGTCGTCGAGGCCTCCAGCGGCTCCAGCGGGGTGACCAGGCGCGGGGCGCTGTTCAGCCCGTCGGGCGGTCCGGTCTGCGGCTCCACGCACACCGCCTCGCGCTGCTCGTCGTAGACCACCACCCACTGCTCGCGGCTGGTGACCCGCAGGCTCAGCCGGCCGGGCCAGGTCACGGTGACGTCGACACCGTCGGGCATGCCGAAGCAGTCGTCCCACGGGCCGGGCCGGGGATCGATGCGGCGGCCGGTGGGCAGGTGGTCCTCGCCCCGCTCCTCCTGCCAGGCGGGCGTGAAGTCGAGGGTGGCCTCCGCACCGTCGAGGGTGCGGTTGAACCAGGGGTGCCAGCCGATCTGCGCCGGGAAGGACGACTCGTAGGTCTCCACCGCCATGCTCAGCGTGAGGGAGCCCTCGACGAGCTCGATCCGCTGGGTCACCCGCCCCGGGTAGGGCCACGGCTCGGCGAGGTCGTGGGTGAGGACGGCGGCGCCGTCGTCCACGCGGGCGGTGCGCCAGGCGGCGTCCCGGGCGGTGCCGTGGATGGCGTGGGGCGGCGCGTTCAGCGGCATCTGGTGGACGGTGGCGCCGTCCCGGAAGCGGCCGTCCCGGATCCGCCCGCACCAGGGGACCATCGGGAAGCACCCGAACCGCTCGCCCTGCCGCAGCAGCTCCGTGCCGCCGATCCGCAGCCCTGCGACCCGCCCGCCGTTGCCCGGCCGCACGGTCACCTCCGCGTCGCCCGCGGTCAGCGTGATGTCGTCGTTGGTCACGGGACGACCCTACTGCGCTTGATCACCACCGGCCGGGGTCACCGCGGCCACAGGTCACCGCGGCCACGGGGGCACCGCCACCGGCGGCCGGGGATCACCGGCGGCGGCGCAGGATCCGGACGGCGACGACGGCGGAGGCCACGGCGAGGGCCGCTGCCGGGGCGGCCCAGCGCAGCGGGGCCGGCGTCGAGACGGTCTGGGGCGCGGGCACCGGGGCGTACCGGCCGCGCGGCGGGGCGTGGTCCACCTCCTCGGCGCTGCGGCCGATCATCGTGCGCCGTGCGTGGGCGGCCTCCGCGACGGCGTCACCGTCCTCCCCCGCCTCCCCGGGACCCGCAGTCTCACCCGCGTCCCCGGCCGCTGCCGCCTTCCCGGGCACCGCGTCGCGGGCGTCCGCCACGGGGTCGAGGGCGGACGCGGAGGCGTCGTCGGCGCCGACGCGGCGGGCGGGGTCCGGGGGCGGGGCGTCGTCCGCGTCGGGCGTGGCCTCGAAGTCGGCGGTGGCCCCCGGTTCGAAGTCCTCGGTCGCCGCCTCCTGGACCGTCTCCGGCGGAACGTCGGAGGACGGGGAGGCGTCGTCCGAGGGTGTGTCCGTGGGCGTCCCGGGGGCCGGGGGTTCCTCCGCAGGGGTGTCCTGCCGGGCCGCCGTCCCCAGGTTCTCCGCGAACCGGGTCAGCAGCCGGGTGACCGCGGCGGCCACCGCGTCCGGCGCGAGGCCGGTGATCCGGCCGTCGGCGCGCGCCGTCCCGTCGGCGGTGAGCGTCGTGCCGCCCTCCGCCTCCCGCAGGGCGAGCCGCAGGGTCAGCTTCACCGAGCCGGTGCCACGCGTCTCCGCCGCCTCGCCCGCCACGACGTAGGAGCCGTCGTCCTGTCCGGTGACGCGCACGGCGCCGCCGTAGGTGATGGAGTGACTGCCGACGCGGACCTTCAGCCGCCCGGCGACCGGCTCCGCGCCGGCGTCGTGCTGGAGCCCGGGCACCGCCCGGGCGACCCGCGCGGGGTCGTCCAGCACTGCTCTGAGCCGATCGACCGGAACCGGAACGAACACCTCGTGCTCCATGCCTGCCGAGCCTACCCAGGCGACACCGGGCTGTACCCCCGTCGGCGCGAAGTCACGGCGCGTCGGCGCGGGGCCGGAGCCCGGCCGGGGGCACGACGCGGCCTCCCGTCACGGCCCGGGCCCCACGGCCTCAGCGGGCGTAGCGCGGGTGGACCAGGGTGGACGGCGGCAGGCCGGGCGGGCGGTGGTGCTCGGCGCGGCGCGCGGCGGCGTCGAGCAGGGCGCCGGTGAGGGTGTGCGGGCGCGGGCCGGACGGGTCGAGGCGGACCTCGGGCGCGGTGCGGGAGGCCAGGACGAACCCCCGGTCCTGTCCGGCCGCCCCGCTCCTGGGCGTGCGGTCGGGTCCGGCGCCGGCGGACCGCAGCCCGGGCACGCGGTACGGGGCGGTGCGCAGCCCGGCCGCGCGCAGGGTCGCCTCCACGGTGCCCAGGACCCGGGCGCGGCCGGTGACCGGTCCGGTGTGCACGACCAGGCGCCCGCCGGGCGCCAGCACCCGCCGGGCCAGCCCGTAGAACTCCAGCGAGTACAGCTTGGTGCTCTCGGTGATCGCGGGGTGCGGAAGGTCGGACACCACGACGTCGTACGCGGCCCGGGGTCCGCCGCGCAGCCAGGTGAACGGGTCGTCGGCCGTGACCCGCACCCGGGGGTCGTCGAACGCCCGCCCGTTGAGCGCGGTGAGCGCCGGGTCGGTGCGCGCCAGCCGCACCACCTCCGGGTCGCGGGTGACGACGTCCACCCGGTGCACCCCCTCGAACCGCAGCACCTCCCGGAGGGCCAGCCCGTCCCCGCTGCCGAGGACGAGCACCCGGGCGCGCGGCCCGTTCATCGCGGGGTGCACCAGTGCCTCGGCGGGGCGGGGCGCGTCCCGTCCGCTGACCCGCAGCCGCCCGTCGAGGAACAGGTCGGCGGCACGGCCGTCCCGCCCGCCGGTGAGCACCACCTCCTGCTCCCCGGTGTGCAGGGCGACGCGGACATCGTTGCCGTACATCGCCTTCCGGGCGGCCCGTTCGAAGTCGTCGACCAGGACGGCGGCCGAGGCGAGCAGGGCCAGCACGCACACGTTGGCCACCACCAGCAGGCGGCGGTCACGGCGGCTGAGGTCCTGCCGGAACAGCCCGAGCACCAGCGCCGCGCCCACCACCGCGTTGACGGCGCCGGTGATCAGCGCCCCGGTCAACTGCCCGAGGAACGGCAGGAGGAGGAACGGGAAGGCGAGCCCGCCGACCAGGGCCCCGACGTAGTCGGCGGCGAACAGGTCGGCCACCGCGCCGCCCGCGTCCTGCCGCCGGATCCGCTGGATCAGCTCCATCAGCAGCGGCACCTCGGCGCCGATGAGCAGGCCGGTGGCCAGGGAGAACCCCACCAGCAGCCAGCGCGGCCCGCTCTCCCAGACGCCGCCCCAGGCGCCCGTGAAGGCGTAGACCGCGTACAGGGCCATGGCGCTGCACCCGCCGGTGAGCGCGAGGGCCGCCTCGACGGCCCCGAAACCGGCCGCCGCCCGCCCCCGCAGCCGCTTGGCGGCCAGGGAGCCGATGCCCATCGCGAACACCATGACGGACAGCACGACCGAGGCGTGGGTGACCGAGTCGCCCATCAAGTACGTGGCCAGGGCGAGGAGTTCGAGTTCGTACACCAGCCCGCAGGCCGCACAGACGAACACGCCGGCCAGGACCAGGAACCGCCCGGTGCCCTGCCGGACCGGCAGCGGCGGCGGACCGCCGCCCGGACCGCCACCGGAGCCGTTCGGCCCGCCCCCTGGTGCGGTGGAACGGGGCGGAGCGGGGGCCTGCGGTTCGATCACCCTGCGACGTTACGTCACACCTCCGGTGCGGATCGTCACCCACACGTGTGGTGCTCGTTCACTCCTGACCGACACCGGTGCGAACGCCGGCCCGTCCCCGCCGAACCTGCCCGCCCGGACCGGGCCCCGGCTCCACCCGGACCCCCGTCCCGACCTCAGGGCACCCGGACCCGCGTCCCGACCTCAGGCGTCCACCCGGACCCGTGCCCGACCTCAGGCGTCCACCCGCACCCGTGCCCCGGCTCAGGCGTCCACCCGGACCCGCGTCCCCACCCGGGTGCGGGTCGTCACCAGCTGCCCGTCCTGCGGGTACGCGTGCCAGGTGCGCCAGCGCACCTGGTCCTCGTGACGCTGGGCCAGCAGGGCGGTGAACGCGTGCGGGCTGCCGGGGAAGATCCCTGCCAGCCCCTGCGGGTGATCGGCCACCAGGGCCAGCAACTCCTGGGCGCGGCCCGCGAACGCGCCCGGTGAGAGCACTTCCACCCGGGCGGCGAACTCGTACTCCCAGTCGCCCACCCGCTTGGCGACGCCCAGGGGAAGGGGCGTGCTGCTGCCCGGAAGGCACGCCACGGTCTCCGAGCACAGGCCGCGCTCCTCCTCCACGAGCACCTGGTGCGAGGCGCCGAGCAGACGCATCTGCAGCTTCACGCCGGTCAGTTCGAGGTCGAGGGTGGCCAGCGCGGGCAACGGCTCGCGGCCAAGGGACCAGGCGAGGTCGGCCGCGCACGTGTCGGTGTAGGCGGTGTTCAGGGTCGTGAGCATGGATCGGCTCCGCAAGCACGCAAGGAGGAAAAGATGGGGGGAGTCCGGCGCACCCCGGTCGCACCGGGTTCGGCCCGTCAGCCCGGTCGGCCGGTCGGGACGGGCTCCGCTGGAAGTCCGAGGGCTGCGTTGGTGGTTGAGAGGGAATCATGAACCGTGGCGCCGATACAGCGTTTTTACCCAAGTTCAGGCGGTTTCCATCCCCTAGAGGGCCCCACAGCTCACCTGTTCAATCACCGCGCGCACCCCGCGCACCCCGCGCGTCCGGCACCCACCCGCGCCAAGGCCCTCCCCACGCGAAGGGCCGCATCCGCGCGAAGGGCCGCATCCGCATCGACCGGTACCGCCACCCGGTCACCACTCCCACGGGAACAGGGACGCCAGGGCCCGGGCGGCCCAGGTAGCCCCGACGATCCCGCCCCGCCCCGCAGCAGGGGGACCCGCCCCCCGTGCGGGTCCCACCGCGACCGCGGCCCCCACCGGAAAGCGGAAGCCGACGGCTGCCACCCCCGAAGGGCGCAGGCCCCGCCCTCCGCGCTTCGGGCCTCCGGTCCGCGATGCCCCCTCCGGCCCGCGGCTCAGCTCCCTCCGCCGCCGCAACCGCCCCCTCCGCCGCCCCCGCACGACGACGACCCGCCACACGACGACGACCCGCCGCAGGACAAGCCCGCGGAGCCGCTCCCGCTGTCACCGGACGCCCACCAGCTCTCCCGTCGCGCGCGCCGCCCGGACGTCGACACCGCCCGCCCGCCCCTGCCGCCGGCCCTGACGCCGATCACCACGACGGCCCCGATGAACACGACCAGGACGACGAACCAGTACAGAAAGTCCCCCATGACGTCCGCTCCTTCCGTTCCCCCGTGATCCGCCGAAGCAGCCCCCCGTGGGCGCCCCGCTCACGCGTGTGAGCGGGAGATGCCCGATGCCCGCACGGCCCAAAGCAGAGTTGAGCAAAGCCAGAGCTTCGGCGCAGGATGGCCCATGACCTCCAGCGCGCGCCCCCTCCTCAACCGCCGCCTCGCCGAGTTCGGGACGACGGTCTTCGCCGAGATGTCCGCCCTGGCCCTGAGCACCGGGTCGATCAACCTCGGCCAGGGCTTCCCCGACACCGACGGCCCCGAGGAGGTCCGGGAGGCCGCCGTGCGCGCGCTGCGGGACGGCCGCGGCAACCAGTACCCGCCGGGCCCCGGCATCCCCGAACTGCGCACCGCCGTCGCCGCCCACCAGCAGCGCCGCTACGGCCTGTCCGTCGACCCCGACACCGAGGTGCTGGTCACCGCCGGCGCCACCGAGGCCATCGCCGCCGCCCTGCTCGCCCTGGTGGAGCCCGGCGACGAGGTGATCGCCCTGGAGCCGTACTACGACTCCTACGCGGCCTGCATCGCCATGGCGGGCGGACGTCGCGTCCCCGTCACGCTCCGCCCCGGCGACGGCCGCTTCCGGCTCGACCTCGACGAACTGCGCGACGCCGTCACCGACCGCACCCGGCTGCTGCTGATCAACACCCCGCACAACCCGACCGGCACGGTCCTCACCCGCGAGGAACTGGCGCAGATCGCCGCCCTGGCCGTCGAGCGGGACCTCCTCGTCGTGACCGACGAGGTCTACGAGCACCTGGTCTTCGACGACGCCGAACACATCCCGCTCGCCACCTTCCCCGGCATGCGGGACCGCACGGTCACCATCTCCAGCGCCGGCAAGACGTTCTCGTTCACCGGCTGGAAGGTCGGCTGGGTCAAGGATTTTTCGCCTACCTATTTGGGTCGGGAGGCGGACGCCCGAACACCCCCTCTGGTCGACTCACTGTCTTGAATCCCAAACGACGTGCACTCGCCGAAAGTGCTTGAAATCCGGGCGTGCGTCTAGAGAAATCCCAAACGGCGTGCACCCAGCAGCGCGCGGCCTACGTCTTCTACTGTCCTTCCTGAAGCCAGGGATCACCGGCTCACTCGTCCTCTGGGAGATCCCCCGACCTCAGGAAGGAACCACGTGCAACTGAGGCTGATGTACGTGATCATCGCGGTCCTCACGGCGCTTGTCGCCGCTCTGGCCGGCAGCGTCGTGACCGTCGTCGAGGGAGGGCGCCCCACGGCGGCCTTCAAGACCGCAGCATTGACCTTCGCCGGTTCCCTGACGCTCCTTATCGTGGTCATGGGCGCCTTGGGCGTGGTGGGCTCGTGAGCGACATGAGTGCCCTTGGAGGACACGTGCAGGCCGAGGGTGCTTCCTCTCTCGACGAGGTGCTCGCGAAGGTGCGCCGGCACCGCACGCACCTCTCACGGCTGATGAACGCCCAGGACTCGACTCGCCTCGTCCTCGGACTGCTCTACCTGAGTCGGACCGCCTACGCCGCTCCTGGCACCGGCGTACCGACATGGTCATGGCTGCTGGGTCAGTCGGCAGGGCGCGGTTCGGGTATCCGTGCTGCCGTGAGCACGTGTCTGAGCCACTGGCTTCCCGCAGCCGACGAACAGGGCGCTGACGTGAGCACGAGAAGCCTGATGCCCGTTCCGCCCCCTGGTTCCGAAGGACCACTGCGCGCTCTCGTGCAGGCCATCGGCTCCACCCAGAGAGTCGGCCCCCTGCTCGACCAGTGCCTCCGTGATCTTTCGGCGGACCAGGCAGACGGCAGTCACTACTTCACGCCGGGTGACATGGCGCGTCTCATGGTCGGTGCGGCGGCTCCCCGCGACGGGCACAGAGTGCTGGACCCGGTCTGCGGTTCGGGAGGACTGCTCGTTGAGAGTCACCGCTATGTCCGCGAACGCGTCGAGCTGCACCCGGCCATGTCCTTGCAGGGAAAGGAGCAGCACGCACACACCTCGCAGGTGGCCCGCATGAACCTGGCGGTGCGAGGGATCACGGCTCACGTCTTCCCGCCCGGGGACAGCCTCGCAGAGCCTGAACCGGAGCCCCACGACATCATCCTGGCCAACCTTCCCTTCAACCAGCGCGACTGGGCGCTGGAGGACAAGACGGAGCAGGGCGCCAGCCGGTCGGCTCCCCCAGTCTCTGTCGATCCCCGGTGGCCGGAGGAATCACCGCCCCGAGGGTCCGCCAACTCCGCGTGGATCCAGCACATAGCGCACGCGCTGGCTCCGGCGGGACGTGCCGTCTTCCTGATGGCCGACAACGTCGCCAACAGCAGACAGCCCGTCACCCGGAGGCTCCGCGAACGCCTCCTGCGTGACGATCTCGTCGAGTGCGTGATCGCTCTGCCACCTCGCGTGTTCGGTCATTCCAAAGCCCCCGCCTGTCTGTGGGTGCTCAACAGGGACAAGAGCGCACGCCCCGGCTGGGGTGTCCTGGACCGTCGCCGGCAGGTGCTTTTCGTCAACGCGCGGCGAGCCTTCGAACCGGTCCCGGAGTCAAGAGCACGGAGGCTGGGCGACAAGAACACGGCATTGATCCTGGCCACCCTGGCGGCCTGGCGTGGCCTCTCCGAGAACGGTGCTGCGGCCTCGCCGTACAACGACGCAGCCGGCTGGTCCCGAAGCTGCTCCACCGAGGAGATCGCCGACCGCGAGTCCAGCCTGATGCCGACCTCGTACGCCGTGGAGCCTCCCAGCCCCGAACGGGACACACGGAGCCGGGTCGAACAGCTCAAGCTCGAACTGGCCGATCAGTTCGACCAGATGCGCAACCTGGAACTCCGACTGCTGGACGCCTTGGAGGAGATCTGATGGAAGCCAATGCCGACCAGGTCGTCTCGGGTAAAGCGGCTTGGCAGACGACCTCCATCAAAATCGAGCGAACCCACAGGGACATCTACACCACTTCCGGTTTCCTCGAAGACGCGGCTGCCGATCAGACTGCAGGAGTCGTCAGCTCGACGTTCGTCCAGGACGGCAGGATCCTCTCGCCCAGGGCCGATGAGTGTCGGCCGGGCGAATCCCCGCCCAGCCGGGCAATCCTCAGGGAGGGCGACCTCGCCGTCGTACTCGTCCGACGGGTGGGTGATTCCGCACTGGTCACCGCCGAGCACGCGGGATGTACAGCGACCAGGTCGATCGGCATCATCCGCGCTGAGCCACACATAGTGCGGTGGCTGCGTATCTGGCTACAGACACCCACGGCGAAGGCCCGCATCGACGAGGACGTGACGGCACATGTCGAGCCCACCATCAGCCTCGACACCCTCCACCGCATGCTGTTTCCGCTGCCTCCGCCAGACGTCGTCACCGCATACCACCGGGCCTTCACCCTCATCGAGGAGATGGTCTCGCTCTACCAACACACCGCGCGCAAGGCAATGGAACTGGCTGACGCGTTCCACGACGACGTGGCGGCTTCGGAGCCGTCGTGGGACACACGAACACTCGCCAAGGTCGCCCGTCTGAAGACGGGCAGAGGCTCCGAGAGCTCACTGTCACCGACACCCGCAGAGGCCGCCGTCGACCTGATCGCGCCCAGAGACCTCTACGGCCTTCCTGTGCCCCACGTCCACCGGTTCCGTCTGAGCGGCCCGGCCCGCGACGGTGCGGTACATCCTCCAGGGACCTTCATGCTCAGCACCCGTTCCGACGGCGCGCACATTGCAGTGTCGAGCCGAGCGGCGACCCCCCTCAGAAGCGTCATCGCCGTACGACCCTTGGAGGACGAGGACGGCTGGTGGCTGCTCCATGAACTCAGGAACCGCAGTGCCGCGATCGCAGAGCTCGCGCAGGGCCAAAACCGCCGCGAGATCTCCGCCCTCCGCCTGAAATCTCTGTCCCTCACCTGGCCCGACCGTTTCACGCGCGCCCACTTTCATCGGGTCGCCGAGCCCCTGCACGCCACAGCACAACTCCTCGTTTCCAAGATCGCGACGCTGCACACCCTGCGGGAGGCGCTCCTGCGCGACATCTCAGCGAAGGCTGGCGTCCTCCGGGAACCGACAACCGAACCGGAAGGGCAGCACCTCGCTCTGTCCGCACCCCGTGGGGAGGGGAATCTCGATGAGACAGGATGGGGCCTGGAAGCTTGATGGGGACTCAAGTCAGAACGGTGGAGAGATGAACACCAGGCCACTACTGAACCGCAGGCTGGACGGCCTCGGGACGACGATCTTCGCGGAGATGTCGGCTCTGGCGACGGCGACGGGTGCGATCAACCTGGGGCAGGGCTTCCCGGACACGGACGGCCCGGAGTCGGTCCGCGAGGCCGCCGTACGAGCGCTGCGCGACGGCCGCGGCAACCAGTACCCGCCGGGCCCAGGCATCCCGGAACTGCGCGAGGCGATCGCCGACCACCAGCGCCGCTTCTACGACCTGAGCCTCGATCCCGACTCGGAGATCCTGGTCACCGCGGGCGCGACGGAGGCGATCGCCGCGACCATGCTCGCCCTACTGGAGCCCGGCGACGAGGTGATCGCCTTCGAGCCGTATTACGACTCCTACGCCGCCTGCATCGCGATGGCCGGCGCGAAGCGCGTCCCGCTCACCCTCCGCGCCCCGTCCTTCCGCCCGGACCTGGACGAGCTGCGGTCGAAGATCACCTCGAAGACCCGCCTGCTCCTCCTAAACACGCCGCACAACCCCACGGGGATGATCCTCACCCCCGAGGAGCTGAGCGCTATCGCCGCCCTCGCCGTCGAGCACGATCTACTCGTCGTCACGGACGAGGTCTACGAACACCTGGTCTTTGAGGGCACGCACCACCCCATCGCGACCCTCCCCGGAATGCGCGAGCGCACCGTCTCCATCTCCTCCGCCGGCAAGACCTTCTCCTTCACCGGATGGAAGGTTGGCTGGGCTACGGCCAGCGCACCCCTGATCGCCGCAGTCCGCACGGCAAAGCAATACCTGACCTTCGTGAGCGCGGGTCCTCTCCAGTACGCGATCGCGGAAGCCCTCCGCCTCCCGGACACGTACTTCGACGACTTCCGCACCACTCTCCACCGCAAGCGCGACCTACTCGCCAACGGCCTCCGGACGGTCGGCTTCGAGGTCTACCAGCCCCAGGGCACGTACTTCATCACCACCGATATCACCCCCTTCGGCGAGAAGGACGCCTACGCCTTCTGCCGCGCCCTCCCCGAACGCTGCGGCGTCGTCGCCGTCCCCAACTCCGTCTTCTACGACGACCCGGATGCGGGCCGCAGCCAGGTGCGATTCACCTTCTGCAAGAAGGACGACGTCCTCCATGAGGCCGCTACGCGGCTCCAGCGCTTGACTCGTTGACGCTTCTTCGAACTAACCTCGAAGTTTCGTGACGGGCCGCCGACGGAGTCGGCGGCCCGTTTTCGTGCTGTGGGCTGAGGCGGGGCAGGGCGAGTGCCCGAGTGTCGTCTCGGGGTGGCGCCGGGTT
>NZ_JBWHZP010000023.1:0-59626 GCF_056323165.1 Streptomyces sp. 3-6
CGCATCGATCGGATCGGTCGGCGACGCCTACGACAATGCCCTGATGGAGTCCACGATCGGCCTGTTCAAAACCGAGTTGATCAAGCCCCGTCGGCCCTGGAAGACACTCTCTGAGGTCGAGCTGGCCACCGCCGAATGGGTCGACTGGTACTGCCACCGCCGACTGCACGGTGAGATCGGGCACATCCCACCCGCCGAATACGAGACCAACTACTACCGGGCAACCACGAAGCCCCAGGTCACAGTCATAACCTAGAGTCTCGATCGAACCCGGAACGGTTCAACCAGGTGAGCTCGAACTGCCCTGTCAGCAGGTCGCGGCGAGAGGGAGCGGGGTGGGCGGAGCCGGGAACGGTGGCGTTCATGAGGGGGCTCTCGGCTTTCTGTGAGGGAGGGGCGCGGGCGCGGGAGAGGGCGGCCCGGGGTCTCCCGGAGCCTGCGGGGCGCTCCCTTCCGTGGAATCAGAGTTCCTCGTCCTGCGCCAGCTGCTCCCACGCCATCTCCCGCAGGCCGGGCTCCGCATCGCAGCCCGAGGGCAGGAGTGACGTCGGCTGGAACCAGACGACGGTGAGGCGCGAGCGGTGGAGGACGCGGTCGTGGGCCGGGGCGATCGCCTCGGAGCTGAAGGCGCCGACGCAGCTGACGGCGGGGAGCACCTCGACCGGGCCGAAGGCTCCCGCGTACTGGTCGGGACGGTCGCGCGGTGGCGTGATCAGGTGGACCGGGGCGCCCGGGAAGGACTGTGCGGCGGAGCGCACCAGCCGGTCGATCCTCATGTCGTTGAGCGGTTTGCAGGGGTAGCCCTCGAGCACGCCGCCGTACGTCGACGACAGGTGCAGCTCGGACAGCTCCACGGTGCGGCCGGAGGTGAGGGCGACACGGGCGAGCGACATGGTCGGCACTCTATGGCGGTGGTGCCTCGGGGTCTTTCGATTTTCGGTCGGCCGGTGCGGCCGGGCGGTGCAGGTGGTCGGGGTGGGCTTCAGGGGAGGTGGCCGGTCATGCGGGCCGCCGAGGCGATGGTCGCGCGGGCCTCCCGTTCGGTCAGGCCCGCGCCGACGGCGGCGCGGACCAGGGGGTCCACGAGGGCGGGGCCGATGCCGTCCTCGTAGGCGCGGCAGGCCGCCCAGAACAGACGGGTGTTGCGCTGCCCCTGGTGGGCGGCGAGGACGAACTGCACGAGGCCCTGGCCGTGTCCGCCGGCCGACGGGGGCGTGGGGTGGTGCGCCCGGGGCGGTGGCACGAGGATCCGGAGCAGGGCCGGCGGGCAGGCCGCCGGAGGCAGGTGCGCGGTGCCGGGCACGGCGGTGTAGGTGCCGCGGTCGGTACGGGAGCCGGGGCCCACGAGGTAGCCGCCGGCGCCCCGGATGTCGATGCCGGGGGCGAGCCGTCCCGCGGAGTTGGGGACGACGACGTCGGGCGGGCCGCTCAGCCACAGGTGGCGTCCGCCGCTGGGCGTCAGGATCACGACGGTGGCGGGGATGGTGAACAGGTGGCGCAGTGCCAGCTCGCGCAGGGCGGCCGGGGCGTCGGTCCCGGTCTTGGTGTCCAGGTCGACGCCGATGAGGTGGTGCGGGGGCAGGCCGCAGGCGATGCCGTAGCCGGTGGCGCGGGGTGCGGCGGCGAACATCCGGCGGATGCGGACGGGATCGGTGGAGGCGTCGTGGACCCCGTGGCCGAGGCGTCCGCAGGTGCCGTGGCAGCGCGTCGGGGTGGCGGGGTCGTCACGGTGGGGGGAGCGCAGGGCCGGGAGCTTCGTGCGGGACAGGGGGATCACGGCCAGTCCGCGTTCGGCGGCTGACAGGGCGTGTGCGAGGGCCAGGGTCGTGGCCTGCCGGTCGGTGGTGGCCATGGCTCTATTTTCGTACGCGCGTTCGAAAAAGGAAAGAGGGTGCGGGTGCGGTCCGTTGCCCGTGAGCGGGTCGCCGGGGTCATGCCGTAACGCTTCGGCTCTTGCGGGGCTTGGGGTGATGTGACCGGTCGGAGAGGGGATAGGAGGTGTGTAGGGGAAAAGGGTTTATCGACATGTCCTCACGCTTGCGTGCGAATGAGGGCCTACGGGGTGGTTCCGGCGGAGGCGATGGGCAACTGTGATCACGCGACGTCGTGCACAGCGGATCGGGGCGGTCGGCCGGCCCTCCGACGGAAGACGTATGTCACGCACGGAGGCCGTCCTCGGCCGGTGCGTCCTTGGTTCTGGAGGGAACACAACATGGCAAGCATCCGTACCGCCCGCGTCATCGCCGCGGTCTCCGCCCTGCCGCTCGCGGCCGCCCTCTTCACCGGCGTCGCGGCGGCGGACAACGGCGCCCTCGCGGACAACGGATCGAGCGCGACGGCGGCGAGTGCCGCGGCCGGGATCGCGGGCAGCGGCGTGGGCGGCGACAACTTCGGCAACTCCGCCACCACGCAGCAGCAGGCCGTCGGTTCCGGGGCCTCGAACCAGAGCAACACCGCCCAGGTCAACGGATCCGCCTTCACGGCGCTGAACCAGGGCAACGAGAACGTGGCCATCGGCTTCACGCCGCTCTGGCGGTGATGACGGGGCCGACCGTGGCCCCTGACGTGAGGGTGTGCTTCCAAGGGTGCAGGGCGTCCGCGCGACGGTGCTTCGGTGCCGTCGTGCAGACGTGTGGGGGGTGTGGTGGCCGGTCGGGGCGACGGAGGCGGGTGGGGGTGGAGGGATGGGTCGGGGGTACGGGCTTCGGGTGCGGGTGGGCGCCGGGGGTGGCCAATTCGGCGGCTGGGGGCCGGGGGTGGCAGCCCGGGGCGATCGGGGTGAACGGGGCCGGGGGCGCGCGGGGCGGCCGGGGTGGACGGGGCAGGGGCCGGCGTCGGAGGACGGGCGGAGCCGGTCGTGGTGGTCAACCGCCCGATGGGGTCGGCCTGTGCGGTCAACTGCCGGGGCGGGGCCGACGTCTCCTCAGGGAAGTGGGACGAGAGAGTCCCCTCAGGAAAGTGGGAGGAGAGAAGAGGGAACCCGTTCGGCCGCGAGCGGTGGATCAGAAATGGCAGGGCAGGGCAGGGCAGGCAGGACGGCACGGAACACCAGAGGGTCGGATGAACCCGGTGCAGGAGATGGGCCCGGCGTGGCATGTGTGGGGTGAGCCTTTTCTGCCCTGCCCGTCGTCCGGCCCGCGCGCAGGAGCCGTCGGACGCGGCGGCCGGTCGGGAGCCTCCCCCGGCCCGGGAGCCGCCCCCGGCCGCCGCCCCGGACCGGTACGGGTGTGCCCTGGCGGGCCGGCCCCTCCGGGGAGAACCCTCAGGGGCTCTCCTCCTCACGTCCACCTACAGGAGGTGGGGCGGTCCCCACCCCTACAACCTGAGGGGGACGCGGCTTCGGGACCTGCGGGCGATCCGCCGGGCGGCCGTCGCTCATAGCGTTGAGCCATGACCACACCCGTCTGCACCCGCGCTTCGAACGCCGCTGCTCCGCCGGCGCAGACCCTCGTGTACCCGTCGTTCTCGTCGTACATGAGGGCTCGTCAGCCGGCGCTGCTGCGGACCGCCCGGTCGCTGACCGGCAATCCGAGCGACGCGGAGGACCTGCTGCAGACCGCCCTCGCCAAGACGTACGTGGCGTGGGAGCGGATCGAGGACCACCGCGCACTCGACGGATACGTACGCCGAGCGCTGCTGAACACCCGGACGTCCCAGTGGCGCAAGCGCAAGGTCGACGAGTTCGCCTGCGACGAGCTGCCCGAGCCGGACCCGGTGACCGGTGGCGAAGATCCCGCCGAACGGCAGGCACTGCGCGACGCCATGTGGCGGGCGATCATGCGGCTGCCGGCCCGGCAGCGGGCGATGGTCGTCCTGCGGTACTACGAGGATCTCAGCGAAGTGCAGACCGCCGAGGTGCTGGGCGTGTCGGTGGGGACCGTGAAGTCGGCCGTGTCGCGGGCGCTCGGGAAGCTGCGCGACGACCCCGAGCTGGGGTTTGTTCGCTTCTGAGACGAAGTGTCGGGTGCTGTGGGGTGATCGATCACCGCTCCCCTAGTGACATACCGCGTGGTATGTGCGCAGAATCAGCGCAACCCTTACCCGCGCGCAGGCAATGTCGCCAGGAGGACTCCGTGCTGAGCACCATGCAGGACGTACCGCTGCTGATCTCGAGGATCCTCGCCCACGGGTCGACGATCCACGGCACATCGCAGGTCATCACCTGGACCGGCGAGGACGAGCCGCAGCGCCGCTCCTACGCGGAGATCGGCGCCCGTGCGGCCCAGCTGGCCCATGCCCTGCGCGACGATCTCGGGGTCACCGGCGACGAACGCGTCGCGACCCTGATGTGGAACAACGCGGAGCACGTGGAGGCGTACTTCGCGATCCCGTCGATGGGCGCGGTGCTGCACACGCTCAACCTCCGTCTTCCTCCGGAGCAGCTCGCCTGGATCGTCAACCACGCCGCGGACCGGGTGGTCGTCGTCAACGGTTCGCTGATTCCGCTCCTCGCCCCGCTGCTGCCCCACCTGAAGACCGTGGAGCACGTCGTCGTCTCCGGCCCCGGTGACCGTTCCCCGCTGGCGGACGTCTCCGTGCGGGTGCACGAGTACGAGGACCTGCTCGCCGGGAAGCCCGTCGCCTACGACTGGCCCGAGCTGGACGAGCGCTCCGCCGCGGCCATGTGCTACACCTCCGGCACCACCGGCGACCCCAAGGGCGTGGTGTACAGCCACCGTTCGATCTACCTGCACTCGATGCAGGTCAACATGGCCCAGTCGATGGGCCTGACCGACGAGGACACCTCCCTCGTCGTCGTCCCGCAGTTCCACGTGAACGCGTGGGGCCTGCCGCACGCCACCTTCATGACCGGCGTCAACATGCTGATGCCGGACCGCTTCCTCCAGCCCGCGCCGCTCGCCCGGATGATCGAGAGCGTGCGGCCGACCCACGCGGCGGCCGTGCCCACCATCTGGCAGGGCCTGCTCGCCGAACTCACCGCCAACCCGCGGGACGTGTCGGCCCTCACCCAGGTCACCATCGGCGGCTCGGCCTGTCCGCCCTCCCTGATGGAGGCGTTCGACCAGCTCGGCATGCGGGTCTGCCACGCCTGGGGCATGACGGAGACCTCGCCGCTCGGTACGGTCGCCCGCCCGCCGGCGCACGCCGTGGGCACCGACGAGGAGTTCGCGTACCGGCTGACCCAGGGCCGCTTCCCGGCCGGTGTCGAGGCCCGGCTGACCGGCCCCGGCGGCGAACGGCTCCCCTGGGACGGCGAGTCCGCGGGTGAGCTGGAGGTGCGCGGCCCCTGGATCGCCGGCGCCTACTACAACGGACCCGGCGAGGAACCGCTGCGCCCCGCCGACAAGTTCAGCGAGGACGGCTGGCTGAAGACCGGGGACGTCGGCATCATCAGCCCCGACGGCTACCTCACGCTGACCGACCGGGCCAAGGACGTCATCAAGTCCGGGGGCGAGTGGATCTCCTCCGTCGAGCTGGAGAACGCCCTGATGGCCCACCCGGACGTGGCCGAGGCCGCCGTGGTGGCCGTGCCGGACGACAAGTGGGGCGAGCGCCCCCTGGCCACCGTCGTCCTCAAGGAGGGGGCCACCGCCGACTTCACCACCCTGCGGGCCTTCCTCCAGGAGGAGGGCGGGATCGCCAAGTGGCAGCTCCCGGAGCGCTGGTCGGTGATCGAGACGGTGCCGAAGACGAGTGTCGGCAAGTTCGACAAGAAGGTGCTGCGCAAGCAGTACGCCGAGGGCACGCTGGACGTCACGCAGATCTGACGCACCGGGCGGCGTACGACGACGCGCCGGCGCCAGGCAATGCGCGCCACGTCACGCGCCACGCATCGCGCCCCGCCTCGCGACGCACCATGCGACGTACGACGTGACGCACGACGCACGACGTGACGCACGTCCCCGTTGCGCGGGGAGACCGACCGAGCGCCGGCCGCGCCGGGCAGGGGACCGCAGCAGTGCCCGTCCCTCTCGCCCGGCGCGGCCGTTGTGTCCAGCCGGTGAGCCGGTGAGCCGGTGAGCCGGTGAGCTGGTGAGCCGGCGGGCTGGTGGGCCGGTGAGCTGGTGGGCCGGTGGGCCGGCGCGCGCACGTGACCGACCGGGGCGGGGCCGGTCACGGTCCCGTGGGGCCGGCCAGGTCCGGGGACGGGGCCCGGGACTGGGGTGGGCGCGCGGCCGGGGCCTGGCCGATGCGCAGGGCCGACGACGTCCCGTTCGGCATCACCGCGCCGCGGGCCGGGCCGGCCGGGCCCAGCACGGCGGACCGAACAGACCGGGCAGACCGGGCTCCCGTGCCGGGAGCCGCCTCGCCCGGGGGCCGATCCGCCGACGCACGCGAAACTCCGCCCGCACTCCCCCGCGCTCGCGCCCGCGCCGTGCCCGTGTCGCGCTCGGCGCCCCTACGGACACCACGCGTGCCGCCGACGAGCGAGGGCCGGGTCGGGTCGGGTAGGGCCGGAGCGGTCAGTTCGTGCCGACGCGGGCGAGCAGGTCGACGATGCGTTCCTGCACCTCGGAGCTGGTGGACCGCTCGGCGAGGAACAGCACGGTCTCACCGGAGGCCAGCCGCGGCAGGTCCGTCGGCTCCACGGCGGCGGTGTAGACGACGAGTGGGGTGCGGTTGAGCCGGCCGTTCGCGCGCAGCCAGTCCACGATCCCGGCCTGGCGCCGGTGCACCTGCATCAGGTCCATCACCACCAGGTTGGGACGGAACTGCCCCGCCAGCGACACCGCGTCGGCGTCGCTCGCGGCCCGCGCCACCTGCATCCCGCGCCGCTCCAGCGTGCCCGTCAGGGCCAGCGCGATCTCCGCGTGCTCCTCGATCAGCAGCACCCGCGGCGGGTGCTGCTCGCTGTCGCGCGGTGCGAGCGCCTTCAACAGCACCGCCGGGTCGGCACCGTAGGCCGCGTCGCGTGACGCCTGCCCGAGCCCCGCGGTGACGAGGACGGGCACCTCCGCCGCCACGGCCGCCTGCCGCAGCGACTGCAGCGCCGTGCGGGTGATCGGCCCGGTCAACGGGTCCACGAACAGGGCCGCCGGGAAGGCCGCGATCTGGGCGTCGACCTCCTCGCGGGAGTTCACGATCACCGGGCGGTAGCCACGGTCGCTGAGCGCCTGCTGGGTGGACACGTCCGGCGCCGGCCACACCAGCAGCCGACGGGGGTTGTCCAGCGGCTCCGGCGGCAACTCGTCGTCCATCGGCTGCGGCCGGGGCGGGTCGGCGACCTCGACGGCCCCACCGGGACCGTCCAGCGGCTCCGGCCCCTCGGCGGCGTCCGCGTCCGGCGCCCCTATCGCGTACGAGCGTCCGGTGCCCTCCGCGGCCGGCGCGAGGCGCGACTGACCGGCGAGCGACTGCTGGGGCTGGGGGGCCTGTGGCTGTCCCGGCGCGGGCGGCTGCGGGCGGGCCGCGGCCGGTTCGGCCTGCGGCGGGTGCGGGCGGGCGGCCTGCTCGTCGACGTCGGTGGCGAGGTCGTTGCGCGTCCCCAGCTTGCGTCGGCGGCCCGAACCGCCGGGCTGCTGCGGAGGCGGGGTGGCCGTCGGCAGCGGCTGCTGCACCTGGGCGGCCTGCCGGGTGAACGGCACGCCCTGCCCCAGCGTCCGCACGCTGATGGACCGCCCCTGGGTGGAGTGCGGGTCCACGGGCGCGGCGGCCTCCGCGGGCAGCGGCTGGGCGGCCCGCTGCGCGGTCGTCGCGCCCTCGGCAGCGACCTGACCGGTCTGCTCACCGGTCTGCCCGGTCTGCCCATCGGTCTGGCCCGGAGGTACGGGTGCCTGGCCGGGCGGTACGGGTGCCTGGCCGCCCGGAACGGAAGCGGGTGCGGCGGGGGTGCCGGCGGCGCCGGTGTCACCGACGGCGGGCCACATCTGGGGAGCCGGTGTGCCCTCCGCCGGGGTGGGCTGCCCGGGGGCGGCCTCGGCGGGCAGCGGCTGCGCGGCGGCAGGCTGCGTGGGGCCTGCGTGCGCCGGGACTGCCTGGGCGGGACCTGCCTGCGCGGGACCAGGCTGTGCCGAGTCGGCGTGCGCGGGACCTGCCTGTGCCGGTACTGCCTGGTGCGGCGCGGCGGGAGGCGCAACGGCCTGCGGCTGCTGCGGTGCGACAGCAGGCGGCGCAACGAAAGGCGACGGCACGGCGGGCGAGGCCACGGCGGGCGGGGCCACGGGAGCCGGTGCGTCGGCAGGGGCTGCGCCGACAGGGGGTGCGCCGGCAGGTGGCGCGGGCTGAGCGGCGGCCTGTGGCATCCCGGCCTGCTGCGGCGTCCCGGCGGCCTGGGCGGTGGCGCCGTCCGGGGGAGGCAGCGGCTGGCCAACGGCCTGCGGCTGCACCTGCGGTTGAGGGTGCTGGGCCACCGGGGCGGCCCCCTGCGGCGGCACCGGGGTGGCTCCCTGCGCCGTGACCGGCATCCCCTGCGCCGTGACCGGCATCCCCTGAGGCGTGGCCGGCGTCCCCTGCGGCGGGACCGGGCCGCCCGGGTCGGCCGTGGGTGCTGCCCCGTGGATGGGCACCGGCCCGCCCTGGGCCGGCACCGGAATCTGGGGGGACGGCAGCGGAGCACCGGGGGAGGCGACCGTGCCGCTCGCCGGGTCCACCGGGCCACCGTGCGGCGGCGCGGCGGGCATCGGAGCGGCGCCCTGCGGCGGCACCGGGGCCGGCTGCTGCGGCGTTCCGGCGGGCCCGGGGAGCTGCCCCCCGGCGACGGCCTGGGGTGCGGCGGCGGTTACCGGCGTCGGCTGTCCGGCGGCGGACTGGGGCGGCACCGGAGCAGCGGCCGGAACCGCGCCGTGGGGCACGGCACCCTGCGGAACCGCGCCCTGGGGCACGGCACCGTGCGGAACCGCGCCCTGGGGCACGGCACCGTGCGGCGCCACGGCCTGGGGCGGCACCGTCTGCGCGGCGACCTGCCCGGCGTCGGCCGGCAGGGCCGCGGGGTCGGCCTGCGGAGCGGCGACGCGCCTGCGGCGGCCGGTGGGCGCGCTGGTCGGGTGCGGCTGCGGCGGGGTGTGGTCGCCGGACTGGTCGTGCGGAACGGCGTCGTGGCGGCCCTCGTCGGCAGGCACCGCTCCCGGAGTCGCCGGGGCCGCCGGGGCCGCCGGGGCGGGCAGCGCCGGCGCGGCGCTCACCGGAGACGGCTGCGGCTGACCGGCGGGAGCGGCCTGCCCGACCACCTCGGCCTGGTGCGCACCGGCAGCGGCGGCCGTGCCGGCCCCGGCCGCCTGGTCGCCGTCGGCCGGCGGAAGGGCGAACACCGTGCGGGGCGCCGCCTGCTGGGCCGCGGCCCGCTCGGACGCGGCCGCCAGCGCGCGCCGACGGCGCCCCGTCGGCTGCTGCTGGGGCTGGTGCGACTGCGGTGGCTGCTGCGGGCCCGCCTGGCCGTCGGCGGTGGCGCCGTCCGGGCCGGTGGTGCCGTGGGTGCCCGGGGTGCCGTGCGGGCCGTCGGGGGCATGGGGGGCGGACGGCGCGGGCAGCGCCGGGGGCAGCGCGTGCTGCTCGCCGCCGGCCCGCCGGGCCCGCCGGCCGGAGGGTGCGGGGACGCCCTGGGGCGGCACGGTCCCGCCCAGTCCGGTGTTCGCCGCGGCGGCACCCGCCGCGTGCTCGGCGGCCGTCATCACCGCGCCCTCGGAGACACCGGCGGCGTCCCCGGTCGTGGCGATCACGGCACCCGTGCCGGTGCTCGCGTCCTCGGCCGGACGGCCGCGCCGACGGCCGGTCCCCGCGGAGACGGGGGCCTCGCCGGTGGCCTGCGCCGGGAGCGGGGCGGCCTCGGTGGCCGCCGCCCGGCGCCTGCGCCGACCGGTGGGCGGCGCGCTCTCCCCACCCGGGCCGCCGTCGCCCGCCGGCGTACCGCTCGGGGCGTCGGGGCCCGGCGTCCCGCTCTCCAGGAAGGCGTCGACGGAGGCCCGGCGCGCCCGCCGCCGTCCGCCGGACGGCCGCCGGCCCGCGACGTCGTGGCCGGGGGCGGCCTCGGCCGGGGGCGGCCCGGCGAGCTCCACCTCGGCGGCCGGGACGGCCCCGGCCCCGGCTCCGATCGGCACCTCCAGGACGAACGCGCTGCCGCTCATCCCGGGCACCTCGTGGGTCTGCAGCACACCGCCGTGCGCCCGCACGATGCCTCGCACGATCGGCTCGTGCACCGGGTCGCCGCCGCTGTACGGGCCACGGACCTCGATGCGCACGACCTCGCCGCGCTGGGCGGCGGCGACGACCACGGTGTTGTCCAGGTAACCGCCCGTCGACACCGGGCTGTTGCCGGTCGCGTCCACCCCGGCCACGTCGGCGACGAGGTGCGCGAGGGCGGTGGCGAGCAGACGGGGATCGACCTCGGCCTCGATGCGCGGCGCGTGCACGGCGAACTGAACCCGGCCCGGTCCGATGAGCTCCACCGCCCCGTCCACGCCGGCCGCGACGACGGCGTCCAGCAGCACCTTGGTGCGGGCCACCTGCTCGGTGCCGGTGTCGAGCCGCTGGTAGCCGAGGACGTTGTCGATGAGGGTGGTGATGCGCGCGTAGCCGGCCGACAGGTGGTGCAGCACCTGGTTAGCCTCGGGCCACAACTGCCCGGCGTCGTCCGCCGCCAGGGCGGACAGCTCGCGGCGGAGTTCGTCCAGCGGGCCGCGCAGCGACTGCCCGAGCAGGGTGAGCAGCTGGTCGTACCGGGCGGTGAGCGCCTCGTAGCGGTCCTTCTCCCGTTCACCGAGCGCCGCGTACCGCTCCTCGTTGGCGGCGAGCTCCTCGGCGTGCCGCTCGGTGAGCTCCTCCAGCTCGGTGACGTGGCTCTGCCGCAGGGCGGTCAGCTCGGAGGCGTGCTCCTCGGCCAGCCGCTCCAGTTCCTCGGCGTGCCGCCGCGCCGCGTCCTCCTTCTCCGTGAGGAGCGCGTCGTACGGGCGCCGGTCGGTGAACGTCATCACCGCGCCGACCAGCTGGTCGCCGTCCCGCACGGGAGCGGTCGTCAGGTCGACCGGCAGCTTGTCCCCGTTCTTGGCGTACAGGACCTGCCCGCGCACCCGGTGCTTGCGCCCGGAGCGCAGGGTGTCGGCCAGCGGCGACTCGTCGTAGGGGAAGGGGGAGCCGTCGGCGCGCGAGTGCAGGACGAGGGTGTGCAGCTCGCGTCCGCCGAGGTCACTGGCCCGGTAGCCCAGTATCTGGGCGGCGGCCGGGTTGACCAGGACGATCCGCCCGTCGGTGTCGGTACCGACGACGCCCTCGGAGGCGGCCCGCAGGATCATCTCGGTCTGCCGCTGCGAGCGCGCCAGCTCCGCCTCGGTGTCCACGGTGCCGGACAGGTCGCGCACGACGAGCATGAGCAGTTCGTCGCCGGTGTAGCCGTACGTGTCGTAGGCCTGCTGGCCGGTCTCCAGGTTGGCGCTGGTGACCTCGACGGGGAACTCCGACCCGTCGGTCCGCCGGGCCGTCATCCGGGTCGGCTTGGTGCGGGCCCGCGGGTCGATGTGGTCCGGCCGGCGCATCGAACCGGGGATGAGCTTGGAGTCGAACTCCGGCAGCAGGTCCAGCAGTCCGCGCCCCACCAGCGCCGTGCCCGGCGTCTCGAAGGCCTCCAGGGCGATGGTGTTCGCGTTGACGACGGTCCCGTTGGCGTTGACCAGGACGAGGGCGTCCGGAAGCGCGTCCAGTATGGCTGCGAGGCGAGCAGCGCCTCGGGATGGCCTGCTGCTCACGAGACGCTTCCTCCCTGTTACCGCGACGTGCCGACCGTTCGGGCCATCTTGCCAACCTGCCCGCAACGTGTCACGCGAGGGAGTCTAAGGGCTGGGGTTGCGGCCGCGGCGCCGGATGAGAGGGAGGTCGCACGACGAAGTGACGGCGATCCGATGCCCGGATCGCGCAGAACACGTGACGGCCTGCGGCGACGCCTCCCCGCCCCGCACCGGCCCTTTACGTACCGTGCGCCCCGGTTTCCGGGCTTCGTTACCAAGGTGTCGCGGAACCCGCCGGGAGAGCTGTCGCGGGACCCGCCGAGGGAGCTGTCGCGGGACTCGTCGCGGAACCTGATGCAGATCCCGCCGAGGGGCGGGCCGCGGGTCCGGCCGCGGGCCCCGCCGCGGGCAGCAGCGGCACCAGGGCGTCCCAGCGGTCGATCGCGCACCCGTCCCGGCGGTCGTACGTCGCGTCGACGGGACGCCCGGCCCAGGTACCGGTGACGCGGGCGGTGGCGGGGCCGCCGTACTGCATGGTGCACAGGGTGTCCTGCCGCGGCGGGGCGAAGGCGTCGCGCCCCCGGCTGGTGTTCCGCTCGACGGCGGCACAGGCCCCCTCCGGGTCGGGGTGACTGCCGCGGCCCGGCCGGCACATCACCTCGTACGTGCCGTCGACGCCACGGCCCGCACCGCTCACGGTGACGGTGAGACGGTCCTCGCCCCGTGCGGACACCGGGTGCTCGACGGACGCCACGGACGCCACGGACGCCACGGACGCCACGGACGCCACGGACACCACGGACGCCACGGGGGTGGCGAGTGCGGCGGGGGCGGAGTGCAGGGCAGACGCCGCGGCGGGCGCCGCGGACACCGTGGCGAGGACGGCGGAGACCACGGCGGCGGTGGCGAGTCCCCGCGCCGCCGTACGGCCGGCCGCGCGAGCGCCGCGGACGGTGGCGCACCTCCCCGCGGACGCGGGCGGAGCGGGTGCCGGCGAGGACGCGGGGGCCGGGTCCGGGACGACGACCGGGACGACGACCGGGAAAGGGGCCGGTGCGGACGGGCGCGGGGTGGTGCCCCGGGCGACGGTGACCTGCGACATGCCCTGACCAACGCGTGAGCGCGCGGGACGTTGCGCCCCGGCGGCGTGCCGTCCGAAAGAGCTTTGCCCTGTGGCCTGCCTGCCTAGTACCGTAGGCCTCGATTGGTGGCAGCCCGCGCGGCTGTGTCATCATCGGCACGCACCACCGGCTCGCGCTCGCGCGCGGAAGGTGGTGCGGGGGAGGCGTCGCCTAGTCCGGTCTATGGCGCCGCACTGCTAATGCGGTTTGGGCCTTAAAGCCCATCGAGGGTTCAAATCCCTCCGCCTCCGCCCCATCGAGAAGCCCCGGTCCCCAGCGGCCGGGGCTTCGTCGTGATCACCGCCCCAAACTGCGGTTTCCGCAGGTCACAAGGGGTGGGGTCAATGGATTTCACATGGCGGCGGCAGTCATGTAATGTTCTTCCTGTCGCCGCGACGGGCCGCAGAGCCCGGGAGCGGCGAGAAAACTGAAGAAGTGCACACGCACTCGTAGCTTAACGGATAGAGCATCTGACTACGGATCAGAAGGTTGCAGGTTCGAATCCTGCCGAGTGCACACAGGTGAGAGGCCCCGGAGAGATCCGGGGCCTCTTGCGTTTCAAGGGCGTACAGCAGCGAAGTACAGCAACCGCCTCAGCCGGTACCGCCCATGACGTCGGACAGCTTGCCGATCGCGGCCCGCACCTCTTCCTCGCTCGCCTCCGCGTAGACCTCCATCGTCATGGCGATCTGCGAGTGCCGCAGGATGCGCTGCGCCACCTTCGGGTGGACCTTGAGAGCCACCAGGAGCGAGCTGCACGTGTGCCGGGTGTTCCGGAGCGGGATCTCCCGGAGTCCGGCACGACGAGCGCGCAGGGCGAACATGCGGGTCAGGTTGCCCGGCTCGATCGGCGTGCCGTACTTCGTGGTGAAGACCAGGTCGTGACTGTTCTGCCAGAGCTCCCCGGCAGCCTTCCGGTCCCCGATCTGCTGGGCACGGCGCATCCGCAGCGCCTTGAGGCAGAGTGCCGGCAGGGGAAGGAAGTCATCGGAGTCCTCCGTCTTGGTTTCCCGGTGCAGGATCTGACGCCCGGCTCGCTGGATCTGGTGGTCCACGTACAGCTCGCCCCGCTCGAAGTCCACGGACTTCCACGTCAGCCCCAGGACCTCACCCCGGCGGAGGCCGAGGCAGAGCACCAGGACCCAGGCCGCGAAGAGGTGGTCGTCGCGCGCGGCGGCATCGGTGAGGAACTGGCTTGCCTCAGCGACGGACCAGGGCTTGATCCGGCGGCGCCGCGGCTTGGGCACCTTCACCAGCGAGGCCACGTTTTTGCTGATCAGTTCCTCGGCGACCGCGTGAGTCAGGGCGGCCCGCAGGGCATCACGGGCGGCTTGGATCACGCGACGGGACGGGTACGACTCGCAGCACTCCCCGATCGCACAGCACCGCCGGCGGGACGGTTCCCGCTTCTCGTCTTTGCCCTGGGCGCAGCACTGGCAGACCGTGGACAGCTTGGTCACCCACTCGCGGACATCCCGGACCGTAAGCCGGTCGAGGCGCTTAGAGCCGAGGTGCGGTGCGATGTACAGCCGGACGGAACCCTCGTAGGAGACGTACGACAGGGGAGCCAGGTTCGGCTTCACAACCGAGTCCAGCCAGTACGAGAGGAACGCGCCCACCGTCGGATGCCGGGTGGCCACCGGCCCGCGCTTGGCCTCCGCGTGGAGGTTGAGCCACTTCTCGTGGACCTCTTCACGCGTCCTGCCGTAGGCGTACTTCCGAGCCCGCTTGCCGTCCGGCTTGGTGACCCAGACGTAGGCCGCGTAGCCGTTCTTGTAGGGGTAGATCGATCCTTCGCCGTTGCCGCGCTTGCCGCTCATGCCGACCACCCGGTGACGTCAGCGGTGACGCGCTGGACGTACTCATCCACCCACTCGGGCAGGATGCGGCGGTTGCGGCCGATCTTGACGGAGCGGATCTCTCCGGTGAGGACGAGCATCTTGGTCTTGGACAGGCCGAAGCCGAGCATTTCGGCGACCTCTGCCGTGGTGTACCACTTGCGCGTGATCACAGCCGTCGTCATGTAGCGATTCCTTCCAGGTCGAGCATGGCGGGTAGTTCCTCGCGGGCGGTGTCGCGGTTGTGCTGGATGTCGCGGCGGATGTTGGCGGCGAGCCAGGATTCGCCGGGGGTGTGGCCGTGGCCGGCATAGGTCCAGTGGCCGAGGGTGAGCGTGGTTGCTTCCTCGTCGTCGGGGTCGGGCAGACCGAGGGCGGCGCGTTGCTGGGCGGCGCGGTAGTCGGCGCGCACCTGGCGCAGTTCGCCGAGGGTGGTGGAGTAGCGGCGGGACTTGGTGGAGAAGTGGCCGCGGAAGCCGAGCATGTGGGCCCAGTCGCGGAGCTTGCGGTCCGGGTAGAGCGGGTGGAGGTCGAGGCAGGCGGCGATGAGCCGGGCCGGGTGCTCGGGGACGTCGAGCAGGACCAAGGCCTCTTTGTTGCCGATGCGGCGGTCCACGGTGCCGGTGGTCTCGGCCGCTTTGGTGGCGTACTTGGCGACGTAGGAGGCGACCGCCTGCTCGGTGATGTCCTCGCCGTCGCCGAAGGCGCGGATCGGGCGTACGTCGAGCTGGGTGCCCCATCGCAGGGTGCGGGCTGGTTGGTTCCCGGACGGGGGTACGTCGACTTCCACGCGGGCGGCAGCGGCATGGATGGCGTCGGTGAGCAGGTCGAGGGTGGCCCATGCCGGGGGAGGGTCGTCGGGGCCGGCCGGGCCGTCGAAGCGGATCACGGCGTGGAAGTGCACGGCCCCGCGTTTCTGGTATTCGGCGACCTTCCCGAACGACACCCGTGACTGCTCGCGTGCGGCCTTCTGCGTGAGTCCGGCCCGCTTGGCGATCTCCCGGCGCAGGTAGATCGTGAAGTAGCGCCACAGTTCGGAGGCGTGGTTGTTCCACAGCACCGCGCCCGCGTAGTCGTAGGTGTCTGGGTCGAGCGGTGTGCCCAGCTCGGGGGCGTCTTCGGCGTGGCGGGTGCCGCAGCGGCAGGGCCGGTTGCCGGGCCGGTTGTGGACCGGGCCGAACGACGGCGCGGTGAGCGTGGCGAACACCCGAGGGTGGTCGCGGATCGTCTCGGGGGTGCCCTTGGCGGGGTCGCCGACGAGGCCGGCGCGGATCAGGTGGTAGGTGTCGCCCGCGTAGGTCCAGGCGCAGGCCGGGCAGCGGGAGGCGCGGCGGTTGCCGCAGGCGACGCGCAGGACCCCGCCGGGCTCGGTGTCGGTGGAGTAGGAGTGCAGCACCTGCCCCGTGGTGGCGTCGCGGGTGACGGTCGAGCCGGTCAGGCGGATTGGGTCGGTGCAGCCGCCGGTACGGCGGATTTGGTCTTGGATGCGGTCGAAGCCAGGAGACCCGGCCAGCCTCAGCACGTCGGCGAGGGTGGCCGGGTCCAGGCCCGCCATCGTGGCGGTGTCACTCACGCGGCCACCTCCAGCGCGGCGGGCACGAGGGGGCGCAGGACGGCGGTGGCGAGCGGTGCGGGGACGGCGTTGCCGATCTGCTCGAACTGTTTGGTGCGGGAGCCCGCCCACGGATAGGCGGCGGAGAAGCCCTGGAGGACAGCGGCTTCCTGGATGGTCAGACGGCGGATGCGGGCGCCGGCCGAGTCGATCCAGGAGACGTCGTTGAGGGCCTTGGCGAACAGCAGGGTGGGAGCGGGTTGGTCGAGGCGGCGGCGTGTCGAGGAGGGACGGTTGCCGACTCGGAGCATCCAGGACCGCGCCCGCCCGGTGAGCGCCCACGAAGGACCCGTGGTCGGGAAGCGACTTCCGCCGGTGGTGTGGTTGCCGCGCGTGACGACCTCGGAGGGCGGGCAGCCCAGGACGTCGCCCATGGTCCGCCAGGTGGGCAGGCCGTCACCGAAGAGGTCGGCCGGTGTGCCGCCGTCGGCGTGGGTGGGCTCGGGAGGCAGGGCCGGGCGAGAACGCGAGGCGATCAGAAAGGCGCGCCGGCGGGTCTGTGCCAGGCCGAAGTCGGCGGCGTTGAGGACGCCGGTCCACGTCGAGTAGCCGACGCCGGCCAGGAGCCGGGCGGTGTGCTCGAACAGGGGCAGTACTGCGGGGACTTCCTCCAGCGCGACCCAGTCGGGGCGCAGGTCGAGGGCGAAGCGCAGTGGCTCGACGACGAGGAGGGAACGCGGATCGGCGCAGGCGGTGCGCAGTGCGGGGCGTGTGTCGTTGCCGCGGGCGAGGTCGTCAAGGCCTTGGTGGCACAGGTCCATGTCGTCGTTCCCGGCGCGCAGGCCGGCGGCGCTGAAGGTCTGGCAGGGCGGGGAGGCGATCAGCCCGGCGACCTTCCCGCGGAGCGGCACGGTGGGGTAGGTGGCGACGTCGGCGCGGATCGTGCGGTGACCGGCGGCGGCGCGAGTGGCACAGGCCGCCGGGTCGATCTCGATACCGACGTCGTGCAGACCGAGGGCTCGCAGGCCCTCCGACCAGCCGCCGGGGCCGGCGAAGAGGTCGAGGACGCAGCCCGTCGCGGCGGTCATCGGGCACCGTCCTTGCGGGTCTTGCGCAGGGGGTCGGAGTGGAACCGGCGGGTGCCGAGGTCACGCCCGTCGTGCTGGTGACGGGGGGCGTTCGGGTTGCGGTCGTTCCAGTCCTCCGCGCACACCTTGTGGACGGGCTCGCCGTCGTGGGAGCGCATCGGGGTGGGCTTGCCGCACTGCGTGCAGGGGCAGTCGCCGTTGTGGTCGTAGTGCTGGCTGGAGGTCCAGTTCAAAAGGCCCACGGCGCTCACCTCCCGGCCCGGACGACGCCGGCGGGGGCGGTGGTGCCGGTGCCCTTGCAGGCCGGGCAGGCGACGTGGAGGGTGACGCGGGTCCCGTCGCGGTGTCGGGTGCCGGTGGTGATCGCGGCGGTGGCGAAGCCGTCGCAGTCACGGCAGACGCGCGTGTTCTGGGCGTGCTGGGGCATGATGAGGCTTCCCTTTCGGGTCCGTTGGATCTGGAAGTGGTGGAGCCGTCCGGGGCGGCGGAAGTTTGGCGACCGAGGCCGCCCCGGAGGGCGTTACTTGCTGCGGCCCTTGTGCTTGGCCGCGCGGTTGATCGTGTAGGTGAGTCCGCTGGTGGCCGACAGGACCGCGACGGCGGCGCCGGCGACGACCTGGGCCACGAAGGCGATGACCAGCAGCACCGCGATGGACCCGGTGACGACGACGAGGGTCAGCACGATCGGTCCGGTGTAGGAGCGGGGTGCTTCCTGGACGATCACGACACGTCGCACGTCGGTGCCGGGCGGGAGCCGCCGGTAGACGTCGGCGGGGATGTGACCGGCGCGGAGCTGGTCCTCGGGGAGCTGCATGGCGGTGTCCTCCTCTCAGGTGCAGCGGTGGGTGCGGGCGGCGAGTTCGGCCGCCGAGCGGTCGCGGTGCTCGGTGGAGAAACCGCAGTTCGGGGCGGTGCAGGCGGTGGTGTGCCGGGTCTGGCCACGGCCGTTGTTGAACGTGCCGACCCTCACGGGTCCGATGCGGATCACGTCGTAGAAGCGGTTCGGGCGCACGCGGGTCCACCTCCTTTCAGGCGAGTTGGGCGACGATCGCGCCGGCGAGGTCTTCCGGGACGCCGAGGCGAGCGCGCAGGGTGGCGGTGTCGATGTCGGTCCCGGTGCGTGTGCGGTGCTCGGTGGCGACCTTGCGTGCGTGGTCGACCAGAGCCGGGGGCACCACCGGCACCGAGGCCGGGACCGGAGCTTCCGGCAGAGCCGCAACGGGTTCGGCCGGGGCGATCTCCGGTCCTTCGTCCGCCACGTCGGGGCGGTCGATGACCGGTGCGGGATCAGGAGCAGCCGCGGGTTCGGTGGGTTGGTGGACGAGGAGGGTGCCGCCGAGGAAGGCCAGCGCGGGCCAGCCGGCGACGAGGATGCGCAGCCAGGCCGGTACGTGGTCGAGGTCGAGGAGTCCAGCGGTCGCGACGTTGGCGCCGAGGGAGGCGACCAGGGCGATGACGAACCACGTCCAGGCCGAGCGGTCCCGGCGGGCGCCGCGCAGTCGACGCCAGGCCGCCACCAACAGCAGGTCGACGGAGACCGGGTAGGCCCATGCCTTCCAGCCGGACTGTCCGGCCGCTTCGGCGAGGTCGTGCAGGTGGGCGAAGGACAGGGCACCGGCGATCACGGCCTGAATGAGCACGGCATCGATGCGGATCGAGCGGAACACGTCTTCACCTCCGTTTCGCGGGGTCGAGCCGGGGCGGAGCACGGGTGGCCGTGGCTTCCGGCCCCGGCGGTTCACTCGGTGGGGGGTGCTTCACCGGAGCCCCAGCAGGTCAGGCACACAGCCGCCTGCCGGTGCTGGGTGGCGCGGCCCTTGCGGGAGCCGACCCGGACGGTTTCGGCGATCTCGCCCTTGCCGTCACAGTCGGAGCACTTCGGAGGGGTGCGGGGCTTCGCGGGCTTGCGTGGAGCCATGAGCGATCCCCCTTCTCAGGGCTGCGGGACGGACGGCGGTGTGGTGGGCATCGGCGGGATCGCCACGGGCGGGCGGAACGAGGCCAGGAACGGCAGGTCCGGGGTCAGGTGGGCGTACTCCCGGCAGACGGCTGCCGCTTGCGCCGGCGTGGTCTCGGGGGTGCGGATGCGCGACCAGCCACCGGAGGTGTCACCGGCCACCGCGACACCAGGACGGTCCACCCGGATCGAGGTCGCGGACACCACCGCCTCAGGGGCGATGTCGCCCAGGCCCATCTCTGCCGTCTGCTTGTCGTTGACGCGGTGCACCACACGGCCGGTGAGCTGAGCGCGCAGCGCGGTCGCACCGCGGCCGAGGTCGGAGCCGAAGCGCTGCCCGCACACCTCCAGGTAGATCCCGACCGCGCGGGCCATCTGCCCCAGCCGCACGAGCTGCATCACCGTCCGGTCCCGCGCCGCCTCGTCCTTCTTGGAGGTGACGAAGAACAGCTCCGCCACCTCATCCACCAGGACGACCAGCGGCACCGGCCGCAGCTTCTCGGGAAGGTCCCACAGGTCGGAGACCCCGTGCAGGGCGAGGAGATCGAAGCGTTCGCTCATCTCCAGCACCAGCGCGTCTATCAGGCGGCCGGCCATGTCCGGATCGGTGGCCAGCGCCGACAGGCGGGGCAGGTACCGGCTGTGCTCGACACCGCGCTTGCAGTCGATCCCGACCAGGCCGACCGGGAGCTTCGCCAGGCCCATCACCAGGTTGCGCTGGTACATGGACTTCCCCGACGAGTTCGCCCCCAGGGTTAGGGCGTGCGGCATCTTGCGGTAGTCCCGCTCGAAGACCGTGCCGTCCTCCCGCAGAGCCACCGGCACCACCAGGTCACGCGGCCGGGCCTTGCGCGGCAGACGCACCCGGCGCAGCACGTCGTAGCCCGTCATCCGAAGTTCCACGTATCCGGGCTTGGTCTCCGCCACGGTCACCGACTGCACCCCGAAGGCGTGCCGCAGCCGTTCCGAGGACACCGCCACATCGACCGGTTCCAGACCGGCCGGAAGCCGCAACGTCACCCTCAGGCCCGTCGAGGTCGGGCGGATGCGGCGGACCTTCGGCGCGACGGGCCGGACCTCACGCCGGGCCAGGTTGCGGGTCATAAACGCCCGCAGCCCCGTCGGCTGCACCGTCAGCCCGCACACGTCCATCGTGGACCGGTACGAGCAGGCGAACCGGCCCCACGTCAGCGGCAGACCCACCGTCGACCAGTACACCCGCGGAGCCCGAGCCCTGGCGTAGCCGACACCGCCGGCCCCCGCTAACGCCCCCGTGGCCTCCAGCCACAACGACCAGTCGCTCATGGTCAGGCCGCCGGGGTGATCGCGACCGCACGGAAGGAGATCCCGTGCCGCTTCTGGCCGTTGAACTCGTTCTCCCAGTCACGGGCCTTGAGTCCGATGACCTTCACCGGCATGCCCGGCTGGAGGCCCTCGGGGTATCCCGTCTCCGGGATGGTCACCTGGTAGAGGTTCCCCTCCCCCTCGTCCGAGACCAGCAGGCCCACCGTCGACAGCGGGGCCCCGGTCTCCCGGTCCATCGCCCGCTCACCGGTCTTGGCGTTGGCCAGCTTCGGCACCGGCGCGGTCGCCACGAACACCACAGCAGACGACGTGTCGATCTTGAAGGACGGCATCAGTTCTCCCAGCGTTGAAGACGAGGCAGCCCAAACCGGACTGCGTGATACTCGCTGTCCTAGGACTGCGAGCCGCTGAGAGAGATAGTGCACCGCAGTCCTAGGACTGTCAACAGTCCTAGGACTATGTTTCACTAGACCTCGTCGAGAGGGGTTCGAGATGGCGCCCAAGTGGCGGGAGCTGGCGGACAAGCTGGCCGAGCAGATCAGAAGGGGTGACTACGCCCCTGGCCAGCGTTTGCCTCACATCCGAGAACTCGTCGACGCCGGCGAAGGCTCCAAAGCGACCGTGCACGCCGCCTACAAAGCACTGGAAGCCGAGGGTCTGGTCACGTCTTCACGCGGCCACGGCACTGTCGTGCGCCAGCAGGTCCCCCTCAAGCGCTTGGGCATTGCCCGCTACGACAAGGCCAAGTGGCGAGACGGCGACGAGGTCGCGTTCATCGCGGACCGCGTGGCATCGGGCCGCACCTACCGCCGGAACGAGCAGACCCAGACGGTGAGTCGCGTCGTGGCACCGCCGGAGGTGGCAGCCGCACACGGACTACCGGAAGGCGCGGAGGTCTACGCGCGCGCCCGCCTGGTCAAGGAAGGCGATCAACCGACGCACACGCTGACCAGTTACTACCGGCCCGAGCACGTGGAAGGGACGCGACTGGTCGACCCCACGCCGGGCCCCGCCGGCCGAGGCGGCGGATTCCGCGTGCTATACGACGCGGGATACGAGATCGACCATATGAAGGAACATCTGTTCGCTCGCGCCGCCACCCCGGACGAGGTGAAGCAGCTCCAGTTGCCGCCGGGCGAACCGGTGGTCGAGCTGCACCGGACGACATACACGGCGGACGGCACCGTCGTGGAGTTCGCCATCGGGGTACACGCGGCATCACGCTTCGCGTGGGAGTACGACTTCAAGGTGCCCGACTCGGCGAGGGACGGAGAAGGACAGCAGTGATCTCGACGCAGGATTGGGCCGACGCCCGGCGCGTATGGGACTACCACCAGATGGGCCATGCGCCCCAACCGTGCTCGGTGGCCATCGGACTCGGCAGTCACGACCTGGGGGTGGCTGACACCGCCGTGGACCTGTACAAGCGCGGCATGGCCCCTCTGCTCGTGTTTACCGGAGCCACCAGCCCGACGACGCGGGAGCGCATGCCCCGTGGCGAAGCCGTCCACTACCGCGAGCGGGCATTGGAGCTGGGGGTTCCTAGCAAGGCCATCCTCGTGGAGCCGCACGCCCGGAACACCGGGGAGAACATCCGCTTCTCCCGGAAGGTGTTGGAGGAGAATGGGGTAGAGGCCGCCTCCGTGCTGCTGATCAGCAAGCCGTACGAGGAGCGGCGCGCGTACGCCACGGCACGCAAGCTCTGGCCCGAGGTCGAAGTCGTCAGCGCCTCCACGCCCATGACCTTCGCCGAGTACGTCGACTCCATCGGCGACGCCCGCTTGGTGATCGACATGCTGGTCGGTGCCCTGCAAAGGCTGATGATCTACCCGGATCAGGGATTCATGATCCGCCAGCCAGTACCCAGCGACGTGACCGAGGCGTACGGGCGCCTGTGCCAAGCCGGATACACGAGCCGACTCACGACCGCCGCGACATCTTCGACCTGACCAGCGGAACGAGAGCTGTTACAGGTTTCTCTACCTCATCAAGCCCCGGCTGCGCTCCGCTCCGCCGGGCGCGCTTCCCGGCTCCGCTCCGGGCGCCGCTCCTGCCTTCGGCCCGCTCCGCCCGCGCTGCGCCGACGCGCGCCCACTGATGGGTTGGGCCGAAGGCCATGAGGCGAGCACCGCACAGAACGACCTACGGTCACAGACGATGCCTCCGGCGGGGGATCGGCCGGCACCGGGATGGAGGGGGCACCGTCGCCGACCGCGGGCCGGTAGTGGCGTGCGCGGGGTGCTCCCATCCCGTCCACCATCGACCCAGGCAGAGCCGAGCAGACGCGGCCCAGGGCGTCCAGGTCGTTCGTACAGTGGCGCGCTCCACCTGGACGCCCTGAACCACGCCCGCTCCACGGTGTGTGGGTCGACGGCGGACGGGATGGGAGCTGGGGAGAGTGGTGGGTGGAGGCGGTTGCCACACCGACGCTATAGGTCAGCCAAACTGCAGCTATGGATGCAGGGATAGCGGCAGTTCTTGGAGCAGTTGCTGGGGCGCTCGGGACAACTATGGCTGGCCTATCCACCGGGTGGGCCTCGCAACGTCAGGCGAAGATCACAGCTCGATCGGCACACCTACTCAAGCGGAGCGAGTCGCGACAGGTCGCATACAAGGCGTTTCTCGCAGCAGCCAGCGAGCTACGGGAACACTTGATCACTAGGATCGGGATGCCGTTGCCGGACGAGATCGAGGAACGCGATCTGTTCCGGCTGCCGGATCAGGATTTTTGTGTCGAAGCGGACCGTCTGGGCAAGACGCTGCGAGACGTATGGCTAGAGGTTTCCCTTGCTGGCCCGGAGTCTGTCTTAGAGGCCGCAGGCACCGTTGAGGACGCCGCCAACAGTCTGGTCGTTCACTCTGAGATCATCGCGGCTCTGGCCCGCGTCCCTTCTGTAAGGTCAGAGGTCCGGACGTACCGACGTGCCGCCCAGGACGACCTGGCGCGACTCACACGGGGTATTCGGGACTTCAGTAAGCTTGCCCAGCATGCCCTTGATCGTGACGGCACCGATTGATGAGGCAGGCCGCAGCTGGCGGCAGTACAGCAGCGACGTACAGCAACCACAGCAACTGGCCCCGTCCGGTGGCGTCTTCGAAAGGCCATAGCGCGACCGGTATGACCCTCACCGACCGATCCACATAGAGCTACGGATCAGAAGGTTGCAGGTTCGAATCCTGCCGAGTGCACACAGATCAGGGACCCCGCCGGATGATCCGGCGGGGTCCCTGTCGTCACGGGTGACATCGACGCCTGCGTGGGCCGCCCGCCCCCGTGGCGTCGCGATGACGTGGGGAGCGGGCTGGTCACCACGACCGGTCGTGCAGTCGCGGAGGACGGTCCGGGGTGAAGCGGACCATGGAGGTCGCGGGGTCGTCCAGCGGAGCCGAGAAGCGGGCCGGCCACTGGTCCTCGGGGCCGAGGTAGCGGGTCAGCTTCCGGATCGCCCTGGCGCGGTCCAGGGGGACGACCTGGGCCTCGCCGCGGCACGTCACGGAGAACACCACTCCCGTCGCCAGGTCGCACGTGTCGATGACCAGCGCGACGCGCGCGTCCTCGGCCAGCAGTCGCTCCAGGCGGGAGTAGGAGCCGGTGAGCCACCAGAAGGCGCCGTCCTCCCAGAGGAACCACACGGGCCGGACCTCCGGACCCCGCGTCGCCACACGGGCGACCAGGGGCTGGGACAGGAACTCGCTGACGTCCATGGGGAGAAGGCTGGCGCACGGCGCCCGGGAACGACAACCCCGCACCCGACCGGTGGCCTTCCTCGCGCGGGTGTCCGACGGCGGGTGTCCGGCGGCGGTTCAGCCGTCGCCCGGCACCCGCGGAGGCCGGCGGTGTTCGAGGTGGGCGCGCAGGTAGCGGGTCAGGGCGGTGGCCGAGGCGGTGAGGAAGATGAAGGTGTAGAGGATCTGGAGGATGGCCACCAGGCGGGCGGACTGCCCGTGCGGGGTGATGTCGCCGTAGCCGATGGTGGCCAGGGTGACGAGGGTGAAGTAGAGGCTGTCGAGCCGGGTTTCGAGGCCCTCGACCTCCCCCGGGTGCTGCGCCAGGCCCTGGTAGGCGGTCGCGAAGACCAGGATGGACAGGCAGATCAGCAGGGGGATGACCAGTCCCGGCCGGGCCCTGGGGTGGTCGAGCAGGACGGGGACGACCTGCTTGAGCAGCAGGCCGGCCACCAGCGCCAGGGCGAAGCCGAAGAGGAGCCAGCTGAGCACCGGGCGGCGTGGGCCGAGGCCGTCGAGGGGGAGCAGGAAGAAGGCGGTGAGCATGACGGTCACGGCGACGAGCTGGACGAGCATCGGCCAGAGCGCGTGCCACACCGTGTGCCGCGGTGAGCGCTCGTGCCGCATGCCGGCCGCCGGTGCGCAGCGGTGGGACGGCGGGTGCCCGGTGCCCGGCCCTATGCCCGGACCTCGCGGCGCGGTGCGCACAGGGCCCAGATGATGAAGCCGTCGATGACGATGAGGACGATCGACCACACCGGGGCGTGGGGCAGCCACACGAAGTTGGCGACCATGCTCAGTCCGGCGAGGGCGACACCCACCACGCGGGCCCAGGTCGCCCCGCGGAACAGGGAGATGCCGGCCAGCATCACCAGGACGCCGAGGACGAGGTGCACCCAACCCCAGCCGGTGAGGTTGAAGGCGTAGGCGAAGTCGTCGGTGACCACGAAGACGTCGTCGTTGGCGATGGCGGCGGCGCCCTGGAAGATCGCCATGATGCCGCCGAAGGTCATCAGGACCGCCGCGGCCGCGGTCCAGCCGGTGGCCCAGGCGCTCTCCGGGTCCCAAGAGGTTCGGTGGTGCTGCGTGCTGCCGACGTTGGTGGCCATGTGCTCGCCCTTCCGGCTCCCGTGTGGTCCCCGAGCGGTCCGCCCCCTCCCTCAGGTTGGCACCAGGGGGCGGACGCGGCACCTCGAACGGTCCTTCCCCGCTTGCGGTGACCGCAGGAGCGGGTACGGGGCGGAGCGGGCACGAGGGCTGTGCGGGTAGGGAGCGGGGTTGGGGCTCGGGAGCGGGGCGGGGCCCGGGGCCGGGGGCCGGGTGAACCGGGGAGCGGGTCGTCGGTGGAGTGGGTGCTCGGTGGGGCGGGTGGCCAGGGGGCGAACCGTGGGGACGGACGGTCAGGGGCGGACCGTCGAAGAGGAACGGACCAACAGACCCTCGGAGAGGAACAGACCCTCGGAGAGGAACGGATCGGCGCGTGGGCCGGACGGTGGACGGGCCGGACGGTGCACGGACCGGACGGCGGAGGGACCGGGAGGCGTGGGGAGACGGTGCGGCGCGATGGCCGGGCGGCGGGCGCGAGGGGCGTTGTCAGTGGTGCCCCCTAGTCTCGGCAGGGATGGCACAGGCGTGGAGATGTTCGGGGCTGCGGTGGTCGGCGGACGGTCCCGTGCTGGTCTGGGACGGAGGTCGGCGCAGTGCGCTGACCTGGGGGAAACGGGTGGCCTTCGCGGTCGCGGAAGGGGGTGGGCGGACCTGCGTGGGGGCACGGGGGCACGGGTGCCCGCGGGGTGCCGCGGTTCCGGCGCGCAGTACGGGGGCGCGATGCGAGGAGTGCGCGCGGCTGGACCGGGCCCACTCCGTGGCCGCCGACGCCCTGGCCGACGACCCGCGGCCGTACCGGGTCTACGTGGCGTGGTTCGGGCCCGGCATGGTCAAGGTGGGGATCACCGCCGTGGCCCGGGGGCCGGCCCGCCTGCTGGAACAGGGGGCGGTCTGCTTCAGCTGGCTGGGCACCGGCCCGCTGATGGCGGCCCGGCGCACCGAGGAACTGCTCCGCGCCGCGCTCCGTGTGCCGGACCGCGTCCCCTACGCGGCCAAGCGGGCGGTACGGGGTGCGCTCCCGGCCACGGAGGAGGAGCGCGCGGCCGAGCTGGCCGACCTGCACGGGCGGGCGTCCGGTCTGGCCGGGTGGCCGGAGTCGCTCGACCGTGAGCCGTTCCGTCCGGTCGACCACGCCGGGGTCTTCGGGCTGCCGGGTACGCCCGGTGCGGTCGGCGAGGTTACGGAACTGGTCGCCGGGGGAGCGGTGGCCGGGGCACTGGTGGCCGCCGCCGGGCCGGACCTGCACCTCGTGCCGGCCGACGGGGCGGGCGCGGTGGTGCTGGACACCCGGTTGCTGGCGGGCTGGGGGCTGGTGCCCGGCGGAGGGCGGGCGTTCGACGTGCCGGTACGGGAACTGCGGGGGAACGGGACGGGGGAAGGGGCGAGCGTGCAGGACGGGTTGTTCTGAGGACGGGTGCGGTGGGCGCCGGGGGTGTGGACCCGGGGCGCGGTCCCGGGTGATCGTGGCGGCATGAGCGATCACCTCACCACCGCCGCCGAGGCCGCGGACGTCCGGCGATTCTGGGAAGGGCTGGGGCTGCCCGGGCTCGTCGACGTGCACACGCACTTCATGCCGGAGCGGGTGCTGGCCAAGGTGTGGGCCTACTTCGACGCCCTCGGTCCGCTGACCGGTGGGGTCGAGTGGCCGATCACCTACCGCCGGGAGGAGGGGGAACGGGCCGCGCTGCTGGGCGCCTTCGGGGTGCGGGCCTTCACCTCGATGCTCTACCCGCACAAGCCGGGCATGGCCGCCTGGCTGAACGGCTGGGCGGCCGGCTTCGCCCGCCGCACGCCCGGCTGCCTGCACACCTCCACCCTGTTCCCCGAGCCGGGCGTCGAGGGATACGTCCGGGAGGCGGTCGAGGCGGGGGCACGGGTCTTCAAGGCCCACGTGCAGGTGGGCGCGTACGACCCGGCCGACGCCGCGCTGGACGGTGCCTGGGGCCTGCTCGCCGAGGCGGGGGTACCGGTGGTCATCCACTGCGGTTCCGGACCGGCGCCGGGCAAGTACACGGGACCGGAACCCGTCGCGCGCGTGCTGGCCCGGCACCCCCGGCTGCGGCTGATCGTGGCCCACCTCGGGATGCCGGAGTACGAGGACTTCCTGGACCTGGCCGAGCGCTACGGGGAGGTGCGCCTGGACACCACCATGGCGTTCACCGACTTCAGTGAGCGGCTGGCCCCGTTCCCCCGGCGGGCCCTGCCCCGGCTGGCCGCACTCGGTGACCGCGTGCTGCTCGGGACGGACTTCCCCAACATCCCGTACCCCTACCTCCACCAGTTGCGGGCGCTGGAGCGGCTGGACCTCGGGGCGGAGTGGCTGAGGGCGGTCTGCCACGACAACGCGGCCCGGCTGTTCGGGCTGCCCGGGGACCGGGCTGGTGGGTGAGGGCTGCCTGGACACCGCGCCGTGGAGGGTGAGGGGCCCGCCTGGACACCGCGTCGTGGAGGACGATGGGCTGTTCGGACGGTCGGCGGGGGGTGAAGCGGAGGGGTGAAGGGGCTGCTCGGAGGCGCCCGGCCGGTGGGGACGGTTCGTTGGAGGGGGCGCCGACGGCCGGTCTGACGGACGAACGGACCCCCGGCCCGCCGGATGCCTCTGAGACCGGCGGCCCAGAAAAACCGGCGCCCGGCGCCCGGCCACCCCGGCCACCCCGGCCACCGGGCCGAGCGGGCCCGCGGGGCCCGGCCGAACATCGGGCATGCGGCCCGCCCGCTGATGACCCGCCGACGACCTGCCGACGACTCGTGAACACCCGCCGATGCCCCACTGATGACCCGCGGGTGATCCGTCGAGGTGGCCTGTGGGCCCTTCGGCGAGAGGACGGGTGGGACTGGGGGCCGGCGCCGACTTTCTCAGGAAATACACAGAAGGCCGCAAGGAGGCTCTCAGACGGCCCGGACACGCTGTGCGGTATGACCACGACCTCGCCCCAGCGGCGCACCCCCCAGCGGCGCACCATCGAATCGCCGACGACGGACGGGCAGCCCGTCCGCGTGCTGGTGGTGGACGACGAGCAGTCGGTCACCGCGTTGCTCTCCACCGCCCTCCGGCACGAGGGCTGGCACATCCGCTGCGCGAGTGACGGCCGGGACGCCGTGCGGGCCGCGCGGGAGTTCCGGCCCGACGCCGTTGTGTTGGACCCGGTCCTGCCGGACATGGACGGGCGGGAGGCACTCGGGTGGCTGCGCCGGGAACTGCCGGGCATCCCCGTGCTGTTCCTGACCGCCGGGGACGGGGCCGGCCGACGGGGCGCGGGACTGACCGTGGGCGGGGACGACCACGTCACCAAGCCGTTCGGGGTGGAAGAGGTCGTCGCCCGGCTGCGCGGACTGATCCGGCGTTCCGCGAGGGGCGACGGACGGCCGGAGTCCCTGCTGGTCGTGGGTGACCTCACCCTCGACGAGGACAGTCACGAGGTCACGCGGGCGGGGCAGCGCATCCACCTCACCGCGACCGAGTTCGAGCTGTTGCGCTACCTGATGCGCAACCCCCGGCGCGTGCTCAGCAAGGCCCAGATCCTCGACCGGGTGTGGTCGTACGACTTCGGGGGGAAGGCCAACGTCGTCGAGCTGTACATCTCCTATCTGCGCCGCAAGATCGACGCCGGCCGGGAGCCGATGATCCACACCCGGCGCGGGGCGGGATACCTGCTCCGCCCTGCCACGGCCTGAGCAGTCGAGCGTCCCGAGCCGGTGGAGCGTTCCGAGCCTGCCGGTACAGAGTTCCGGGTCGGCCAAGCGGCCTGAGCCGGCGGAGGGTTGGGTTTTCCGGGTCGGCCGAGCGGCCTGAGAGGGCCGTCGGCCCGGTGGTCGCTCCCTCCGCCCTCGACCCCGATCCCGTCTCGTCCCCGCTCTCCGCTCTCCGCTCTCCCGGCCCTCCTTCCCCCACCCCCCTTCCCCCATCCCCTTTCCCTCCCCGCCTCCCGACCGCGGCCTCTGCCGGCGGCCCGGCACTCGGTGTCGGTCGATCTCCCTCGCCCTTGTACAGCGTATAGGGAGTGTTCTACGGTGTAGAACATGACCACGTCGTCCTCCCCGGAACCCGGCCAGGAGTCCCCCGGTCGGTTCGCGGATCCGATTGCTGTCCCCGTCACCGTCGGAGGTCACCCGCAACGCTGGGTGATCCTGGGGGTCATCTGCCTGGCACAGCTCACCGTGCTGCTCGACAACACGGTCCTGAACGTCGCGATCCCCTCGCTCACCCGTGAGATGGACGCGTCGACCTCCGACATCCAGTGGATGATCAACGCCTACTCCCTGGTGCAGTCGGGCCTGCTGCTCAGCGCAGGCAACGCCGCCGACCGCTACGGGCGCAAGAAGATGCTGATCGCCGGCCTGGCCCTGTTCGGCGTCGGCTCGCTCGTGGCCGGACTGGCGGACAGTACGGGCCAGTTGATCGCCGCGCGGGCCGGAATGGGTGTCGGCGGGGCGTTGTTGCTGACCACGACGTTGGCCGTCGCGATGCAGATCTTCACGCTGGAGGAGCAGCCGAGGGCGATCGGCATCTGGAGCGCCGTCAACGCCCTCGGTTTCGCGGCCGGTCCGCTGGTCGGCGGCTTCATGCTGGACCACTTCTGGTGGGGGGCGATCTTCCTGATCAACCTGCCGGTCGTGGCCGTCGGCCTGGTCGCCGTGGTTGCGCTGGTGCCGGAGTCCCGGAACCGGCAGGGCGACCGGCCCGACCTGCTCGGGGCCCTGCTGTCCACCATCGGCATGTCGGCCCTGGTGTACGCGATCATCTCCGGGCCCGAGCACGGCTGGTCCTCGGGCCGGGTCCTCGCGACGGCGACGGCCGCGGTGCTCGTGCTGGGTGCCTTCGCCTCCTGGGAGAGCCGGATCCCGTACCCCATGCTCGATCCACAGTTCTTCCGCAACCGCCGGTTCACGGGGGCGGTGGCGGGTGCCGTACTGATCACCTTCGGCATGGGGGGCGCCCTCTTCCTGCTGACCCAGCACCTGCAGTTCGTGCTCGTCTACGGCCCCCTGGAAGCCGGGCTGCGCACGGCGCCGCTGGCCCTGACCGTCGTGGCCCTCAACTTCACCGGACTGTCGGCGAAGTGGACGCTGAGGCTGGGGACGCCGGTCTCGATCGCTCTGGGCATGGTGATGATGGCCGCCGGGCTGGCGTCCATCGCCACCCTCACCGGGCAGGGGTACGCCGGCACGCTGCTCGGCCTCGTCCTCATCGGCCTCGGCTGTGCGATCGCCAATCCGGCGATGGCGCACGCCATCATGAGCTCCATCCCCCGGGAGAAGGCGGGCGTGGGTGCCGGGATCAACGGCACACTGGCCGAGTTCGGCAACGGGCTCGGGGTCGCCGTCCTCGGCGCGGTGCTCAACGCGCGCTTCGCGGCGCTCGTCCCGGTGGCGGCGACGTCCCTCCCGGCGGCGCTGGCCGCGGCGGACTCCCCGGGCGAACGGGGGGTGATCACCGAGGCGTTCTCCTCCGGCTTGGAGACCGGCCAACTGGTCGGCGCGGTCGCCGTCCTGCTTGGCGGGCTGCTCGCCGCGGCGTTGCTGCGGAGGGCGGAGCGGGCGGACACCCCGCAGGTGACCTGAGCCGCCCTCCGACCCCGGGCAGCAGCGCCGCTCGTTCACCACGGGCAGGGACAGGGGCAGGGACCCGGCAGGGGCAGGGGCCCGGGTCCCAGGTCCCGGGCCGAACCGCACTCTCCCCCGGCCCGAGCGCAGCGCCCCGCACCCCGCCTCGCACGCCATCCGGCCACGCACGTCACCCGGCGTCCCCCGCACCCGGCTTCTCGCCCGTCCACCGTCCCGCTCCCCGGTGTGCGTCCCCCGGCCGTACAAGGGGCGCGGTCCGCCGGACGGGCGGCCGGCACCGCCTAGCATGTGGGAAGCAGCACGTCGAGAAAGGTGCGCCATGGCGAGGGCAGCCCAGCGGTCCGGGCGGGCGGCGCGGCCCAGCGTCTGGCTGGCGGGCGGGCAGCCCCGCCGCAGCGGACGCGGCGGCGGGGGGCAGCCGTCCGGACTCGACCGGGAGCGGATCACCGAGGTCACCGTCCGGCTGCTGGACGCCGAGGGCCTGGCCAAGTTCTCCATGCGCCGCCTGGCAGCCGAGTTGAACGTGACGGCGATGTCCGTCTACTGGTACGTGGACACCAAGGACGACCTGCTGGAACTCGCCCTGGACGCCGCCTTCGGCGAACTCGTCCTGCCCGACCCGGCGGCCGACGAGGACTGGCGTGAGCAACTGCGCGCCCTGGCGAGGGAGTACCGCGGGCTGCTGGCCCGGCACCCCTGGCTGTCCCCGCTGGCCGGGAGCTTCCTCAACATCGGTCCCCACGCGCTGGCGTTCTCCGGCTCGGTGCAGCAGGTCATCCGCAGGACCGGGCTCCCCGCGCACGGTGTCACCGGCGCGATCTCGGCCGTCTTCCAGTTCGTGTACGGGTTCGGCACCATCGAGGGCCACTTCCTCGACCGGGTCGCCGGTACGGGGATGACGCCGGACGAGTACCACCGCAACGCCCTCAGCGCGGTCACGGAGTCGTCGGACGCCCCCGAGGTCATCCGGGAGTCGACGCGCATCATGGACGCCCGGGGCGGCGACACGGTCGGGGAGATGATGGAGCGGGACTTCGCCTTCGCACTGGACCTGCTGGTCGCGGGCATCGAGGCGATGGTGGCCCGCGGCAGCCACGGCTGACCCGGCCCGGGGACTCCCACGCCCCCTTCCGTCACCGTCCCCGTTCCCGACCCGTTCCTGTTGCCGCCCTTGCCCTTGCCCTGGCCTGCGCCGGAGGGCGCCCGGTGCCCCACGTGCTCCTCGTCCGGGCGGACACGGGTGTTCGTTCGCCGGGGCGGAGCGCCCCCGAGCCCGCTCTACGACGGCACCGCGACGCCCACGGCCTCCGCCGCGTTGTCGTACACGGGCACGTCGCGGCGCAACCCCGTCAGCTCCAGGAGGCGGCCCACCACGCCGCCGGGGGTGGCGACGAGGTGCAGTCGGACGCCGGGAGGCAGCCCGCGGCGGACCTGGTTGACGAGACGGATGCCCTGGGAGTCCATGAAGCGGGTGCGTGTGAGGTCGAGGACGAGGGTTCCCGACGCGGGGGAGAGGGTGCCGGCGCCTGCCATGATCAGCGGCAGGAGCTCGGAGGCGTTGGCGACGTCGACCTCCTCGGGTAGCGGGAGGAGCACGTACGCGGGAGGTCCGGTGGAGGCGGGAGGGTGGGAAGAGTAGGACACGGTGCTCACCTGGCAGTCGTTCGTCCGGCTTTCCGTACGGCCACTTCCTGACCCGGACGTCCATTGCACCATGCCCCGGGTGCGGGGCGGAAGCCGTGGTTCACCGCTGTCCGCCCGGTTCGGGGCCCAGGTCCGGGCGTCACCTCGTGGCAACCGAGCAGTTAGAGTTGCCTGCGTCCTGTGCTCGCAGTCAGGAATGTGCTGCGGAGCTCTCCTGCGCACGGCCGGTGGTCGTGCATGCCGAAGAGGTTCGTGGTGGTTGCGTCCCGGTTTCCTGAATTGTCCCGATTTCCGGATGGTTTCGACCTGGCGGAGGCGCTCACCGGCGCGGCTCGGCGACTGCACGAGACCTCCACCCCGCACAGCGCCCTGGACACGGCGGTCCGGCTCGCGGTGGAGCTGATGCCCGGTGCCGAGCACGCGGGGATCTGCGACATGGAACGGGACAGCCGGCGCCGCACCCTCGCCCGGACCGACGACATCGTGCGGCTCGCCGAGGAACAGCCGGACACCGGCCTCCCGGACACCGGCCTCCCGGACACCGGCCTGCCCGACGACAGCCTCCCCGAGGCCGGGGTCCGCGCGGACGGGGCCCGCGGGGAACGGGGACGGCCGCACTGGGACCGGCTGTGGCACACCCCGGTGGCCGAGGTGGCCGACAGCACCCGGGAGGCGTCCGGGCGCGTCCTGTCCGACCTGGGTCTGCGGTCCGCGCTGTCCCTGCGGCTGCGCGCCGAACGCCGCCGACTCACCGTGCTCACCGTCTACGCCCGCAAGCCGCACGCCTTCGACGAGACCACCCGGCGGGTGGGCCGGCTGCTCACCGCCCACGTGGGCATCGCCCTCGACTCCGCCACCGTGCGCGAGCAACTCACCGAGGCCATGCGCACCCGTGACCTGATCGGCCAGGCCACCGGCATCCTCATGGAACGCATGGACATGGACGCGGCCGCCGCCTTCGACAGCCTGGTGCGCGCCTCACAGCGGGAGAACACCAAGCTGCGCGACCTCGCCCGCCGTGTCGTCGACTCGCTCAACAGCCCCGAGGGCAGCCGCTGATCCGCCGGCGGGCGACCCCGGCACCCGTACGGGACGCCCGCCCGCTCCCACGCGGGGGACGGCGCCCCCGCACCCCGCCGTGCCCGCTCCAGCCGAACCCGCGCCTGCCCGAAGGGCCGCCGCCCCCGCCCGCCGCGACTGCCGACCCCACGCCCACCCACCAGGGCGTTCGTCGCCGTGCGGGAACGGCGGGGGAACCGACCACCGAGGCCGCCGCCGCCCCTTCCAAGGGGCCGTCGACCCCCTCCGGGGAGGGCCGTCGACCGGAACCGGTGGCGTCAACGGCCGCCGACGGGATATCCGTACGGTCATGACATCCGAGACGCCCGACACGCTGGACCACGCGATGGCCCGCAGCAGCGGTCTCGACACTCTGCTGCGCGACCTCACGGACCGCGCGGTGGAGGAGGTACGCGGTATCTCCGCCTGCAGCATCACCGTGCGCCGGGCCGACCGGCTGCTGACCCTGGCGGGCAGCGACGGTCTGCCGAGCGGACTGGACCAGCGGCAGTACGAGAACGGCTCCGGCCCGTGCGTGGAAGCGGCCGAGACGGGCCGTGAGCAGTACTCCCCCGACCTGACCGTGGAGTCCCGCTGGCCCGAGTACACCCGGTACGCGCTGTCGGCCGGGGTGCGGAGTGTGCTGGCCGTGCCGCTGAACGTCATGAACGGCCGGGGTGCCGCGCTCAACCTCTACGCCGAGCAGCCCGGGGCGCTCGAGCGCGGGCGGGAACGGGCCCGCGTCTTCGCGGCCCGGGCGGCGGACGCCGTCAGTACCGCCCTGCACCTGGAGGACCGGGCGCACACCGCCGCGGACGTGCGCACCGCCCTGCTCTCGCGCAGCGTCATCGACCAGGCGATCGGCATCCTCATGGCCCGCGAACGGATCGACGCCGAACGCGCGCTGGAGCGGCTGCGCCGCGTGTCGCAGGACCGGAACATCAAGCTCCGCGATCTGTGCGGTCAGTTGGTCTCGCGTACGGCCGAGGGGTTCTCCCCCGGCCGTACCTGAGTGGGGCCGGCTGACCGAGCGCCGCCCGCCCGACCGCGACTGAGCGTGCGTGCCCACCCGGCCGACCGAGTGGGCACGCCCGGCCGCAACCGAGGCGGCTCACCCGACTGACAGAGCGGGCCGGGAGACCGGCCCGCGGCGGGGCGTCTCCTCTGCGGGACACGTCTCCCGCCACGGGCGGGCCGGGCTGGGTCACGCCTCGCGGTGGGCGAGTTCGATGTCGTGGTCGTCGACGCCGCCGCCGGAGAGCGTCAGGGAGGTCGCCACCGGCGGGAAGCCCGTGGCGATGACCGTGTAGTCGCCGCCGTCGAGGTCGGAGAAGGCGTACGTCCCGTCGGGCCCGGTGGTCGTCGTGGCGATCACGTTGCCCGCGGCGTCGACCAGCGTCACCCGGGCGTCGGCGAGGGGACCGTGGGGGGCGCGGACGACGCCCTGGAGGCGGGCGCCCGGCGTCAGCTCGATCTCCAGTCCGGTGGTGGCGGCGCCGTCCACCTCGACGGGTAGGGCCCGCGGACGGTAGCCGGTCGCGTTCACCGCCACGGTCACCGCGCCCGGCACCAGCTCGGACAACGAGAACGTGCCGTCCGCGCCGGTGGTCCCGGTCGCCAGGACGTCCCCGCGCACGTCGGTGACGGTCACCGTGGCCCCGGCGACGGCCGGACCGCCGTCGGCCGCGCGGACCACGCCCGTCAGGCAGCCGGTGCCGCCGAGCAGGATGTCGTGGCCGACCGGCTCCCCGTGCACGACGACCGTGGACGCCTGCGGCTGGTGGCCGTCGGCCGCGGCGATCAGGACGTACGACCCGGCGCCCGGAGCATCGACCGCGTAGGACCCGTCGGCCTGCGCCACCGACCGGCCCAGCTGGCGTCCGGACAAGGAGATCAGCGTGACGGCGGCGTGCGGCACGGGCGCGCTCTCGGCGCCCCGGACGACACCCCGCACGGGGATCCCGGTCGGCGTACCGCTCCCGGCGGGTTCGTCCGGGCGGGCGACGGTGGCGACGGTGGCGACGGTGGCGACGTCGGCGGTGGCCGGCCGGCCGTCGGTGGCCCCGGGCGCGGTGCCCGAACCGGTGTCCGCGAGGGCGGACGAGGCGCCCGGTGCCTCGTCGGCTCCCGTCGGCGCGGGGGCGGCACCGCCGGTGCCGGGCGCGGCGGCGTCCTGGCGACGCGTGCCGCTCTCGGACGCGCCGGTCCCGGACGCGAGAGACCCGGACGAGCGGGTCTCGGACCCGGCAGTCCCGGACGAGGCGTCCGGCGCAGCGGCGTCCACGGCGGCGGGGGCGACGGGCGTGGACTCGGCGACCTGGGCGAGGGCGCCGGACGTGCGCAGCGGGACCTCCTTGATGAACAGGGTCACCACCAGGGCCAGGAACGCGATCGGCGCGACGTACAGGAAGATGTCGGCGATGCCGTGGCCGTAGGCGCTCTCCAGCCAGGTGCGGATGCCGGGCGGCAGCAGGTCCATGTCGGGGATGGCGCCGCTGCCGGCGGACTCGGCGGCCGCTGCCCGCTCCCGCGGGGCGAGCGTGCCGATGGTGTCGGTGGCGTAGTGGCTGATCCGGGAGGCCATGACGGAGCCGAGCACCGAGACGCCCACCGCGCCGCCGAGGGACCGGAAGAAGGTGACGACCGAGGACGCGGCGCCCAGGTCGTTCGGGGCGACCTGGTTCTGCGTGCAGAGCACCAGGTTCTGCATCATCATGCCGACGCCGAGCCCCATGAGGCCCATGAACAGGGCGATGCGCCAGTACGGGGTGTCGTAGCGCATGGTGCCCATCAGGCCCAGGCCGGCCGTGAGCAGCACGCCGCCGGTCACCAGCCAGCCCTTCCACCGGCCGGTCCGGGTGATGATCAGACCGGACACCGTGGAGGAGACGAACAGGCCGCCGATCATCGGGATCGTCATGACGCCCGACATGGTCGGGGACTGGCCGCGGGCCAGCTGGAAGTACTGGCTGAAGTAGACCGTGCCGGCGAACATCGCGATGCCGACGAACAGCGAGGCGAGGGACGCCAGCGTGATGGTGCTGTTGCGGAACAGGCGCAGCGGGATGATCGGCTCGGCCGCCCGGGTCTCGACGAACAGGAAGACGAGGGTGAGCGCGATCGAGCCGCCGACCATGACGTAGGTCTGCCAGGACAGCCAGGCGTACTTGTCGTCGGCGAAGGTGACCCAGACGAGGAGCAGGCAGACGGCGGCGGTGACGAAGAAGGCGCCGGCCCAGTCGACCTTGACCTCGCGCCTGACCACCGGCAGGTTCAGCGTCTTCTGCAGGACGAGCAGCGCGATGACGGCGAACGGCACGCCGACGTAGAGGCACCAGCGCCAGCCGAGCCAGCTGGTGTCGGTGATGACACCGCCGAGCAGCGGTCCGCCGACGGTGGCGACGGCGAACGTGGCGCCCAGGTAGCCGGAGTAACGCCCGCGCTCACGCGGGGAGATCATCGCGGCCATGATGATCTGCGCCAGGGCGGACAGGCCGCCGGCGCCCAGGCCCTGGATGACGCGGGCCGTGATCAGGGTGCCGGGGTTGTGCGCCATGCCCGCCACCACGGACCCGATGACGAAGACCACCAGGGCTATCTGGACCAGGGCCTTCTTGCTGATCAGGTCGGCCAGCTTGCCCCAGAGCGGGGTGGACGCCGTCATGGCCAGCAGGGAGGCGGTGACGACCCAGGTGTAGGCGCTCTGGCCGCCGCCGAGGTCGGCGACGATCTCGGGCAGGGCGTTGGTGACGATGGTGGAGGACAGGATCGCGGCGAACATGCCGAGCAGCAGGCCCGACAACGCCTCCATGATCTGTCGGTGCGTCATCGGAGCCTGGTTCTCGGAGGAGCCTCCCCCGTGCTTGGCATGAGCCCGCACACCGGATGGTGTGGTCGTTGCCATGGACGTCCTTCTTCAGGTGTTTGCGGGTGTACGGGTGGTCGGTGCGGAGCCGGGAGCCGCCTGCCGGGGCGGGGACGCCGGGGGGCGGGAGCCGGTGCGGCAGTCGTCGAAGCTGTCCCTGAGGCGGGCCATGAGGTGGGCGAGCAGGGTGACGTCGTCGTCGGACCAGTCGGCGAGGCGCTCGGCGAGCAGGCGGGTGGTGTGACGGAACACCTCGTCCAGCTGGTCGCGGCCCGAGGGGGTCAGGCGCAGGATGCGCGAGCGCTTGTCGGCGGGGTCGGGCAGGCGCTCCAGCCAGCCGCGGTCGGCCGCCTGGGCGACGTGGCGGCTGGTCACCGACATGTCCACGGCCAGCAGCTCCGCCATCCTGCCCATACGCATGTCGCCGTGCCGTCCGAGCAGGGCCAGCACGGCCGCGGACCCGCTGGGGCACTCGGGCAGGGCGAGCCGCCGCATCTCGCGCTTCACTGCGCCGAAGGCACTGAACTGCCTGACCAGCTCCTCGTACTGGGCCTGCGCGGCCATGGCATCTCCCGTTTCGTTGCTCGGAGCAACCATGCAGGTAGATGATTGCTACAGGCAAATAAAAACCGGGGGGACGGCCTCAAAACTTGGCAAAGGTGCGTATGGCGCCAGTAAACGCCCAGCTCAGAGCGGTGCCGGGCGAAGGGGGAGGGGGGAGGGCGGCGGGGGCAGGACCGCGTCTGCGGGGGGTGCGGTGCGGGCGGGACGGTGACAGCGCGGAGCCCGGCCCCCGGCTCTCGCCCGTCCCCCTTCCCTCCCCTTCTTTGTCATTGTTCCCGTGCCAGGCGTGCCGGACGGCTCGCGCCTGTCCCGGTGCGGCCGTTCGGGGGCCGCCCCCGCTTGGGGTGGTCGTACCGGATTCGCTAGGGTCTCGGGCCATGGCTAACATCCAGGGCCCCCAGGGCAACCACGACCCCGCTGGCAGCACCCAGATGTTCCGTGCGTTCGTCGACGAGGCCCCTCAGGGCCGGCAGGCCGCCGCGTCGAGCGGCGGGCCCCGGATCGGCCTGATCGTCGGTGTCGTCGTCGCCGTGGCCGTCGTCGCGGCGGTGGCCTGGCTGGCGCTGAAGTAGCCGACAGGGCGGCGGCCGCCGTCGCGCCCCGCGAGGGGCGCACCGGCGGCCACTGACGCACGCCGGAGCCTGCCGGCGGACCGCGGTGGTCCGCCCGGCGGCCGACCGGCTTTCCGCCCGGGGTCGGCGTCGACCGTCCGCCGGGTGTACCGTGCTGCGCCGGGCCCGGGCTTCAGCCGGGCATGCCACTTGCGCCGGGCCCGGTGTTCCCGCCGGGCCCACGCCCCGCGCTCCACCGGGCCGACGCCCAGGGGGCCTGGTCCCGACAGCCCGTCAGATGCCCGTGCCCGCCGCTCAGTCGGAGATGAGGCCCTCGCGCAGCTGCGACAGGGTCCGCGTGAGCAGGCGCGAGACGTGCATCTGGGAGATGCCGACCTCCTCGCCGATCTGCGACTGGGTCATGTTGGCGAAGAAGCGCAGCATGATGATGCGCCGTTCGCGCGGCGGCAGCTTGGCGAGCAGCGGCTTGAGCGACTCCCGGTACTCCACGCCCTCCAGGGCCGCGTCCTCGTAGCCCAGACGGTCCGCGAGGGAGCCCTCACCGCCGTCGTCCTCGGGAGCCGGGGAGTCCAGCGACGACGCCGTGTACGCGTTGCCGACCGCGAGGCCGTCGACGACGTCCTCCTCCGACACCCCCAGCACGGCCGCGAGTTCGGGCACCGTCGGCGAGCGGTCCAGCTTCTGGGAGAGCTCGTCGCTGGCCTTGGTGAGCGCCAGGCGCAGCTCCTGCAGCCGGCGCGGCACCCGCACCGACCACGACGTGTCGCGGAAGAACCGCTTGATCTCGCCGACGACCGTCGGCATCGCGAACGTCGGGAACTCGACGCCCCGTTCGCAGTCGAAGCGGTCGATCGCCTTGATCAGGCCGATGGTGCCGACCTGGACGATGTCCTCCATCGGCTCGTTGCGCGAGCGGAAGCGCGCCGCGGCGTACCGCACGAGCGGGAGGTTGAGTTCGATCAGGGTGTCCCGGACGTAGGCGCGCTCGGGGCTGTTCTCGTCCAGCGCGGCGAGCCGCAGGAACAGGGAGCGGGACAGGGTGCGGGTGTCGATGGCCGCCGGGTCCGGGAGGCCGGGCGCCGGCTCGGCCGGGAGGGCCGGTGCGTCATCGATGGGGCCGAGTGCGTCGAGAGCATGGGGAGCTGCTGACTCGCTCTCCGTGGGCGTGAGCACCTTCGAGCTGCCCTGTTCTACGGACATGCCACCCCCTTTGGGTCGCGGGACGGTCGCGGCCGGCGCTCCCCGGAGCGAGGAACGCAGCCTTCACCTGAATACCGGAGCCGGAGCTCCGGCAAACGCTCTTCCCGCAGAATGTCACATGTCGGCAACGCTCTGAAGTGACAAGTCGACATCTGAGACGCGAATCGGCCCTGGAAACACGGGTTCTGACGGGTTTTCGGGGGCCGAGACCGTGAATGGGCACTGATGAGCGAATCGCGCCCGTGAGGGTTACGCGTCGATCCGGTTCGCGGACCGCAGCCGCTGGAAACTGCGCGCCAGCAGCCGGGACACGTGCATCTGCGAGACGCCCAGCTCCGCGCTGATCTGAGACTGGGTGAGGTTGCTGTAGTAGCGCAGCAGCAGGATCCGCTGCTCGCGCTCGGGCAGCTGGACCAGGAGGTGGCGGACGAGGTCGCGGTGCTCCACGCCGTCGAGCGCGGGATCCTCGTAGCCGAGCCGGTCCAGCAGGCCGGGCATCCCGTCGCCCTCCTGGGCGGCCTCCAGCGAGGTGGCGTGGTAGGACCGTCCCGCCTCGATGCAGGAGAGGACCTCCTCCTCGGTGATGCGCAGCCGTTCGGCGATCTCGGCGGTCGACGGGGACCGTCCGAACGCGGTCGTCAGGTCCTCGGTCGCGCTGGTGACCTGCACCCACAGCTCGTGCAGCCGGCGCGGTACGTGCACGGTGCGGACGTTGTCGCGGAAGTACCGCTTGATCTCGCCGACGACCGTCGGCATCGCGAACGTCGGGAACTGCACGCCCCGTTCCGGGTCGAACCGGTCGATGGCGTTGATCAGCCCGATGGTGCCGACCTGGACGACGTCCTCCATCGGCTCGTTGCGGGAGCGGAAGCGGGCGGCCGCGTAGCGCACCAGGGGCAGGTTGGCCTCGATGAGCGCGGCGCGCACCCGGGTGTGCTCGGGGGTCCCCGGCTCCAGGTCCTTGAGCTGGCCGAAGAGCACCTGTGTCAGGGCCCGGGTGTCCGCGCCCCGGCGCTTGGCCGGCGTCGGCTCCGCCCCGGCCTCGCGGGTCTCCGCCGAGGGGGGTCGGAAGCCGGCGGGGGCGCGCGTGCCGCCCGCGGGGTGCGCCTCGCCCGTGCCGCCGGGAGCCGCCGTGCCGCCCGGAGCCGCCGTGCCGCCGGTACCGCCCGGAGCCGCCGTGCCGTCCGCGTCGCCGGGGGTCTGCGGACTGCCCGTCGCGCCCGGGGGCTGGGTGCCGGCGGGCGGCTGCGAGCCCGAGGAGGCCGGGGTGGCCGGTGCCGGGACGGGGTCCGGGGAGCGGGCCGGAGCCGGAGCCTGGGCGGACACCTGGTCCTGGGGCGGCGCAGTACTGGCCGACACGGTCAACGCCACCTCTTCATCGGTCGAACGTCCGTCAACTCATCCTTCAAAAGCGGTCATAGCATCACAAGACATGCTCACTGTGTGCAAGCACCCGCATATTCCGTGTTGACGGTGAAAAGGTGCGTATCCCTACGCAATGGACGCGCAGGAGCCCCCCGCCGGGACGGCGGAGGGCTCCGGACGGGGTGGGGGCCGGGTCAGAACTCGTAGTCGGCGATCACCCACGTGGCGAACTCGCGCCACAGCGCGACGCCCGCCTCGTGGTCCGGGTGCGTCAGGTACCGGCGCAGGGCGTCCTCGTCGTCGAAGGCCGAGTTGATGGCGAAGTCGTAGGCGATCGGCCGGTCGGTGATGTTCCAGGCGCACTCCCAGAAGCGCACCTCGGGGATCCTCTCCCCGAGCGCCCGGAACGCCTCGACGCCCCGCACGACCCTCGGGTCGTCCCGCTGCACGCCCTCGTCGAGCCGGAAGAGCACCAGGTGACGGATCATCAGTTGCCTCCGTTGGCGATCCAGGTCATGAAGTCGCCGATCGCCTTCGCCGCATCCGATATGCCCTCGAAGCCGACCTGGACGTAGTCGGCGGCCTTGGCCGGATCCGTGATGATCACATACAGCGCGAAGGCAACCAGCACGTAGACGGCGACCTTCTTCGCGTTCACCGCCATCGCGGCCCTCCCCAGTCCCAGTGCTGTGCCGGTGTCGCACATGACGAGCGGGCCCATGATCGCACGAAGGGCCCCGTCTGACGACGAGGCCCTTCATCAGCGGTAGCGGTGGGATTTGAACCCACGGTGACTTGCGCCACACTCGCTTTCGAGGCGAGCTCCTTCGGCCGCTCGGACACGCTACCGAGGGAGACCTTACAGCACGGTGGGGGATGCTCCGAAATCGGTTTTCAGCGGCTCCGGAAGAACGCCGTGAGCAGGGCGGAGCACTCCTCGGCCAGCACGCCCTCGATCACCTCGGGCCGGTGGTTCAGGCGCCGGTCGCGGACGACGTCCCACAGGGACCCGACCGCGCCGGCCTTCTCGTCGCGGGCGCCGTAGACGACCCGGTCCACTCGGGACTGCTGCACCGCGCCCCCGCACATCGTGCAGGGTTCCAGCGTCACCACCAGGGTGCAGCCGGTGAGCCGCCACTCGCCCAGCCGGGCGGCGGCCCGGCGCAGGGCGAGCACCTCGGCGTGCGCGGTGGGGTCCCCGGCCGCCTCGCGTTCGTTGTGGGCGGTGGCCAGCACGGTCGTCCCGTCCGGGCCGAGCAGGACGGCCCCGACGGGCACGTCGCCGCCCCGGACGGCACGTTCGGCCTCGTCCAGGGCGCGGCGCATGGCGGGCCGCCAGGGGTCCCGGACCGGGTCCGGCGGTCTGTCGGTGGTCGGCACGGTCAGCGGACGGTCTCCAGGACCTCCGAGGCGCCCAGCACCTCGGCGATCTCGTTGAGGGCGTCCGAGGACATCGAGCGCAGCTCCTTCTCGCTGACCCCCAGATCCTCCAGGACCTGGGCGTCGCCGACCGGCCCGCGCGGAACGGCGTCGGCCGAGGCCGCGGCGTCGGGGCCGTCGGCGTCCTCGTCGTCGTCCGGTTCACCGTCCTCGGTGCCGTCGAGGTCGAGGGCGTCCAGGTCGGCGCCGTCGTCGCCGGGTTCCCGGCCGAGCAGCTCGTCGGTGAGCAGGATCTCGCCGTAGCTGCTGCGGGCGGCGGCAGCGGCGTCGGACACGTAGATGCGAGGGTCCTCCTCGCCGTCCACGCGGACGACCCCGAACCAGCCGTCCTCCTGCTCGATCAGGACGAGCACCGTGTCCTCGTCGGGAGAGGCTTCCCGGGCCAGGTCGGCCAGATCCGACAGGGTCTCCACATCGTCGAGCTCCGTGTCGCTCGCTTCCCACCCGTCTTCGGTGCGCGCGAGCAGTGCGGTGAAGTACACCGTGACTCTCCCACTGGTCAGAGGCGTGCCGGTCGGGGGTTCCCCCGGCGGAGGTTGTGGGCGTGGAGTGCTCCGAGAGTCCCGCCCACTCGGAATCGTGGCAGAAACAGGGCCGTCAGGGGATGTCTTCGACTCCCTGTGTCCCGCGGTTTTGATCGCATGTCGCCCGACGCGCCCCGGTCACCGGCGCACCGGTGAAGGCCACCGGCGGCACGAGGCCGCCGCGTGTGGCTTCACGCTCCGGATGGTACGCGGCCGGGCCGCCCCCGCGCGCGGGTCCGGCGGGCGAGCCCGCGCGGCGTCCCGCCGCCTCCGCCCTCCGCCCCGGTGGCCGACGGCTTGAAGGGTCCGGACTACCAGCGGAACGTCCGCATCCGCATCGCGTGTCGCAGCCGGGCCGCCTTGGCGCGGCGCGGCTGGACCCGGTCGCGCAGGGCCCGGGCCTCCGCCAGTTCCCGCAGGAACAGGGCACGTCGTCTGCGCCGTTCGGCCTCCGTCTCGGCGGCCCGTTCCGCGGCGGTGCGGGGGCCCGTGCGGAACACCGCCCCGGGCGCCTCCCCGGAGGTCCCGCCGGGTGTCTCCCCGGTGGCCGCGCCGACGGCTTCGCCGACGCCCTCGCCGGGGGCCGCGCGCCTCGACGGATCGCGTCGGGCATCCTGCTCTGGCATCGTTCACCACCCCAGTCCGTCCCTCCCACCTTCCCCCGGACGTGGGGTTTGACGCCAGTGATCGGGTGGTGATGCCGCAGGTGGCTTGCCCTGCGGGGGGACTGCGGGCCTCCGGCGCCCGGTTAGTGTGGGGGCATGCGTCTCCACGTCGTCGACCACCCGCTGGTCGCCCACAAGCTCACCACGCTGCGCGACCGGCGCACCGACTCCGCGACCTTCCGCCGTCTCGCCGACGAGCTGGTCACCCTGCTCGCCTACGAGGCCACGCGCGACGTGCGCACGGAGCAGGTCGACATCCAGACGCCGGTCGAGCGGACCACGGGCGTCAAGCTGTCCCACCCGCGCCCGCTGGTGGTGCCGATCCTGCGGGCCGGTCTCGGCATGCTCGACGGCATGGTCCGGCTGCTGCCGACCGCCGAGGTCGGGTTCCTCGGCATGATCCGCAACGAGGAGACGCTCCAGGCGTCCACCTACGCGACCCGGATGCCGGAGGACCTCTCCGGACGCCAGGTGTACGTGCTGGACCCGATGCTCGCGACCGGCGGCACGCTGGTCGCCGCGATCCAGGAGCTGATCGAGCGGGGCGCCGACGACGTGACCGCCGTGGTGCTGCTGGCCGCGCCGGAGGGCGTCGAGGTCATGGAGCGCGAGCTGGCCGGCACGCCGGTGACGGTGGTGACCGCCTCGGTCGACCAGCGGCTCAACGAGCACGGCTACATCGTGCCGGGCCTGGGGGACGCGGGGGACCGCATGTACGGAGCGGCCGAGTAGCCGAGTTGCCGGGTAGCCGGGTAGCCGGGTAGGCGGATGGCGGGGAGTCGACCGGCCGCGTAGGAAGCGACTGCGCAAGGCCCGCAGGGGCGGCCGTCGGTTCCCTGCGGTGCCCGGAGGGCACGAGTGGGGGCGCCGGTCCCTCGCCTCACTCGCCGCGCGTCGCCCGTTCCTTTCCGGGGCGGCTCACGAACCGTCGTGCGGGGCCTGCCGGACGCCGTGCGGGCTCCATCGGGCGCCGATCGGAGCCTGTCGGCCGCGTTCCGCGGGGCCGCCAGTCGCCCCCAGTGGCTCGCTGGTCGCTCCGGTTCAGCACTTCTTCCCGGTGGGTGCCGACTCGGGCTTCGCCAGCGCGGTCAGGGCCCGGTCGGCGGCGGCCCGGTCCGTCAGCCGGGTGAAGCCGTCACCGATGATGAGGTCGACCTCGGTGCCCTTGCGGGTGGCGTCGGTGCGCGGCTGGGCCCCGGCGAGCTGGGTGCCGAGCACCGGCAGCGTGGTGTTGAGGGCGGCGGTGGGGCCGAGCAGCACCCCGGCGCCCTTGACCTTCTTGTCGTACTCCTTGGTCGCGTTGCCGACCTCGCCGATCTTGAAGCCCCGCTTCTTCAGCTCGTCCGCGGTCTTCTTCGCCAGACCCGTACGGGTGGTGGCGTTGAGTACGTTGACGGTGATCCCGCTCGGCCGGGGGAGGACCCGGGGGCTGGGAGAAGGGCTCGCCTTGGCGACGCACGCCGCCTTGGTGCCGACGGCGGAGGCCGAGTCGCCGCCGCCGGTGAAGACGTCGATGAGCTGCAGGGTCCCCCAGCCGCCCACGCCGAGCACGGCGACGGAGGCGGTGCCCAGGAGCACGAGTCGGCCGCGGCGCCGGGGACGGCGCATCCGCGGGTACTTGTCACCCCTGATCCGGTACTGGCCGCCCATGCCCGGGGGAGTCAGCATGCTCATGAGCGCAGCGTAGTGCGCTCCGGCGGCAATGCCTACCAGATGATCATTCGACTGCGCGTACGGGCATACGAAAGAACCCGAAAGGGCCAAACGGTCCTTCGGGTGAGGGGCGCGGAGGGGCGCGGAGGGGGGGCGGACGGGTCGGAGGGGGCGGCGTGCTCCGGCCGGCCCGGGGTGGCCGGCGGGCCCGGTGCGGTCGCACTCCGACGGTGGGGCGGGCGCGGCCCGCGATCCGGTGGTCGGGGCTCCGTGCCGGTGGATGCCCGGGTGGTCCACGTCAGTCGGCGCCGTCGGGGCCCCGGGTGGCTAGACGCCCGGTGGGGCTCCACGCGGCTCGGTGCCCGGTGGGCGTTCCGCGTCGCGCGATGCCCGGTCGTGGCTCCGTCGGCGGAGGCCCGGCCGGGTGACGGTCAGTCCAGCTCGAGGACGCGGGCGTGCAGGACCTGGCGCTGCTGCAGAGCCGCGCGCACCGCGCGGTGCAGGCCGTCCTCCAGGTACAGGTCGCCCTGCCACTTCACGACGTGCGCGAAGAGGTCGCCGTAGAAGGTGGAGTCCTCGGCGAGCAGGGTCTCGAGGTCGAGTTGCTGCTTGGTCGTCACGAGCTGATCGAGGCGGACCGGGCGCGGCGCCACGTCCGCCCACTGCCGGGTGCTTTCCCGGCCGTGGTCGGGGTACGGCCGGCCGTTTCCGATGCGCTTGAAGATCACACGGAAAGCCTACCGGTCAAGAGCTTCCCGGCGCAGCCTTGGCGCCGCAGTGCCACGCGGGAAATGACATCCGAAAGCGGGGCGTACCGGATTCCGGGGGTCCGCCGTGGGCAAGGCGAGGTGGGGCGGGGCAGCGCGGCCGGGGGTGCTCCCGCCACCCGGCGGTGCTCCCGCCCCGCGAACCGGCGCGCCCGGCGTCCACCGGCCCGGGGTGCGCGGTGCGCGGGCGCGGGTTCTCCGGGACACAGCCCTCCGGGACACAGCCCTCCGGGACACAGCCCTCCGGGACACGGCCCTCCGGGACACAGCCCTCCGGGACACAGCCCTCCGGGTACGGGCCCGGTGACGCGCGCGGACGCTGCGTAGCGGCTCCGCCCCCACGGCGGACCGTCCGCGACGTCGGCGACGTCGGCGAGCCCGCCCGCCGAGGGTCCGCCTTCCGCGCGCACGCGTGCACAGGCTGTGGACCGCGCGCGGGACGGCGCAGCCGGGCGTGGTCGGCCGGTCCCGTGGCGGTCGTCCGGCTAGCTCTTCGGGGCCTCGGACGCCTTCGGGGTGGTGGCGGCCCTCTCCGCCTTGGCGGCCTTGGCGGCGGCCTTCATCTCCTGCTTGTGGGCCCTGACCTTGGCCAGCGACTCCGGCCCGGTGATGTCGGCGACCGAGCGGAAGGACTTCTCCTCGCCGTAGGAGCCCGCTGCCTCGCGCCAGCCCGTGGGGCGCACACCGAGCTGTTTGCCCAGCAGGGCGAGGAAGATCTGGGCCTTCTGTTTGCCGAACCCGGGCAGTTCCTGGAGCCGCTTCAGCAGCTCGCGACCGGTGCCGACGTCGCGCCAGACGGCCTCGGCGTCCCCGTCGTAGTGCTCGACGAGGTACTGGCACAGCTGCTGGATGCGGCCCGCCATGGACCCCGGGTAGCGGTGCACGGCCGGCGTCTCGGAGAGCAGGGCGGCGAACGCCTCGGGGTCGTGGGCGGCGATCTCGTGCGCGTCCAGGTCGTCCGACCCGAGCCGCCGGGCGATCGTCGCCGGGCCCTTGAACGCCCACTCCATCGGGACCTGCTGGTCCAGCAGCATCCCGGTCAGCGCGGCGAGCGGGCTGCGGCCGAGCAGTGCGTCGGCTTCGGGGTCCTGGGCGAGGTGCAGTGTGACGTCCATGCCCCGATGGTCGCGCGTCCCCGCCCGGCCCGCGCGCCGGCCCGCGCGCCGTGGGCGCCCGGTGCCGCGGAGGCGCCGCCGGGCACCCGCGCGCGCCGCGGTAGGGCACCGCTGTGGTGGACGGGCCCGCTGCGGTGGACGGGCCCGCCGCGGTGGACCGACCCGCCGCCGGGCCGGCCGGCTCAGGGGCGCCAGTAGCCCAGGGCCTGCATCCGCTGCTTGGACACGCCCAGCTCCTTGCGGGCGAAGGCGGACAGGGCGCGCGTGGTCGCCGTGTCGCAGGCGATCCAGACGTACGGGTCGGGGGTGGCCCGCAGCAGGCCGGGCAGCTCGGCCCGGACCCGCTCCACCAGGGCGGCGCCCGCGTCGCGGCGCGGGACCTCGCGCACCTCGTGCCGGGCCGGGTCAGCCGCCGACGGCAGGCCGTCCAGGGTGCCCTCGAACCAGATGGTGGCCGGGGCCGAACCCAGGGCTCCCAGCAGCGAGTTGATGGCCGGCAGCGAGGCCGGGTCGCCGACCGCGAGGACGTGCGAGGGGGCGGGCTCGGGATGGTCGAACCCCGTGCCCTGGAGGGTGGCCTCGACGGTGTCGCCGGGCTTCGCGGCCCGCGCCCAGTCGCTGGCGCACCCCTCGTGCAGCGCGAACTCCAGGGCGAAGGTGCCCGCCGCGGGGTCGGGGTCGACCAGGGTGTAGGCCCGCTGGTGCGGCTTGCCCGCGTTGTCGAACCACAGTCGCGCCCACATCGTCGGGTGGACGCCGGCCGCGGCCAGCAGTCCGCCGTCCGTGAACCGCAGCCGCCGGTAGTCGTCGGTGACGTCCTCGGTGTCCGTCACGGTGAACGTGAAGTCCTTCGCGCGCAGCAGTTTGAGGACCGCGCCCTCCCAACCCCGCCCCTGCCCCATCGCGTCCTCACCTTTCGCGTACGATCCCGTCACGCTTACTTAGGCGAGCCTAACCTAAAGGGAATGAGGGGCACAGTGGCCGGCGAGATCTTCCGTGACGCCTGGGGCATCCCCCATCTGCGCGCGGGCGGCGTGCGCGAACTCGCCCGGCTGCAGGGCCGGGTGACCGCACTCGACCGGGCCTGGCAGCTGGAGGTCGAGCGGCACCGGGCGCAGGGCACCTCGGCGTCCTTCCTCGGCCCGCAGGCCCTGCCCTGGGACCGGCTCGCCCGGCGGGCCCGGCTGGCGGACACGGCCCGGCGCTGCTTCACCGCCCTGGAACGGCAGGATCCGGAGACGGCGGACTGGGTGCGCGCCTACGTGGACGGCGTGAACGAGGGACTGGACGCGGTACGGGCCGGCGAACACGAGGGCACGGCACCGGAGTTCACGCGCGTGGGCCTGGAACCCGGCCGCTGGGAGCCGTGGACGCCGCTGGGCCTCTGGCTCGCCACCCACATCCTCTTCGCGGGCTTCCCCGCCAAGCTGTGGCGCGCCCACGTCGCCGAGCACCTCGGCCCGGACGCGGTCGGCCTGTTCGCCGCCGACGGCCCCGGCACCTCCGGCAGCAACGGCTGGCTCGTCTCCGGGGACCGCACCGTCACCGGCCGGGCCGTCATCGCCGGGGACCCGCACCGCTTCATCGAGGACCCCGGCGTCTACCAGCAGATCCACCTGTCCTGCCCGGAGTTCGACGTCGTCGGCCTCGCCGTGCCCGGCGTCCCGGGCATCGCCCACTTCGGCCACACCGGCACCGTCGCCTGGGCCATCACCAACGCCATGGCCGACTACCAGGACCTCTACCGCGAGCGGCTGCGGCGCACCGGCGCGGGCGTGGAGGCGCTCGGCCCGGACGGCACGTGGCGGCGGGCGGCCCGGCACACCGAGTCCGTCGAGGTGGCCGGGCAGGAACCTGTCGAGGTCGAGGTGATCGAGACCGACCGCGGTCCGGTCGTCATCGGCGGCCCCGAGGGGCTGGAGGACGGCGGGACCGCCGGCACCGTGCCCCCGGTCGCCCTCGCCCTGCGCTACCCGCCCCGGGTCACCGCCGACCTGGGCTTCTCCGCCCTGCTGCCCCTGCTGCGGGCCCGCCGGGTCGGGGACGTGGACCGGGCCGCCGACCGGTGGGCCGAGCCGGTCAACGTGCTCCAGGCCGCCGACACCGAGGGCGGCACCCTGCACCGGGTGGCCGGCCGGGTGCCACTGCGCGCCCGGGCCAACGGGCAGGGGCCCGTGCCCGCCTGGGAGCCCGGGTACGAGTGGCGGGGCTGGCACGAGCCGCCGCGCGCCGGACTCGCCGACGGCGTCGCGGTGATGGCCAACCAGCGCGGCCCGTCCGCCCCGCTCGGCGTCGAGTTCGCCCCGCCGCACCGCGCCGACCGCATCACCGCGCTGCTGGCCGGAAGGCGGCAGTGGTCGGCCGACGGCATGCCCGCGATCCACATGGACACCCACCTCGCCTCCGCCGCCCCCCTCCTGGACCTCCTCGCCGCGCTCCCCGGCGACGCCGACGGTGACGACTCCGGGGAGCCGCTCAGCGCCCCGGCCACCGCCCTCCGCGACCGCCTGCTGCGCTGGAACCGCCGGATGGACGCCGGCAGCGCCGACGCGGCGGCCTTCGCGGTCGTGCGGGGCGCGCTGGTCCGACGCCTCGCGGCGGAGCCGGTGTTCGCCCCGCTGGCCACCCCGCCCGCGTACCCCGAGGTGTACCTGCCCTGGCTGGCCCCGGTACCGCGGATCGGGCACGCCCTCGAACACCTCCTCGCCGCCGACGACCTGTTCGGCATCGACCGTCCGGCCGCCGCCCGGGCCGCCCTGGAGGAGGTGGCCGCCCGGCCGCCGGCCGGCACCTGGGGCGACACCCACCGCCTCGCCCCCTGGCGAGCCCTGCCGCCCGGGCAGCCCGTCGAGGAGCCGGGACTCTCCGGCGACCACGACTGCGTGCTGTGCACCTCCCCGGTCCCCGGTGTCACCGACCTCGCCGCCCGCGGGCCGGCCGCCCGCTACGTCTGGGACCTGGCCCGCCGCGAGGACAGCCGCTGGGTGGTGCCGTTCGGCGCGTCCGGCACCCCGGGCTCGCCCCACCACCGCGACCAGCAGCCGCTGTGGCTCGCGGGAGACCTCGTCCCGGTCGTCACGGACTGGACCCAGCTGCACAAGGAGAGCGATGTCTGACCTGCCCGACCCGTACGCCGCCCGGCCGGCCGTCCACGATCAACGCGTCGACGGCTTCGGCCGGGTGCGCGTCCTGCCGGTGGACCCGTCCGCCGACGCGCCCCTGCTGCACCGCTGGGTCAGTGCGGAACGCGCCTCCTTCTGGGGCATGATCGGCCTCACCGAGGAGCAGGTCGCCGGGATCTACGCCCACATGGACACCCTCGACACCCACCACGCGTACCTCGTCCTCAAGGACGGCGCCCCGGCCGCGCTGCTCCAGACGTACGAGCCCGGGGCGGACCGGGTCGGCGACTGCTACCCCGTCCGGCCGGGCGACATCGGCATCCACCTGCTGCTCGCCCCCGCCGACGGCGGCCGGGGCTCGTCCGGCTGGACCGGCGGGCTGCTCCGGGCCGTCGCCACGTACGTGCTGGTGGGGCTGGACCGCGAACGGATCGTGATCGACCCGGACCCGGCGAACGAGAAGGCCGTGGCGCGCTTCCGCAAGGAAGGTTTCGAGGCGGGACCCGTGGTCGTCCTCCCGGAAGTCGACCTGCCCGACGTGTACCTGCCGGAGAAGCAGGCCCAACTGGCCTTCCTCAGCCGCGAGGCAGCCTTCGGCGGGTGACTCCCGGAGCGACCGGGGGCGGGCCGGCGGTACCCCGGGGCGGGGCCGTGGAGCGGTCGGCGGAGCGGCCGACGAAGCGGTCGACCCAGCGACGGAGCGGTCGGCGGAGAGGCCGACGGAGCGGCCGGTCCCGGGACCCGTGGCGCGGCGGGTGAGCAGACCGCGCCCGCCGTCCGTACCCCCTCCGGAGCCGGAAGGCCGGGAGGCGGTACGACGTGGAACGACGGCGCAGCGAGTCGGTGGGCGGCGGCGGCAGGAGCCGGACCCCGCGCGGGGCAGGGTGGAGGCGGCCGGGCGGTTCCGGCGCCCGACGGCTGCGGGCCCTGGTGCTGCTGGGCGGTGCCCTCGTCCTGCTCCTGCTCGGCAGCGCGGGCCCGGCCTCCGCCCACGCCGCGCTGCGCGGCTCCGACCCGCAGGACGGCAGCGTCGCCAAGACGGTGCCCGAGCAGGTCACCCTGACCTTCACCGAGTCCGTCGGCCTGATGGACGACTCCGTCCGCATCTACGGCCCCGACAACCGCCGGGTGCACGTCGAGGAGCCCCGGCACGCCGAAGGCGCCTCCGACACCGCCGTGGTCGAGCTGCCGGACGACCTGGCCGAGGGCACCTACACGATCGCCTGGCGGGTGATCTCCGCCGACAGCCACCCCTCCTCCGGCGCCTTCACCTTCTCCATCGGCAAGCCCTCGCCCACCCCTCCCGCCGCCCCCACCGACCCGGGCGAGCACCCGGTGACGGCGAGCCTCTACAACACCGCGCGCTACCTCGCGTACGTCGCCGCCGTCCTGCTCATCGGCGCGGCGGCGTTCGTGGCCCTGTGCCGCCCGACGGACACCACCCCGTTGCGGCTGCCCCTGCTCACCGGCTGGTGGACCCTGCTCGGCTCCACCCTGGTCCTGCTGGTGCTGCGGGCACCGTTCGAGTCCGCGGCACCGCCGTCCGGCGCCCTCGACACGGAGGCCGTCGGCCGGGCGCTCGGCGGACGCCCCGCCTGGGCCCTGCTGGCCCGGCTCGCCCTGACGCTGCTGGCCGGACTGTTCCTGCTCCGCCTCGCCCGCCGCCGGGAGGACGGACACCGGCCCACCCTCCCGCAACTCGCGGCGGGCGGCGCCCTGTCCGTCGGGTTCGCGCTGACCTGGGCGGCGGCCGAGCACGCCTCCGCCGGCATCCAGGTCCCCGTGGCGATGACCTCGTCCGTCGTGCACCTGCTGGCCACGGCGTGCTGGCTGGGCGGCCTCGTCTCCCTGCTCGTGATCCTGTTCCGGGCGGACACCCCGCCGCCCACCGCCACCGTCACGCGCTTCTCCCGCGTCGCCTTCCTCTCGGTGGCCGTCCTCGCCGTCACCGGCGTCTACCAGTCCTGGCGCGGTCTGGGCTCCTGGGCGGCGCTCACCGGGACCCCGTACGGCAGGACCCTGACCGCCAAGCTGGTCGCGGTGGCCGTGCTGCTGCTGGTGGCCGGACTCTCCCGCCGCTGGACGGCACGACTGGCCCAGGGCCGGACCCGGGAACCGGAGACGGCACCCGTGCCGGACCGCGCACCGGACCTGGTGACCGTCGGCGGTGACACCCGCCCGGCGCCCGCGGCGACGTCCCCGGCCGAACCGGGACCGGGCGCCGCCCGCGCGACCGTGCCCCCCGGTGACGACGCCCCGGACTCCGAGGGCGCCCCGGACGCCTCCGCCGCGGCGGACCGGAGCGACCGGCCCGCCCCCGCTGCCTCCGACGCGCCCCGCGGTCCGGAGCCGCACGACGCCCCGGACTCCGACGCCCGCCCCGCGGACTCCCCGGAGGACCTGCACCGGCGTGCGCTGCGCCTGTCCGTCCTGGTCGAGGTTCTGGTGGCCGTCGTGGTCCTGCTCATCACCACGGTGCTGACCAGCACCCTCCCGGCCCGCGCCCAGGCCGAGGCCGAGGCGTCCGGCCCGCCCCAGGTGGCCGGCCTGCCCGCGGCGACGTCCGTGACCATCCCCTACGACATCGGCTCCGGGAAGAACGGCACCGTGCAACTCACCCTGGACCCGGGCCGGGTGGGGGAGAACAGCGTCCAGGCGGTCACCTTCGGCCCGACCGGCGCCCTGGCCATCGTCCCGGAGGTGCGCCTCTCCTTCACCCTGGAGGCGAAGGACATCGGGCCCCTCGACGCGCGCCTCACCGACCGCGGCGGCTACTGGGCCACCAGTGACCTCGTCCTCCCGATCGAGGGCACCTGGACGATGAGGACGACGGTCCGGGTGTCGGAGGTGGACCAGGTCACCGAGACCCGGCGGATCCGCATCACCCGCTGACGGGCGCACCCGGCAGCGGATCGGGAGCGGTGGAGGCCGGACGCGGGCCGGACGCGGGCCCGGCCCGCCCGGCCGTATCGAGCCGCACCGGGATGCACTGAGCGGCGCCGCACCGAGCCGTGCCGACCGCGTCCGGCCGCCCTGCCGTGCCGCCCCGCCCACCCGCGCTCCACGGGGCGGCGGCCTCACCCGTCGACCCGGGTGCGGCCGAGCAGCCGTGCCATGTCCTCCGCCGCGCGCACGGCCGCGTCGCCGCAGCAGTTGTTGAACAGCACGTGCACCTGGTCGGCCCGCCCGGCCAGTTCCCTCAACCGCGGTACCCACCCGGCGAGTTCGTCCTCCTGGTACCGGTGCCGGAACCGGTCCTCCTTGCTGCCCCGCCCCCACGCGGTGCTGCGCCCGTGGAAGCGCACCACGGACAGCCGGGACGAGGTCACCGGCGCGACCGGCGGGATGGACGACGGCAGCGTCTGCGCCATGTCGATCCCGACGGCGGCCACTCCCCAGCGGGTGAGCATCCGGGACGTCCGGTCCGCGCGCCCCTCCTCCCACCACGACGGGTGCCGGAACTCCACGGCCACCGGCCAGCCCCATGCCCGGCGCACGCACTCCTCCACGAAGTCCTCGCCGCGCGCCCCCGCCCGCACCCAGGGCGGGAACTGGAACAGCACGGCGCCCAGCCGACCGCCGTCCCGCAGCGGGGCGATCCCCTCGGCGAACCGTTCCCACACCTCGTCCCGCACCCGCGGGTCCCGGCCGTCCGGCGGCAGCCCGGGCGGCATCACCGCGCCACGAGTCGGGTGCCCGGTCAGCAGCGAGAACGCCTTGACGTCGAACACGAAGCCGTCCGGGGTGCGTTGCACCCAGAGCCGGCTGTTCCGCGCGGAGGGCAGCGCGTAGTAGGACGCGTCCACCTCGACCACCGGGAACCGTTCCGCGTAGTACCGCAACCGTCCCTCGGCGTCCCGCCGGCCCGGCGGATACCACCCGCTCCCGACCAGCGCCCGGTCGGTCCACGAACACGTCCCCACGAGAAGGTCACCCATGGCCCCCGGTTACCCGCCAACGGCCGCGGTGCGCAGCCGCGTTCGCGCCGAGCGGTCGACGGGTCCGCCGCGTTCCGTGTGGAGCGGCCGACGAGGCCGCCGCGTTCCGTGTGGAGCGGCCGACGAGGCCGCCGCGTTCACGTCTCCGGCACGATCCGCCCGGCAGGCCCGCCGGCGCCCGGCTGGGACTCCTCGCGTCTCGGGGTGCGCAACGCCAGGAGGGCGACGTCGTCGTGGCCCGGCGGCCGGACCCGGCGCAGGAGCTGGTCCGTGAGGGACGGCAGGGGACGGTGGGCGAGGGCGGCGGCGTGCTGGCGCAGTCGGTGCATGCCCTCGTCGAGGGTGTGGCCGGGCGCCTCCACGAGGCCGTCCGTGTAGAACAGCAGGGTGCTGCCCGGGGGGAGCCGGACCGTGGCGTCGGTGCGGGGCGTGTCCACCCCGGTGCCCAGCAGGATGCCGTGCCCGCCGGTGAGGTACTCGGCCAGGCCCTCCCGGGTGACCAGGAGGGGCGGCGGGTGGCCGGCGTTGGTCCAGGTCAGCTGCCACTGGCCGTCGTCCGTCCGGGTCAGCCGGGCGAAGACCAGCGTGGCCATGGTCACGTCGGTGATCGGCATGATGGCCGCGTCCAGCCGCTCGACGACCCGGCTGGGGGGCTCCTGCTGGGCCCAGCCGTAGGCGCGGAGCATGTTGCGCAGCTGCGCCATGCCGGCGGCGGCCTCCAGGTCGTGGCCGACGACGTCGCCGATGGCCAGGGCCGTGGTGCCGTCCGCGAGGCCGAAGACGTCGTACCAGTCGCCGCCGACGTGGGAGGCGTCCGGGGCGGGCAGGTAGCGCACCGTCAGCGTGAGGCCGGGCACCTGCGGGAGGTGGGGCAGCAGATGGTTCTGCATCGTCTCGGCGACCTTGCGCTGGCGCTGGTAGAGGCGGGCGTTGTCCAGGGCGAGACCGGCGCGGCGGGCGATGTCCTCCAGCAGGGGCAGGTCCGCGGAGGTGAAGGCGCCCCGCTTCGAACGGCCCAGGGTGACGGCGCCCAGGACGGCCCGGGTGCTGCGCAGCGGTGCCATGACCGCGGAGTGGATGCCCGCCGTCTCGAACAGGTGCCGCTGCTCCACCATGATCCCGGAGTCCGGCTCGCTGCCCCGGTAGGTGTCGGCGCCGGCCAGCGCCGACGCCACCCCGCGCAGCGCCCTGGACAGCGGCATGACCGACTCCTCCGGCACCGGCGGCATCGGCCCCTCCAGCTCCTCGTGACGCACCAGGCTGTCGCCGTCCGCCTGCACCACGAGCGTGCGCCACACCTCGTCCCGCTCGGCGATCAGGTCGACGACCGCCCAGTCCGCGAGCCGGGGCAGCACCAGCCGGACCAGCCGGTCCAGCGCCTCGTCGACGTCCAGGGTGGACGACAGCCGGGTCGTTGTCTCCGCGAGCAGGGCGAGCCGCTCGTAGTCGGTGAGCGTCTCGGCGGGACGCCGGGCGCCCCGGCCCGCGTCGCCCGCCTGTCCGGGCGTGTGGAAGACGACGAGGGTCCCGGCCTCCGCGTCGCCGAGCGCGTACGGCGTCAACGTCCAGGACACGGGCACCAGGGAGCCGTCGCCCCGCTCGAAGTGTTCACCGCTGCCCTGTGCCGCGCTCCCGGAGTGGAACGCCTGGCGCATGGCGCACTGGGTGGTCAGCAGCCGCTCTCCCTGCGGCCCGCGGTGCAGCAGGTCGTGGGCGTCCTGCCCGGTGAGGTCGGCGGAGGCGCGGCCCAGCAGGCGTTCGGCGTGGCTGTTGACGGCGGCGATCCGTCCCTGTTCGTCCACCACGTAGGCGCCCACCCCGATCGCCTCCAACGCCGGGACGAGGTGGGGGAGGGCCCTCGCCGCGGACTGCCCCTGCCCGCCCTGCGTCCTCTCCTGTCCCACCATTTCCTCGCCTTCCTGGCAGCGGGCTCGCCCGGCAGCGGGCTCGTCCCCCACAACACGGTGACACGTGCACCCCACGTGTGCGCGCCTTCTCCGTCTCTATTCCCCGATGCGGGGGTTGTCGGGCGCGATCCCGGTCACTGCGTGCGGCGGACGGGCGCGCCCGGGGGCGCGAGGCGGGCGGTACGAACGCGGGTGCGACGGCGCGCGGGGCGGCTGAGTGCGGGGCGGGGCTCGGGGGTCACGGCGTGCGGTCGGGGGTGCGGCTGGGGTGCGGTCGGAGGAAGAGACCTCCGCCGTGCACGGGAGCAGGAGGGCGCGGACGCGGGACGCGGGCTCTGGCGAGCCGCGTCCGCAACCGTCCGCCCCCGCGTCACCGTCCGGTGCCGCGGAACCGTTCTGAGCAACATCTGAGCCGGAATCGGGGCCTCCGTCACAGTGGGCGAGCCCCGAAGTTGATCAAGTGGGTGCCGACCAGCCGGGCGCAGCGTTCCCGCGAAACACGGGGTTGGGGGCGCGGCGCGCCCGGACGCATGTTCCGGAACGGAGCAACCGTGCAGCACCGCACCACCCGATGCACCCTGTTCACCCGCACCTCCGCCCTGCTCGTGGCGGCGGTGACCGCCGGTGCCGTCCCGGCCACCACGGGCACCGCGCAGGCCGTCAAGAAGGTGGTCGCGAAGATCCGGTCGAAGAAGAAGGCGGGCAGGACCTTCAAGAAGGGCGTCACGGAGGTCTTCGAGGAGGCCGGAGCCGGCATCGGGGGGATGGCCGCCGGCGTCCTCGGGGTCGACGGCGTGATCAAGCACTGCTGGTGAACGGCGGACCGGATGGGGGGTTCACCATGGATCTCGTGGCCGATGTCCTGCGCTGGGGCTTCGTCGGTGGCGCGGCCCTGCTCCTCGGTGCCTTCGCCGTGGCAGCCGTGCGGGAACGCCGCTCCGGCGCCGCCCACGGAGAGCTCGCGGACCTGATGGAACGCGAGTGGTTCAGCGCGGGGAAGGTCTTCTTCGCCGTCCTCGTCGGCCTGGCCGGTTCCTGGGCCGCGGCGTACGTGGGAGGAACGCGCAGCGGACTGTCCGAGTCCGTGCCGGTCCTGTTCCCGCTGGGGGTCGTCGCCGCCTTCGCCGCCTGCCGCTGGACCGCCGTCGACGACCGGCATCCCCTGCGCGTGACGATCGTGGCGCTGGTGGCGGCACCGTTGGCGCTCGGCACCGTCATGACGGGCTGGTAGAGAGATGGCCCCGCTGCCGTCGGCCGGCACACCGTCGACGGCAGCGGGGGCCGGCTCCTGTCGCCGGACAGGGGGCGGCAGGGGTTCTGTCGGGCACCGGGGACGTCGAGCGGGCGAGCGGACCGGCGCGGCATCGCCGCAGCTTCCGCGAGGAGGTGACGCGCGGCACGGCGGTTCTCGCCGGACGCCGACGGTCGCGACGGCCTCGCGGCGCGCCCGGTCGAGGGCGCCGGGCTCCGGGGACAACGTCGAAGGGCCCCACCGCGAACGGTGGGGCCCTTCGACATCGTGCCCGGTGAGGCACTGGCGGAGGATACGAGATTCGAACTCGTGAGGGGTTGCCCCCAACACGCTTTCCAAGCGTGCGCCCTAGGCCTCTAGGCGAATCCTCCGCCGGAAACATTACATGACCGAGAGGAGTGCTCGCGAACTCGATCCCCGCCCGTGGGATGGGGTAGCCTTTGCGCAGCCCCTCACGCGGCGCTATCTGACTGAACTCCCCCAGGGCCGGAAGGCAGCAAGGGTAGGTTGGCTCTGGCGGGTGCGTGGGGGGCGCTCGCGTGCGCGAGGCCGGATCGCGGCGGTCCGCGCGGCGGCTGTGGTGCGCCGAGGTCTCCCGCTCCGGTAGGCCGGTCCGGATGTCGGTGGGCGCCTATAACCTCGTAGGCGTGTCGTCTCTCGCGCTGTACCGCCGCTATCGCCCGGAGTCGTTCGCCGAGGTCATCGGGCAGGAGCATGTCACCGACCCGCTGCAGCAGGCGCTGCGGAACAACCGGGTCAATCACGCGTACCTGTTCAGCGGTCCGCGCGGATGCGGCAAGACGACCAGTGCCCGGATCCTCGCCCGGTGTCTGAACTGCGAGCAGGGGCCGACGCCGACGCCGTGCGGTGCGTGCCAGTCCTGCCAGGACCTCGCCCGCAACGGGCCCGGTTCCATCGACGTCATCGAGATCGACGCCGCGTCCCACGGCGGTGTGGACGACGCCCGTGACCTGCGGGAGAAGGCGTTCTTCGGGCCCGCGCACAGCCGGTACAAGATCTACATCATCGACGAGGCCCACATGGTCTCCCCGCAGGGCTTCAACGCCCTGCTGAAGGTGGTGGAGGAGCCGCCGGAGCACCTGAAGTTCATCTTCGCCACCACCGAGCCGGAGAAGGTCATCGGGACCATCCGGTCGCGCACCCACCACTACCCGTTCCGGCTCGTGCCCCCCGGCACGCTCCGCGACTACCTCGGGGACGTGTGCGGCAGGGAGGGCATCGCGGTCGAGGACGGCGTGCTGCCGCTCGTGGTGCGGGCCGGGGCCGGGTCCGTGCGTGACTCGATGTCCGTCATGGACCAGCTCCTCGCCGGTGCCGGCGAGGAGGGTGTGACGTACGCCATGGCGACGTCCCTCCTCGGCTACACCGACGGCTCGCTGCTCGACTCCGTCGTGGAGGCCTTCGCCACCGGTGACGGGGCGGCGGCCTTCGAGGTCGTGGACCGGGTGATCGAGGGCGGCAACGACCCGCGGCGCTTCGTCACGGACCTGCTGGAGCGGCTACGCGACCTGGTGATCCTGGCCGCCGTGCCCGACGCCGCCGACAAGGGGCTCATCGACGCCCCCGCCGACGTCCTGGAGCGGATGCAGGCCCAGGCCGGCACCTTCGGCGCCGCCGAGCTGAGCCGCGCGGCCGACCTGGTCAACGAAGGGCTGACCGAGATGCGCGGCGCCGCGTCGCCGCGCCTCCAGCTGGAGCTGATCTGCGCCCGCGTGCTGCTCCCCGCCGCCTACGGCGACGAGCGGTCGGTGATGGCCCGCCTCGACCGGATCGAGCGGGGCGTGAACTTCTCCGCCGGGAGCGGGGCCGCCGGGGTGCCCGCGATGGGGTACGTGCCGGGACCCGAGGGCCATGGGGCGGCTCCCGCACAGCACCACGGAGCCGCCGTGGCGCCCGTGCCGCCCGGAGGCGGTCCGGCCGCCGCCCGGGCCGCGGTGCGGGGACCGGGCGCCGGCGCGCCCCCGGCCGCCGCCGAACAGCCCCCGGCCCCGTCCGCCCCTGCGGCGCCCCCGGCGGTCACCCCCGCGACGGCGAGGCCGGCGGCGAGCGTGGAGAGGAAGAGGCGCGTGGACATGATCA